>JAUNCZ010000021.1:0-1639 GCA_030526405.1 Lachnospiraceae bacterium | reverse complement strand
CTGCCCGCCTCCTCTCATTCGCAATTCCCGCCCTTCGGGCTCTACTGTCTGCTTCGCAGACTGAATCTCATGGGGCGCGTTTTCTGCCCGCCTCCTCTCATTCGCAATTCCCGCCCTTCGGGCTCTACTGTCTGCTTCGCAGACTGAATTGCTCATGGAGGGGCGTGCCTCGCATTAGAAACAGCTCTCACTCCTTTGTGCAAGCACAGTTGTGAGAGCATTCCTAATGCGAAAACTGTACACAACAAAAGCCGGTACATTTTGGGGAAATGTACCGGCTTTTATTAAGGAAAAAAGAAAGGATGCGGTCCAGGACCGCTTGGGAATATATAGTCAAATTAACAAATGTTAATTAGTACCTTGTTAGTATTCTTAAGCGTTTTTCTTAAGCTTTTTCTGAAGTTGTTTCGCTTCATCTGATGAACTTATGATACATCGGAACCCTGTATTTGACAATTCGCAGAGCGAACGAAAAAAAATGCTTCTTTCATTTTTCTGTTGTGCATATATAACAAAACCGAGTGTGTAATTTTGGAACATGTGCCATTATTAGGCAGATGTGTACTGAATATTCTCTTCTGAATGGACATTTGTCCTTCCTTTGCAATATACTTATACCATTAGATGCAGGAAATGCAGAAAAACCATATTTCTTTTAGCAATTTACACAATGGGGAGGGCCTGTTATGGCATTTGACATCACACCGTATATTGACAAAACACCGGCGGAGGTCAGAGAACTGATCCGCCAAGGCAGTATTGATTTTCCCACAGCCGGCATGTGCCGGGGCTACGCTCAGGCGAATCTTATCATTCTGCCACCTGAGTACGCAGCTGATTTTGAGGAATTCACCAGATTGAACCCCTTCTCCTGCCCTGTGCTGGAGATCATCAGAGATACACCGGAAACCAGAGACATGGGAGCTGGCGGAAATATCTGTACCGATATACCAAAATACAGAATCTATGAGAACGGAGTATTTACGAAGGAGGTCACCGATGCCTCCTCCTACTGGAAAGAGGGGTATGTAGGATTCCTCATTGGCTGCTCCTTCTCCTTTGAAGAGGCACTGATCCGGGCAGGCATTGATGTTCGTCATATCTCCCAGGGCCGCAATGTGCCTATGTTCAAGACCAATATCCAGACTGTACCGGCAGGTCCCTTCTACGGTCCCATGGTGTGCTCCATGCGCCCCATGACACCGGAACATGCAAAAATCGCCCACGAGATCACCTCCAAAATGCCCAATGTCCACGGAGCACCGGTTCATATGGGAGATGCCTCAGCAGTTGGTGTGGCGGATGTGATGAAGCCAGACTACGGGGATGCCGTTGACTTTAAAGAGGGAGAGATTCCTGTTTTCTGGCCCTGTGGCGTGACACCTCAGTCGGTGGTGGAGCAGGCAAAGCCCCCCATCGCCATCACCCACGCTCCGGGACACATGTTCCTGACAGATATCATCAATGCAGAGCTGAACGACTTCCTTGAGGCAAAAAAACTGCGGTAACTCTATATTAATACACTGACAACAAAGTATCCGGGCCTCGGGTGTGATAAAAAATGGAAGGGGCTGTCGCACTAAACCCCTTCCCAAATCGAGAGGTGTCTATTGTATTTAACAATGGATGCCTCTCTTTT
>JAUNCZ010000020.1 GCA_030526405.1 Lachnospiraceae bacterium | reverse complement strand
ACTTGATCCGTTCATTTATTAGGCTCTGAAACTGATACTTTCCTAAGGAATTATAGTCCTCTTCCAGATAAGAGTTGTCATTGGGCGGTTCCAGAAAGGCATACCAATATGGAAGAGGGACTGGAATGTTATGTGCCCTCTCCCCCTCAATCCTGCTATCATAACAGGAATCCACGGGAAGTTCCAAAAACTCTGCCTTGCTGATTTTTTCTGCAAGCATTTTCTCTTCACAAAAGCTTACGCTATATCCTTTCGACTCCAATTTGCGATTCATTATTTCAAATGCTTTGCAAACTGCTTTTCTATGCGTTTGTTCCCCTTCATATTCTTCCTCATGCAGGAAAACGAAAAAATCAAGACATATCTGTTGGTATTCTGTTCTTAAAAGCTCATATACTTTATGATCAATTATTTCTACCATGAATCATCCACCTCACAAAAGCAAGAATTATTCGATTCTATTTTCTCAGAATTTTATCCATTGTTTTTCCTTTGGCAAGTTCATCCACCAGTTTATCCAGATAACGGATTTTCTGCATCAGAGGATCTTCTATCAGCTCCACCTTTATTCCGCACACGGATCCTTTGATCTTGCCGGCATTGGGATGGATACAGGGTGCTTCCTCAAAGAACTGCCCATAGGGAATCCCTTTAGTCACTCTGTCCGCAAGCTCTTCTTTGGAATAACCGGTGAGCCAGCAGGTAACTTCATCCACCTCTTCTTTTGTTCGTCCTTTTCTTTCTGCCTTTGCCACCAGTAAGGGGTAAACCTTGCCGATACTCATGGCAAATACTTTTTCTTTTTCCATAATAAATTGTTCCTTCCTCAGAGACAAACGCCCTCCGAATGGTTGTTTTGTAAAATATTCTTACGAACTCAATTCCGCCAACAGAGCTGAGTAGCGTTCTGTCTTCTCCATAATGTCTTTTTCACTTACTCCATAATATAGATAGAGATCATCGCATATTTTCTTCAACTGCTTCATCTCTTTCTGATTTCCTGAATAAGAGGCAAAAAAGATGTCCCACTCATAATCAAGTACAAATTCTAATGAACCACCCTCCAGAGATATTTTATACATGTGAAAGTCCATATTTATCTCGTTATCTGGAATTTCTGCAATCCGTTCACTTCTTTTTTCCAGTTCTCTGAAGACTTTCTTAACTGCTTCTTCGTCATGGAATTCTGATGCTGGTATATCAGGGATATCCGCAAGCAATTCAGGCTTATTCTCACGGATCAGCCGTTCTTTTACACTATTTTTATTTTCCATGAAGGAAACATTGTCCATAAAGGAAATACTATGCGGATTCATTTCAATGGCATGATACTTTTTCATTGCATAGTCAGCCACTTCTGCCAGAGAATGGGTTCCTGCAGTGATTTTCTTTTCTGCTCTTTTTCTTCTTCTTTTATAGAGATAAGTCTGCACTCTGGCCTTGAATGATTTCTTACACGCCCCACCAACAAGGAAAACAGCGGTGGGACCATCTGCGCCTCCTATGATCGATACAGCACCTTTTCTTTTTCGTCTCATTTTTCCCCTTTTAAAGCGGACATTCGCAATCCGCTTCGCTACTTGCCCATGAACTATCAATTTCATTACTTCTTAACAGAATATCTTGTTCACTTCATATTGATCAGTCCCAATCCAGCAAGACATACTAATATGCCAACAATCTTGTTCCAGGTAATGGTTTCCTTATAGAGCATATACCCTACAAAGATTAATATTACAGCAAGTATTGCCGCCTGCACGATCTGTGCTGTACTTACAGGCCATCCTGCTTTGTAGGCATAGATATAACCCACTTCCAAACCGACAATGACAATGCCAAGGACAAAAGGTGCCCAGTTTACCTTACTGTATTCCGTCAGGATATTTGCATCCTTATTCAGTGCATAATACAGAATCACCGAAGCAACTGCACCAATCAGATACGTGATGGTCAGTGATGCCAGAGGATTCATCCCCTCTGGAACAGACTTCGCACAGATTTGATAAAAGACATTAGATAACACAACCAGCCCAAGGGGCCATACATAATTTAACATTACTTGTTCCTCCTTATAAATAGATTATTGGCCTGTTGTGCGGTAGGGTCCCAGCCGCTTTTGTTTTCTTCTTTCTATCGTGAACTACATCGGTAATTGAACCACTTCAAGCAGTCCCCCGCCTCTAAGGCGTAGAGACGTAGGCGGGGGTAAGGGGGATGCTTGCATCAGCAGGAGTAAAAGCTCCTGCTGATGGGCTGACGAAGTCAGCAGTGGTTCATGAGCAAGTAGCGAAGCGGATTGCGAATGTCCGCTTTACTTACCGAGGATTCCCGCTTATTATCCTAACAGCAACTGCACTTCATCCAAACGGTTCAAATCCACAAAATCCACTTTCTTATTATACGTTTCAATCATTGCCTTTACTTCTGCCGTCTTCTTTTCTTCCGGAAGTCCAGTAGCCTTTTTATATAACATTGCCATCATGGTTTTATGCTTGAGCCCCAAACATGAATAATCGATGCCACCTCTCAAATGCAGAATGTGAGCATGGTCAAATAACTCTTTTGATAACTGTTTTTCCATTCCCCTTTTTATGGTATCTGTATTTTCTTTATCGCCAGGATCCGCCAGACCAACGGTGGCGATGATAATATTCTTGTCAGAAACAGATGATAATCTGGCAAAAGTCTTTTTCATGCCCAGGACACCCCCTGCGTAAAGGCCTCCTAAATAAATGATGGTGTCGTACATATTGATATCTGTTACGTCATCATAGCTTTTCACTTCAATATTTGTTCTTTTTCCCAATTCATCCGCATATTTCTTAGTTGTACCATACTGCGAACCATAGATTATTATTTTCATAGTGTCTCCTTTTCTTTGACAATACCGTAAATTACCATCTCTCTGGTCCATTTCCATCATATAGAAATACTTTAATTACCGTATTCTCATCAACAGCAGCGTGGATACCTACAGTATATTCCTTATCAGTTACAGCATTCAGGACTGAATAGCATCCGCCAGAAGATATACGATCTGACACAACTTCTGAAGAGCAGAATGCCAAAAATGCAGTTCCCAGCAACACTGTGTATTTATATTTTAATTTCATATTGACTTTCCAATTTCTTAATCATTTTATATACGTTTGAGACCTTATTTTTGAGATTAACATCTTTACTCCCATAATCTGGAATTTGCCAAACAATAACTCTACCGTTCATACGATGCAATTATTTCTTGGCTATCTGCACTTTTATAATCAAGTGTTCCTAGATTGCCAATCAGAACAAATGTTATATCTGCATTAACCTGTAATTCATCTTCACTCCCAGATGCAGACGGCTCAACTTTTAAAAAAACTGTTAATCCATAAGGTTCACTTTCAGACTGTATCTCAATGCTGTCATATTCGTATCCTTCTGGATAATCTTGACCGCTCACAATTTTAATAACATTCGATGAATCTCCTACATAATCTGTCTTGTACTGTGATAAGTCAGGAACCTCGTATATTTCATCTTTTCTTCCACACGCAGGAACTAACATGATTGATAATATAGCAAAAACACTAACGATTACTCTCTTTTTCATAACCAATCTCCTCCACAAATTCCGATTGTCTATTTCACAACATTTGTATTCGCCTGTTTCATCTGTAATGACTGTCAGACTGTCTGGCTATAACAATCAGTATCACAATTGTAAGAACAATCAGTACTATAACAGATACCATAGCAGGTAGGAATAATCCCGCTATCCCGGCCACCAATGGTGCAACAGCTGTTAAGGCCATAGATTTCCCAAGAAATCTGGCATATTTCTTTTTATCCTTTACTCTGACATAATTTATGGTTCTGATCAGACCTGTGTCACCACTATATAGAATTATCGCCACCAAAAGCAGCATTCCTGCAAAAATAAACATAAGAATCGAAATAAAATTCATGGCAAGCTCCTTTCTTTATCCTCCAAAACTGGAAGCATGATCGCCACAACCCTGGTGAATGCATTTTCTCCATTTGTTATCATATTGAAAATAGCATTTCTCTCTGCACATATTCCCAATGTAGAACAAGTATCTATGCAAACACCCGTGTATATTTTCCCGGACTCGGATTCAAGTCGACGCTTGCGGAGACTTGGCGCGCGATTCTGGTCAGCTTTAGCTGATATCTTCCCATCAGAATCGCTGCGCATCCTCGCGGAGCGTTTTATCTCAGTCGGAGATTGGACTCCCACTGAGATAAATTGCGGCTGCAACTCCACCTGCCTCAACATAATCTGATATCTTTCTTTCATTTTGCACAGCTTTTGCTGCCTCAACCATTTCTAACCATATTCTATCCATAATAGAATCCGAATACCGGTTATCATGTTTTTCCATATACTTTCTCCATCATTTTCCCAGAATTTCAGCCTGCTTTTTCTTACTGAATGAGCCAAGAATCAGCTGAGCAGAGGGCAGCGAACAATTTACCATTGATCATATATCGCTGCCAGTTCCATTCTTCCTTGAAATCCTTTTCAACCCCTGCTTTGGCCATAAGATATTCATCCATCCAATGGTACTGCATGTTTCACTGCACCTCCTTCATCTTCAACCCTTCAGACTTCGATCACTTTCCCTGACTGAAATGCCTCCAGCCGGTTTCCCATCACCTCTTTTAACCAGTCATAAGCGATAATCCCGGTACAATGGCCGGAGAAAAAACGGGCATCTGTTGCAGCTGACAACGTTTCTGCCACAGCCTGTACTTCATTTTTCTTGTAGCTGCAGGACTGCACTCCTGTGATACCCATCATATGAAATCCGCCAAAATAGGCCTTGATCTTCTTATCCGGGAATGCTCTCTTCACTTCCGCAATGGCAATGTCCACTCCGGAGTGGGAACAGCTGTTAAAGCATACCAGTCCATCTTCTTCCTCAAATACAATCGTCTGCTCATGGGAAAAATCATCGTATTTTGTCTTTCCATCCACAACCACACACATGTGGGTGTGCTTTGCACGTTCCAGTATTCCCTCGGAAGAATGTAGAACAATGTAGATTCCCTCCTCAATCTTTGCAGCTCCATCTATATAGGTAAATCTGTCTGGAAACTGATCCAGAAGCCCCTTGGGAATTCCTATATATTTCTTAATAGCGCCGGCAATTTTAAAGTAATGTCTGTTTTTTGATGTGGATTGCAAATACACCTTTGCATGATTATTCTTTTCAAAGAAAGCAGGATATCCGCTTGAATGATCATAATGGGCATGGGAAAGAAAGGCTGCATCCACCGTACTGAGATCCACCCCCATCAGTTCTGCATTCTGGGCAAACATAGGGCTGGAACCACTGTCGATCAGATATTTCTTCCCCTTGTATTCAACATAAAGACACAGACCATGCTCTCCCTGAAAGCATCCGTTTTCTGTATTCTCAACTAAAACCTTTACTATCATTTTATCCCCCCTCACTGATATGCTTTTTCTCTTTATGATATCACATTCCGTTCGATCTCAGGTAGTTTCAGACCTTTAGAAATTTCTTTTTCTGCCTGTATTCCTGTTTTTTACTATGAACCGCTTGACTATTCTCACTTTTGAGAATAATATAACGATATAACCATTCTCGTTTTTGAGAATAGATTGTTTTTTGTTTAGCCTCTTCTGAAGGACTTTCCCTTACAGAAACAAAAGGGGACAAAAAACACCATCACAAGCAATATTTTCAACAAAATCCTTGCCCTAAAAGGAGGACTCAAATGAAGAATTATGTACGATCCACATTAAAAAGGGGACTGAAAACGTATCTGTTTATTCTGCCCTTCGCACTCATTGGCGGTTATTCTGTGGGAGTTTATACCATGGAGCATTCCAGCCCCGAAATAATTGAATCCGCATTAAGTCAGCTGGGAAGCTATCAGGCTCTGTATGCCCTGACCACCGTTCAATCGGTTCTCTATTCTCTTATCTGCTGGATCATTGGATACTTTATCAATGATCGGCTGGGACTGGTCCGCAGCTTCCGTTTTTCCAAAGAACTTCTCAAAAAGATCTGTCCAGCCATTTTCATACTGGGTATTTTATTTGCGTCAGATTATTTTATCATGGGAAGACTCATTCCAGAAGTTGCCGCTGATTATGAAAAAGGAATCAGTGTGGCTTATTTCATTTGCTCACTGACCTATGGAGGTGTGATTGAAGAAATCCTTCTTCGCTGGTTTTTTATGAGTGTGATTGGCCTGATTCTTGTATTTTTGTTCCAGCGCAAGACCAGTAAGGACCAGTTACCAGATTGGATTTTTATTACTGCCAATGTGATTGCTGCACTGGTTTTTTCTGCAGGACATCTTCCTGCAACTGTGATGTTTTTTGGACATATCACTCCATTGATTCTGTTTCGCTGTTTCCTTTTAAATGGAAGCTTTGCCCTGTTTTTTGGACGATGGTTCCGCAAATATGGAATACAGTATGCGATGTTAGGACACTTCGGAGTGCATCTGATCGCCAAAATCCTGTTATTATGGGTTCTGTAAGAAAGCCCCAGGTGTCAGACAGGGGCTGTGCTTACTATTAGTCAGGAGGAACTACAATGAAGAATGATTATGTCGAAGCCTGTATGAATTCTACACGTCAGCGAATACTGCAGGCGATCATGCTGAAACAGCAAGCCACACCAACCGAAATCGGCGAAGCCCTGACCGACATTCCAAGAGCCAGTCTCTATCGCCATATCAAGATACTTCTTGATGCCAATGTCATCAGCATTGTAAAAGAGATAAACAAACGGGGGTCCATAGAAAAAACTTATGCCATGGCATCTCCTGCTCCCACAGCTGACCCACAAACCTCCGCCCATCAACTGGTTCAATCTGCGCTTATGAGCCTTCAGATGGATTTTGGACAGTATTTTGCCGGTGACACTGCTGATCCAGCAAGAGATCTTCTGACGGTTGGCTCCGCTTCTCTGATGCTGACCGATGATGAAATGAAAGAATTCTATGCCGCCTATGGAGAATTGCTGTCCAGATATCTGCAAAAAAAGCCTGATGAAAATCGAAAAGTACGAAAAGTGTCACTGATCGTGTCCCCGGTGCCAGGTTCCGACTGAACACGCACCTGCATATATGGATTAGATTCACTCAGTGTTGATTTTGCCAGCTCGAAATCCAAAGATTTAATAAGACTGTTATAATCAGGATATATCTTGTCTGTATCGATTTCATTAATATTAATGTTTTCCACACAGATCAGCTCCCCAATTGAAGGTAATTCTTCCTGATTCACCTCTGTACGATTTGTAATCCACCTGTAAGCATAGGCAGAAGATCCACCAAGAATTACAACTGCCAACACTGCGGCTGCCACACTGGAATACTTTTTCCATGAGGACTTTCGTTTCTCTTCGTACTTCCCCGGAATGACTTGATTCTCTGAAACACAAGTCTCTGCAGCCACTTCACGAACAGATAACATGTACCAATAACGTAGAATAAAGATTTTTCTATCCCGGTCCTTTAACCCCTCAAGAAAATGATTCAACTCCTCTGACAGGAATTGTAGTTTCTGGAACAGGGCGGAGACACACATAGAAAATGTCAGGAAACTGACGAAAGTCTCGCCCTGGTACGCTGAAGTTTACTGATTTCATAAAACAGAATCATTGTTTTTCTGCCACTGTTCCCTGGTCAGATAGGAAAAATGCTCTGTTCTCACATCTCCCATGAGAG
Source organism: Lachnospiraceae bacterium (assembly GCA_030526405.1). Classification (GTDB taxonomy): domain Bacteria; phylum Bacillota; class Clostridia; order Lachnospirales; family Lachnospiraceae; genus JAKSRN01. Next base: position 41,123 of record JAUNCZ010000020.1, on the reverse strand, counting down.
CGCATGGCTTATTCTTCTCGGTGTGATGATAGGTGAATCCGCATTTCTCCTGACAGCGCTTTGATTTTTCATTGCCATCATAGTAACCACACCACATAGCGGAGCACCCCAGATCCAGAAATGCATGTTTCTGCAAGGCTCTTACCGCCTCTGGAATGAGGCCCTGTCCCCAGAAGGGAACGCCGATCCAGTATCCAATCTCAATTTCATCTTCTTCTGCCCTGGTGTGGCACTGAGCCGACAGGAATAAACCAATGCTGCCAATCGGGATATTATCCTCTTTCAGGCATACAGCATAGGTTTCATCTGCGGAAAGAACAGATTTGATGATTTCTCTGCTATTTTCCACACTTGTGTGTACTGGCCATCCTGCAATAGGACCAACCAGAGGATCCTTTGCATACTTATATAAACTTTCTGCATCCTTCTCACTCCAGGGACGAAGTATTAATCTTTCTGTCTCAAATACCATATTCTACTCCTTTACAAGCTGTTTTCTGATATGATGAATAATTCCATCAAAGACTTCCGTTGTCATAGTTACAATTCGACTCCACATCCGGACTCCCTGGTACGAATACAGAATCACATTTACGATCTCATCCACATTTACCGGGTTGAATTCACCTCTTTTCATTCCATATTCAATAAGATCTCTCCATTTTTTTTCGCCCATTTTATTCAGCTGATCCATCCTGTCACCGGGACAGGAGCAGGCATATTCATACATGGCCAGGGACAGGGAATCTTCTGCATGTTCCATTTCTTCTCGCAGCAATGTAAGTGCATGGTCAAGAATCGTAACTGCTGACATTCCCGCTTCCATTCCATCCTGAAAATTCATTTCATCTTTTTGATTGATTCTATCCAGAATCGCCTCAAAAACTTCCTTTGTACTTCCAAAATGACTATACAATCCACCTCTGCTCATCCCTGTCACATCGCATATATCTTTCATTGTAATCTTATTAAATCCATCTCTTGCAAACAGACCATAGGTTGCATCTAAGATGGCTGCTCTTGTGCGTTCCTTTTTGTTCATAAGCAAACAGCTCTCCTTTTTCGACATCTGTGTCACTTTTTATTTTAGACACGTGTGTCGTTTTTGTCAAGCACGAAAATGGTAATACATTACACAGATACTGGAATACATTGAAAAAAAGCCTGTAGCACGATGTGCTCCAGACTTTTTTCCTTTTACAGCGGTTCAAAACCTTGCCTTCGATTCTTTTCATACTGCCAGAATAACCCGGTCGCTCATTTTCAGAAAGATCATCAATACTATGGTTAAAACCACAGGCAACAACAGGGCCACCATACGGTTCTTTTTCTCTTTCTGAATATTGATACTCATGGTTATTATGGAAGCAACGCAAATTACCACACTCAGAATATGATGGGGAAAGCGGTTAGCTGCCATTGCCCCATGTGAAATTGCTTCTAATGCCAGAATTGTATTACCCAGTCCAAGAATTATGGCACCTGCCACATTCTGTTTCTTACAGAACCAGGCAATCAATCCCCCAGGAATGGTCAGGAATGTCATGGGAAGCCATATTCTGCGGTAATAATGCCAGCCAAGATCAAAGGTAAGTTTCCCATATACCACCTCTACCAGATAAACCATTGGCTGACTGATCAGGAAGAACAGGAAGATTTTCTGCATTGCTTCCCAGCCTTTATCGCAGTTTACAACAATGATTACCGCAAAGATTACCCACCATTCAAAACAGATTCCGATGTCCTGGAATGAAGTATCCCACAGAAAAGGCATACACATTACGGCTCCTGTATAGAACCCTGCAAGTATTGCAAACAGAATCACTCTGAACCAGGTCATTTGCATATTTCCGTATAATTGTTTCATAAATCCGCCTCACATAGTCAAGTCAATTAAATAGTTTTTTGCACACACAGCCGCCTCATGGGGATAACTGTATCCTCTTTTCTCAGCAATTTCCCTGGTCACTCTTTCAAACAATCTGTTTGTGGCCTGAAGTGCCAGTACCACATCTGCCTTGTCATAATGGGCAAAACAGTTCTTCAGCTCATGCTTTATGCTATCTTCTGCCCATCTGTCCAGGAATCTTCCATCGTGCCACACATCAACCTTGTTTCTGTCATAACAATAGAGTTCAACCGCTTTAAGAAGAATATTTTTCAAATAGGCATCCACACACATCTTGGCGGACCACAATTCACCTCGTAACAGTTTCTTAGCTGCCCAAATGTTGTGAAAATAGAAATCGTTTACCAGATTGTAAAACTCTTCTTCTGTGATCTGTGGATTGGAATGTCCGGGAGTGACATATTTCACAATCATCTCTTCATAGGAATTATTATCATACAGAATCTGATACCCCCTGTTCATTACCCAGGCAGCCACCCCCTCTTTGAGGGCCGTTTCAAACTGTTCAGGGGTAAAAATGATCATGTCCACATCTCTGTCCTCATCAAAGATACAGCGTCTTTCTCTTCCGCCACCTAATGTTGGTTCTATGAAAGAGATAGTTACATGACCCAGACGGTTGGGGTATTCTCCTGAGTACCACACATCCACATTATCACTGACAATAATCAGATCCAGATCAGAATATTCATCTGCCTTTACTTCCGCCCTGGCAGAGGATCCAATGGAAATGACTGCTTTCATATCAGCGTCATTTTCGGCATATTGAATCAGTCTTTTCTTTATATCGACAAATCTATCCATAGTATTTATCCCTGCGATTTTACTGTATTTTTCATATCACTATAGTACCTTTCTTTTTCCATTTACAAATACATTTCTGCAAATCCATCCAGTCCATAGCTTGCAGTAAGATCTTTCAAACCAGACACAATTTCATCCCTTTGATAATTATGGGCTTCCAGAAATTCATCTGTTTTTTCATTCAGATAAGAATAAAACAGTAACGCAATCTGCAGATCTGTTCTTTTCCCTTCTTCTGCAATTGCATAGATTTCATTTTCTGCCTCATTAATATACCCTTTGTCAACCATGTCAAGGAGCTCATCCAGCTTCTGTTTTTCCTCTGACTCATCCAAAAACTCTTCAGACAATGAATCAGAATCCATATCGAATAACAGCTTTAAAATAGTTCTTACCATTTCTTTAATCAGTCTCATTACATAGTCCTGCTCAAACATTTATCCTCTTCCCTTCAACTCGACTGTATTTCTACGCAAGCCCATTGGTTTTAACACAGATTTATAATAACAGAAAGAAGGACCATTTGCACATTAATATCACACAAAAAAAGAAAGGCAGCCCGGAGGTGCCTCCCAATTGTTCGACCTGTAAGTGTGAATTACATCGGTATTTGAATTACCGAGGATTCCCGCTTATTATCCAAACTTTTGGGGCCATACACCTGACAGACTGCGTCCTTTCAGTATTTTATGATATTTTTACTGTTTTGCCAGTACTTTCACAGGTTTATTACGTGTATACAGCAGAATACAGATCAGGGAAATGAAAACTTCCACCACCAGCTGTGTTAATAATACGCCGTTCAATCCAAACAGATAGTTCAGTATTGCTACTCCCGGAATAAAAAGAACCGATTTCTCAGAATTGTAATAATCAGTGAATTGGTTGCTTTTCCCAGGGCCTGGAAATATGCAGTTACCATGTTGATGATTCCAAGTAATGGTGCATGGAAGCAAAGCAATCTTAAAAACCATTCTGTCTGTGCAATCAGTCCCTCCTCAGAAAGGAACACTCCTGCAAACAGGCGATTGCCGAAAAACAGTATTGCTGTAAAAAATGCCCCAAGGATCATTCCATAGACTGTGCCCGTTTTCATTGCCTTAGAAAGATTCTTTTCATTCCTCTGTCCATAGTAATATCCCACCAATGGTGCTGTTCCCTGGGATAAGCCTACAGAGAGCATAATAGGAAACATGTCGATTTTATAGGCAATTCCATAGGAGGCAACTGCATTGGAACCATAGATTCCGATAAAGTTGTTTAATACGATGTTGGACAGACTCAGCATTACTGTAATCAATGCCCCTGGAATACCGATTTTGATCACATTGGCAACCATTCTTTTTTCCATGGAAAAGTTTTTTGGAGACATCTTCACAAGAGCATTTTTCTTTTTTTCCTGGATTGCAAGACAAATCAGATAATAGAAGGATGCACAGACAAAACCAAAGGAAGTGGCAATGCCAGCAATCTGTTTTGAAAATAGCAGACCCAATACCAGTACCAGCAAACCAACAATTGCCATGGCATAGGTACAGAAATTGAAGCATTTTGCAGAATCCTCCTGTCTTCCCTCGCCAATCATTCTGGCAATTACAGAGCTTCCACCCATTCCGAAAATGCAAGCAATGGACATAATAATCAGCAAAACAGGAACACAGAGAGTAACCGCTGCGATCATTGCCGGCTCCTTTGTGAGAGCAACAAAATAGGTGTCGGCTATGTTATAGATCAGTGTGGTCAGAGAACCTAACATTGCCGGTATTCCAAGTTTCAAAACTGCTTTTGGAATACTCTTTTCTTCAAATACGTTGTTCATCATTTTCTCTCCTCTTTATTGTTTTCCAACGCAGTTTATCCTATATTCAAGTCGACGCTTGCGGAGACTTGGCGCGCGATTCTGGTCAGCTTTAGCTGATATCTTCCCATCAGAATCGCTGCGCATCCTCGCGGAGCGTTAGATGTTCCGCTCTTCTTAATTGAATATGAAACCGGCGAATGTATTTCCAACCACACACTTTTTCAGGTGGTTGTTAATGGCAGTCTGTCCATCTCCTTCATTCGGGATGATGGCAGTTCCTACAGCCTTTCTACAGGCAATGAAAATTATATCATTGGCGAGATGGATTTCTTCACCACCGGGGAAAGCAATGTAATTGCAGAAGCCTCAAGCCAGCTGACAACCATTGCAATGGATACAGCTACCTACAGAGAAAAACTGCTGAATAACAACGCTTTTCTACAGCTGATTGCGTCCACAATGGCAACTAAGATGATCTCCATAACCAATAACGATGCTGCTCCCTCCTCACTGTCTGAGCGTATTTTGAATTATTTGAAATACAAATGCGAAAACAAAACCTTACATGGAATCGAAAAAGCTGCCTACAGACTTCATTGCAGTCCGAGACAGCTTCAACGAATTTTAAATCAATTTGAAAAGGATAACCTTGTTATCAAAATCGGAAAAGGGAAGTATCAATTACTATGATGATCTGATTTTGAAACTCCTTCTACCAGTGACCTCATATCTTCCAGTGCAATTCCCTGTTCCAGGCTGATTGCATAGGAATATCCATCCCGACACCAGGTTGCAAGGACATACAGATTCTGATTTCCCTTGACAGTGACGGAAATATCCCCAACAGAATCCTTTCTCACCTGCTCATACTCAGAATAATCACCGGAAATATCCTCAGTACCGACACCCTTTCGATAAATCAGGCTATTCTCACTGCCAGTATACATGATTTCAGCCACAGACAGACCGTCCCAGGTGTAGGATACCGAATCCGCATCAAAAGGCAGATTCATTACTTCCTCCATGGAAAATCCCGCATTTTCTGTCAGTTCCTTTACAGAACTACATTCAACCATGGTTCCAACAGGACTCAGAATCATCTCTTCCGGTTGAGTTTTCCCCAGGTGAACCACCTGTTTCAGCACAGTTCCGCTGAGAAGAAGAAGGGCAAGGCAAGCAGCTATGGTGGCAATTTTCCGCACCCTCCTGAAAGGAATGATCTTTGCAGGTCTTTCCTCAGTCTTTGAAGCCACATTAGAAAGAATTCGACTGCGCATTTCCTCAGTCACTTCTATTTTTTCCATAATCTCATGATAGGACCTACTCAAAATCATACGCCTCCTTCAGTATTTCTTTCAGCTTTTCCCGTCCTCTTCGTAAATCAGAACGAATGCTGCTTTCGTTGCGTCTTAATATCCTGCTGATTTCCTTGCTGGAGTATCCCTCCTGATAAAACAGATGGATAGCCTCTCTGTATTTATGTGGCAGTGCCTTTACCGCCTCCCAGAGAAACGAAAGATCATTTTTCACCTCTGCAATAAGAGTTTCCGCCAGCTCATCCGTTTCACGCAGCTGATTATACTGTATCCTGTTTTTTGAAAGATTGGCTGCCACACGAAGAAGCCAGGCTTTCCTGTGGGCTTCATTTTCGAATTCAGGGGCAGTCTGCATGTACTTGATCAGCGTATCCTGAAGAATATCCTCCGCATCAGACATATTGTGAAGGTAGGAATAGGCCAGCCTCAGAATTGCATTGCCATATTGATCCAACGCCTGCTCCACCGAAGTCATCTGTCCTGTAGCAGAACCATGTTCTGATGCGGTTCGGTATTTTGTATCTACCCTTTTTTCTGACAAAATCCATTGAGACGAAATAGTCTTCAGCCGGTTTTCTTTTCCGGAGAACAATAGATCTGCTGTTTTTCTGCCCAACACCTCAAATAAACAAACCATTGCATCTGCAAATTTTTGCAAGAATTCTCCCCAGGGCGTATTCAGCCATACACCAGTATTTTCCATTCCTTACTCCTTTGTATTTCGCGCATAGTATTGTGAAGCTGTGCATCAGTGCTTTTACTTGATAGGATTCGGGTACTCCAGTCTGCCTTTCTTATCCTGTGGTTATTTTACCTGCTCTACCAGCGCAGCAACATCCTCTGCACTCATTTCCGGTGTATTTACGGAATACGCATACTCGCCATCGAACCAGATTGCAAGATTCACCATTCCGTTTTCTCCTTTCATAGTTACCTGATTTTCTCCAACCGAAATGGTTGTCTCTTCTGCATATTCATTAAAGTCACCACTGGGATCTTCTGCAGATAAGGCTTTTCTTATCACAACAGATTCCTCTCCATTCACATAGATCATCTGAATCATGCGCTGTTCCAGCACCTCTATGATTCCCTTCTCATAACCAGCTATCACTTCCGGCACCTGGAAGGAATAACCCACAAGTTTTTCCGCTTCATCGAGGCTCTGGCATTCAATCCAGGGATTGGGAATCTCAACACTTCCCTTTTCTTCCATGGCATTTGGACTCCAGGTGGATTCATCCTCTCCTACAACAATTACTCCTTCATCATTTTCTTTCACCTGATCGGAGCCGGAAATACTACTTGCTCCGGCAGGATTATCTCCCTTTCCAGGTACTCCACAGGCTGTAAATGCTGCCATTGCTGTGATACATAATACGGTTGCCATAATTCTTTTTGCTTTCATGTTACTATGTCCTTTCTATATTTAATTCGAAGGTACGTGAGGCTTGGCGCGAGATTCTGGTCTGCTTTAGCTGACATCTTCCTATCAGAATTGCTGTGCCTCTTTGTTGTTGGTTTAAGTACCCTTCTGCTTTATATACAGATGACAGCCACCAAATGTTGCAAAAGGAAAAAATTATTTCATAAATTCTTTGAGAATTTACTGTGCAAGGGCTGAAAGCAAGTACACCAGTACCAGAATCAGACATAGTACACTAGGTGCAAAACAAAACGCCCTCACCGCCCTGTGCCTTGCTTTTTCCATAAGAAACCAGAGGGTGTCCACAATCGTAAGAGGAAAGAACAGAACCGTCAGCATCATGCCGGCCCTGTCCCATTCCTCAAAGGGCAACATAGCATCCGGATTCATCACTGTGGTATCATGGGTAAGCAAAGGAACTCCATAAAACAACAGGAGAAGAACTCCGATACTATTCAATATAAGAATAATCATTGAAAAAACTTTTCCATTTTTCATCATTTTCCCTGCTCTACTTCTTTGATGCGATCCTTCTGGTCCACGGCAAGATCCAGGGAATCGAAAATCTCATTCTCCGGGCACACCATCTTAAACTCTGTGAACTTATCCATCTTCAGATCTCCTGTAAAGCCCTTCACATCCAGAACATGACCGCCTGTGGTTTTATCAGCTGACAGATAATGAAAATGCCATCCCGGTGTATTGAGTTTATCCATGTATGACGGACAGTATAATGCCACCAGTGTTCCTTCTGAATCGGTATACTCGTACTCCCTCTGATCAGAGGCCAGTACCACATCCAGGGATTTATATGGTTTTTCCTGCTTCAGCTCTGAACGTACTTTAATTTCATCACAGCTGCCGTCCATTCTGATCATATAGAAATAATTTGCACCATTCTCCTTCACAATATCATCCAACTGGGATTTTAATGCATTCATATCATCTGATTCGAAATCCTTAACAGAAATGTCTTCATCCATATAGGTCACGGTGGCAAAGGGAACTGTTTCCTTCATATCTGCCTTTGCGATGGTTCCATCTCCCAATGCCTGATATACCACACCATCCAGCACGATCATCTCTCCATTGATGGCATCAAATGTACCTAATCCAATATCTCCGTGTTTGCTGAGTTCCTCCACTGTAACTACTCCGTCATACTGTCCTGCAGTGAGAGACTGAAGCAGCGCAACCTGATATAAGGTATCCGTATCCTTTTTCACAGTGGTATTGCCACATCCGACAAGCAGCGCTCCACATAACAGGGCACTTGCTAATAATCCTTTTTTGATATTTTTACTCTTCATACTTTTCTTTCCTTTCCGTTTCCAGGGCATCCCACAAACTGTCCTTGTTTTTTATGATAGCTATAAAATATCAATCCATTATTTCCGTAGCATTTCCCCTGTCTTTCCATTATCTAAAAATGCTGCTGATTTTCCGGCGAATGTCTCCTGAATTCTATTTTTTACGAACATCTCGTGAATTCTTTTTTATACTATTTATTCGTTATTCCTCAATTACTTCTATATAAAAGCTTACCGGGCGGAATCCGTCATTGCAGCTAAGCATTGCTGATTTTCTGTTCTTCATCCAGCCGTTATAGAAATTCTCTCCTCCGTGGGCCAAAGTCATAACAAAGGGAGAGATACTTTCCCATGCACTGTCACAGAAGCTCTCCGGTTTGGACCAGCCTTCAGCGATCCATACCTGCCCCTCTGTTACATTGCAGGCATCCTCTATGGGATTCTCATACTGAAGCTGAAGGTCCTTATAGTCGGCCTTTCTTACAGCAGTGATTCTTATTTTCTTCACTTTTTCACCTCTTTTCTATTTTTAATACTTCTCTCATCATAATTCGGCCTCCTTTGCGTAAAATAAACGAAAAAATGGGCGCAAAAAATCCACCGTCTTCTACGACAGTCTCACAGTTTGCCCATGTGAACCTGTATATAACGGTGGATAAAGGCCGATTATGCTCCCATTTGACATGGCAAATTACAGACCATTGTAAGTATCAGGTCTGAATCCATCGTTATATATACTTCGACTCTGACTATCACAACTGTCCATAATTTACCTCCTTATATTTATATTTTTTCCTGTTGCTACAGGGTCCACCGTGAATTCTCTTAAAAACTCCCGATTTACCTGCAGTATAACCCGAAATGCCACGATTGGAAAGTCTTTTTGCAATAAATACACATTTTACATGGTCTGTTACAGTTCTCTGTACTCCAGAATGTCCTCCATCTTCTTCCTTGGCCTCTTACCAGGTGCTTCTGCTGGATATCCCACTGCAACAATTCCTGTCAGCTGATGCTCTGTTCCTATGTATTTAACCAATTCCTCATAGGCAAAGCAGGTATTTGCTATCCAGAGAGTCCCCAACCCCATATCAGTTGCTCTCAAAATAAGATTTTCGATGGCAGCACCAATAGACAGTGAATCACAGATTTCCACAATTCTGTCCTCATTCCCAATGGTGGCGAAGGGGGTTTTCTGATTCGTGTTCAGCACCGCAATAAGGCAGGGTGCTTCCTCCATAATCCGAATCGTGTTCTCAGCATCAGGAATTGCCCAGGCCCACTGTGGCATAGATCTGTGGGTTATTTTCTCTTCAGTTACACCCTTTCGCATCACTTCAACAAGCTCCTGTTTCGCATTTCCCCGATACACAATGAACTTCCAGGGCTGTCTGTTTTTTGCAGACGGTGCAAGAGTTGCGCTGTAGATCAGTTCCTCGATGATAGCCGTATCTACTTCATCTGATTTATACTTCCTGATGCTTCTTCTGTTTTCTATTGCTTTCATCCTTAAATCCCTTCCTGTTTTCTGTTGCCTTCATTATTTATCATTTGTGTATTTGAAAAGGGGCTGTCACAACAACAGTTGCAACAGCCCTCAATCTCTCTTATTCTTAATTTATAAATTGTAAAAAGCTGACTCCATATTTGCATTCTGTAAGAAATCAGTTCCTTATTTACATTTAGCCAGCAGCTCTTCCCATTTCTGGTCCACGTACTCCTGTGCTGCCTCCAGGGTCCACTCATTTCCTGGTTTGAAGCAGTGTTTGAAACGTGCCTGTGGTCTCATGAACTCTTCAACAGGGAGTTTTTTCTTTGGCATATAGGTGAGATGATACTCTCCGTTCTCCACCTCGTACATTGGCCATACACAGGTGTCTACTGCCAGTTTTGTGATCTCCGGAAGCATCTCTGCCGGATATCCCCATCCTCTTGGACATGGACAAAGCACGTTTACAAAGGTTGGTCCCTCTGTGTAGATGGCTTTGTGTGCCTTCTGGTGGAAATCCTTAAAGTTGCCCAGCAGTGTGGTCTGTGCCACGTATGGGGAACCGTGAGCAACAATGATCTGTGTCAGATCCTTCTGGTTCTGCTTTTTACCTACAGACTCGATTCCAGCAGGTGTTGTGGTGGCATTGGCGAATCTTGGTGTTGCAGAGGAACGCTGTGTTCCTGTATTCATGTATGCGTTGTTGTCATAGCAGAAGTAAGTATAGTCATGACCACGCTCCATTGCTCCTGAAAGGGACTGGAAACCGATATCATAGGTACCACCGTCACCACCGATGCCGATTACCTTGAAGTTGTCACCCAGTTTACCTTTTTTCTTCATTGCCTTGATGGCTGTCTCAACACCGGATGCCACTGCAGAGGTGTTCTCGAAGGCAACATGGATGTAGGAATCCTCCCATGCTGTATATGGATACTGGAAGGATGAAACCTCCAGACAGGAGGTAGCATTACAGATAACTGCTTTATCCTCCGGATTTACTGCACGCATCATAGCACGGCAGGTAATACCTGCGCCGCAGCCGGCACAGAGACGATGTCCGGCAGCAAAACGCTCCGGTTTGCTCATTTCTTCTTTTAAGTTATAAGCCATGATTACTGTACCTCCTCTCTCTGATCTCTCTGTCCCATATGGGAATAAATCGGTCCGGTCTCTCCGGTCTCCACGATTCTGTCAAGACGATCAAAGACTCTCTTTGCATGTTTTACTGTGAAGTCACGTCCGCCAAGTCCGTATACGATGTCAACCATCTTTGGACGGCTGTCCAGGTTGATGCATGCGGACGCAGTCTCTGCAAACAGAGGACCACCCATTGCGCTGAAGCCCTCACTCTTATCAAGTACAGCAACTGCTTTACAGTTTTTCAGAACCTCTGCCAGCTCCTCACCTGGGAATGGACGGAATACACGGATCTTAACAAGACCTACTTTTTTGCCCTGCTCTCTCAGTTCATCCACAGCTGCTTTTGCAGTACCTGCAGAGGATCCCATAAGAACGATGGCTGTCTCTGCATCCTCCATCTTGTATGCCTCGAAGAAGCCATATTTACGTCCGAAGGTTTTCTCAAAGTCAGCAGCAACGTCCAGGATGGCACGTTTTGCATTTTTCATAGCCTCAGCCTGAGCAACACGGGCCTCCATGTAATATGGAGAGGTTCCGTAAGGTCCTACTGCCAGAGGATTCTCTGATTTCAGCAGGTAGTTCTCAGGATTGTACTCGCCAACAAATGCCTTTACTGCATCGTCCTCCTCCAGCTCGATGTTCTCCAGAGCGTGGGAAGTGATGAATCCGTCCTCACAGATCATGACAGGGAGACGTACATCTGCTGTCTCTGCGATTCTGTGGGCCTGAAGATAGTTGTCATAGGCTTCCTGGTTGTTCTCAGCGTAGATCTGAATGAATCCGGAATCACGCTCAGCCATGGAGTCGGAGTAGTCATGGTTGATGTTGATTGGTCCTGTCAGAGCTCGGCAGGATACTGCCAGAACGATAGGAAGACGGCAGGAGGCTGCTACAAAAAGCACCTCATTCATATAGGCAAGACCTGCAGAGGAGGTAGCTGTTACAGCACGACATCCTGCTGCCTCTGCACCGATACATGCAGAAAGGGAGGAATGCTCACTCTCAACGCAGATAAACTCTGTATCTACTTTACCATCTGCCACATACTGGGCAAAATACTGAGGAATCTCAGTGGATGGTGTAATTGGGAACATTGCGAACACGTCCGGATTGATCTGTCTCATGGCTGTTGCAATGGCTTCATTTCCTGATAATCTGTCACGAATACTCATAATCAGTGTACCTCCTTCCACTCAATGGCCTTAAATGGGCATACGGTATAGCAGATACCGCAGCCTTTGCAGTGATCCAGGTCAAAATCAGCTCTCTTTCCATCTGTAACCGGGATAGAAGAATCCGGACAGAAAGGTGTGCAGAGAAGGCACTGTTTGCATTTTGCAGGGTCCCATACAGGAACTTTTGATCTCCACTCTCCTGTCATGGTAAGGCGGGAGGTTCCTCCCTCATAGATCTCGCAGCCGGTGGTCATCTCCTGCCATGTGATCTGCTCGTTGATTTCAGAAGCTTTTTTACTCATTATTCCTTAACCTCCTTCATGGCATCCACCAGACAGTCCAGGTTACCCTGTACTACCTGCGGTTTCTTGGCAAATTTATGACGATAGGACACTTCCATATCCTTGATAAAGCTTTCAGGGTCTACACATTTGCTTACTTCTACAACAGCTGCCAGCATTGGTGTATTTGGGAAATATGCTCCCAGATGTTTTCTGGAAATCGGACCTGCCGGAACAGTGAACACTCTTCCCTCATATCCGCGAAGAAGAGGACGAAGTTCAGCAGCTGGTTTCTCAGAGTTGATGATGATGGCACCCTCTTTGGAAAGGCCTGCTGTTACATCTACAGACTCCAGAAGAGTCTCATCAACTACAACCACGTAATCCGGCTCATAAATGTTGGAGTGGATACTGCATCTCTCCTCAGAGATTCTGTTGTAGGCTGTGATAGGAGCACCGGATCTCTCTGGACCGTACTCCGGAAAGGACTGTACAAACTTTCCTGCCATAAATGCTGCATCAGCAAGGAGGAGGCTGGCGGTTTTTGCACCCTGACCACCGCGTCCATGCCAGCGGATTTCTGTCATCTTTTTCATAGTTTTCCCTCTTTCTGATAAATAATATTTTGCAGATGTGTCAGAAACTCTTTGAAACCTGTATGAGAAGATATTTCAGAAGCTACTGTATTGAAGCCTGCTAGTACAGACATTTCAGAAGCTACTGCTCTGAACCACTGCAAGTTGAATTAAGCTGTATCCCAGCTTCTTATTGCATGTCTGATGTGGATAAACACGGTATTTATCTCCACGGGCAGCCATGTAAAACTGCGAATCCATACTTTTTCCCCAAGGTATCAAAGATACCATATCATTTAGACAACTATTATCTGCCTCATGGGAATCAGTACATTTCCTTATAAACAAAAAAATACCCGTCCGTAACAGGACGAGCATACTATACGCGCGTTATACCACCAATTACTACATACAATCATACGAGTTTCCTGTAACGTGGAAAAGACGGCACAGCCTACTACACAACTGGTTCAGCCGGCAGCTCAGGAGGGATATTCGCCATCTCACCTACTAACACCGGTCTCTCACCATCACCGGTTCGCTTTGCTGTTCGGAATGAGCGGTTACTGTCTCCGTCAACGCTTATGCATAATAATTTACCTGCAATTGTTTGATTTGTCAAGAAAATTTTTCAATTAATTAAAGCGGCAAATTGATAAAGAACAAAAGGGCCGGATTTTTTCTAATACGCAAATGCTTCAAGTGTATGTCTTGCGTCTGGTCATCCACCCTGACATACACAAAAAAAGAGAGGCATCCATTGTTAAATACAATAGACACCTCTCGATTTGTGAAGGGGCTTAGTGCGACAGCCCCTACATATCAGTTTCTCAGAGGGCTTTTTCAATCCCTGAATACTATCACGTCAATTATCACATTTTCTGAATGTTCCGAACACAGGCTTTCAATCCCTCAAACTCCTGTTCCGACAAAGTCACCTGACCCATGGGATATTCCCGGTGGAGTGACTGATATTTCGGTTCACCCAGTCTGTGGTATTTCAGCAGCTCATACTCACAATGAAGATCTTTGACAAAAGCAGCAATCTGACCAATCTCCTCCTCCGTATTGTTAAAGCCAGGAATCACAGGTGTACGGACCTTGATGGGAAGTTCAGGAAAAAGTTTTCGTATGTTTTTCAGATTCTGCAAGATAATTTCGTTGCTCACTCCTGTATACTCTTTATGCTTTTGTGCAGAAAGGCTTTTCACGTCCATGATCAGATGATCCAGTTGTTCCACGATGGGCATGATGTGGTCCCAGCTTGCCAGACCTGTGGTTTCGATACAGGTAGAAATCTGTCGTTTCCTGGCTTCTCGCAAAAGTTCCAGGGTAAATTCCGGCTGCATCAAAGGCTCACCGCCGGATATCGTCAGGCCTCCGCCACTGGTATTATAAAACATGCGATCCTTTTCCACCTGCTCAAGAATCTCTTCTACACTCTTCTTTTCGCCAATCACATGGAGTGCTCTTGCCGGACACACTCTGTGAATCTTTTTGGAAAGCGCTTCATCTACCTTCACTTTTGGATCCCATACAATACCATCCCGGGCGGATATCCCACAATTCACCTCCTTCAGATCATGGACACAGCTTTGGCAACCGATGCACTCCTGCTTTGACCATGCCACTTCCGGGTGTGGATTTTGGGATTCCGGATTAGCACACCAGCGACAACGCAGGGGACATCCTTTCAGGAACACCACCGTACGGATGCCCGGTCCGTCATGGATGGAAAAATGCTGAATATTAAATACGATGCCTGCAGCACTCATGATGCTTATCCTCCAAAGGATTCGTTCTGGGTTCTGAGGATGATATCATCCTGCAGATTCGGTGACAGCTGTACAAAGTAAGCACTGTAGCCAGCCACACGAACCAGAAGACTTCTGTAGTTTTCCGGATTTTTCTGGGCCGCAAGCAGCGTCTCCTGATTGATAATGTTAAACTGCAGATGCCACAGCTTCAAATCTCTCCAGGCTTTGATGAAGGCAATCATTCTCTGGGTTCCGTCCTCGCCCTGAACACTTGCCGGACTCATCTTGATATTTAAAAGTCTGGAGGCACGGTTCTTCAGATCACTGTTTTTTGTGTGAACGTTGGAAAGAAGGACTGAAGCTGGTCCATTGGTGTCTGCTCCCTGGGAAGCAGAAGCACCGTCGGATAAAGCGGTCCATGCTCTTCTTCCGTTAGGTGTTGCTGAAACAACACTGCCAAAAGGTACATTGGAGGACTGAGATACATATCTGAGATCCATCTGAACACCCAGATAGTCAGAGTAGGCTTCTCCAAACTCCACACCGTAACGATCAATCTTCTTGGCAATGCTATCGGCATATGGATCATCATTGCCATATTTTGGTGCATGAAGCAGTCGCTGACGAACGATTTCATATCCCTCAAAATCTGCATCTAAAGCCGTCAGTACCTGGTCTATGGTGAGAGTTTTTTCATCATAGACAACCTTTTTCAGGGCTGCCAGAGAATCTGCCGCTGTGCCAAAGCCAATGAAATCAAAGAATCCAACATCCATTCCGCCATCAATATGCTCACTATGGAGATCCTGGCCGTTTTTCATGCACAGCCTGTGCAGAGCGGAGCCAAAAGGAGAGGCAAAATGCTTTGCATGGAGACGGTTGGCGATATACTGCTGTTTAAAGGCCTGCTGTAAAATATATTTTTCCTGTTTAAAGAAAGCTTCTTCCAGTTCCTCGTAGGTCTCAAAGGTCCTTGGATCACCGGTTTCTATGGTCAGCAGCTCATCCCCGTATTTCTTCATTCGTCCATTGTTCAGTGTTAATTCCACCACTGAACCAAGATTGATCCATGGGCATGCTGTGGTAAAGGTATCCAGGTTTGGCATGCGGACTTCTGTACATCCAGAAACAGAATAGTCTCTGGCATTGGCAAAATCAGCGCCATGAGCCAAAAGTCCCGGAATGATTTCTTCATCATTTAATAGCTTCGGAAATCCGCTTCCCTCCTTAATGGTTTCCGATACCGCATGAAGGAAGGCATCTGGCTAACCTGCATGGATTCGTGCGGCAAGATCCGGATAATTCAGAGGGAATTCACGTTTATTTTCCAACAGCAGGTAGGAAAGCTCATTGGTAGCGTCCTTTCCGTTTTCATCCTGACCACCGATGGTAACAGCTTCCCAATGGGCATAACCCTCGTTGAATTTTGCACCGGCAGGACTGATATAAAGATCCTGGTACTGAGCCATGCCTAACCATACACAGGTAAAGAGTTCCCTGGCACGGGCAGGGGTGATATTTCCCGCTTCTTTATCTTTCTTGTAATAGGGCCACAGATACTGATCCATACGGCCGTTAGAAATGGTGGCACCGGTTTTCTGCTCGATTCTTGAGAACATCTGAATAAAATACTGGGCCTGTAAGGCTTCGTGGAAGCTTTCTGCCGGATATTCCGGTACCTTTGCAGTGATTCGGGCAATTTCTAAAAGTTCCTGTTTACGCTGCTCATCCCGTTCTTCCCTGGCAAGGGCTAAGGCCTTCTCGCTATGTCTGTGAGCCCACAGAATAATGGCATCGCAGGTGATCTGAATGGCCTCATAGAAGGCCTTTTTATCAATGGAATCCACCGGATTCATTTCATCCAGCTGTTCAATGGCCGCAAGGGCTTCTCTTTTGATGGCTGCAAATCCTTCATCAATGCCCTTTTTATAATCATGCACCCACTGAAGGGCAGAGCGCCATGCTGAAGATTCATTGACGATATATCGAGAAGAAAAGCGATCATTTGGGTCATAGGTCACCTTTAAAACATCCTCCGGAAATGACTGGGATAAATCTTCGTAATAGGTTTTTCCCTTCCAGTAAGGTGCAATTTCTTCTTCGATCACCTTAACGTCCTCTGGCTCAATTTCAAAGGGAGACTCTTTTCTGTCCTTTGCCTGGTGTACAAACTGCTCTAAAAAGCAGCCGTCTAACTCCGGATAGATCAACCCGTATTTGCCTGTTCTTCCCACACGACCCACGATCAGCTGATCCGGTTCGATATATACCTCAATCTTTTCTGCAATGTGGTACAAGGCCCTGGCCCATCTGAGATTCAGAGGCTGACCCTCTGTCTCCTTAAAGGACTCTGTGAAATATTTTGCTCGTTCAACATCCACATAGGATTTGCTTTCACTGAAGCTGTCATATAATTTCTGTGTTCTTGATTTTTTGTCATTGGAAGAAAAAACGATTTTTCCTCCATTTTTTACGATTCGTTCCTCTTGCGGTGATAATACTGCAGACATAGTTAATACTCTCCTGTTTCTAAGATTCGAGTCGACGCTTGCGGAAACCTGATGCACAATTCTGGTCAGCTTTCACTGACATTTTCCGATTACTTTCCAGATTAAATGTTGTATTCCTCCTGTACTTCCTTTCCCTGGAAGAAGAAGCTGTATACCTGTTTTCTAAGACGAATAAAGTTGTAGTCATTTCTGTTTCTTGGTCTTGGCAGATCCACAGTAACGATTTCCCTGATTCTTCCCGGATTTTTATCCATAACCAGTATACGGTCTGCCAGATATACAGCCTCCTCAATATCATGTGTAACCATGATCATGGTGCTCTTTTCTTTTCTCTTGATATCAAAGAGTACATTTTGCAGCTGGATCTTTGTAAAAGCATCCAGTGCTCCAAAGGGTTCATCCAAAAAGAGGATATCCGGCTTGTTCACTAAAGCCCGGGCAATATTGGCTCGCTGGGCCATTCCTCCGGAGAGCTCTTTGGGAAGGCTTTTCTCAAAACCGGTAAGTTCCACCAGATCAATACATTCCTGGGCCTTCTGCTTCTTTTCTGCTGTACTGCCTTCATTCAGGGCAAAGATGACATTATCCTCCACAGATAACCAGGGGAACAATCTGGGTTCCTGAAAAACCATACCTCTTTCTTTTTTAGGTGCGGTTACTTTCTGACCATCTATCTGGATGGAACCGCTATACGCCGGATCCAGTCCGGCCATAGCGCGTAAAAATGTACTTTTTCCGCAGCCGCTTCCGCCAACAATACAGATAAATTCTCCTCGAAAAACAGAAAAATTGATGTCTTCCAACACTTTAAATTCTTCGCTCTTTTTGCTTTTATCTTTCTCTGTCTGTTTAGGAAATGTTTTGGAAAGATGGCTGATCTCAATATAGGGCGGGCTGTTATATGCCACATCTGCCGGAAATGTCCTGCCATACTCCCTTTCTTTTAAAACTGTTGTACTCAACTGAATCCCTCCTATGCGTTCCATGCCAAAATATGTCCACCGATGGCATTTAATATGACATCCATGATCTTTCCCACGATTCCTATGGCAAGCATACCTACAATAACCACGTCCATCTGCCCAAAGTTTCTGGCATTGGAAATCATATAGCCGATACCGCTTGTGGATGCAACCAGTTCCGCTGCCACTACGCAGGTCCAGCAGCTTCCCAGGGCCACCCTGAGACCGGTAAAAATCGATGGCATAGCCGCCGGGATCACAAGCTGAGTAATATATTTTTTCTTTGGGGTTTCCATTGCCGCTGCAACTTCTGTCAATTTCTTATCCGTGTAGCGGATGCCATCGGTTACATTGATCAGTATCGTAAAGAAACCGCCCAGGAAGATTAAAAATACTTTAGACTGCTCACCGATTCCCATCCACAGGATCACCAAAGGGATCCAGGCAATGGGAGGAATGGGACGTAAAATCTGAATCAGCAGGCCGGTAAGTCTCTGCATGTGCTTAGAAAGACCAATAACAATTCCCATGCCAATGCCTAATACAGCACTGATCACATAGCCAATCAAAACTCTTCGTATACTGATTCCTAAAGCCAGAAGCAGACTTCCGCTTGTAATTCCATCCCAAAATGTTTGAAGAACCGTTCCCAGGGAAGGCATAACCACTGTATTTAACCGTCCGCTCATACCGGAAACGCCCCAAATCAGGCCGAGGAGCAGAAGGGGAAGGATACTTTCAACCCATACACTGATTTTATTTTCATATCGTCTCATTTCTCTTACGCTCCAGTCTTGGTTTACTTTTATTTTACTTCTACAGCATTAGCGAATTCTGTATTGACGATCTCCTTCGCCACTACCTGTTTCTTTACATTTCCGGAATTGAATAACCAGTCTGCTGTTTTCTGGAAGTCTTCGATATCTTCGTCGGTGATTGCCACCTGGAAATTCATATCAGAAATAGTTGCATTTACGATGTCTGCATCTAAACTGTATTTTTCTGCATACTGTTCGGAGAATTTCGCAGTATCTGCTGAAACCTCTGCGGCAGCTCTTGCATACTGCTCAATAAAAATCCTTACGATTTCCGGATTTTCTTCGATGTACTCTGTGTTTCCGGAAATAAGATTTTCGCATTTATATACATCTGTTCCATCCACAAGAACTCTGCCGGTGCCGGCTGCTTCCACCTGAGCAATCATGGGCTGCCATACCGCAATGGCATCCACCTGGTGGGTTGCCAAAGCACTCTGCTGTTCTGTTGATGCCAGGTTTACAAGTTCTACCTCATCTGAACCGATATTTTCCTTCTCTAAAAGACGATCCAGGAAGTCCTGGGCGATAGAACCGATTACAAGTCCGATTTTCTTTCCTTTCAGATCGGAAACGGAAGTGATATCAGAATCCTGTGCCACAAGAACTGCCTCTGTCTTTTCACCATTGTAGGCAACGCCTAAAATAGATCTTGCCTGACCTGCCGCTGCTGCAGAGATGGTGGGTACATTTCCCATTACACCCACATCCTGGCTACCGGAAGCAAAGGCTTCATTTTCCGGTGGTCCGGACTCGAACTCAGTGTAGGTTACTTCTACATTGTCATAACCTTCTTCCTTCAAAGCCTCTTCCACCCAACCGTTATCCTGCAGGTAGGACAGTGGCAGATAGCCAGGAATGGGCTGTACAGCAATATTTAAATGGTCGGTCTGGTTCAGAGCCTCAACAGTCTCGGATTTTGCTGCTTCGGAAGAAGTGTTGCCGCAACCAGCAAAGGATGCTGCAGCGATTCCAGCCAGAACTACAGTTCCCAATACTCTTTTCTTTACATTTTTCTTTACATTGATTTCCTTAAATAATTTCTTCATTACTATTTCCGCCTTTCATATGGGATTTTGTATGAGTACCGTGAGAGATGTAATGTAACGTCTCCCACGTTCTTTGTGTGATTATAGATTTCCCCCAACACATTTTCTATTCCTATTCATGAAATCGTTTTCAGTGCGAGCTTACTTCTTAAGATTGATTGTTGTATCATCACCTGTTTTTCCCTGTAACAGACTCGAAACCTTTCAAATCAGATATTATTTTCAAAAAAGCATAACGATATGTCGTACAAATGCAAGAGTTTGTGAAATCGTTTTCACACAAAAAAACAGGGTGCTCCCTCCCGGGAGCACCCTGCAATGATTTTATTCACTTTTCAAAACGGAAATGAAGAACATTCTCAGCCACGGTCTGAAAACGCTGCACAGCCAGCTCAAACTGCTGCTCTGCATTTTCCCTGGCACGACCACTGGCAAAATCGTCGATTCTTCTGTTCAGATCCTCAATATCCCCCTTCAGCTGCAGCTTGTAGGGCAGACTCACATCCACCCCCATCTGGGCCATTCGGGACTCTGTCTCATCCATCAGTAGCTGGGCACGAAGGATTTTTACCTTCAGCTCCGCCGGAAGATGGTTACAGGAGGACAGATCATTTTCAATGATAATCTTTGTTTTTTTATGTCTGGAGCCAAATAATGCCATACCCTCTCCTTTCAGATCAGTTGATCAGCGGTACATAGAAGTACAGCTTCTTTCCTTTCAGCTTCACGTAGGTCAGCCGTCGTCCGTCATATCGATACAGGTTCTCCTGCAGCCAGCCGTAGAAGGCACAGCGGGTCAGGAAGCGGAAATTCGCTGCCAGATCTGTGGTATCATCCTCGTTCTCCGACTCAAACACAGCGTACCAGCCGCCGTTCAGCTCGTAGCTTTTCACCTCCAGAGGAAGATAATTCATCTCCGGTCTCTTTTCAACCTTGGGACCCACCACATATTCATACAGCATCTCTCCTGACTCACTGTCAGGGATCTCATCCCAGATTGCCAGCTTTTCTCCTGCTCCTGCATACTCTGTGCCGAGAAAAACAGGTGCATCCTCAAGAAAATGCCTTGCCGCCTGCTCTGGAATATCCTCCGCATCCATAAAGTTCTCCCTCTTGCTCACAGGAACAGCGATAAAGCGGATGGGGGACTCATTTCTGAAGGACAGATGCACATTCTTCTTGTTCTTCTGATAGAAGCTCTTCAGATCCACCGACTGGAAAGACAGGGTACCTGCCTCCTCAGGGTATACGCCAAACTCCGTCAGGAATTTCTCACGGAAATCCTCCAGAGATTCAAAATGATACCTTCTGGCGATCATATCCACACTGGTACTGCGCTTCAGACCACGGGCGGAAAGATACAACCTCTTTTTCTGGATATATGCCTCCGGAGACATGTCATAGTACAGGCGGAATACCTGAGAAAACATGCGCTCTGAGTAGCCGGCCCACTCTGCCACGGAGGCCACCGTAATGTCCTCGCGTATATGCTTGTCAATGTAATCTGTCCAGGCACCTGTTCCTCTGCTGCTGCCCTCCACAAAGAGGTTTTCCGGCTGGAGGACAGGAATGTGGATAAAAACTTTATCATCCCGGTAAGTCTCATACACCATACCGTTTCCATCAACATTCACATGGTTGATCAGCTTCCACTCGTTGAAAATGTACCGTGACAGAAGCTCCACTGTGAACTGCTTCTCCTCATTGCTGCCGGTGAAGGGCATGGAAAATACCGCATAGGTGCCCCCCGGAATGGTGAGCAGGTGAAGATTCTCCTCCATGGAAGGAGTGTCATGTTCCCCGATGGGTCTTCCCTTGATATAAAACAGCTCTGGTCTTCCGCTCTCCTTAGCGCAGTACCAGAAACCGATCTCAGGGGCTGTCTCCTGCTCCGAATCCGGCTTCTTCAGCCAGTATCCCAGCTGTTCCTTGATCTTGAATCCATTCATATGGATCTTGGGCATGGCCTTTCCTGCTGCAGAAAACTCCTGAATGGTTTCCTTATACATGGAAACAGGTCTGCCAAACAGCTTCTCCCGCACCGGCATCCAGGGAACCTCCGTCTCCTCCTTCAGAAAATGCTCCGGTGATTTGCCGAACTCCTGGCGAAATGCCTTGGAATAGCTGCTTTTATTCATGTATCCAAATTCATTCCAATGGCCCTTGATAGTTCTCTTCCAGAGAATGATCTGGGCGGACTGACGAAGTCTCAGCCGTACAACGTATTTATGAAACGGGACACCAAAATACTCCCTGAAAATCCTTGCAAAATAACGGGAGTTGTAATCAAATACCTCTGCGATCTTATCAATATCCAGTTCCTCATCCAGATGGGTGATAAGATATTCGAGAATCTCTTCCATACGTTCCATTGTTTTGATCTCAACAGACGTTTTTTTCACTGTTCTCATTGCCTACTCCGTTTACGAACTTCTGCTCTGTTTTTCCCATAACAGATTCGTTTTTGTCTTTTTCTTATCCCTTCACTGCCTGTGGAATCTCTCCTTCCACAGCAAGGGAAATTATCTGTCTCTTTTGTATCTTATCATACAATATATTTCATCTGCAAGGTTTCAAAGGCTTATTATTGTCATAACCTAATCCATTTTTACAGGTTTTCTATCCAACCATTTTCCAGGTCTCACCTGTGTTCGACTCGAACACAAAGAGCCCCTGCAGCGGTAACATCCCACTGCAGAGGCTCTTCATTAAATCCTTCTATTCAATTTTAGCACGCATCCATTCAATCCTGCTTCTGGCTGCTTGATTGCCTGCTTATTTCTGAATGATGTTTACGATCTTTCCAGGAACATAGATCTCTTTCACGATGTTTCCTGTAAGCTTGTCTGCAACAGCCTCTTTTGCTTTTGCAAGAACAGCCTCTTTTGCATCGTCCAGAGCAATCTGGATCACACCACGTTTTTTACCGTTGATCTGAACAGCGATCTCGATTACATTCTCGATTGTTTTCGCCTCATCATACTGTGGCCATGGCTCGAATGCGATGGTATCGTTGTGTCCCAGCTTCTCCCAGAGCTCCTCACCCATATGAGGTGTGATGCAGGAAAGCATCTTTACAAGACCCTCTGCATACTCTCTTGGGCAGGATCCTTTTTTGTAAACCTCGTTTACAAATACCATCATCTGAGCGATGGCTGTGTTGAATCCCAGATCCTCGAAGTCATTGGTAACCTTTTTAACAGTCTGGTGATAGATCTTTGTAAGAGAATCATCGTTGTCCTCTGTGATATTTGCCGGCTCAGCAAAGAATTTCCATACACGGTTCAGGAACTTCTTAGCACCTGCAACACCTGCAGAGCTCCATGGTTTGGAAACCTCCAGAGGTCCCATGAACATCTCATAGAGGCGCAGTGTATCTGCACCGTACTCCTCAACGATATCACTTGGGTTTACTACGAACTCAGGGAAACGTTTACCCATCTTGATTCCGTTCTCACCCAGGATCATTCCCTGATGAACCAGTTTTTTGAATGGCTCTTTTACAGGTGAAAGGCCATTGTCATACAGGAATCTGTTCCAGATACGGGAGTACATCAGATGTCCTACCGCATGCTCAGGTCCACCTACATACAGGTCAACCGGCATCCAGTGTTTCAGCAGCTCCTGATTTGCGAACTCGTTCTCATTATCAGGATCGATATAACGGAAATAGTACCAGGAGGATCCTGCAGAACCTGGCATGGTGGAAGTCTCACGTTTTCCTTTTACGCCGTTCTGATCGTACATTTTCCACTCTGTAGCATTTTCAAGTGGTGCCTGTCCGTTTTTGCCTTTGTAGTCATCCAGCTCAGGCAGTACCAGTGGAAGCTCCTCGTCTGGAAGGAAGTACATCTCTCCATCCTCTTTGTGTACACATGGTACAGGCTCTCCCCAGTATCTCTGACGGGCAAAGATCCACTCACGGAAATGATAATTTACAACACGTCTTGCAACACCCATGTTCTCAAGCTTCTGAGTGATGGCCTCTTTTGCATCCTCAACCACCATACCTGTGAACTCCTCGGAATTCATCAGCTTGCAGCCTTTTCCAAGGTATCCGTGTTTCTCGAAAGCACACTCAGATACGTCTGCTCCGTCGATAACCTGGATCATTGGGATGTTGTGAGCGATGGCATACTCGAAGTCACGCTGGTCATGGCTTGGAACCGCCATAACTGCACCTGTTCCGTAGCTTGCCAGAACGAAGTCACCGATGAACATCTCAACCTCACGGCCATTTACAGGGTTGATACAGGTAACGCCCTCAAGACGGCAGCCTGATTTGCCCTTGTTCATATCGGTACGGTCCATATCGTTTTTCTTCAGAGTCTCGTCGATATAAGCCTGAACCTCTTCTTTATTGGTGATACGGTCCATCAGACCTTTCACGATCTCTCCGTCCGGAGCAAGAACCATGAAGGTGATTCCGTAGATAGTCTCGATACAGGTGGTGAAGATGGAGAACTGTCCGCCGCCTACGATCTGGAAGTCAACCTCCACACCTGTAGAACGTCCGATCCAGTTTCTCTGGATCTCCTTTGTAGACTCCGGCCAGTCGATCTCATTGAGACCCTCCAGCAGCTTCTCTGCAAATGCCGGCTGATCGATTACCCACTGTTTCATGTTTTTACGGATTACAGGGAAACCACCACGCTCAGATTTTCCGTCGATAACCTCATCGTTGGAAAGAACGGTTCCCAGCTCCTCACACCAGTTAACCGGCATGTCAATGTATTTTGCATAGCCAGCCTCGTAAAGTTTTTTGAAGATCCACTGTGTCCATTTGTAGAACTTAGGATCAGAGGTAGCTACCATCTTGGACCAGTCATAGTCAAAGCCCAGCTCCTTCAGCTGTTTGGAGAAGGTCTCGATGTTCAGGTCTGTAAAGGTTGCAGGATGATTTCCTGTATTTACAGCGTACTGCTCAGCAGGAAGACCAAAGGAATCGTATCCCATTGGATGGAGTACGTTGTAGCCCTGCATTCTCTTCATACGGGACATGATATCAGTAGCTGTGTAGCCCTCCGGATGTCCTGCGTGAAGACCTACGCCTGATGGATATGGGAACATATCCAGTGCATAGTATTTCGGTTTGCTGAAATCCCACACATCTGTTTTGAAGGTGTCATGGTCAGCCCAGTATTTCTGCCATTTCGGTTCCACTACTTTGTGGTTGAAAAGCTCTGCCATTTTTATATCCTCTTTCTTATTATAATCAATTTCAGAAGTCACCTCTGCCCAAGCAGAAAGTAACACAAAGTTTATTATAGGATAGAACGGATAAAAACGTCAAGGAAAAATACTTTTACACTTTATTGCAACTATAAAAAGGCGTGAAAGTTTCAGAGCAATACTACTTTCACGCCTTTGATCAGAAGCACCGGATACTTGATATTTCCAGAACCTATTCCGGCCAGATAAACTTTGTGTTTCCTGCTTCTCCTCCGTCGATCAGCAGGTTCTGGCCTGTCATAAAGCGGTTATTCACCGCCAGGAAATAGATCCACTCCGCAATCTCCTCCGGTGTGGCCCATCTCTTCAGCGGGGTCAGCTCCATGATCTGGTTCCACAGCTTTTCATCCTCAATGACGCACTTATTCAGATCGGTGAGCACACCGCCGGGATCAATGCTGTTGCAGATGGCCTGGGGGGCAAGACGGTTGGCCACATTCTTTGTGTAGGCCAGCAGACCACCCTTGGAGGCCGCATATTCGGGAAACTCTGATCCGGTGTGGGCACTGGCAGAGCCCATAATCACCACCGCCTTCATTCTTTCATTGTGAAAGGCGTATTTCTCTGTCACATTAATGACACCCTTCAGATTGATGTCGATATCCTGTCCCGAATCCTGCACCCCTGCAATGTTAATCAGGATCTCCGGCTTCAGCTCCTGGGGAAACTGTTCCGGTTTACGCACATCTGCCACCACATGGTGATAGGCGGGATGGGAAATGGTGGACTCCATCCAGTCCAGACCGGTTACCTGATGTCCTCTCTCCAGAAAATACAGGGCAGTGGCCCTTCCTATACCGCTAACGGTTCCTGTAATTAAAATATCCATATTATTCGTCATCCTGTGTAAGGTATTCCAGATACTCTCTTCCAATGTCCTCATTCTCCCACTGCTTTACCACACGGTATCCCAGCGGACTGATGAACACCTCACACAGCAGTTCGAAAAATGCTCCTGTCAGGGAACAGGTGAACACCTGGATCCAGCTCCAGCCGAAGAACACATGGGACACCAGCAGAGCAAACACCAGATTGTCTGCAAACTGGGCAATTCCTGTGGACACGTAAGAACGCAGGGCAAATGCGGCAAAATTGTCCTTTTTCAGACGGGCTGCCACTGCCTTATTCAGAACTGCATTTACGCAGGAGGAAGAAAGCATGGCGATACTGCTTCCCAGTACAACATACCAGGAACCACCCACGGTGGCATTTAAGGCAGCATTGACCTCCGGCATACCTGTGGTATAAAACTCTCCCCACATGCCCGGTGTAAGGCTCAGCACCTTAAACAGAAGACAGACACAGAGGTTGATCAGCAATGCATACACCGAGATCCGCACAGAGGCTTTTGCTCCAAAACGTTTACACAGGATATCCATACACAGAAAAGATACCCAGCTGACTACAAAGCCACAGTCCAGAGCCAGGTACCGGGCTGAAAACAGCTCCTTATTGGCCAGAAGGTTCATGACAATAACACTGACCACAAAGAGAGTGATCACGGGACTTGGTACATTGCGCAGGAGCAGCTTTGTGCTCTCCCACTCTTTTTTGATACATTTCATGTTTTTTCTCCTTTGGTTTTCTTATTTAACAAGCAGGATTTCGGACCCGAACTGCTTGGGCGACACGCACCAAAGGATACTATAGCAAACACTTCTCACCCCTGTAAAGTATAAAGCGTCTGGTCACCCTGTCCTAACATACACACCCAAGAAAGGGCACTTCCAGATGGGGTGAAAAGCCGTTTCAGGCCACACTGCACTGACATACATACGCAAAAAAGGCACCCCCTGCCTCTGCAAAGGATGCCTCTCGATTTTGAAAAAGAGTGATTAATCGTTAACCCCAACCATAACAGATGTAGCCTTGATCACTGCTGTTGCAGCTTTTCCAACCGCAAGACCCAGCTCCTTGATTGCCAGACATGGAGATGGTTGCAGAAATTGCTGTGTCAGCAAATCCGATCTTTACAATGCCGTTTACTGCTCCCTCTGTGATCTCTGTTACTGTTCCTGTGATCTGATTTCTTGCGCTAAGTCTCATGTTGTTTTCCTCCCAAATTATCCATATACTGTTTTGCTTTTCCGTGTTTGAAAGCGATTATCTCTTTCGAAAACAAGGATACCATCCCTTTCCTTTTTCGGGAAATATTAATTATTAATACCAGTTATAATAATCTGCTAATTATTAGCATTTACTAATGGATTATTCTGTTTATTATCTATTTTAATAAGTAATCTATTATATGTAGCCGATAAAACACCAAAATTTCGTCTTTCTATAATAATTTACTTATTAAAACAATAAGCTTTTACTTAACATTCTGCAGCAAAGAGAGTATACTGATTATAGAATTAATTATGCGAATAATTTGTACACAATGAATACTCATTTTATATGTATTTCATAATAAATACATGATCGGATATGGAATAACGGGGGGATTACAATGCTTTCTAACAGACAGCTGGAAATATTCATTGCTGTGTTTGAAGAGGGCAGCATGACTGCTGCCGCCAGAAAAATTCATATGACACAGCCGGCCATCAGCCAGACCATCAAGGAAATCGAAGGGGAATACAATACAGAAATGTTTGAGCGCTACGGTGCCAGACTCCATATTACCCAGGCAGGAAAGATCCTGTACAAATATGCCAAGAGGATTCTGAACCTGCACAGGGATCTGAACGAAGCCATCATGCTCCACGAGGGTGTGCACGAAATTCGTCTGGGGGCCAATATCTCCGCCGGAACAGCCCAGATCATGCCTCTGATCCAGGCTTTCAACAGAATTCATCCTGGAATTGAGGTAAAGGTAATGGTGTTCCAGGCCCCTGTATTGTTGAAGGCTCTGCAGGAAAATGAACTGGATCTGGCTCTCATTGAAGACCAGAAAAAAAATGCCAATTTCGGTGATCTGATCATGGAGCCCTACTATCAGGACAGGATCACAGTGGTTGCCTCCAACACCCATCCCTATGCCGGGAAAACCTGCAGACTGAAGGATCTTTCGGAGGATACCTTCCTGTTCCGTGAGAAGGGAGCCGGTGTCCGTGATATGTTTGACCATATTCTGAATCTGAAAAACATGTCCGTAAACATTGGGTGGCAGTGTACCTCCACAGAGGCCATTGTGGATGCAGTGGAGCATCAGGTGGGCATTGCAGTTCTGCCCTATCTCCTTGTGAAAAAATATCTGGACGCAGGAGAGATTCAGGAAATCACCCTGGAGGATGTTTCCCTCTCCCGCATGCTGAATATTGTTTACCACAAGGACAAGGTTATCACTCAGCCCCTGCAGGATATGATTGATCTTATCAAACGGTGTCCGTAATATTCTTCTCAATAAGGCAGCTCAGCAGGCACAAAAAAAAGGACTGAGCCAAATGCTCAGTCCATCCACTCAGTGCTTATTCCATCCAAAGTTCATGGAGGCCAGCTGATAATGTACGCCAGTTCCGGTGCCTTTGATGGTGATCACAGGAGTTTCTGTTGGATAAAAGCGTGTTGTCATAACATGCTGTCCCTCGTTGAAAAACAGCTCAATGGAGGATGCATCCACAAACATCTGCACCTTGGTCAGCTCAGGCAGTCTCAGAAAGCGCTCTGTTCTTCCACAGCCTGCAGTTTCACTGATGGAGAGGCGAAGGAGTCCCTCCTCCCATCGGATCTCTGCGCTGTCCCCTACTTTGATGCAGAGAGCAGAACCGCTGTTATAGAACTCTGTCTCACTGCACCTGTCCTCTGTCAGAGCCAGCTCTGTCTCACAGGCAAAGGTATAGGTGTGCTTTCTCAGCTTTTTCATCTCTTTTGCAGGTCTGGTATACAGCTGTCCCTTTTCCCAGGTCAACTGACGGGGAATACTCATACAGTGCTGCCAGAGATTCTCTGCTGTAGGATTGGTGTACTCTGCATCAGGCATGCCCATCCAGCCAATCACAAGGCGGCGTCCGTCCGGTGCCTCAAAGCTCTGGGGTGCGTAATAGTCGAATCCGGCGTCTGCCTCACAGTACTCTCCCAGGGTATACTCTCCTCTGAAATCTCCATACAGAGGGAAATATCCGCAGGAATACACATTCTGTCCGATATAATCAGAAGACTCCATTCCCTGGGGAGAAGTCATGACGATCCACTGACCATCCACACAGAAAATATCCGGACATTCCCACATGTAGCCCATTTTTTCCGGTGTTCTGATAACATTGATGTGCTTCCAGGTATATTTATCCTCAGACTCAAAGATCAGAAGCTCACCAACATCCTCCCTTGTTCTTGCCCCCAGCACCATGTAGTACTTTCCATCCAGCTTCCACACCTTGGGATCACGGACATGGCAGCTTAATCCCTCCGGGTAATCCTTATTCATCAGGATACACTGGTTGGTATCAGGCTCAATACCCTCTGTAGTTACAGCCAGTCCCACATTGTGGCCCCTGCCCTCGTAGATATAATCATAGTTTCCGGGATGCTTCACATTGCCGGTGTAATACAGGTAAAGACGGTCATCCTCCACCAGGGCGGAGCCGGAGTATACTCCATTGCAGTCCCAGGAGTCCACCGGGTACAGGAAGTTTGGATGCAATGTCCAGTTCAGCATGTCAGGGCTGGAATAATGCCCCCAGAAAATGCTGCCTCTGTTTGCATCCAGAGGACTATGCTGGAAGTATACATGGTATTCCCCCTTGAAGTAGCAAAGTCCGTTCGGATCATTCATCCAGCCAGACAGGGGCATCAGATGATACCCCTGTCTGTGATGATCCTGTTCAGTTTTTTCCAGCGCTGCTTCCTCTGCAGCACTGATCTGTTTTTTCAACAGTTCGATATTCATATTCAACCAAAACCTCTTTATCGAATCTATTTTTCGGATCTGTCCGTTTTTACAAAGAATGAAGAACTTTCGTTCATCTGATTCAGCTGTTAAAGAACTTTCGTTCATTTATTTCAGCTTCAGAAGCATCTCTCCTGCGGAGATCTGCTTTCCTGTCTCTCCCTCAACACAGGCATAGTCATCTGTGTTGGAAACGATCACCGGAGTCACAGTCTTGTATCCGGCTGCCTGGATGGCCTCCATATCAAAGGTCATTAACAGCTCGCCAGCCTTCACCTGCTGCCCCTCAGTCACATGACTGGTGTAATGTTTTCCCTGAAGATTTACTGTGTCGATTCCCACATGGATCAGGAGTTCCACACCGTTCTCGCCCTCAAGACCAACAGCATGTCCCATCAGAGCACCTACTACTCCGTCAAATGGTGCCACAACCTCACCCTTTGCAGGCTCAATGGCAACACCCTTTCCAAGAACCTCTGCCTCAAAGGTAGGATCACCGGTGGCACTTAAAGGAACAACCTTTCCTGTAAGAGGCGCAAATACAGTGATTCCATCAGCAGTATTCTCTGCTGTCTCCGCCTTCTCTGCAGCTGTCTCAGCATTTTTTCCTGTCTCTGCAGCTGTCTCCACAGCTTTTACATCAGCCTTGTTATTCTCAGCCTGCTCCTCTTTATTTTTGTAACCGAAGATCCATGTCAGAGCAAAGGATACGCCGGCTGCGATGAGGAACATCAGAAGATATTTCATAGGAGCATTCAGACACAGCAGAATTCCGAAGATACCGGTAACACCTGTTCCGGTTGCTCCAAGGGATGTGATGGAAGCAAACATGGCACCGCATCCGCCTCCGATACATGCACAGATGAAAGGACGGAAGAATCTCATGTTTACACCGAAGATGGCAGGCTCAGTGATTCCCATAAATGCAGACAGGGAGGAAGGAAGAGCCATGGATTTCAGTTTTTTGTCATTAGTCTTTAATGCTACTGCCAGAGCTGCTGCACCCTGGGCAATATTTGCTGCAGATGCCAGTGGCAGCCAGTAGGTACAGCCAAACTCCTTGATCTGTCCCAGATCGATGATGGTGTACATGTGATGGATACCGGTAACAACGGTTGGTGCGTACAGAGTACCCATTACAAGGGAACCGATTCCAAAAGGAATGGCGATGAGGGCCTGGATTCCGTTGATGATTCCAGCCTCTACAAAGTTAAATACAGGTCCGATTACTGTCAGGGTAAGGAATCCTGTTACAAATACAGAAACAAGTGGTGTGACAAACAGATCGAAGATGGCAGGAACACGTTTGTGGAGCCATTTCTCGATGGTTGCCATAACAAAAACAGCGATGATTACGGAGATAACATGTCCCTGGTAACCCACCAGCGGCACCTTCCAGAGTCCTAAAACATCCAGATATTTCTCAACACCGCCGGTCATGGTCCATGCATTCTGCAGATTCGGGTGAACCATGATCATACCGATAACGCCGCCCAGATACTGGTTACCGCCAAACACCTTGGCAGCAGAGAAGCCGATCAGTACCGGCAGGAATACGTAGGCTGTATTGGCAAACAGACTTGCCAGAACAAAAAGACTGTTGTCAGCGGACAGAGATACATATCCATTATTAATAAGGAAATTCAGAGTCTCCATGATACCCATCAGGAATCCGGAAGCCACAATGGCCGGAACGATGGGAACAAAGATATCTCCCAGAGTCTTGATAAAGCGCTGCAGTGGATTTCCCTTCTTTGCAGCGGCACTTTTTACCTCTTCCTTTGTTGCAGCAGAAATACCTGCAATTTTAATAAACTCATC
The DNA here is from genome assembly GCA_030526405.1 of Lachnospiraceae bacterium. Lineage (GTDB taxonomy): Bacteria > Bacillota > Clostridia > Lachnospirales > Lachnospiraceae > JAKSRN01. Next base: position 8,920 of record JAUNCZ010000020.1, on the reverse strand, counting down.
ATACACCCTGTTTACAACACCGGTTCCGTAGATGATCTGAAGCTGACCAGATGCCTCGAATACACCCTTAACGCCCTCAGCGTCCTCCAGCTCTTTCTTGTTTACCTTGCTGTTGTCAGCAATAACCATGCGAAGTCTTGTTGCACAGTGAGCTGCTGAAACAATGTTCTCTTTTCCGCCGATGAGGCGGATCACCTCCGACGCAGCCTTATTGTAATCCATCAGAATACCTCCTTTGTGTTTCACTTATGTTTCATATTGTATCATATTGTTTCACATTTTCAACATGGTTTGTTTCACAAAAATTTCATACTTTTTTTATACATTGTGCATGAAACCAAAGAGTTTCTTTATTTTTGATGGTTTTCGGGAAAAAGCTTCTGTCTTTTCAAGAAACCAACTATGAGAAACAGGCTTTGGGAGTTTCTCAAGTTATCTCAGCAGTCGCCAGTGTCTCGTGTAAACACGGACTTTGGCTCGTTGCTCGCGAAAAAAGGGGCCGAATATGAAACACGTTTCACATTCAGCCCCTTAGCCTTTTCAGCAGGACTCCTGCTGAATCACTTCATAGCCCATTTTCAGTTTATTTCTCATATCGATTCCCTTGTCGATGATCTTCAGAAGCATATCCGCTCCCTCAATGCCCGTGGTTTTATAGAAGAGATGGGCGGTTGTCACCGTGGGAGATACGATCTCCGTCATACGGGAATGGCCAATGCCTGTCACTGCCACATCCTCCGGGATCCGCTTGCCGATTCCCTTCAGATACTGCATGGCACCGATGGCAATGGAATCTGTGGCGCAGAAGATTGCATCAGTATCCGGATATTCTGAAAGAAGCTTTTCTGCAGCATCATGGCCTGATTCCAGAGAAAACTCGGAATACATGATCCTGCCCTCGGGAATGTCCATCCCTCTGCTCTTTAAGGCATCTGTAAAGCCGCGATATCGCTCCTCTCCCGCTGCTGTATCCTGTCTGGTAACAAGGATGGCACCAAAATGTCTTCTGTCCAGGGACAACAGCCGCTCACCCATGGCATAGGCAGCACCGTAGTCGTCATGGTAGACGCAGGAATATTCGGGAATATTCTGTCCCAGCACCACCACCGGAACCCCCAGAGCCTGCAGCAGCTCGTGGTGCTTCTCTGTAAAAATCGTGGCACTGATGATCACACCGGACAGTTCATCCTTCTGAAAGGACTGCAGATACTGCAGTTCCCGCTCCACATTGTTCTCTGTGTCAGCCAGAAGCATTCTGTACCCCTCCCGGTTCAGCACCTGGGAGATCCCCGCCACCATGCGGGAAATGCTTTCGGAATTGATCTTTGGAATGATCACACCGATGGTCTGCTTCACCTCCGTGACAGGTGTCTGAAGCTTCTTGGCAGGTACGTAACCGGTCTGCTGAATCACTTCCCGGATTCTGTTCCGCTTCTCCTCACTGACATATCCGTGATTGAAATATCTCGAAACACAGGCCTTGGATACACCTGCCAGCTTCGCGATTTCTGTAACAGTCATAAATCTATTACCCCCGGTAATCTTTTTTACTTATCATCTTTCTTCTGTGGCTATCATAGCATACAAGGGCGGGATTTTAAATATTTTTCCAATTATCCACTGGTTTTTTATCTGTCCTGGTAGTATCATTATTAGTTGCGGCAAGCACTGCCCCGTGGATCAGTAAACTGACACCTTTCAGACGGTGCTGTCTGCCAGTTTGTACTTACGCCCGTACAGAAATGTACAGTATACTTATACCGAGGTGAAATATGTTCAGAAGAAAACAACCCACTGTTTCTGAGGTGTCAGAGCCATCAGAAGCCATGAGCAGCAGCGAAATAGCAAAGCCTGCTCTCTCAACTGAAAAGAAAAACGACTCCCGGTCCTCTTCCAGAAAGAAGAAGGCCCCGGCAAAGGAGAAACGGATCAAACGGCTGATCCGCTATCGGCTCCAGCTGATCTCCCTGCCCCTGATCCTGGTGTATTATGAGGTGATTCTGATGCTGGTGCGAAGGAGCAGCCCATCTCCCATCTTCCCCATCTGCTTTGCATTGGGACTGGGACTGGTGCTGAATGCCCTGCTGGCCTGTCTTCCAAAGAAAGCCTACCTGTGTGCGAAGGGCGCTCTCATAGGCATCCTTGCGGTGGTCTATATTCTGGAATGCCTGATCAGAAGCAGCTTCCAGCAGTACATGCCCTACAATGTGATCCTTCACGGAGTAAGCGGCATCGCAAAACACTATGCCGTACAGGCATTTGCAGCATTTTTTGCAGGTCTGCCTGTGGTGCTTCTGTATCTGCTTCCCCTGGTATTGTTTATTCTCTGCTATAAAAAATGGCGCCTGAAAACCTATCAGCCCGCACTGAAGAAGCTGTTAACCGGCGGCTGCGGCGCACTGCTCTTTCTGTGCACACTGCTGATCGCATCCTTCGGAGGTTCTTCTTCTATTTATAAGGAGAGTTATTCCTTCAACAATGCGGTGCAGAAATTCGGACTTCTCACCGGTGCAAGACTGGATGTGCAGTATGCCCTCTTCGGCAACAAATATCAGTCTGACTTTGTGATCACAGAGGTGGCGGCACCTGTAGCCACACCGGCACCGAGCCAGCAGGAGCATGAACTGGCGGAAGCAGCACCCACAGAGGACACCGGAGAGGCTGTTGCTGAGAACACAGAGATACAGCAGGAGCAGACCTTTGCAGGTCCCACCGCCTTCGATGAGCTGAACATCATTGACATTGACTTTGACGCTCTCATCGCAGGTACCGCCGGAGACGAGGTGCTGCAGCAGATGCACCAGTATGTAAGCAGTCTGCCGGGCACCCATAAAAACAACTATACAGGAGCATTTGCAGGGAAAAACCTGATCATGATCACCGCGGAAGCCCTGTCCGACTGCGCCATCGATCCTAATCTGACCCCAACCCTGTACCAGATGGCCAACAATGGCTTCAGGTTCGAGGATTTCTACCAGCCCTCCTGGGGCGGCAGCACCTCAACAGGTGAGTTTTCCTTCGTAACAGGCATCATCCCCTGCTACGGTGAGCAGACCATTCTGGAAACCCAGAACAACAACCTGTATTTCACACCGGGCAACGCACTGCAGCGTCAGGGATATTTCTCCCGTGCCTTCCACAACGGTGACTATGAGTTCTACAACCGGTATCTGACCCATCAGAATCTTGGCTATTCTGAGTTCGTTGCCTCTCTCCAGGGTATGGAGAATCTCACCGGGCATACCTATCCGGCAGATACATTGATGTTTGACAAGACACTGGAGAGCTACGTTGGCAATACGCCCTTCAGTACCTATTACATGACCCTCAGCGGTCACAGCGATTATATTCCAAATGCCCTGGTGGATCAGTATCTGGATATTGTGAACCAGTTCTACGGAGATCGCTACATGGATACCACAAAATACTATCTGTGCTATCAGATGGAGCTGGACCGTGCCATGAACCTGCTGATCACACGACTGTACGAGGCGGGCATTGCCGATAACACCGTCATTGCCATCTGCCCAGACCACTACCCTTACGGTCTGGAGCAGTCCGCAACCTTCGGAAATGATCAGGATTACCTGGCAGATCTGTACGGCTACGTATATAATAACTGGTGGGAACTGGACCACAGCGTGGGAATCATCTGGTCCCCCTGCATGGAAAAGGATCCTTCAGAGGAGGGATATGTTGCTCCTGCAACCATCTCCGGTGTATCCTACTCCATCGATATGGTTCCAACACTGCTGAACCTCTTCGGCATCGAGTACGACTCCCGTCTCCTTCCGGGAAGGGATTGTCTTGATCCTACAACAGAGGGATTCGTAATCTGGGAAAACCACAGCTGGCTTACAGATTACATCTACCACGATTCCTCCAGCGGCAACAACTATCTCAACGATGGTTCCGGTGCCCTGGCAGGCCCTGAATGGAATGAATACATTGCTGCAAAAAGTGCAGAGGCCAACAACAAGATCATGTATTCCGGCCGTGTAGTAACCCGAAATTATTTCGGAGTACTCTTCGGAGAGGATACAAACTTCTGATGCCACAGCCGTACTTATTCTGAAGCACAAAAAGCTATCAGAGAAGAGTCTAACCCCTTCTCTGATAGCCTTTTTTCACGTTTCGCACCTTTTCCAGCAGTTTTTCTGCCCAGGCGTCGTCCTGTTCCTCCAGTCGATACACGTTGAAGCCGTAGATTTTCCCGTACTGCACCACTCTCTTCTCATCATCCACATGGAGATGGATACCGTAGTGGTGGGGCATCTTGCTGGGCAGGATCTTCTCCCTGTTCCCCTGCACCTCCTTCAGATGCCGGAAGCCGTTTACCACCTCATCAAACCTTATATGGTACAGACGAAACAGAGTCCTGATATACCATTCCTTTCGGAAGGAGGAGGTGTATACCCACAGCTCTATCCCCTCCTGCCGCAGCTGTCTCATCAGCTCCGGAGTGCCCAGCCGTACCCGTTCCCGAAAGATCAGATTCAGGGGAAAAGGCAGAGAGGGTTCCGTTTTGTGGGTTTCAGGATCCACAAACAGCACCTCATCCAGGTCAAAAGATACTTTGATAGAATTAGTATTCTGAATCGTATTGGTCCTCCTGTTCCTTTTTTACAGCCGCATACCGGTCTTCAATAGCAGCAATCTGCTCCAAAAGATTCCCGGTGGCACCGGAAAAATCCATATCCAGCATCTCATAGGATTTCGTTTCTGCATCAATAAAAACAGCACTGTCCTTTAAGAGCGTCAGAGACTGCTTATACTGGTAGCTGAAGGCCTTTTCCAGCTTCTTATTCTTCTTCATTCTGGCAACTCTTTTACCGTCCATGCAGTTCACAATGCCGGTCAACTGCAGATTATGGGCTCTGAAAAACTCATCGAAATACTTTGCGGAATGGATGGACTCGGTAAATGCCCAGATATCATAGCCCATTTCCTTCAGTCCAGCCAAAAATGCTGCCATTCCCAGCTTCATACGGCACTGATAGACTTCACTGTAAGGGAAAAACAAGGGCTCATAGGCCTCTCCCTCTGCTGCAAATACCACATCATCCAGATCCAGAATCACACGTTTTCTGCCATCACTGGCCTTCAGCATGCGGTAGATTTCCTCCTCATGGGTGACATTCACCACCTTAACCCGCACGGTTTTTATATTCATGCGGACAGCAGCCGCCCATCTGTGGTGTCCATTCAGGATCATGTAGCCCTCCGGCAGCATTTTCTCCACGTAGATCGGTTCCGCAAAAATCGGTTCCTGAAAGCGAAGACAGGTGCGGATGGTCTTCTCATAGTTATTTACGATGGACATGTTGGGTCCAATACCTCTGATGCTGAATTCATCCTCCGGATTGGGATGAAGCCTGTCAGGGGGCTGTTTTTTCACCAGTATTCGCTCCAGGAGACTTGCCTTAACAAATCCCCTGTTCCCTTCATATTTCTTAATATCATCCTGGATAAACTGAATAAAACTACTCTCAGCCATACAATCCCCCTATATGTGGTAATACACGCACTATTACTGATTGGCGATTCGTGAATTCCTCCTGATGTACGGAAATGCACGTACTGTTTTCGATTACCGATTCGCGAATTTTCCGGTGTGCAGAAGCACAATGCGCAAGTACATTTACTTATTATGATTTTCTGTACCTATGATATCATATTTCCTGCCCCAACAAAACAGTTTTCTGTCACCTGTTCAGCCCTGAAGAGCTGCACCGATGGCCCCGGCATACCGGGCCAGAGGAGTTGTCTCCACCGGACAGCCCAGAGTCTTCTCCAGCTGCTCCCGAAGGTAGGCATCCTCACAGAGACCACCTGTAAGAAAATAGCAGTCACTCTCCACGGAAGAAAGCAGGGTCGTCACCTTTTTTACCACAGAATGGATCACTCCGCAGGCGATATCCTCCCTGGGAGTACCCTTTCCAATGAGACTGATTACCTCAGACTCCGCAAAAACCGTACACATGGAGCTGATCTCCACCGGCTGCCCCTTTCTGGCCTCTTCCGACAGTTCCCGGGAAAGAAGACCCAGCCTGTTGGTCATGATCTCCAGAAATTTTCCCGTACCGGCGGAACACTTATCATTCATGATAAAGTTCATGACCCGGCCTTTTTTGATGCGGATCCCCTTGGTATCCTGACCGCCGATATCGATCACCGTGCCATCCTTTCCAAAGAGCCAGGCGGCACCCTTGCCGTGACAGGAAATCTCCGTCACCGTCTTATCCGCATAGGGCACAGAGATCCGACCGTAACCGGTGGCCACAAATCTGGTCTCCTGACCCTGCAGCACCTCCTGCTGCAGCTGCTGATAGATCCTCTCCGCTGTCTCACGGCTGTTGTAGCCCGTATCCATAAGAATTGTCTTTACCAGCTCACCGTCCTTCAGCACAGCCGCCTTGGCAGCGGTGGAGCCGATATCAATTCCAACCTTAAATTCACTCATGTCAGACACACTCCTGTATTACAGATCCAATCTTAAAAACATTAATCTCAGACACACTCCTGTATTACAGCATCTCGATAAATGCTTCAATACGGGTCTCGATCTGTCCGCTGTCTGTTGGAGAGTAGTCAGTCTCCAGCTTCATGTAAGGAATACCCTCCTCCTCACACATGCGGCGCACCTTCTCGGATTCCACATTGAAGGTATGGCAGGCCTGAAGCACCACCTCAATGACACCATCCGCCTTATATTTCTCAATCATAGCCTTTGTATTCTCAATGCGTCCATCATTCGGAGTCATAACAGAGCACTGGATCTCCAGATAGCGGTCAGAGATGGCACGGAGAATATCCTCTGCATTCTCATCCACCAGCATTTTTGAGGTACGTTCACCGCCACAGTCATCCAGACAGACGATAACGCCACCCTTCTTCTCAATGGTCATTCCCACCTTCTGGATCACGCCGGTGGAAGGACAGCCTGTGAGAAGAATGCGTTTTGCATCAGGAGAAACAGGGCGCTCCCCTTTCTCATAGGCCTCTTTGGCAGTTGCTACCTTCGCCTTAAAGGAAGCCATCTGCTGCTCCGGTCCGAAATTGAACACACCCTGTGCCAGTGTGGTCATCACCTCAGTGGCCTTCATGGCAGGAGGCACCATTCCCTGGAGCTCATACAGCTCCAGCTGAGCCTTGCGAAGCTCATTTCTCACATGAGCAGCCTGTCTCAGCTTCTCATCCGTGATCTCCACATCAAAAAGCTCCTCCAGTTTCGCCTTAAACAGCTTAATCTCCTCATACCACATATCCTTAGAATAAGGACGATTCTGGCCCTGAGGCAACTGCAGCACATAGGTCTCCTTGATCTCATTCAGCAGCTCAAACATCTTTTTCTTGGCATCGCAGGTGGTCTCGCCCACGATCAGATCAGAAAAATAGGTGTAGGGGCATTTATCCGTGTAGGCAAAACCGAAGGTACTCTTCACCAGAGGGCAAAGATTCTTCGGCAGCACCTTCTCCGCATCCGCAATAGGCTCGTTGCTGGTACCGCACAGGCCCACAGCAGCCGCTCCCGCCGCATCGATCACCTCCAGCGGGGTATAAGAACAGAGATAGCCCACAAGGCGGCCACCGTTCTGCACATAATCCTTCACATGGAGAAAGCTGTTCTTTCTCGCTTCCACAAATTCATCAAAATTCTTTGGCAATTCCAGGTTTTTCATAGTTCTTTCTTTGTTCCTTGTTTTTATCTCTATTGCTATCTAATACTGTTATTTTAACTTCTTTCCATCGGAAAATGCCATTCCAACCACATCTCCCAGCTTCACATAGGTGTGATTGCAGGGATTGTAAGCGATGGGTTTCAGCTTTTTGATATCAATAACACCATCTGTAACCACAGACTCATCCGCAGAGACATTCACAATCTCACCGATAAGGATCTCATCCTCATAACTCTTCACACGGCACTCCAGAGCCATGGGCAGCTCATCAATGAGAGGTGCATTCACATTCGGGCTCTTGGTGGCATGGAAGCCAGCCTTCTCAAACTTGTCCGGCACCTTATTCCCGGACTCCACACCCACATAGTCGCAGGCTACCACCGTATCCTCTGTGGCCATACTCACAGTAAATGCTCCTGTCTTCAGAAGATTCTGTGTGGTTTTATGATCCGCCAGACTGATTGTAATCTCCTGAAAATCAGTAGTAATACCCCAGGCCGCATTCATGGCGTTGGGGACTCCGTTCTCATCATAGGTGCCGATGATCAGCACCGGCATAGGAAGCATAAGTGGCTTAGCACCAAAGTCGATTCTTGACATAATGATCTCCTTTCTATAATAACGCCAGACAATCTCTATTCTTCTAAAAGATTCTTTACTTTTTCTAAAACATCAGAAAAATCAATTCCTCTTGCATATGGCATCTGTCGAGTATATTTCAACCATCTTTGATTCATTTCAGAACTCGCTCTAATGCTATCGAGAATCCCATCAAAATCTTTTATTTTGTCAAAACTATCTCTATGCATCGCTGTAGCTTTATATGCTTTCAAGAATTCATTCCGATCATACTCATACCCCATAAGCATATAAATATCATAAAAATCTCTTGTTCGAGTATTATCAACACCTCGACTCAATATCGTCTCCACCTTTTCAGCAAGAACAGTTTCTATTGGATAAGACCACAATTCAAAAGTCATATTCTTATCCAACATATCAGCAAATACGTGGATCGTAGCATCTGGAGTTATTATATCTCCTGTTGATATGTCCATTGACATAGGAGCGTGAATCTTACCAAAACTTGCTGAAAACGAGACTCGATATCCCCCATACTCATCATCATCACGAATTGGTTCTATCGTATGAAAAACAAACGATATCCCATCATCTACCTGAAGTATAATGGTCTCATAAATTAAGACACTTTTTCGGACAGTTTTTAATGAATCTGA
>JAUNCZ010000123.1 GCA_030526405.1 Lachnospiraceae bacterium | reverse complement strand
TAACAAGCCCTTATAGGGCGTGAGCAAACCACCGGCTGAGCCGGTGGTTATGATTTTCTTTTTGGCAGTTCCATGGTATAATAGCGAAACTGCATGACAACAGTCAGATAAGAATAATGCCCCATAAGGGCAGAATGGAGTATATATATGAAAAAAGGTGATATTGGTGAGGGCCTGATCTCAAAGGTATCCTTTCCGAATAAAGGTATTGTGGAAGTGGACGGCACAAGAGTCATTGTGAAAAACGGAATGCCCGGACAGAAGGTTCGCTTTCAGGTAAATAAGAAGAAAAAGAATAAACTGGAAGCAAGACTTCTGGAGATTCTGGAGAAGCGCCCAGATGAGGAAGCGGCTTATTGCAGCATTTTCCCTGCCTGTGGCGGATGCATGTACCAGACCATGCCCTATGAAAAGCAGCTGGAGATGAAGGCTCAGCAGATCAGAGAGCTTCTGGATCCGGTAATCGCTGCCGGAGGCCAGACAAATGAAGCCGGTGAGGCGGAGTATGTGTTTGAGGGGGTAGTTCCAAGTCCCACAAGATTCAATTACAGAAATAAGATGGAATATTCCTTTGGTGATGAGTTTAAGGATGGTCCCCTGTCCCTGGGACTGCACAAGAAGGGCAGCACCTACGATGTGCTTCCTGCCTGTGACTGTCAGATCGTCCATGAGGATTTTAACCGTATTGTAAAGGCTACACTGGAGTATTTCAGAGAGCAGGGGCTGCCATTTTATCATAAGATGAGCCATGAGGGATATCTTCGCCATCTTCTTCTTAGAAGAAGTGCGGCAAATGGCTCTGTTATGGCAGCACTGGTTACCACCAGCCAGGTGGAGTTTGACCTGACTCCATGGAAGGAACTTCTGCTGTCTCTGGAGCTGGAGGGTGCCCTCACTGGTATCCTGCATATCAGCAACGATTCTCTGGCAGATGTGGTGAAAAGTGATAAGACAGAGATTCTCTGGGGAACTGATACCATTCAGGAGGAGCTGCTGGGCCTGAAATTCCAGATTACTCCATTCTCCTTCTTCCAGACAAACTCCAAGGGTGCAGAGGTGCTGTATTCCGCTGCCCGTGAGTTCATCGGAAATGTGGAAAATGCCACCGTCTTTGACCTGTACTCCGGAACCGGAACCATCGCACAGGTGCTGGCTCCATCTGCCGGCAAGGTGATCGGTGTGGAAATCGTGGAGGAGGCCGTGGAGGCAGCCAAGGTGAATGCCCAGCTGAACGGACTGAATAACTGCAGATTCCTGGCAGGAGACGTTCTGAAGGTGCTGGATGAGATTCCGGAGCGTCCGGATTTCATGATCCTGGATCCGCCAAGAGAGGGTATTCATCCAAAGGCACTGCCAAAGATTATTGATTACGGTGCAGACCGTATCGTATATATCTCCTGCAAGCCAAGCTCTCTGGCAGAGGATCTGGGGATGCTGCTGGGCCGTGGTTATCATGTGGATAAGGTTCGCTGCGTGGATATGTTCCCGGGAACTGTGCATGTGGA
>JAUNCZ010000077.1 GCA_030526405.1 Lachnospiraceae bacterium | reverse complement strand
ATTTGTCAATGCTCACCACCTATAGAGGTGGGAGTCTTCTCCACTGAGATAAACCGCCAGTTCTATATAGTCAGGCTCCGCAACCTGATTCTACACTATTTTCAGGCATTCCACTTGTCTGCAATTGCCTCTTTCATGATTTCCACACAGCGTTTTGCCTTATCAACATTGTTGTGAATTGTGTATACATCACGAATTGTGATCTCAAGAGTACAATCCTTCGCACAATCAAGTGTCTTATCAATATGCGCCCTCCAAGCATCCTCATCCAGAATCTCCGGAACACCGAGGTAGTTTGGTGAAGGTTTTCTCTGATAAATGGTTTTTCTTCCTTTTTCAGAAAGTACCTCTCCCATAAACTCCTCATTGGTCCACGGAGAAATGGATGCTTTTCGAAGATTTGGAAGTGTTTCAAGGCATGGCCACAGTCTTTCAAGAGGGTCGCAGCATCCAAATGAAAGAAGACCAAATCTTTCAGCCACTTTTTTATACGCATCCCAGCACTGTTCCTCAAACATTTTCTGGGATACGTTGATTGTTTCCTGCGAATCCATGTGAAGCCAGACCTGACTCATGTCTGATACGACACCTTCAGACGGGAGTTCATCTGTAAGACATACAGAACCCTGATTACACTCCTCATATCCTGCAGTTGCATACATCAGCCCCTGATCAATCTCCTCCTGGAAGAATTTCAGGTAATCGTCAGCCAGCATATTCAGAACCTTATGAATATACTCCGGTGACTCAGCCATGCTGATACACATATTCTGCATTCCCATGATATGTACAAGATCCTGGGTCAGCCAACAGATCTGGGATTTTCCCGTCATTTTTACCGGAAGAATATCGCCGAATACATCCTGAGCAGCATTGAAGTAAGCCAGTGTCTCTTCTTTTTCCAAAGAGAAACGAGAGGCTTTGAATTTGTCGATCTCCTCCTCCACGTCCTCCACCTGTTCTGCAAAATGCTGACCGATTCCGCCATCTCCGGCAAACTCCTGTTCTACATTAAATCCCCATGGATAACGGACAAAATCCCACCAGACACCAAAATAGGGGGCTGTTACTTTGTCGTCATCCAGAACCTTCTGATTGTAGAAATTCTGAAGCAAACGTTTCTCGATACGTCTTGCCAGCGGATCTTCACACTGCATCTCAGGAAGAATTACTTCCTGCATGAAATTATCAATTTCCAGATGGATCATTGGGCGCTGTCCACGGCAGGCATTATGCTCTACCCATTCAGCTGCTCGTTTCATATTCTTCTCACTATTTGCAATTTCCAACTGTTCATCAGCAAGACTTCTCAGTCTATTGCGTTCTTTCTCTGTAAACATAAGCAATCCCTTTCTTCACATAAACTCTACAAAAACAAGCATTTACACTGGTTCTTTGTATCTGTCTTTGTTTTTGTAAGTTCATTATAGCTTCATCAGTTAACCATTTCCATGCAGGAACGAATCTAAAACTTGTAATTTTCAACTTTTTAATCCCCAAAAAAGAAACAGGGTACCAACTACTCTGTTTCTTTTTTGGGGATCATATTTTCAGTTTTCTGAATTCTCTGGGGGAAATACCATTCATCCCCGAAAAAGAATTGGTAAAGTGGGATTCACTGTTAAAGCCCACCTGAAAGGCTATTTCCTTAATAGGAAGTTCCGTGGTCTTCAGCAGAAGTTTTGCCCTCGTCAGCCGTCGGCGAATCAGATAATCCTTCGGAGAGGTATTGACTGCCGCCCGGAATTTTCTTGAAAAATGAGATTCACTTAATCCGACATGCCCTGCAATCATGGATACCGTAAGATCGTCCTGCAGATGTTCCTCAATATAGTGAATCGCATCATTTATAACAGTCTCAGTAATCCTGCCCGACTCATGTTTCGAGAGGTTCACCACATGCTCCGTCAGCATGGTAATAAGAAAACTGTAGATTTCCATGGAATCTCTGTATTCGTTATTCACAGGATTGTATTTTATCTGGAATACTACATTTTTCATTTTTTTCAGAAACTGCTGAGGATCATTCACACGGAAAACAGGAGATTCATGAATGGCAGTAATCATTTTATGCAGAGCCGCTGTATTCTGCCCCTCAAAATGAAGCCAGGTAAAGTCTACCGCATCCAATGGCCAGTAGCTATGGGGCGTATGACAATCAATAAATGCCACTTCTCCCTGATGCACTCCAAATCTCTGACCCTTCGTTTTCACAAGAAGGGTTCCCCGTTCAACATAGGCCAGGAGATAATTTCCATAATCCTCCCTGTCCACCGAATAACTGCTTTCACAGAAAAATCTTCCAACCGAGGTAAAATAATAAAGTTGCGAGCGCGCCATCTGTGATGGGGTATAAAAATACACGTCTGAACCAGTCAGAACACCTTCAGGCAATAAATTCATAATACAATCCTTTACAATTCTTTATATAGTCTGATTTATTCTGATTATTATTGTACCATAAATAGAAACAGAACTTCAGAGATAAAACAATATAACAGAAGCTACATATGAAAATCACACATTTTCATACGCAGCTTCAATGATGGATAATCTCTTCACTTCAGCAAGCTCAATACAGATCTTCCTATCGTTCCCTCTGGCATCTCCACCTGGAAATTCTCCGCAACCGTAGCCCCCACCACAGCGAAAGTATCCTCCTCCGGCAATTCTCCGCCCCCATCCATAGAAGGAGACCAGGCCAGAAGCGGCACTTTCTCTCTTGTGTGGTCTGTTCCCCTGTAGGTGGGATCATTTCCATGGTCTGCTGTGATGATCAGGAGATCATCCTCCCGAAGAGTATCCAGCAAAAGCCCCAGATTCACATCAAACTTCTCAATTTCCTGTGCATAACCGGATGGGTTCCTGCGATGACCCCAAAGGGCATCAAAATCCACCAGATTCACAAAGCACAGTCCATGAAACTCCTTTTTTGCCACTTCGATGGTCTGCTCCATGCCATGGACAGAGCTGTTGGATTTGTGAGCCTCTGTGATCCCCTCTCCAACAAAAATATCGTTAATTTTCCCAATGGAGATCACATCCAGACCTGCCCTCTGCAGGGCATTCAGCACAGTGGTTCCAAAGGGCTTTAAGGCATAGTCGTGACGGTTGCTGGTGCGTCTGAATTCCCCCTTTTTCCTTCCCACATAGGGCCTTGCAATCACACGACCCACCTTCCATTCGTCCTTCAGGGTCAGTTCCCGGGCAATCTCACAGCAGCGATACAGCTCCTCCAGCCCAAAGGTCTCCTCATTTCCGCAGATCTGAAGAACCGAATCAGCGGAGGTATACACGATCATATGGCCGGTGGCGATTTCCTCCTCTGCCAGTTCATCCAGGATTTCCGTTCCGCTGGCACTTTTGTTGCCGATGACCTTGTGTCCCGTGCGGTTCTCCAGTTCCCGGATCAGTTCCGGAGGAAAACCGGTGTCAGTGAAGGTCTGAAATGGCTTCGTCACCTCAAGCCCCATCATTTCCCAGTGGCCGGTCATGGTATCTTTCCCTTTGCTCCTTTCACAGAGCTTTCCGAAATATCCAAGGGGCTGCTGTACTGCCGGCACCTGCTTTAAATGTGTGATATTGGCCATTCCCAGTTTCTGAAGATTGGGAATCACAAGGCTGTCCACAGCCTCAGAAATATGTCCCAGAGTGTTCACACCCACATCGCCAAACTCCGCGGAATCCGGCATCTCACCTACTCCCAGGGAATCCATGACAATGAGAAACACTCTCTTAAATCTGTTCATTTTCAGTTCCTTCCTTTGCTCCATTGTCCCGATTACGGGAGAAACACTTTTTTACATTTGCTGATTCTCTGTCCCTCAAGCTTCCCGTTTCTTATATCTCCAGTGCAATTTCCATCATTTTACGGAATCCCAGCTGACGATCCTCTGCACTGAGTTCTTCCCCTGTATAAAGATGATCGGAGACAGTAAGCAGACCCAGTGCTTTTTTTCCGGCATAGGCAGCATTCATATACAGCGCGGCGCACTCCATCTCCACTGCCAGAACTCCCATTCTCCTCCATTTGTCATTTACCGTTGGATCCAGAGTATAGAACACGTCTGTGGAGAGAACATTTCCCACCACGATGTCTGTGTTCTGCTCTGCTGCAATCTGAACTGCCCTCTGGGCCAGCTCAAAATCAGCAATAGGGGCAAAGGTTCCCGGCAGACCAAACTGCTGTGCATAGTTGGAATCTGTGCAGGCACCGGCAGCAACGATTACGTCCATCAGTTTCAGTGAATCCTGCATGGCACCGGCTGAACCAATTCGGATAATGCAGTCCACATCATACTCATGAAACAATTCATAGGAATAAATTCCCATGGAAGGCATGCCCATTCCTGCACCCATAACGGACACCGGCTCACCCTTGTAGGTTCCTGTATATCCCAGCATGTTTCTTACAGTTGTTACCAGTTTCGCGTTTTCCAGATAATTCTCTGCAATAAATTTCGCACGAAGAGGATCTCCCGGCATCAATACCTTTTTTGCAAAGTCCCCTTTTACTGCTGCATTATGTGGTGTACTCATACTGTCTTCCTCCTCTTTTGCTTTATTCATCTCAGTGAACTACATCGGTAATTGAATTACCGAGGATTCCCGCTTATTATTCTAAATCTGCATATTTCTTTTATTCTTTTTATCCTTTGTTATGATTTCTGACACAAAATCCTCACATCTCATAGTTATACTTCAATTATACCAGATAGGAACAGAAAAGCGGATATTTTTTTCCCCCTTCTGGATAGCTGCACTGTTCTGAACATGGTAGGTAACATGAATATTTTCTTGAGAAAAGGGCGTATGAAAACCAAACATTTTCATACGCCCTTCTATTGTTTTATCTCAGTGGAGAAGACTCCCACCTCTATAGGTGGTGAGCATTGACAAATTAGTCTCAGTGGGAGTCCAATCTCCGACTGAGATAAAACGCTCCGCGAGGATGCGCAGCGATTCTGATAGGAAGATGTCAGCTAAAGCTGACCAGAATCGCGCGCCAAGTCTCCGCAAGCGTCGACTTGAATGGATCACCGAGCCCTTGTCCGTGCTTGCAGGAGATCCTGGCCACTGCTGCGATCACCAGAGAAACTGTCAAAGCGTGTTTCTCATAGTATACAGGATGATATCAGGCAACCAAAAGATAGATCACATATCCTGCATAGCAGAGCAGCATGGCCAGTCCCGTATTCCAGCGAAGCTGCTTTACTCTTCTGGTGCACATCCAAAGAAGTATTCCGGCAAATGCCGCCATGGCAGTATCAATAAGAAACTGTGATGCAAAGGCAGCTGGTGCAATCAGGGTAGTCACTCCAAGAATCACCAGAATATTATAGATATTGCTTCCCACAATATTTCCTATGGCAATACCCGCATTGCCCTTTCTGGCAGCTGTTACAGAGGTTACCAGCTCCGGCAATGATGTGCCGAAGGCCACAATGGTGAGACCGATGATCCGGTCACTGATTCCAAGATCCTCTGCCACGGCAGAAGCGCTTTTCACCACAAATTCACTGCCGATGATCACCATCAGCAAACCAAGAAGAATAAACACAATCCCATGCCACAGGGGCAGCTCAGGGATTCCATCCTCTTCCTTTCCCTTATCCACCTTTGACAACAGAAACAGATAGCCCAGATACCCAATGAACAATACAAGAAACAGAATTCCTTCCAGAAAGGTCAGTTTTCCATCAGAAATGCCGCATCCCAGAAGTACACAGGTCACAAAGATCATAAAAGGAATCTCCATCTGGACAGTGGATTTTTCCAGTGTCAGAGGTCTGATGAAGGATGTAACACCAAGGATCAGCAGCACGTTCAGGATATTACTTCCCACCACATTGCCCACAGCAATTTCCGCATTACCCTTCAGTGCAGCTGTAATGCTGACAGAGGTTTCAGGCAGGCTGGTGCCCATGGCCACAATGGTGAGCCCAATCACCAGCTGGGGAATCCCCATCTTTTTTGCAAGACCGGCGGTGCCATCCACAAACCAGTCCGCACCTTTTACAAGCAACAGAAAACCGATTAACAGAATTACAATACGAATCAGCATATATGTCACCTCCGAATCTGTATAAGAGTGTTTCAGGTTCAGAATCATTTTCTTCAGGTTCAAAAATGTGAGGTACGGTGACAACAAACCCAATCAGTAGTTACCAGTATTCTTATTGTCTATATGATTAGTTATGTAAAGTATAATGGATTTAGTGAATATTTTCCTTATTAAATAAGAAGAGATACCAGTTGATATTCCTCTGATTTGGAGAAATAGAGCTAATTTTCTCATAGGCCTTAATTATTAGTAGCTTTATCCAAAATACTATAAAGTGCAGACTGCGAACTGCTATGTGACCAAACAACATCTGTTGACTCCGGAACACCTGCCACAGCGCTTTTTACAGCCTTATGAGAGACTGTATGTGTGAACAGAATCAATAAATCCGGCATTCCTATTCGACTCTCCATACCGGTCTTATATTTGCAGAATACCTTCGACTTGCATCCATGTTTTTTACAAATCTCCTTGTACTGTCGTTCCATGCATTCATGCCCTCCGATAATTACTACACTCATATCATTCCCTCCTTTCCAGGTATCCCCTTGCCCCGTACGTTTATCTCAGACTATGCCAGGGCTGCTCCCAGGCATCTGCACTTTTCAACAGCTTCATCATCCGGTGCTTCATTGACAATTAAACTTTCACACACGAACTGAGCTCCGGCTGCATTGCATCTTTCTTCCCAGTCTCTCATCCACTGTCCATCTCCCCATCCATAGGAACCAAAAAGCGCAATATTCTTACCTGCAAGATTCTTCTCGACACTTTCAAACATAGGATCAAATGAGGATTCCTCTAATACTTCCGCCCCCATTGCCGGGCATCCAAATGCAATAGCATCAAATCCATCCAGCATTTCAACAGAAAACTCGTCTGAAGTAAAAACACTTACTTCTGCTCCATTTTTCTTTGCACCTGCCTCTACCTCAAGGGCCATTCTTTCAGTATTTCCTGTTCCACTCCAATATACAATCGCAACTTTTTTCATTAATAATATCCTCCATTTTCATATTTTACATTTCTCAAGCGCATACAACGGCTAACTGTTCCAGGGTTTTCCCCTGTCTGTTTAACATCTGAAACACTTCTGTACATCTTTTATAATTACGGAATGTAATTTCAGCCTTTTCCGGTTCAGAGTATGATTTCCAGCATCCACAACACTTCACACCATCATGGGGACTATTCATAAATCCCGATACGTCTTTCGGTGGATATCCAAGAAATAAACCAACCTCATGGGGAAATTCTTTGTCATCTCTAAAGTGAGCAATCAACTGGCGAATGCATCTGTTAGCATTCACAGATTCATAGCCTTTCTCTATTAATATTTTTCGCGCCAAAGGATCTGATAAATCTTTTTCCAGGTAATCTGGTCGATATATGTAAACCAGCACATGTTCCGCAGTGATTCTTAGAGGCAGGACACGCAAACCTTTTTTTACCAGTATATAATTCAGCTCCCGAATCTCCTTAGTTACATTCCCCTCGCCTGTATGCTTCATTAAAAACATATTTCCCGTCTTTATTCCGGCAAGTGTAGGGGCGCAATGCTTTACTATCATTTCATCACTCATTATCTACCTCCAATCTCATCAGTTAGTTTATTCTAACTTATATTCAAAAAAATATAGTTCCTTTTAGGAATACAACTTCTCTTGTTATTAGTTAGTTTTATCTAACTACTAACAAATCACATTATAGTTAGTCTATCCTAACTTGTCAATATTTTTTTTGCTGCTGCCTGCTTTTTAATTAGAAGTATCAAAAAGAAAAAACGGAGTCAACCTGATATGAGTCCCCTTAAGTAGACAAGGTAAATAACCAAATCTACTTAAGGGGGATCATATCAACCGCTTGTTGACTCCGTTTACACATTTTATTGGTATCTGTTCTTGATTACTGTCAGTCAAACAGTTGCTCTCAGAGAACCCTCTAACGCAGTTAATGCAATCTCTCCGTGTCCCTCAGATCAGGAATGAGTATCTTTCTCTCGGTTTCGGTTTCTGGGCAGATCAAACAAGGTGACAACCAGCAGAATGCCAACGGCCATAACACCGGCGATAGCCAGTGTGTTACTGCTCTTGGCAACAAACTCGGCTGCATTCTTGTGAACAGCTTCCTGAGCTGCGTAGTAGATGCCGGATCCGGGAATCAGAGGCAGAATGGATACAATCAGGTAGGATATGATGGGATATTTACGAATCCTTGCCATGATTTCTGCAAACAGAGCAGCAACAACAGTTGCAATAAAGTAACATTGAAGTTCTCTGCCACCCAGATGCCGGACCAGACAATAGGTGGCCCAGGTAAGTCCTGCTCCTAATACGCACAGGATATTTCCATACCCGTGTACATTAAAGACAATGACAAAACCAAAGCAGGCAATAATCGCGAAGATGCATTGGAAGAAAATACTATATTGGATGAGCGGAAGGCTGACTGGCGTTGACCAGAGAGAGTCTGCCGTATTCCATGCCGCAGCAGTACCCAGGGACAGGGCCGCAGCAATCAGAAACACTTCCACTACACGGTTAATTCCGGAGTTTGTATCACCGAAAATAATATCCCGAAGGGCATTGGTGAAAAGCAGGCCCGGTACCAGAAGCATGAGTGTTCCTATGATGCTGGCATCCACATGCAAGGAAAGATGCATGGCACTAAGTCCGTATGCAAAAACAGCCATGAAAAAAGCAGATAGAATCTGCTGGAAGAAGATGTTCGTGTTGGGCATATATCGCTCCAGAACACCAATCAACAGGCCGCAAAATGCAGCGCAGAGAGCATCCATGAAATCCCCGCCAAAAAACAGACAGAAACCAAATGCCACCAGGGCATAGCCCAGGAGACGCACAGGGAAAGAGAATTTCTTGCAGGTCTTGCTGGTCTCATCAACCCAGATAAGGGCGGTTTCCCAGTCGGGTTTTTCCTGGCAGATTTTTCGGCTCAGGTTACTGTAGACCTCAACCGATTCCAGATCGATGTTGGTATGTTCCATACGGCAGAGCTGGGTTAGCGGACGTTTATCTGCATCAATAATCGTGATGAACAGACTACGGGGAACCGCATAAACCTGACTCTTTACTCCATATGCAGCGGTGATCCTTCTGACACTTTCTTCCACACGGTATGTCTCGGCACCAGATTTGGCAAGTTTAGTTGCGATAGATGCAACCAGATTGAGCAGTAAGGCATAGTTCATTTGAGGTGTACACTCCTATATAAGGTTTTGGTTCAGATATTAGTTACTAAGACTTCCCATACCCAAAATGGGCTTCGCACCTTGAAAATTCAATATTT
>JAUNCZ010000122.1 GCA_030526405.1 Lachnospiraceae bacterium | reverse complement strand
AAAACCTGCTAAGAAAAGTCAACTGCTTTTTCTTAGCAGGTTTCTTCTTTTCATTGCATCACAAACAGGCCGACGTCGTCGACCTTGAGCCAGTATGTACCTATTTTAGGAATAAACTTCCATCACTCTTGCGTAATATATTCTCAGGAATTTGTTCAATGCTGCAATCTTCGCCACCTTCTTGGCCTTGCCTTCATCTTCTTTCTTCAGCATGAAATCATATACAGCTGTATCTCGATTCCCTCCGTTAGATTTTACACACCTCATTACTTCATACCCGATCTTTCTAAGCGTTGTTGATCCTCGCTTTGAAATATGTCGTTCTGTCCCAATAAATTTGCCAGACTCATATGGCGGTGGATCAATCCCGGCATATGCGATCAGCGCCTTCCCGCTTTTGAACTTCCTGACATCTCCAATCTCTGCAATAAGCTTTACAGCCAGTACATCTCCAACGCCTCCCATAGCTCTGACCACCGGATATTCCGGCAATGTCTTTGCCAATTCCTTCATGCGTGTTAGAATAGCAAATAGAGCACTGTTAACTTCTCGAAGTGCTTTAACTGCTTCTAACAACAACATTTTGGTCGATGGTGCGTTAGAAGAAATCGTAGGGATACCATCTTTTGCGAGGCTGTAGATTTGAAGAGCTTTTGTTTCGCTGAACTGGTATCCTTTTTTCTTTGTCCATTTCTGGTAGTGTTCAACGAATTTCTTCTCACTACGTCTGGTAATATTGTCATAATGCCAGTATTCCTCTACGAAATCACACAGCTTGTCCTTTCCTGAACTTTCGCTCCATCCGCCAAAACAAGCTTTTACACCAGGCATCGTATAATCAAGAAGATGAGTAAGATTTAATAAATGTTCTATCCTTGATTCCATAAAAAACCTGTACTGCCTGCCTAAAAGCCTCAGTTCTGCATAGATATCTTCCTGAGGGGTAAATGGTCTTAGATTGAACCACTTGTCAATACCATAGTTTGCAATTGCCATGGAATCTCTTTTGTCAGTCTTCACCTTTCTTAGATTCTGCGCTCTGTACAGTTTCATCTCGTAAGGATTAATTACTGAGATGAACAACCCATTCTCACGTAGGAATGTCGCAACAGGCAAGTGATATATACCAGTTGCTTCCATCACGATTTTGACGTCACTATCAAGCCTGGTGATCATGCGAACTACCTCAGAAAGGTCTGAATCTGTATGAGAAATTTCGAAAGGCATTACTAAGATTTCTCCCAATGGTCGCATTGCGCAGACTGTGCTCTTCTCCTTTGATACATCAATACCAACACTAAGCATAAGTTCCTCCTGTTAATGTTAATTTAGTAATTGTTCCACCTACACTTATTGCCATTCAGTTTTGCTCGTTACACGGATGCATAATCCAACCTGCTTAATCGATGGTTCACAATAAGGAGATGGTTGACGGTTTTTGTTACGGATGCGAAATCCAAAAAGAGCCACGCCAGACCAATCACTCTCCTTATCGTAAAAAAATAAGTGCAAGTTTCCAAGTAT
>JAUNCZ010000076.1 GCA_030526405.1 Lachnospiraceae bacterium | reverse complement strand
CGGAAACAAATTGTCGAAATTTCCGTCAAGCGGTATAATAATTCTGAAAGAGGTGATAATATGTCCGAAATCAAGTATATCTCAACAAAAGAAGCTGCCACTGTGATGGGACTGTCCACCAGAAGAGTGGTAGGTTTGTGCAATAACGGAAAACTGGAAGGTGCTGTGCGTGAAGGTCGAAGCTGGAAGATTCCGGAGAAGGCTGTATATGCATATAGTGGTATCATAGGCCCGAATTCTGGAAATGCAGGAATTCTTGCCTGTTCAGTGGGAAACACTTCGTATATGGAAATGGTAAAAAACAGCTATTACGTAGACAAAACGCTCTTGATTCGTGATCTGATTGATGATCAGATTCCTGTAATGTTGTTTACCAGACCCCGAAGATTTGGCAAAACACTGGCTTTGGATATGCTGAAAACTTTCTTTGAAAAAACAAAAGAAGATACCTCCCAGTATTTTAAAGATAAACAAATTTGGTTATGCGGAGAAAAATATCAGAAGCTACAGGGTGCATTTCCTGTTATTACACTCACATTTAAGGATGCTAAGTTCTCAGATTGGGATAGTACCTTAACTGCAATCAAAAGTGTGATTCGTGATGAATTCATGAGACATGAAGAACTGTTTACCAGTGAATATCTGAATCTGGTGGAACAAGATTATCTGAAGAGAATGCAGTCGGATGATCTTGATGAGGTTGCATGTACCAGAGCACTTCTGAATCTTAGTCGTATGTTGGAGAAACACCATCACTCAAAGGTTGTTATCTTAATCGATGAGTATGATACACCAATTCAGCAGGGCCATTCAAAAGGCTTCTATGATCAAGTAATTACTTTTATGCGCAATTTCATGTCAGGAGGACTTAAGGATAATTATTCCTTGGCATTTGGTGTTCTTACCGGCATTTTGCGTGTTTCTAAAGAAAATCTGTTCAGTGGGTTAAATAATCCCATAGTGAACTCTGTGTTGGATGAAAAGTACAGCAACTATTTTGGTTTTACCACAGATGAAGTAACTGCCATGGCATCCTATTATGGAAAGGAAGAAAAACTGGATGAGCTTCGGGAATGGTACAATGGATATCGTTTCGGAAAGACTGAAATCTATAACCCATGGTCGGTTGCTAATTATTTTTACAGTAATTGTCAGGCAAAACCATATTGGACGAATACCAGTGACAATGACATTATTCGTGAAATTCTTGCATCCCTTACACCGGAGATTGCAGAAAACCTGTTTTCTCTGATGCAGGGCGGAACGGTTCAGGCTTCCTTAAATATGGACGTAATCTATCCAAGAATCACTGACGGAACGGATACTATCTTCAGCTTTCTTCTTATTGCCGGGTATTTGAGGCCGGTTGGAGATGTTGTGGAAACTGAATTCGGAACATTCATTGAACTGGAATTACCGAATAAAGAAATCCGTAGAGTGTATAATACAGAAATCTTATCCTGGCTGAGAGGAAACGTAGATGGCAATATTATGTCAGGATTGGAAAAAGCACTCTATCTGAACGATGGAAAGAAGTTGCAGGACTTCCTTCGGAAATATATGATTACCTGTATCAGCAGTTTTGATGGGGCAGCAGAAGGCTTTTACCACGGAATGATGTTGGGGCTGGCAGCAGGTATGTCTTCCAGATACTATATTCGCTCCAACAGAGAATCTGGAGATGGTCGATTTGATCTTACACTGGAGCCAAAGAACCAGTCCATGCCTGGAATCATCATGGAATTTAAAGCCATAAAAGACCAGGATACTCTTATTACAGCTGCAGAGAAAGCCCTGAACCAGATTAATGACAAGAAGTATGATACTGAGATGAGGGATCGTGGAATCCAGGAAATTGTAAAGTACGGTATTGCTTTTGCTGGAAAGAATGTTGAGATTGTGAAGGGATGATGCAATATAATTACATAATTCGATTATGTAAACTAGTATTGGATTAGGATAGAAAAAAGGGAATCCTAATCCAATACTTTACGATTAAAAACTAAGAAATGGAATAAAAATGAAGAAAAGAACCATTACGGGAGTTCTGGCAGCAGTATTGCTCATTACTGCCGGAACAGTCGTTTTTAAGAAGAACCAGTCTGTGTCCATTATTGGCGGAGCAGATGGACCTACCACCATTTTTATTACAGGAAAACAAGAGGCAGCAGTGTACCAGTCCATTTCTATGGAAGAGGCACAGGCAGCTTTTGAACTGGACGGTTCCTATGTCATTCTGGATGTAAGACGGGCAGATGAATACGCAGAAGGCCATATTCCCGGTGCGATTAATATCGCCAATGAAGATATACAGGACAAAGAACCGGATGAGCTTCCAGTAAAAGACCAGATCATCTATGTATATTGCCGTAGCGGGCGAAGAAGTGTTGAGGCGGCTACGAAATTAGCTGCCCTGGGATACACCAATGTTATTGAGTGCGGTGGTATTCTGGACTGGACAGGGGATATAGAGAAATGATTGAAACAGAAAGACTTAACTGCAATAATTGGACAAATACGAGCAAGAAAAATCGGGATGGCAGCAGATGCCTGGAGTAAGATAATTACATAGAGCAAAGAAATGGATTGGAGTTGATGGGAAATGGAATGGATGGCAATTATCGGGAACTCGATTCAATACATCGAGGAACATATAACAGAGAATATTTCGGCAGATGATATTGCAAAAGAAGTAGGTGTATCGTCTTTTTATTTTCAGAAGGGTTTCTCCATGCTTTGTGGCTTCAGTGTTTCTGAATATATTAGGAATAGACGATTGGCCCTGGCAGGTAATGACCTGTTGATAACAGATGAAAAGGTTATCGATATTGCTATGAAGTATGGGTATGATTCCCCAGACAGCTTTACCAAAGCATTTACCAGATTTCATGGAGTGTCGCCATCCACTGTTCGAAGGGATGAAGTACTTCTAAAGACCTTTGCTCCATTGAAAATCAAAATTTCATTAGAAGGAGGCTATCTTATGGACTACAAAATTGTTAAAAAAGAAGCATTTACAGTGATTGCGCACGTAAGAACATTTTCTTATGAAGGATCAAAGGAAGCTATTCCAGCTTTTTGGCAGGAGCATTTTCAGTCAGGAAAAGGATCCACTGTTATGGGATACTATGGTATTTGCATTGATCCTGAGAGAGGACAGCAGGATTTCGAGTATATGATTGCTGACCCATACAACCCACAGGTAGAAGTACCGGAAGGATTTGTGACCAGAACGATTCCAGCATTTGACTGGGCGATTTTTCCATGCAGGGGAGCAATGCCAGATGCATTGCAGGAGACTAATGCAAAGATTTACACAGAATGGTTACCGGCACTTAAGGAATATGAATTTGCAGCAGGATACTGCGTGGAGTATTATGATGATCCGACAAAATATGAAAAGGGAACACAGGATGAAAACTATTATACTGAAATCTGGATTCCGGTAAAGAAGAAGTAGATATCAAAGAATGAAGGAAGCCACCACTTCAAGCCGAAGACTACGTCTTGGAGGCATGTCACGGTAGGATAGGAGAGTAGGGCAGATTTTTTTGTTCTCGGATTATATCAGTTTTTTCATAATCATAAATACAGAGGTATGATTGCATTATCGAACTCATACCTCTGTATTTAATATTTACCCGAGTATGTTTACATAATCTTGTTATGTTGACATAAAACAAATCTCTGTGTATATATATTACGAAAAAAGAACAAATGTTTGCGTGCGGAGATTAATTAATAAAGCATATATAGAATTATGCAAAAGACCAATAAATATAGTAATTCATAATGTAATTCATAATCAACAGAAAACAGATGCATCACGGCACTGATCATGAGAATTTGCCAGCGCCGTGATGCATATCCAGACGCCGGCTCCGGACACCAGACCAGACATCGAATCAAAAAACAAAAAGCATTACAGAAAACCAAAACTGAACAACAGTAATAATGCAAAAACAAAAATACAACACAAGTTTTACATAAAAACAACGTTTTTTGCAGATCGCAAAATCCGGGCAAAAATGGCCATTTTTGGAGGTTTTTCCGAGAGTGGCCTTTGAAAAGCCCCCAACTATTCGAAAAACCTGCGTTTTCCGAATAGTTGGGAAAGGGTAAAATTAAGCTGTAAACTCCTTTTCCGTGCCACCAATTTCCAAAATAATTCTCATTTTTTCAATACGCAGCACTTTGATACATTCACTACTATTCAGACTGTCATCTGCTTTTAAAACAATCTCTTTCTTCTTACTGTCATATTCATAGGAATCGTACAGATCAGAGTTTCCAACGGGTTCGCCACATCCACAATAATAGGCAAAGGAGCCATCCTTACCAAAAACAATTGTTTCATCACAGATTTCATTATGATACACCCAGCTGTGTTCTGTCAGAAATGCTTGTGTATTGTTATCAGACCACTCAGACTCATTGTTCTTAGTGCTGCCATTTGCCACACAGCCACATAAGCTTATTACCAACAAAATGGCAGCCACCATATTTCTTCTTCTTTTACAGTTAGAGATTTCACAATCCTCTGTTTTAATATACTTTTTTACCATCTTTTGTTATAGTTCCTCTCTCCTGACTGAGGTGGAACTTAATCCACCTCGTTCTGAAATCTTGATAAATGCTCAAAAGGAAGGATCTGTCTTCCACGCAATAAACCGCAGCTGTCATTGATCTGTGTATTGCTTAATGCTGTGAACATATTCACCTCCAGCTTTGACAGATCCAGATTTTCCAATGAAGAAAGTCGTTCATAGGCTTCATCATAGTACTTACAGATTCCTGATGGCACCTCATTTCTTGCATTTGCTTCATCCTGCTGAAACTGCTCGTATCCCTGATGATTGTAAGCACCAATCTCTGCGCAGTCATCCATATCCTTTGTTCGCAGCTGCACCTCAATATAGCATCTGGACAGATTATCATATACAGTCATGTGAATGGACTGATAGCCTGTTGGTGTGGGGTCTGTTACATAATCTCTGTAATACTCCTGCCATTCTTCTGCAATTCCTATCCCCTTTGGATCTGTGTCCGTCTGCTCCGATTTACAGGATTCCTTTCCGTCATTTCTGAGGTTTGATTTTACCAGAGTAAAGTCATGCTCCTGCAGGGAATGAGGAAGTTCATTGGCGATTTCATATAATAACCGCATTTCTTCCTGTTTTCTGGCCTGCTTCTCTTCTACCCTGCATCTTGGCAGGCAGATAACGATTCTGTATGCAATCAGATCCCGGAAACAGCCCAGTCTCTTTTTCATATCGTTTACAGAAGGAAAACAGCCATTCTTTTTATAGTAAGTATTTGTATATTCTACAATATATCGATTGAATTTCTCCTCTGCACGAATCAGTGATTTGATTCTTCCCTTAAATGTAAATGCCAGATAAGGATATTCCTTCACCATATATTTATAGAATTCTCTCATTCGCTGAGACTGGGAAGTCAGAAACTCATTATGTTCCAGTAATTCGTAAATCTGATGCAGAAAGCCCGCATGAACCGCATCAATGGGATTCTGCTGCGCGAAGGCATTTTCCTCCAGATCATTTGCATAGTAATGCAGTATTCTAAAGATGGTATCACCCTGATATAAGTAATCCTCCAGTCGTATCATATTTCTCTCCCTCTTTTCTAGAAATAGACAAGAACAATCTGCAGTTGTATATCTGTTTTTGAATACCTGAATAATCGCTGACAGTCACAACACACAAAAAGACGCTCTGCACCTGTTGTACAGAACGCCTTTGTTCTTGCTCTGCCTATAAGTATATCAGGTAGATATCGAAATCACAACTATAAGGACAGGTTTTCAGACCCTTATCAGACCAAATCTCAACTCATAATTCCACTGTAATGATTTCCTGCTCAAGCTTACAATTGTTGCGGATCATGTACTCCATAATGTCTTTGTATCGATCACTGTTTATCAGGGATTGGGCCTTGATCAGATCGTTCTTTTCCAGAGTTTTACAATACTCCTCATATCGTTTCAAATCTGAAACCTCCATATGCCAGGCTTCAAAAGGAATTCCGGTGCCTCTTTTTAAATGCTCCAGAATATAGAAGCCATCTGGATCCAGATCCCCAAAATGAAGCCACTGCAATCCCTTATTTTCCTGATAGATTCGAATCAGAAGTCTCTGCTTGGCTGTATTATGGTACCCACTCAGAAAGAGATAAAAGTACCCTTCTTCATTTATTCGATTGAAAGAAGTCAGATTTTCCAGAGTCAAGACCCTTTCTCCATGTATCCTTATGCTTTTCATCTGCTCTAAGGCCAGAGAAGAGAATGCCATTGGATACTGGGGCTTTAATTGAACAGAAGTATCGTCAGAGAAAGTAATGACACCATTTCCCTTCAAATATACATAAGATGGATTTGCTGTGATACTATACTCGCCAAGAATAATCTGTTCCATTTCCCTCTTATCATCAATACCTTCAAGAAGAGAGTCAAAGTCTCCGTATTTTTTTAACCACGTACAGACCTTGCTTCGATATGATTTTTCAAAACGTTTGCTGTCGTGAAAAAAACGGATGGATAATTCTCTTTCCAGAAACTCCTGCTGATTCTTCAGAATCGCATAAAGAAGTTCTGTCAGTATCCTGGCATCTGATAACTGGTATACTGCCTTCTTTCCAGAAGCAAGACGTTCCAGCTGTTCTCTGCAAAAGCTGTCTATCCAGGGATGCAATCCGATACAGCCCTCATAAAACTGTCTCTCTTCCTGAATACAGGCATGTTTGTCTTTTCTGTGCAGAAGGGTGTTGACCTGATCCCAGATATTGTCTGCTGCAGTGAGTTTTATGATTACACCGTTTTTCCATTCCAGCTGGATCAGATTTTCTTCTTCCAGCTCCCTCATCTGATTTTCGAAATCCTGTATCAGATCAAAATCTGTGTAATCGGATTCGTAATCCCTGTAAATCTGAACCGGAGTCTTGAAGAAACTCTGGTTGACCCGGTTGGTGCCTTCATAGGTTTTACTGTTTTCATACTGTTCCACCAGAGCCAGAAGCAGCTTTTTCTGGTAGTTCGTCAGCTTAGTAAGCATGCATTTTCTCCTGTCCTTCCACTGCGTAGGTATAGTTACCGGATGTAAACAGACTGACTGTGGAAGTGATATATTGTCCGATACTGCTGATTTTTTCCGGTGGTGCAGCATAAATCACCTGAAAATGATTCTCCTCAAAATATCTGACCATCTGTTCGATTCGCTCTCTGGAAAGAGCTGAGAATGCCTCATCAATAAATGCAAGACGCATACAGCAGTTGTTCTTTGGATAACACTGCATCAGACTTGCTGCAAGTATGATAAAGTACGGAGTCTGCTTCTCACCATTGCTTGCAGATCCCTGTTTTTTGGACAGATCCGATTCTATAGTAGTATCTCCGTTTTTGCGGATGATCTTCATATCATAGGTGAAGTATTTTCTGTAATCCGTATATTCAGACTCGTCCTCCTCTGTAAGAATTCGATCCATAAACTCCTGAATACTGTGCTCCATCTCTTCATCTTCACGGTTTGTGCTGAGATAAAAATCTGCAGAATTTGCATAATCCATCAGACGATCCCGTATTTTAAAGAACATCAGTCTGTCACTACGGGGAGTCATGACAAAACGATAGGTATCCAGACCAAAAGGAAGCTGCTTCAACTCTGCATTGATCAAGGCAATCTCATCCTCTGCTGTACGGATTGCTTCGCTGATCTCTCCGATGAAATCACGCATAAAGGCGCTTTCCAGCTCTTTCCCCTTTTCTTCCATCTGATTTCTTGCTTCTTCGATTCGCACAGTGGCAATATTGTGATACTGTTCCCTGTAAAAGGGAATAAATGCTGCACCGCGTCTGGTAATATCTGTTTCTGCCAGCCTGCAGTATTCCAGCTGAGCATCCTCCAGCTTCTTTTCGGCAGCATTTACCGTTCCCTTCAGCTCAGCCACATATTTCGGTGTGATGGCCCTTGCAGAAGAAGACTTTGTACGAAGTTTTTCGTATTCCTCTTTCATAGGACGATTCAATTCAAGTCGCAGGAGCTTCTGTTCATTATATTCCTTCTCTTTTTCCTGCAACTCTCTTCTAAGGTGGATAAGCTGATTTTCCAGATAACTGATATCTTTCTTCAGTACCTCAATTCTTCCACTATTCTGACTCTGTGCGGTAAACGCTTCCTTATACAATTTCTCTGCTTTCTGCTGCTCAGCCAGAACTGCCTGAAAAGCTGGATTATTGGTATATTTCTGAATATCAGCTTTCAGAGATGCATTTTTCTCAGAATCAGCTCTGTAGCTGTCTGGTGCGGAAAAAACAAGATCCGTATCATTCCAGTTCACCAGCGAAAGGGAATCTCGTCTGGAATTCAGCACCTCCAGTTCCTGTTTTACCCTTTGTTTTTCAGAACAACATGCATCTAACTTCTCCTGTGCGGCCTTTTTCTGAAGCAGAATGGCATTCTGTCCAAGGCACATTTCTGTTTTTTTGATATTCATATAAGAAACAGCGTAACCCTTTGCCAGCATTCCTTCTCTGGTAAGTCCTCCCTTTGGATATTCATGGAGTTCGTCCAGATCTGCACAGAGATGAATACCATTCAACAGATAGTTGGCATATTGACGGGCATAGATATTGTGGATCTGAAGCTGTTCCGCAGCAGAACCTTTCTTTACTTCATGATGTGCAAGTTTATCAGTCATAACCACTGTTGCATCATGGATTCCTTTTTCTTTCAGGATTCGGATTGCAGTTTTGCAATACACACCATCTACAATCAGGAAATAACGCTTTCTTCCAAGAAATGTCTCAATTGCACCGCGCCATGCCTCATCCTTAATGCTTTCCACATACTCAGCCAGAGTTTTTACGTCTGCCTGAATTCCCTTTTTCTCAAACTCCATGGCAATGAGTTTTTTTGCTTTTTGAATAGCAGGAGGAAACTGCAGGATATTGGCATCCAGTTCAGTGATTCTATCCCTGTACTCCTGAATCTGATCACTCAGCTGTTTCAGGTGATCCTGGAGATGTACCTTGTCTGTATTCAGTTTCTCTGCAATGGTTTCAGCAGCTTTTTTGATTTCCAGAAAAGCATCTGTTTTCTGATCAGGGGTGTCTCCATATTCCCCGAGATGCTGCAAAATATGCATCCTGCGTTCTGGATTATCCATAGAGCATGGAAGCCACCGTAATTCTCCGGAAAATGCATCCTGAATACGTTTGAGCTTTCCAATAGCCTTTTCATGCTCCGTAAGGGCATACTCAAGGTCCCGAACCTGAGTTCTCAGTCCCTCGATACTCCTGTTCATGTCCACCAGAATATCATTCTGATTGGCAATCTCCAGTCGTTTCTGAGCTGTTGCAAGATCCTGAAGAAGCCGTTCCTGCTCCAGTTCACATGTTTTCCTTTGCTGCTGCTTTTTCTCAGTTTCAAAAAGGATATTCTGGATTTCCTCCTTTACTGCAATGGTTTCCTGATAGTAAAGCATA
>JAUNCZ010000019.1 GCA_030526405.1 Lachnospiraceae bacterium | reverse complement strand
CTGAGCAGCTACCTCTGCTGCGAAGTCCTCGTTCTTCTTCTCCATTCCCTCGCCTACCTCGAAGCGGATCATGTTTGTCAGAACCAGAGCTTTGTTTACAGATGCAAGGTATGCTTTAACTGTCTGTTTTCCATCCTCTGCTCTTACGTATACCTGCTCAAGAAGAGTGATGTCTTTCAGCTGTTTTGCAACACGGCCCTCTGCAAGACCAGCGAAGATCTTGTTAGCCATGATGTTCTCTTTGTCAGCCATAGCCAGCTCAGCAAGTTTAGCTTTAGCCTCCTCAGAAAGGAAGTTAAACAGGTATTTGCTGTTTTTGTTCTCATCGTATGCAGCTTTGTCATCTGCGCTGAAAGCCTCGTAAGCTTTCTCGAACAGCTGTGCCTGGATTGGTTTTGGAAGAGATGCTGGATCGTTCAGAGCGCTGTCGATTGTGATCTCTTTCAGTTTTGCAAGCTCATCTGCAGAGATATCCTCTCTTGCGATGTACTGTGGGTTCATAGCTGCGATCTGCATTGCAACGTTTGTCAGAGCTGTTTTAGCAGCCTCATCAGATGCACCGTTAGCAGATACAAGAACACCGATTCTTCCGCCGCCGTGGATGTAAGAAGCTACGCACTCACCCTCAACTTTTGCAAATCTTCTGAAGGAAAGTTTCTCACCGATTTTCAGTGTTTTGTCAGCCAGCTCATCTGTCAGACCTGCGTCAAGAAGAGCCTGAACGTCCTCGCCGTTCTTTCCGCCCATCTCTGCTGCAGCAAGTGCTGTATCAGCTACGGACTGTACGAATGTCTGGAATACCTCGTTCTTAGCAACGAAGTCTGTCTCGGAGTTAACCTCAACAACTACAGCTTTTCCACCATCAACAGCTACACGGCAGATACCCTCTGCTGCGATTCTAGCTGCTTTTTTAGCCATTTTAGCTGCACCGCTTTTTCTAAGAAGCTCTACAGCAGCTTCCATATTTCCGTCTGTCTCTGTCAGGGCTTTTTTACAGTCCATCATTCCAGCGCCGGTCATCTCTCTTAACTCTTTTACCATTCCTGCAGTAATTGCCATGGTGATATCCTCCTGTCGGTTAATATTTTTGTCGATATATTATTCGCACACCTGCCCAGGGCAGATGTGCGGATAAATGACATGTGTTATCTGTTGTTATTCAGATCCCTGCAGATCATTCCATCTGCCGGTTACAGAATTGCCAGGGTAATATAAATTACTCAGCGTCCTCTGCGTAAACAGCCTCAACATCCTCAGCTGTCTCACCCTGACGTGCCTCGATAACAGCATCAGCCATCTTAGAAACGATCAGTTTTACTGCACGGATAGCATCATCGTTTCCTGGGATTACATAGTCAAGGTCCTCTGGATCACAGTTTGTATCACAAATTCCGATAAGTGGGATTCCAAGAGAGTGAGCCTCCTGAACGCAAAGTCTCTCTTTCTTAGGATCTACTACGAAGATAGCTGCTGGCATTCTCTTCATCTCTTTGATTCCGCCAAGGTTTTTCTGAAGTTTCTCAAGCTCTTTCTTCAGGCCGATAACCTCTTTTTTAGGCAGAACATCAAATGTTCCATCCTCTGCCATAGTCTCGATTGCTTTCAGTCTTGCGATACGAGTCTCGATTGTTTTGAAGTTTGTCAGCATTCCGCCAAGCCATCTCTGATTTACATAGTACATTCCGCAACGCTCAGCCTCTACAGCGATAGCATCCTGAGCCTGTTTCTTTGTACCAACGAAAAGAATGTCTCCACCATTTGCAGCGATATCAGCAACTGCACGGTAAGCATCGTCAACCATTCCTACAGATTTCTGAAGGTCGATGATGTAGATTCCGTTACGCTCTGTGTAAATGTATGGAGCCATTTTTGGGTTCCATCTTCTTGTCTGATGTCCGAAATGAACACCTGCTTCCAGTAACTGTTTCATTGAAATTACGCTCATTGTTGTTCTCCTTTTTGGTTAATTTCTTCCGTATGACCGTCAGTTCTGCGGCAACCCCAGCGTTTTTCAGGGCACCATCCCGTAAAACCGGCATACGTGCTTTTTACGCAACGCTAGCATAATAACACAAAACCCCTGCGAATGCAAGGGTCTTGAGTAAACTTTATTCTGTTTGTCAGTCAGATTGTTATATTTCACAGTGTACTGGTTTTTTCCCATTCCGTTTCTGTGGGAATTATGAAGCTTATGCCATGCACTCAGCTGTTTTTCCGGCTTTTACAGTCTTTACAATGGATACCACTGAGGTAACTACCAGGAATCCAAGAACCGCTGCCATTGCTGCTGTGAGAACCACACCTACCAGTGTTGCAGAAGTGATGGCTGCATCAAGAGTGTTGGAACCGTTTAATGTGAAAGCATCCATTAAGCCTTTTGCTCTCTCAATCTGTGCTGCTGTTGCTGCGCCGTTCATCTGGAGCAGTGCTGCATTTGCACCGTCTAAGATGAAGGAAGACAGGGCAGCTGATCCGGCAGTTCCCAGAAGAACAAGGGTTCTGAGGATTGCGGCTCCCTTACCGGAGCATCGGAAAGCCAGGCAGGACAGCACCACTGCTGCCAGAAGAAGCAGAGGAAGAATGTGGGCCAGATTCAGCACATCTGACAGTGGAAATGCCACCGGGTCTACTTTGATGTTCTGAAGATTGTTTGAGACGTCAACCACGCCGCTGACATTGTGGAGCAGGTTTCCTCCCTTGACCACTACTGCTGCTGCCAGTCCGAAGGCTGCTGCGATGGATGTTCTGAAGATGATGTTGGATGCCTTTGTGAATGTTGTCATTGTTTTCATGTGTTTTTCTCCTTTTCTTTTGTTTCAGGTTATTTTCCTGAGTTGTTGTATTTGATGATTGTATGTTATCAATCCTTTCTTTCAGAAAAATAGATGGTTTCTTAACATAACCTGATTTGAAAAGGAAAAAATCTCAGTGAAGCAGACTGTCCAGGATCACCGCCAGAAGATTGGATCCGGCATGGGCCAGAATGGGGGCCAGGATGTTTCCGCTCTTTTCATACAGAAAGATCAGCACTGCACTGAAGCCAAGAGCATAGATGAACTGGATCATATTTGCATGGTAGATACCGAACAGCACTGCCGAGATTACTGCAGCCGGCCATATGCCGTAGTAATGTCTGGCTCTTCTGTAAATCATACACCGGAACACCAGCTCCTCTGCTATGGGGGCTGCAATAACGGTGGTAATGATCAGAAGGGGCAGGGGCTGCCCCTGAAATGCCTTCGCCGCCGTATTCTCATACCCTGTGAACACCCGGGCGATGCCACTGAGCTGGATTACGGTGCTCCATACATAGCCGGCAGCTGCTCCCAGGGCTGTTGCAGCTGCATACTGGATCGGAGTCCAGGTATGCCGGTCAAAACCGAAGCGTACCTGGTCCATCTTCAGGCTGTTTCTCATCAGGATCACGGTAAGGATACAGCAGATCAGGGTGATCACCAGAGAGAGCCAGGGAAAGAGCTCCAGCATCATCTCATTATTCAGCCCGTTCAGACCTGTCAGAAGTCCAAAGCCCATGGTACCGATCATGGTACTCACCAGCATACAGCACAGGATTCCAACGAAGGGATTTACGATATCCCACAGTTTTCTCATGCCCTCTTGTTGTTTCATAGTATTTGTTAACCTTTCCTTTGTTAAAGATAGAAATAGACGGAAACCCACCGCCTTCAGGTGGTGGGTTTCTGGCTTATTTTGCTGTTTTTATTCTTCGTCCAATGCCAGATAGACCAGTTCTCCCGGAGTCTTACAGATCTTTACAGCTTCGTTTTCCTTCAGTTCCTCCTGAGTACCGTAGCCGTAGGATACTCCCACACAGGGAATACCGATAGCCTTTGCTCCCAGCACATCGTATTTTGTGTCTCCCACCAGAACTACCTGGTGTTTTTTATCTTCAAATCCTGTGGTCTTCAGCACCTCTTTCAGGATTTCTGTTTTCTCTGCTTTTTTTCCGTCTGCCTTTGAACCGCAGATCACATCAAAGTATTCTGCCAGCTGAAAGCGCTCCAGCACTCTGTCTGCCAGCACCTGTGGCTTGCTGGTGGCTACCGCCAGCTTCTTGCCGCTGACCTTCAGAAGAGTCAGGATCTCCGGAATTCCCTCATACACGGAATTTTCCCAGATTCCAATGTCAAAGTATCTCTCACGGAAGGTGGCCACTGCAGTTTTTGCCTCTTCCCCTGAGATTCCCATTACCTCGCTGAACCGATAATCCAGTGGCGGACCGATGAAGGTGCGGAGGATTGCCGGGTCATAGTCTGTGTAGTTCATTTTTTCAAAAGCGTATTTTACGCAGTTCATAATACCGGGGCCGGAGTCTGTCAGGGTTCCGTCCAGGTCAAACAGGATTAATTCTGCCATATCTTTTCTTCTTCTCTCTTCCCCTGTGGGTGCCTGGAAAGGGATGGTTTTAAAGGGTAGCTTTAAGTGATAGCTTTCCAGGGGTAAAACTGCGGGGATTGCTCCCCGCAGTAAATAACAAATTATAAGTTAGAATGAAAGCAGAAACGCAAACCAGGGAGGGTATCGAAAACGTCAAGGAGCCAAAAAAGTTTCCCTGGGCCACGTTACTAACGATTCCCCGGGCTGCTCCGCGCTTCACGCTCCCGCATCCCTTCACGATATTCGCATTTCGCACCGCTTCACGGTGCTTTCATGCTCATATCGTGGGCGCATCTCAAAGTCATTCATCCACTTACATGCAAGCATGACGTGGATTCTGACCTTGATCTGCTGGAATCGTTACATCCTCTCTGGGGCGTCGAATCCCAGAACATCGATGCACTGCTCCAGTACGCGGCGTACCAGATCCAGCAGGGCGATCCAGGATGCTTTCTGTGCCTCGTTCTCCTCGCTGAGGATCTTTGTCTCATGATAGAAACGGTTGAAGTCGTTGGACAGCTCGTAGATGTAGGAGCAGATCTTGTGTGGTGCTTTCTCCTCGAAGGCATTTTCCATTACTGCATTGAATCTTGCGCATTTCAGCATCAGATCCTTCTCTACGCCGTTTGCCGGTACAAGGATCTTTCCGTTCTCCAGCACTCCGCCGTTCTCGGTATAGCGTGCCAGGATGGATTTGATTCGTACCATGGTGTACAGGATGTATGGTCCTGTATTTCCCTCGAAGGAGGTGAAGCGGTCTACGTCAAAGACATAGTCCTTGGATGCCTGGTTGGACAGATCGCCGTATTTGATGGCTGACAGACCTACCTGCTCTGCTGTTTTCTGTGCCTCTGTGTCGCGGACACTTCTGTTCTCCACGATCTTTTTGAACATCTCTTCGTTGATGTCCTTGATCAGGTTCTCAAGACGCATTACGCCGCCGTCACGGGTCTTGAATGGTTTTCCGTCTTTGCCGTTCATGGTACCGAAGCCAAGGAAACGAAGCTCTGTGTCCTCATTTACGATGCCTGCCATGCGGGCGCAGCGGAATACCTGTACGAAGTGCATCTCCTGACGTTTGTCTACTACGTAGATGATCTCATCCGGATTGTACAGCTTCATACGCTCTACGATGGTAGCCAGATCTGTGGTGGCGTACAGGGAGGATCCGTCGGATTTCAGAAGGATACATGGTGGTACCTCCTTGGTATCTGTCTCCTGTTTTACGTCCACGATCAGGGCACCCTGGTCCTCACGGGCCAGTCCCTTGTCTTTAAACAGCTGGATCAGCTCAGGGATATATGGCTGGGCATCAGACTCTGCCTTCCACAGATCGAACTCTACGTTCAGCTTCTGATAGTTTCTCTTCAGATCCGCTACGGATACGCTCATGATGTGGTTCCACAGTGCCATGTAGCCTGGACGTCCCTGCTGAAGCTGGTTGGTCGCCTCCAGTGCCTTTGCCTTGTAGGCCTCGTCCACCTTTGATTTTCCGCTGGCTGCAGGATAGATCTCCTCCAGCTCACCGATGGTAAATGGTGCCTCCTCAGGATATGGTCCTGTAAACGCCTCATCGAAGTATGGCAGCTCCGGCTGTCTCTCCTGAAGCTCTGTGATGATCAGTCCCATCTGAAGACCCCAGTCTCCAAGATGTACGTCACCGATGACTTTATGACCCATGAAGCGTCCCATTCTCTTGATGGACTCACCGATGATGGCGGAACGCAGATGTCCTACGTGCAGTGGTTTTGCCACGTTTGGTCCGCCGTAATCGATCATGATGGTTTTTGGCTCTGCAGCCTTCTCCACAGACAGGTTCTCGTCTGCCTCCATCTGAGTCATGTACTCTGCAGCAAATGCTCCCGCCAGCTTAATATTGATGAAGCCTGGGTTTACTGCTGTTACCTCCTCAAACATGGTGCTGTCCGCCATCTGTGCCACCACGTCCTGTGCGATCATGATAGGAGCCTTTTTATACTCCTTTTTTGCCGCCATGGCGCCGTTGCACTGATACTCGCAAAGGTCAGGACGGTTGGAAACTGATACACGGGCATAGCTGGTATCATAACCGGCTGCCGCAAATGCCTTTGCAACCTCTTCTGTAATAAGATCCAGTAATTTTTTCATAAAAAACTCCTATTTGGATTCTTCCTCTTTTTTTAGTTTATTTAACTGATTGTATAAGTACTCAATAATTGATTTTCTTGTGATGATACCGATGAAAACACCCTCATCATCCACCACCGGCACAAAGTTCTGCCGCAGGGAAAGACCCACCAGGTCCTCCATTCTGCTGTCTGCCTTTACTGCGCTGATGGTCCTGTCTCTTGGCACATCATAGATCATCACCTTCTCAGCCTTCTGCAGGTTCAGCTGGTGATCATTTTTAAAGGCTCTGAGCAGATCTCCCTCGGAGATGGTGCCCAGATAAATGCCCTGATCGTTCAGCATGGGAATTGCTGAAAAACGATCCTGATCCCATCGTTCCATTACCTGTCGAAGTGTTGCATTGCTGTATACGTACTTTACTTCACTTTTTGGAATCAGAAAAAATAATATATTCATACGTTCTGTATTACTCTGCTTTCTCCGGAGCCACGTGAGCAATCTCAAGCTCAAGCAGCTGTTTCTCGTCTACCGGTGCAGGTGCCTCTGTCATCATGCAGGAAGCGTCTTTTACCTTCGGGAATGCGATTACGTCACGGATGGAATCCTCCTGTGCCATCAGCATTACAAGACGGTCAAGACCGTAAGCCAGTCCTGCGTGAGGTGGAACACCATATTTGAATGCGCTGAGGAGGAAGCTGAACTGCTCCCATGCCTGCTCTTTTGTGAAGCCCAGCACCTCGAACATCTTCTCCTGGATGTCATTCTGATGGATTCGAACGGAACCTCCACCGATCTCACAGCCGTTCAGAACGATATCGTAGGCTTTTGCACGTACTGCACCTGGATCGGAATCGATTTTCGCCCAGTCCTCCTCCATTGGCATGGTGAATGGATGGTGCATTGCCATGAAACGGTTCTCCTCATCTGACCACTCAAGAAGTGGGAAC
This sequence comes from Lachnospiraceae bacterium, assembly GCA_030526405.1. Lineage (GTDB taxonomy): Bacteria > Bacillota > Clostridia > Lachnospirales > Lachnospiraceae > JAKSRN01. The sequence goes on along the minus strand of JAUNCZ010000019.1, from coordinate 43,679 downwards.
TCTGTGATCCATACAAAGCGGTACTCGCCCTTATCCAGCATTCCCAGCTCCTCAGCCAGTTTCAGACGCAGTGCGCCAAGAACGTTCCATACGATCTTGTTGCGGTCTGCTGCAAAGAGAAGAAGGTCTCCGTTCTCTCCGCCCATGGCCTGGATCAGGGAAGCCATCTGCTCCTCTGTCATGAATTTTGCAAAGGAGGATTTCACTGTACCGTCCTCCTGGATGGCAATGTATGCCAGTCCCTTTGCGCCGTAGCCCTTTGCAAACTCAACCAGCTTGTCGATTTTCTTACGTGGCATTGCACCCTGTCCCTTTGCATTGATACCGCGGACAGAGCCATCCTTCAGCTCCAGAGCATTTTTGAATACGGCAAACTCCACATCCTTCACTGTGTCGGATACATTTGTCAGCTCCATGCCGAAGCGAAGGTCCGGTTTGTCGGAACCGAAACGGTCCATTGCCTCCTGCCATGGCATTCTCTGGATCGGAAGTGGAACATCCACATCCAGAACCTCTTTGAACAGATGTGCCAGCAGTCTCTCATTTACATCGATTACGTCATCTACATCCACAAAGGACAGCTCCATATCGATCTGGGTGAACTCCGGCTGACGATCTGCACGGAGATCCTCATCACGGAAACATCTTGCGATCTGGATATAACGGTCATATCCGGAGCACATCAGCAGCTGTTTGAACAGCTGTGGAGACTGTGGAAGTGCGTAGAAGCTGCCTGGATGTACACGGGATGGTACCAGGTAGTCTCTTGCTCCCTCAGGAGTGCTCTTTCCAAGCATTGGAGTCTCGATCTCCACAAAGCCCTCATCTGCCATAAATGCACGGGTCAGTGTGCAGACTTTGGAACGCATCATCAGATTTCTCTGGATGTCAGGACGACGAAGATCCAGATAACGGTATTTCAGACGAAGCTCCTCTTTTGTCTTACTGTTCTCCTCGATTGGGAATGGAGGTGTCTCAGCCTCTGCAAGAACACGAAGGTACTCTACACGAACCTCCATGGTTCCTGTTTTCAGGTTTGTGTTCACTGCTCCGGAACGTTTCTCCACGGTACCTGTTACAGCGATTACGAACTCAGATCTCAGTTTTCCTGCCTTCTCGAAGCCCTCCTCATCGATGCTGCCGTTCTCAAAGATCAGCTGCATAATGCCGGAACGGTCTCGCAGGTCTACGAAAACGATTCCTCCTTTATTACGGCTTTTCTGCACCCATCCCATCAGGGTAACCTTTGAACCGATCTGAGCCTCTGTTACCTCTGCACAGCGATGAGAGCGTTTCATGCCCATCATTGATTCTGCCATGTGTTTTTTCCTCCAATATACTATTAATCTGCGAAGATCTCCACAATCTCTGTGTAACCCTCTGCCTCCAGCTGCTCTTTCTGGAATTTCTTGTTTTTCTTCATTACAGAAAGGTTTACCTCAAAACCGTTCTGTCTCTCCTCCATTGCCTGGGCAATGATCTTCTTCATTCCCTCGCCCTTCAGCTTCTTGTCCAGCAGGTATGCTTTCTTCTTTGCTGCCCCTGGGATCTGGTATCCTCTCTCCAGCAGAAGAAGAACGATACGCTCGAAGCCGATGGAGAATCCGCAGGCAGGAGTATTCTGGCCTGTAAATTTGCCGATCATCTCATCGTAGCGTCCGCCGCCACCTACAGAGCCGCCGAACTCGTCCATGGCGATCTCGAAGATCGGTCCTGTATAGTAGGACATTCCACGTACCAGTGTAGGGTCAAAGGAAATCTTAAACTCTGCATTTTTCACTGCATCTACGCTGTCCATAATGGTGATCAGTCCCTCTGCATACTGGGCATCCAGGTACTCGCCCAGCATCTGGGCAACCTTTCTTACACCCTCTGTATCCGGTGTGATCACACGGAACAGCTCCAGGTATTTGTCGATGGACTCTTTTGCGAATCCCTCTTTCTCCAGCTCTGCTGCAACACCCTCAAGGCCGATCTTATCCATCTTGTCCAGGATGATGAATACGGTGTCGTAATCCTTCTCCTCAAATCCGCTGTAGGCAGCCATTGCCTTCAGGATACGGCGGTCATTGATACGGATGGTAAAGTTTTTGAAATCCAGCTTTCCAAGCAGTGTGGTGGTTGCCAGGATCAGCTCGATCTCTGCCAGATTGGTTGGCTCGCCTAAAATATCAATATCGCACTGCATGAACTGACGATAACGTCCTCTCTGAGGGCGGTCAGCTCTCCATACATTTCCCATCTGCAGAGCCTTAAATGGTGCCGGCAGATCATTTGCATTGTTGGAATAGTAACGGCAAAGCGGAACTGTCAGGTCATAACGAAGTCCACTGTCTGTAAGATCTGCCTCGCATTTTGCAGACTCCAGTTTCAGCTTCTCTCCTCGTTTCATGATCTTGAAGATCAGTTTCTCATTCTCACCACCGGATTTGCTGTTCAGATTCTCGATGTGCTCTACACATGGAGTCTCCATGGATGAAAATCCAAAGGTTTTGTAGGTCTCTTTAATCAATCCAATTACGTAATCTCGGATTGCCATCTCCTGCGGCAGAATGTCCTTCATTCCCGTTACAGGTTTTTTCTTCAATGCCATATTGTCTTATTTCTCCTCTCAACTCAACGGGGCATTCCGGAAGTCTCAGCTCCCCGGTCTCATCATCGTGCAGCAGCTGCTGCAGAGCCATGAATACCCTCACGTTGTAATTTTTGATTTCATGGATCATCATATCCAGTGCTTTTTCAATGGGATACGCATCTCTGTAGGATCGCTTTTCTGTAAGGGCACAGAACACGTCACATACACGGAGGATGCAGGCTCCAATGGGAATATTGCTACCCTCCAGATTGAAGGGATAGCCGGAGCCGTCCCAGTTCTCATGGTGATACAGGACCATATCACAGATATCCTCACTGATCCTCATTCTGGTGCGCATCAGATTATATCCAAGCTGCGGATGCTGGCGGATATATCCCATCTCCTCCACGATCAGGGACTTATCCTCATCCATCTCCTCCTGCAGTGAAATTTTTCCCACATCATGCATGATTCCTGCAATGATCAGCTTTTTGCAGAAGGAAACCGGCATGCCCAGCTGCTCACCCACCTGATAGGCCAGCGCAGCCACCTTCATGCCATGCTCGTAATGCTCAGTCATTGTAAACTTTAACAAACTGTTTCTCTGCATAATTATCTGCCCAGATACTGATCGATGCCCTGCTGCTTTCTTTCCAGCATCTCATCGATCCTTTCCACGTAATTTTTCAGATCCTTTACGTTCTCCACACGCTCAATGCGCTCTCCGTTCTGGAAAACGAATTTTGTGGAGGCACCGGATCCTGCAGCCATAATGGTCTGCTTTTCTTCCATAATCAGTATATTGTAAATTCCATATTTGTCAACTTTGGAGTAACCAACGTTCTCAAAGTTTCCTGCAATGTTTTTCTGTCTGTAGAGATAATAGGGACCCATCTCCATCTCACGGGCACAGTGCTCGGTCATCTCCATGATCTCTGCGGAGTTCTCAAAGGAAATCTCCTCATACTGATCCTTGAACAGGTTCAGTCTTGTGGCACGCTTCAGAGCCAGAGAATGCACTGTAAGACTCTCCGGATCCAGCTGTTTTACCTGCTCCAGGGTATGGGCAACCTCTGCCTTTCCCTCTCCCGGCAGACCCACAATGAGATCCATGTTGATATTGTCAAAGCCCATGTCCCTTGCCATCTTAAATACCTGGATGGTCTCCTCCACCGTGTGCTTTCTTCCGATAAGCTCCAGTGTGTTCTGATTCATGGTCTGGGGATTGATGGAAATTCGTGTTACAGGATATTTCCGGATGGCAGCCAGCTTATCCCCTGTGATGGTGTCAGGACGGCCTGCTTCCACAGTAAACTCCCTTACATCCTTCAGGTCAAATGATGCCTGGATCTTACCCAGCAGTCGGTCCAGCTGCTCTGCCTCCAGACTGGTGGGGGTTCCTCCTCCGATATAAACGGTGTCCAGACGCCAGCCCTTCATCTTTTCAGCAATGAAATCCAACTCCTTGAACAGAGCCTCCAGATAGGGCTCGATCATATGCTTCCAGGTCTTTAAGGCATGGGAGCCAAAGGAGCAGTACAGGCAGATGGAGGGACAGAATGGGATTCCCACATACAGGCTGTAGCCGGTTTTGTAGTCAAATTCCTGCAGGATGGCCTTCTCCCTGTTGGCAGTGGCCAGGGCCAGGGCGGTTTTCGCCGGGCTGCAGAAGTAGGTGTTTCGCATATGCTCTGCAATCTCTGTATTCTTCCAGCCCTGCTCCAGCAGTCCCATGGGAATCTTGGTGGGGCGGATGCCGGTGAGATCTCCCCAGGGCAGCTCTCTGCCTGTTTCCTGGGAAAGGGTCTGATATACCAGCTGTTTCAGAAGATTTTTCCGCACCACCCGGTCCTCTTTTTCAGAGACAGCTGCAGATTTTGCTGTGCCATCCCCTGCTGCGAAGATGATCTCCTCCGGCAGATAGGTGATGGTATAGGTTTTATCATATTCCATCTCCTCTGCAGGGACAGTTTCTCTGGCCTGGCTCTGCAGGGCATCTCCCTGGGAATTGCTCTGGTCAGCAGCAGCTTCCTCCGCCTCTGGAGTATAGAACATCTTCACCTGACTTCCCGGGTAAAATGCCCGCACCAGGGAATATACATCGTATTCAAAGTCTTTTTTATTGAAGGTCAGACTGATATTAAGCAAGTGGATTGTACCTCTTTTCCATAGCAATTGAGGTGGTCATCTCATGACCCGGCAGCACGGCTGTGTCCTCTGGCAGCTCACTGAGAAGACGTTTGATGCTGTTTTTCATAGCCCCGGCACTGGAGGTTGGGAAGTCCACACGGCCATAGGACTGGGCAAACAGGGTATCACCGCTTACCAGCAGCTGTTCATTTGGGAAATAGTAGCAGCTGCTGCCCTGGGTATGTCCCGGGGTGTGCAGTACACAGATCTCGAAGCCGGCAATGTTCAGAACATCTCCCTCCTTCACCAGCTTGTCTCCCTTCATGGAATAGGCACCTGCCCAGTTTCCGGAAAGGTTCAGGGCCGGATCCTCCAGAACTTCCTCATCCAGCTCATGGACATACACCGGAATGTCATATTCCTTTCTCAGCTGATCTGCTGCCATGATGTGATCAAAATGTCCATGGGTCAGCAGGATTGCTGCGGGTTTTCCCTCCATTTTCTCCACCTGACGAATCAGCTGCGGAGCATTGTCTGCAGGATCCACAAAGATCAGCTCTTTTGTCTCTGTATTCTGGATCAGATAGCAATTGGTGCTTACCATGCCAAGAACCAGATATTCTACTTTCATCTGTGCCATATCTATCTCCTATTCATCAGCCTTTTGCACGTTCCACTCCGATCACGGACTTCAGCTGATTCAGTTTTTCCATAATACTCTTTAATTCTTCTATATTATTAACATCGAAGCTCAGGTCGATGGTTGCTGTTCCCTGCTTGCTGGTCTGGGAATGAATGCCGGAGATACTGATGCCTCTGTCGGCAAATACCAGGGATACATCTCCCAGAAGTCCCGGTCTGTCCTCTGCATAGACGCAGATGGTGACACGGAAGGTCTTCTGCTTCACATTCTGGAGATTCCACTCCAGCTCACGGAGACGTCTCCTCTCCTCCTCACTCATAACCATCACATTTGGACAGTCTGAGCGGTGAACCGTAATGCCTCGTCCTCTGGTGGTGAAGCCCACAACCTCATCCCCGGGAATCGGGCGGCAGCATTTTGACAGATGGTAGGCAATGCCATCCATACCGTCCGCTGTGATCACGCCCTTGGCAGGGTTGATTTTCAGAGTTTTCTTCTTGTTGGCCTCTATACTGGCAAGGATCTCCTGGTCGGTGATATGCTTCTTCACCTCTGCCGCATACACCTCCAGCATCTTGTTAAAGACCTGGCCCTCCTTCAGACCGCCGTGTCCGATGGCAGCCAGAACAGAATCCCAGTCACGGAAGCCGTATTTTTCCAGAACTGCTTCCATAATATTGGGCTTCATATAGGTTCCCAGCTGTTTGCCCTTCAGCTTTGCATAGGCAGCCAGCAGATCACGGCCACGGACGATATTCTCCTCCTTGAAGGCCTGACGGAACCACTGATTGATCTTGTTCTTGGCCTGGGTGCTCTTTACCACCTTCAGCCAGTCTCTGCTGGGACCCCTTGAATTCTGGGAAGTGATGATCTCAATCTGATCACCGTTCTTCAGCTCTGTCTCAATGGGCACCAGTTTTCCGTTTACACGGGCACCTACCATGCGGTTTCCAACGGCGGAATGAACATAGTAGGCAAAGTCAATGGGACAGGATCCCTTTGGCAGCATCTTTACATCACCTTTTGGTGAGAAGCAGTATACATTGTCTGTAAACAGGTTCAGATCATTCTTCAGAAGCTGCATGAACTCATGGTTGTCATTGTTATCATTCTGAAGCTCGATCATCTGCTTCAGCCAGTTCAGCTTCTCCTCCTCCTGCTCTGCTCCCACCTTTTTGCCGTCGGATTCTCTTTTGTATCTCCAATGGGCGGCAATACCGTACTCGGCGATCCTGTGCATCTCAAAGGTACGAATCTGGATCTCAAAGGGCTGACCCTTTGGTCCGATAACGGTGGTATGCAGGGACTGATAGCCGTTCTGCTTCTTCATGGCAATATAATCCTTAAAGCGGCCCGGAATTGGTTTGTACATATCATGGATCACACCCAGGGCAGAATAGCAGTCGCTGAGATTCTCCACAATGATACGGACAGCAAAAAGGTCATAGATCTGATCCAGTGTCTTACCCTGGTTCTTCATCTTCCTGTAAATGCTGAAGAAATGCTTGATACGTCCGCTGATGCTGGCCTCAATGCCGGCATTTTTGATATGGGTGGCAACCTCATCCACAATGGTATCGATGTAATCCTGTCTCTCATCCTTTTTCAGGTTGATCTGGCGGGCAAGATCCTGATAGGCCTCCGGATCCAGATATTTCAGTGCCAGGTCATCCAGCTCGATCTTCAGCTTGGAGATACCGAGACGTCCCGCAATGGGTGCATAGATTTCCTGCACCTCCTGGGATTTCTCCCTCTGCTTTGCGGGCTTCATATACTTCATGGTTCGCATGTTATGCAGACGGTCTGCCAGCTTTACCATCATGACACGGATATCCTTGGACATGGCCAACAGCATCTTTCGCATGTTCTCGGCCTGCTCCTCCATCTTGTCGGAGGAATAGTTCAACTGTCCTAATTTTGTGACACCATCCACGATCAGGGCTACTTCCTTGCCAAATTCCGCCTCGATCTCCTCCTTGGTCATGATGGTGTCCTCCACCACATCATGAAGAAGACCGGCTGCCACGCTTTCCTGATCCAGTCCCAGATCCACCAGAATGATGGCAACACTTAAGGGATGGATGATGTAGGGCTCTCCGGATTTTCTCCTCTGCTCCTTGTGGGCATCGTTGGCTATCTGGTATGCCTTTTTTACAAGGGCATGGCTCTCTCCGGGGCACACCTTATCCAGAGATTTCAGCAGCTCCTGATACAGCCGTTCCGGATCTGTAAAATCATCCATTTTCCGGAGTCTGGCCTCTACCCTGGCTACCTCCTGCCGCTTCTCTTCACTTAATGCACTGGTGGTTCGTTCACTAACTGATTTTTCCATAAAACAACCTCGTTACTAGTTCTACTCTTTCTTCATAAGGAGCAACTCTCCGGCTACAGCGTACCTTGACGATCCGCTTTGCCAGCTGCTCATGAACCACTGCCAGCAGTGGGTAAAGCGGACATTCGCAATCCGCTTCGCTACTTGCTCATGAACCATTGCTGCCTTTGGCAGCTCATCAGCAGGAGCTTTTATTCCTGCTGATGCAAGCATCCCCCTTTTACCCCCGCCTACGTCTCTGCGTCTCAGAGGCGAGGGACTGCTTGTAATGGTTCAATCTATCTTATTTTCCGTCGTAGGTGAGCAATGCATCCACGTCGTATTTACTCAGCTTTTCGCGCCCCTTCAGTCCCGCAAGCTCAATAGCAAAGGCAACCTTTACAACCTTGCCACCCAGCTTTTCCACCAGCTCACAGGTGGCCTTCACAGTACCGCCTGTTGCGATCAGATCATCCACAACCGCAACCTTCTGACCGGGTTTGATGGAATCTGTATGCATCTCAATGGTGGCGCTTCCGTACTCAAGATCGTAGCTCATCTCCACAGTTTCGCAGGGAAGCTTTCCCTTTTTGCGGGCAGGAACGAATGGCATGTGGAGTTTATAGGCCACAGGAGCACCCAGAATAAAGCCCCTGGCCTCACAGCCTACGATTACCTCTGCTCCTGTATCTCTGATCAGATCCGCGAGGGAATCAATTACAAGCTGAAAACCATCTGGATCCTGCAGAATGGTGGTAACATCTCTGAAAATAATACCCGGTTCCGGGAAATCCGGAATGCTTCTTAAATACTCTTCTAACTTCTTCATTGTTTCATCCCTCCAAAATCTTATATTTTGCGGAGCATTTTATCTCTGTCAGAGCCTGACGCCCACTGAGACTAATTTGTCAATGCTCACCACCTGTAGAGGTGAGAGTCTTCTCCGCTGAGATAAAAACAGTAGGTCCACATTATCATAATAGTATATAACAAGAAAGTTCGGATTTCAACCGAGAGAACAAAGTGGAGCTGCGCATAAAGCGTTCCTGTGTAGGAAATTCCGAAGGACTTTCCCATGCAGGAACAAAGTGCGTTTTCAGCGCACTCTCAAACCAAAAACAGACCGCACACCGATCTTCATCGATGTGCGGTCCGTAGCACGGTATTATTTCTTCATCCTGCCCTCAGGCAGGGGGAGACGAACAGCCACTGAATCAGAAATCAACTTCAAGATCGTAGTAGCAGCACTTAAACAGTTTTTCCATCTCTTCCTGAGTCGGAATTCTTGGGTTGGAACCGGTACAAGCATCCAGAATTGCATTCTTGGCAATCTCCGGCAGTCTCTCAAGGAATACATCCTCAGGAACAAATCCAACCTCAGCAGGTAATCCGTTTGCACCATAGTTCCTGATACACTGAGGAATGTTCAGGTCATCATTCATGCCCCGGAGATATTTGATCAGAAGTGCAACCTTCTCATCGTCATCTGCTCCGCCCAGGTGCATGTAATCAGCAATTACGCCATAACGTTTTTTAGCAACAGGATCCTTTGCATTGAATGCGATAACCTTTGGAAGATACATGGCATTGGCAGCACCGTGGATGATGTGTGCGCCATAATCTGCAAAGATAGCACCTGTCTTATGAGCCATGGAATGAACGATTCCCAGGAGCGCATTGGAGAATGCCATACCAGCCAGACACTGAGCATTGTGCATAGCTGCGCGGGCAGCCATATCGCCTCCGTAGGATTTAACAAGATTATCCATGATCATCTCAATGGCATGAATTGCCAGAGGATCTGTGAAATCACAGTTAACAGTAGATACATAAGCCTCAACAGCATGTGTCATTGCATCCATACCGGTATGGGCAACCAGTTTCGGAGGCATTGTCTCTGCCAGTGCAGGATCAACAATAGCAACATCCGGAGTAATCTCAAAGTCTGCCATAGGATATTTGATTCCCTTGTCATAGTCTGTGATTACCGCAAATGCTGTAACCTCTGTTGCTGTTCCTGATGTGGAAGAGATGGCACAGAAATGAGCTTTTTTGCGCAACTCAGGAATTCCGAATACCTTACACATATCCTCAAAGGAAATGTCCGGATACTCGTATTTTACCCACATTGCCTTCGCTGCATCGATTGGAGATCCACCGCCAATGGCAACGATCCAGTCTGGCTGGAACTCTGTCATGGCAGCTGCACCTCTCATAACAGTAGTTACGGATGGATCAGGCTCAATTCCATCAAAAATCTGAACTTCCATTCCTGCTTCCTTCAGATTATCAACAACCTTGTCCAGGAATCCAAAACGTTTCATGGATCCGCCGCCTACACATACCATTGCTTTGGAGCCTTTAAAGGTTTTCAGCTGATCAATTGCGCCTGCACCAAAATAAACGTCACGTGGTAATGTAAATCTTCCCATAGTATACCTCCCTGATATCCGCTGAAATAAATCTTTCATGAATCTGAGAATGCACCAGAGAATCTTCATCTATTAACTGACCGGGAAAATAGAGTATTACCGTTACACCACAGTTACATCTATGTTCTTATTATAAGTCTTTACTAATATTTTTACAATACAGTATAATGGAATTAATTGTATAATTATCATGCGATAAATTGTATTATTTTCACAAAATTAATTGTGACTTCACAGGAAAACACCCTGGAGTGGAAAAAGAGAGGCATCCATTGTAAATACAACAGACACCTCTCGATTTGGGAAGGGGCCTGGCTCGCCAGCCCCTACTCTTATATCATGCTTAATTTTTGTTTCTTATGCACTCAGCTTTGCGATTGCAGCCTGAATACGTTTCAGAGACTCCTCTTTTCCAAGAACCTCCATCAGCTCTGTGGCTCCGCCCGGTGTCATCTGTTTTCCGGAAAGAGCGGTACGGATCGGCCACATTACGAAGCCTGTTTTGTAGCCCTTCTCTTTTCCGAAGCCGGAAAGCAGCTGGAACAGAGCGTCGTTGGTGAAGTCCTCCTGCTCAGCGAGAAGTGGAAGAACCTCCTGCAGCAGTGCCAGTGAGGACTCTGCATTTGTTTTCATCTTCTTGTGAGTATACATTGCAATGTCGTACTCAGGAACCTCCTGGAAGAAATCGATGTGATCCTTGATATCAGTGAACACCTCGATTCTTGTTTTCACCATTGCAGCGATCTTCTTGTAGTCAACGTCTCTTGTCACTACCTCTTTGATGTATGGAAGAGCTCTCTGGTAGAAATCCTCCTCATCCATAGCTTTCAGATACTCACCGTTCATCCATCTGAGCTTTGTCATATCGAATACAGCCGGTGATTTGCTGATCTTCCTGTAATCAAATTTCTCGATCAGCTCCTGAAGGCTCATGATCTCCTGGTTGTCAGCAGGGCTCCAGCCAAGGAGTGTTACGAAGTTTACAACTGCCTCATTCACAAATCCCTGCTCGATGAGATCCTCGTAAGAAGAATGTCCGGAACGTTTGGACAGCTTCTGATGCTCCTCGTTGGTGATCAGCGGACAGTGGATATATTTTGGCTCCTCCCATCCGAAGGCTTTGTACAGACGTGTATATTTTGGTGCTGAGGACAGATACTCGTTACCGCGAACCACGTGGGTGATGTTCATCAGATGATCATCGATTACGTTGGCGAAATTGTAGGTTGGGTATCCGTCGGATTTGATCAGAATCATGTCATCCAGCTCAGCATTTGGCTGGGTGATATCTCCGTACAGCTCATCGTGGAAGGTGGTCTCACCCTCATTTGGAACATTTGCACGGATTACGAATGGCTTTCCTGCTGCCAGATTTGCCTCAATTTCCTCTTTGGACAGATGGAGACAATGTTTGTCATATACGGTGATGGCTTTTCCGGCCACCTCTGTGGACAGGGACTCCAGACGCTCTTTGTCACAGAAGCAGTAGTATGCCTCGCCTTTCTCGATGAGTTTTTTTGCGTACTCCATATACATACCGGAAGCCACACGCTCAGACTGAACGTAAGGGCCTACGCCGCCGTCCTTATCCGGACCCTCATCGTGATGGAGACCAGTCTTATCCAGTGTACGGTAAATGATATCTACTGCACCCTCCAGCAGACGCTCCTGGTCTGTATCCTCGATACGAAGGATAAAATCACCACCCTCATGCTTTGCAATGAGATAGGTGTACAGAGCGGTACGAAGGTTTCCAACGTGCATTCTTCCTGTTGGGCTTGGTGCAAATCTTGTTCTTACTTTTGCCATAATTCACCTCATAAATATAATAATGTGCTGCCGCCTTCCAATCTGGAAAGGGCTGCCTTTTGTTTCTCTCAGGATTCTGATTTAACGAATCCATTATAAAGTAAGAACTGGCATTTCTCAACCCATTTTTTCATATCACAGTTCCAGGAAGTTCCGGATCATCTGCTTTCCCTCCGGGGTCATGATGGATTCCGGATGGAACTGCACCCCGTAAATGGGGTACTCTCTGTGCTGTACTGCCATGATCTCACCATCTGCTGTTTTTGCGGTAACCTGCAGGCACTCCGGCATGGTGGTCTCATCTGCAGCCAGGGAGTGGTATCTTGCCACCAGCCCTGTTTTTCCACAGTTCCGGAACAGAGGACAGTTCTCGTCAAACTCTGTTTCAGACTGTTTTCCATGCATCAGCTCCTTTGCATAGGTGATCACAGCACCAAAGGCCTGACAGATGGCCTGGTGTCCCAGACAGACGCCAAAGACAGGAATCTCTTTTCCCAGGGTCCTGGCCACCTCCACGATCACTCCTGCATCCTCCGGTCTTCCAGGGCCCGGGGAGATGATGATCTTCTCCGGCTTCAGCTCCCTGATCCCCTCCACTGTAAGCTCATCGTTTCTGATAACCTTCAGATCCTGGTTCACCTCACCCACAAACTGGTACAGGTTGTAGGAAAAGCTGTCATAATTATCAATCAAGAGAATCATCGTTCATTTCCTCCATTGCAGTCTCCAGGGCACGGATCACGGCCCTGGCCTTATTGATACACTCGTTGTACTCCTTGTCCGGATCGGAATCTGCCACGATTCCCGCTCCGCTTCGCACAAATACGGTGTCGTTCTTTTTGTAGGCAATGCGGATGGCGATGCAGGTGTCCATATTTCCGGTGAAGTCAATGTAGCCGATGGCTCCTCCATAGATGCCCCTCTTGTTATTCTCCAGCTCTCCAATGAGCTGGCAGGCCCGGATCTTGGGCGCACCGGACAGGGTACCTGCCGGAAGAACTGCCTCGATGGCATCCAGGGCATCCTTATCCTCCCGGATCTGTCCTCTCACCGTGGAACCGATGTGCATTACGTGGGAATATCTCTCGATGGAGTGGAGTTTTTCCACCTCCACGGTGCCGAAACAGCTGATCTTTCCAAGATCATTTCTTCCCAGATCCACCAGCATGTTGTGCTCTGCCAGCTCTTTTTTATCCGCCAGCAGCTCTGCCTCCAGCTGTCTGTCCTCTGCCTCATTCTTTCCCCTTGGTCTTGTTCCTGCCAGCGGGAAGGTATGGAGCACTCCATCCTCCAGCTTCACCAGGGTTTCAGGGGACGCGCCGGCCACCTCCACATCGGTGCCGGAGAAATAGAACATATACGGAGAAGGATTGATGGTTCTCAGTACACGGTAGGTATCAAGGAGGGTACCCTCAAAGGGGGCACTGAGGCGGTTGGACAGCACGATCTGGAAGATATCTCCCTCTTTGATGTGCTTTTTAGCCTTCTCCACCATGCCGCAGTAGGCGTCATGGTCAAACAGCGGCTTCACAGGGCCAAGGAGACGGCCCTTTTTCTCCTCCTTCTTTTTCCCTTTCAGAAGAAGAGAGCGCATCTGCTTCAGCTCCAGCTCTGCTCTGTTGTACTCCACGGCGGCATTTTCCAGGGAAATGTTCACCATCAGGATGATCTTCTGTTTTACATGGTCAAAACAGATGACCTTGTCAAAGAGCATCAGGTCCAGATCTTTGAAGCAGTCGGTGTCCTCTGTGCATCGTTTTGCGGTGGGTTCGCTGTAGAACAGGTAATCGTAGGAAAAATAGCCCACCAGACCGCCGGTAAAGGAGGGCAGTCCCTGGATTTTCGGGCTTCTGTAGCCTGACAGGATCTGACGGAGATACTCTGAGGGGTTGTTCACCGGAATGGTGATATCCCCGATCTGCATCTTTCCGTCACTGCAGGTGATCTCCATCTTGGGATCGTATCCCAGAAAGGTGTAACGGCCCCATTTTTCATTGGCTGCTGCAGACTCCAGCAGGTAGCAGTGGGTGGACACACTTTTCAGAATGCGCATCACCTCGATGGGTGTTGTAAAATCTGACAGCAGTTCACAGCTCACAGGAGCAATGGAATACTGTTCTCTGTCCAGTTTGTTGATGGTATCTAAATCCGGGTATAATCTCATAGCGTTACTCCATGGCAGCCTTCATGGCTTTTACAAATTCTCCGATATACTGCGGTGCCTCTTTTCCGTGTTTTGCCAGAAGCTTGATGATGGCTGAGCCCACGATGGCTCCATCTGAGATGGCTGCCATCTTTCCTGCCTGCTCCGGATTGGAGATGCCGAATCCGATGGCACAGGGCACATCTGTGTTCTCACGGATCACCTCCACAATGGAGGCCAGATCTGTCTTGATCTCACTTCTTGTACCTGTTACGCCAAGGCTGGAAACCAGGTAGATAAAGCCCTCTGCTTCTTTGGCGATCATGGCAATACGGTTTTCTGAAGTAGGAGCGATCAGGGAAATCAGATCCACTCCATATCTGGTGCAAAGGGGCTGAAACTCCTCCTTCTCCTCGAAAGGAAGATCCGGCAGGATCAGTCCGTCAATGCCGATTTCCTGACAGGTGGAGATAAAACGCTCTGCCCCGTAGGAGAATACCACGTTGGCATAGGTCATGAACACCATGGGAACGGTTACCTCTTTGCGAAGGTCTCTCACCATATCAAAGACCTTGTCGGTGGTAACGCCTCCCTGCAGGGCTCTCAGGTTCGCTCCCTGGATCACAGGCCCCTCTGCTGTGGGGTCTGAAAAAGGAATGCCCAGCTCCACCAGATCGGCTCCGTTGGCCACCATGGCCTTTACAGCCTCCTTTGTGGTGTCAAGATCCGGATCTCCACAGGTAATAAACGGGATAAATGCTTTCCCTTTCTGAAATGCTTCTCTGATCTTACTCATGAATATCCTCCCCTCTGTAGCGTGCAATGGCTGCACAGTCCTTATCTCCTCTTCCTGAGATGGTAATAACAATGATCTTGTCCTTGTCCATGGTTGGAGCCAGCTTCTTTGCATAGGCCACTGCATGGGCTGATTCGATGGCCGGGATGATTCCCTCTGTTTTTGCCAGGTACTCAAAGGCCTCCACAGCCTCATCATCTGTTACCGGCACATAGCTGGCCCGGCCCATATCATGGAGATGGGCATGCTCCGGTCCGATGCCCGGGTAGTCCAGTCCCGCTGAGATAGAATATACCGGTGCGATCTGTCCGTATTCATCCTGACAGAAGTAGGATTTCATTCCGTGGAAGATTCCCACTCTTCCTGTATTTACGGTGGCTGCTGTCTCGAAGGTGTCGATTCCTCTTCCTGCAGCCTCACAGCCGATAAGCTGTACCTCTTTATCCTCAATGAAGTTGTAGAAGGTTCCGATGGCATTGGAACCGCCGCCTACACAGGCGATCACTGCATCCAGAAGTCTTCCCTCCTTCTCCAGCATCTGCTCCTTGATCTCTTTTGAGATCACTGCCTGGAAATCACGTACAATGGTGGGGAACGGATGAGGACCCATAACAGAGCCAAGGCAGTAATGGGTATCATCGATTCTGGAGGTCCACTCTCTCATGGCCTCGGAGACCGCATCCTTCAGGGTGGCAGTTCCTGTTGTAACAGGGATTACCTCCGCTCCTAACAGGCGCATGCGATATACGTTCAGAGCCTGGCGCTTTGTGTCCTCCTCACCCATGAATACCACGCACTCCATGCCCATGAGAGCTGCTGCTGTGGCAGTGGCAACACCGTGCTGTCCTGCTCCCGTCTCTGCAATCAGTCTTGTTTTGCCCATTTTCTTTGCCAGAAGGGCCTGACCCAGCACATTGTTGATCTTGTGGGCACCTGTATGGTTCAGATCCTCTCGTTTCAGATAGATCTTGGCACCTCCCAGATCCTTTGTCATCTTCTCTGCGTAGTACAGTCTGGATGGTCTTCCTGCGTATTCATTGAACAGCTCTGTCAGCTCTCTGTTGAATTCAGGATCATTTTTATAATGCTCATATGCCTCTTCCAGCTCTATTACTGCATTCATCAGGGTCTCAGGAATATACTGACCACCGTGAATACCAAATCTTCCATTCTGATTTGTCATCTTACTCTCCCTCTTTTCATGATTTTCTATTCCCGGACTGACCGAACCGCTTCCACAAAGCGTTTCATCTTATCCGGATCCTTCAGTCCCTCTGTCTCTATGCCAGAGCTGACATCCACTGCGTAGGGTTTCAGCTGCTGCACTGCCTGATGGACGGTGTCTGTGGTAAGTCCCCCCGCCAGGAAATAGGGTCTGTTTATATCTTTTAAAAGCTGCCAGTCAAAAACCTGGCCGCTGCCTGTGCCGGAATCCAGCAACACCCCATCGGCGGTGCTTTCATTGGCCGCCTTCACATCCTCCGGTGTCCGCACCTTATAGGCCTTGATGATGGGTTTTCCGGGAGCCATCTGCCGCAATGCTCTGATATAGTCCTCATCCTCCCTGCCATGGAGCTGGGCGATCTGGATCACTCCCTGATTCAGAAGCTCTGCCACCATCCGTAGTTCAGGATCCACGAAGACTCCCACCGCCTGGATCTCAGGGACCAGCTGCTGCCGCAGCTTCTGCGCCTCCGCAGCACTGATATTTCGTTTGCTTTTTTCCCAGAATACAAAGCCGATGTACTCCGGCTTCAGAGTATTGGCCACTTCTATATCACAGGCCCTTGTGAGGCCGCAAAGCTTGATCTTCGTCAATGCTCTCTCTCCTTTTCTGCTGCCTGTGCCGGCAGGACTGCTGTTTTACCATCTGCCGGTGAGGCTGGATCTTCTCCTGCTGCCAGTCCATTCCGGGCTGCAGTTTCACCTGCTGCCAGTCACTGCTCCTCTGGAGCTTCTCCTGCTGAGCGCAGCTCTGCCAGCTTTGTTTTTTTATCCTCCGCTCTCATCAGTGTCTCACCGATGAGCACTGCATCTGCTCCGGAAGCCCGGATGGCTGCCACATCCTCCGGTGTCTTCACACCGCTCTCTGATACAAAAATCACATGGTCCGGCACCATCTGGCGCAGCTTTCTGCTGTTTCCTGTATCCACGGTAAAATCCTTCAGATTTCTGTTGTTGACACCGATGAGTCTTGCACCGGCCCTGAGGGCCATATCCACCTCTGCCTCATCGTGGGTCTCCACCAGGGCGCTTAAGCCCAGCTCATCACAGATTTTCATATATTCCACCAGCTGCTGCTCTGTAAGGATAGAGCAAATCAGCAGCACAGCGGAGGCTCCCAGCACCTTTGCCTCATAGATCATGTAGGGATCCACGGTAAAATCCTTTCTGATGCAGGGAATCTTCACTGCCTCTGCAATTTCCCTCAGGTACTCATCGGAGCCCAGAAACCATTTTGGCTCTGTGAGAACGGAGATACAGTCTGCACCGGCTTTCTCATACTCTCTGGCAATCTCCAGGTAGGGAAACTCCTCTGCGATCACCCCTTTTGAGGGGGATGCTTTTTTGCACTCACAGATGAAAGAGATTCCTTCTTTTTTCAATGCTTTTTCAAATTCGAAGGTGCCCTTTGGCAGCATTTCTGCCCTTTCCTTCATCTCCTTGAATGAGATCTGTTCCTTCGCCTGCTCCACTCGCTGCTTTGCGTAGGCTGCTAATTCATCCAGAATATTCATGACGCTCCCTCTTCTGCTTTCTGATTCTTACTGCTCTTTCCCATTGCTGACAAGGATCATCTTCTCCAGTGTCTCATAGGCTTTTCCGGAGTCGATGAGCTCTGCCGCCAGCTGTACACCCTGCTGGAAGCTGTCTGCCTTGCCACCGATGTAGAGGGATGCTCCTGCATTCATGAGAACTGCTGAGCGTTTATGTCCTCTTTCCTCTCCCTTCAGGATGGCCCGGGTGATCTGGGCATTCTCCTCTGGAGTGCCGCCTTTCAGATCCTCCTTTGTACATCTCTCAAATCCGAAATCCTCCGGTTTAATGGTGTAGGATTTGAACCATCCGTCCTTGATCTCGCAGACCTTTGTAGGTGCGCTCATGGAGATCTCATCCAGTTTATCTGTTCCGTAGACCACCATTCCCCGTTTGATGCCCAGGCTGATGAGAACCTGTGCCAGTGGCTCCACCAGGTATTCGTCGTACACACCCAGCAGCTGCATGGTGGGTGCTCCCGGGTTGGTGAGAGGTCCCAGGATATTGAATACGGTACGGAAGCCCAGCTCTTTTCTGATGGCTCCCACATATTTCATGGAGCTGTGGTACTTCTGAGCAAAGAAGAAGCACATGCCCACCTCCTGAAGAAGCTTCACGCAGAGTTCCGGATCCTGCTGAATGTTTACTCCCAGAGCCTCCAGACAATCTGCGGTTCCGCAGAGGGAGGAGGCTGCTCTGTTTCCGTGCTTAGCCACCTTCATGCCGCCGGCTGCTGCCACCAGGGCTGAGGTGGTGGAGATATTGAAGCTCTGGGCATTGTCTCCTCCGGTTCCCACGATTTCAAATACATCCATGCCTGTCTCCACTTTTGTGGCATGGGCTCTCATGGCTGCCGCACAGCCGGCGATCTCATCTGTTGTCTCTGCCTTTGCACTCTTGGTTGACAGAGCTGCCAGAAATGCTGCGTTCTGAGTAGGAGTTGTCTCTCCGCTCATAATCTCGTTCATTACTGTATAAGCCTCATTGTAGGTGAGATCTTCTTTGTTCACGATTTTAACGATTGCCTCTTTGATCATAGTCTTCTCTCTCCTTTTCTGAATCAATCTGTATTTTGTTTCACAGGAAATTGATACAATTTCCTATAAAGATTACAGTGTCAAAGGGTCAGAGCCACCGGTGCTTGCACGTACGGTGGTGCTAGACCTTGTGACACGCCCCAAAGATGAGGATGTAAGTGGGGCGCAAGCACCACGATATCCGAATCTTGGGGAGGATTGTGGGAGTACGAAGTACGAAACAATCCGTGTAATCTGTTTTTGGGGGCTTTTGACACCCGAATCCTATGAAATAAAAAAAGTCCCTGAAAGAATAGTTACATTCTTTCAAGGACGAATCATACATAAACATGGTATGTAGCAACAATCCGCGGTGCCACCTTGATTTCACAGAACCTCTGTGCTCTTTCCAGGATACCAGCATATCCCTGACAACTAACGTGTGTCTTACGTCACAGAATACTCAGAATTCCATCTCACAACTCCCTCTGTCTGATCTGATGAGATGTCTCACTCTGTCTGCCTCTGCAGCCAGAGCATCACTCCTTTGACTGTGCCCTCCGCGGTCCATTTGACAACCTGTTTCTCACCCGATCTCAGCCATCCGGGCTCTCTGTAAAGGCATAATTGCCGTTATCTCCGCTTCAACGGTTTAAATTCTTAAGTTCTTCGTTAGTTTATCACGGTAAAGCAACGGTGTCAACAGTTATTTTGAGCCACTTCCAGCAGTCCCCCGCCTCTAAGGCGCAGAGACGCAGGCGAGGGGAAAAGAGAGATGCTTGCATCAGCGATATCCGGTGATCTTGATCTGCAGGGTCTCTCTGCCCATAAACCGGTTGATCTCAGGATAATACAGCACGGTAATGGTCTCATGCATCCGGCAATAATCTGCAAATGCATCTGCATCACCAAAATAGATGGCCTGCATCACCGCTCCCTGGTCATTCTGTACCTGGAGCCGGGCAGCACGCCTTGCAGCCCCCATCACCCGGATATTTCTCACCTTCAGATTCCTCTCAGCAAATACAGGACGGGGATTTCCTGTTCCAAATGGCTCCAGAAGCTGGATCTGCTGCACAAGATCCATATGGATATAGCTCACAGGCATGGGAACATCGATGGTAACCTTCTTCACCAGATCCTCCTCTGTGAGAGTGCAGAGTTCATTGATCCGCTTTCTGAACACCGGTACATTTTTCTCCTCCAGGGACAGTCCCGCCGCCATGGGATGGCCTCCAAATTTACTCAGCAGATCTCCGCAACGGATCAGCTCCTCATACATGCTGTAGCTTTCGATGGATCGACCAGAGCCCTTGACCCCATGTTCGGATTTTGTCAGCACAAAGGAGGGCTTGCCAAAATGCTCCTTCAGCCTTCCTGCAATGATGCCTGCAAGACTTTCATGGCAATCCGGCATATAAACCACCAGTACACGGTCATCACGTAAAGAGGACTGCTCCACCATGCGGATGGCCTCCTCCTCACCCTGTCTGGTCATCTCCTTTCTGCTGTCATTCAGGGCCTTCAGATCCCCTGCCAGACGGGATGCAGTTTCCACATCCCGGGCACAGAGCATCTGAAGCGCCCGCTCTGCGGTGTTCAGACGGCCGCTGGCATTCATGCAGGGTCCCAGCACAAAGCCCACATGGTAGGTACTGATTGTCTCAGGATCCAGATCATTCTGCAGGATCAGCTGCTGCATGCCCAGATTCTTTGTATGGCGCAGCTGCTTCAGTCCCTCCTTTACAATAATCCTGTTTTCCTCCTTCAGTTCCATCACGTCGCCAATGGTGGCAAAGCCTGCATACTCCAGAAATTCATATTTTTCTTCTGATGGAATCCCTGCCAGATCATAGAGACAGCACACCAGCTTCCAGGCCACCACTGCTCCGCAGATTCCCTTAAAGGGATAGCCGCAATCCTCCTGCTTGGGATTGATCACTGCATCGGCGGGCGGAATCCGGAAATATCGCTCGCCCTCCGATGTATCCTCAAAGGGCACCTCATGGTGGTCTGTGATCACCACCGCCATACCCAGCTCCTTTGCCAGGGCAATCTGCTCCAGGGCTGAGATTCCATTGTCACAGGTTACCATCAGCTCTGCGCCCTCTTCATGGGCCTGTTTTACCAGGTTACCATTGAGACCATATCCATCCTGAATACGATCCGGGATCCGTACATCCACCTTTGCGCCTAAACGAGTGAAGCCTCTCAGTAAAATATAGGAGGACATCACACCGTCAATATCATAATCTCCGATAATACGGATTTTTTTCTCAGCATTAATATAGGACAGGATCAGTTCAGCACCTTTTCTCATATCCTTCATCAGCTCCGGCTCATGGAGATCCTCCAGGGTTCCCTGAAGATATTTTCTGATATCCTCCTCCCCCTGTACATCACGGTTCCTGATGAGCCGTGCAATAACCGGATCAATGGAAAAGCGCTGTCCGATGGCAGCAAAGTCTGCCCTTTTTGCCGCTACTACCCAGTTCTCCTTCAATATTTCTCCTCCCTCTTCCCATTACTTTCACAGCAGCTGTTTTCTGTCTGCATATTTTCATTTTGCTTTTTATCTTTCCGCAACAGACTCTTTCTGTCCCGCAGCACCTCCATCACAGATTTCAGTTCCCTGTCATACTCTGCATGGTGCAATCTGGGATAAGCTCTCCGCAGACGCTGGTAGTTAAAGGTCCTCAGACTGCGGGGATGCTGCAGAAGTCTTTCTCCGAACTGCTCTGCTTTTTCGTGAAGTTCATCCACTTTTTCACGAAAATCCTCTGCCTTTTCCAGGAATTCATCCGTCAGATCCTCTGCTCTGTCCTGAATCTCCTCTGTCAGATCCTCTATCCTGTCACGAAGATCCTCTGTCAGATCCCCGGCTTTATCACGGACACCATCCGTCAGCTGGTCTGTTCTGTCACGAAGATCCTCCAGCTTATCACGGAACTCCGCTCTGGCCAGGGCGGCCTGAACCCGGCCCTCCTGCACCTTCACCTCGGTTTCAATGGCTTTGCTGGCGATCCGGTCTGTGAGGGTATCGCTGGTATGACGGATATCCTCAGCCAGGGCATTCAGTTTTTTCAGATCCCTGTTCAGATTCATGATGCTGAGTACGGTAATGATCAGATCCGCAGTAAATAAAACATACAGCAGCGCTATGACCACATGTCCCAGCAAATTATCCAGAATGTGGACATTCAGGCGAATAACGGGGTGGATCAGCTTCAGAACAAAGATAATACAGATTCCCCAGGCAATGGAAAACTTCAGACAGATGTAGCCCCCCAGATTAAAGGGCTCATCGGAATAATCCCACCACCGCAGGTGAAACAGCCTGTACAGCACAAAGCCTCCCACCAGTTCCACCAGGGTGGCAAACAGGATGCCTCCTGCATACAGAAGAAGCGGATGGTCCTCCAGAGGGCTCAAAAGGGTCAGGATTCCCAGCATTCCCACCCCATAGATCGGGCAGATGGGGCCGTTGAGAAATCCCCGGTTGATCACCTTGCCCACACAGACGGCGTGGAACACCACCTCCAGCACCCATCCAAGAAATCCATAGATCAGAAAATAGGCTGTAAGATAATACAGATTGTCCATACATACTCTCCTCTCAACTGCATGCTGCCGGACACAGCTTCTATCGGCTTCCAATAGCTGTGCCTTCTCACCATGCCAGTTCACCAAAGCATAAGAGGACCATTGTCTCTGACAACGGTCCCCTCACTATTTCAGGATCACTCTGAGGAAACAGAAGTTCTGTCTGTTCTCCCGAACCCTTCAGGTCTGTGATCCAGTATTATTTTCTGTGTTTTTTACGTTTTGTGCTCTGAAGCTCAGAACGATCCTTTTTCACATGTTTTTTGCCGGTGCCGACAGCTGGCTGCGCCGGTGCTGCTGCTCCCTCCTGTGCAGGTGCCACAGGGGAAACTGCTGTCTCATCCGCATCCTTGAACTCTCTGAATCTGTTCTTTCCAACCTTTGTCTTCATCACATACCACAGAGATCCTGCCAGGCATACAGAAGAATATGCTCCTGTGATGATACCGATGATGATAGGAAGTGCAAACTCCTTGATTGCAGGAACACCCATCAGATACAGCACAAAGATGGTGATGAAGGTTGTGAGAGAGGAATAGATACTTCTTGTCAGTGTCTGAGTTACAGAAGTATTTACGATTCTCTTCAGGCTGCTTCCCTTCATGGATACCATATTTTCGCGGATACGGTCAAATACAACGATGGTTGCATTGATGGAGTATCCAAGGATTGTCAGCATTACTGCAATGAATGTAGATCCAACAGAGAAGCGGGACCATACATAGAATACCAGAACGATCAGGATATCATGCACCAGTGCCAGTACGGAGCTGGATGCAAAGCGAAGATCCCTGAAACGAACCCAGATATACAGAAGCATGCAGATCACAGCGATCACAACCGCCTTGGAAGCATTTGCCTTCATCTCACCGGAGATGGTGGAGGAGATGTTCTCTGCTGTGATATCTTCTGCAGTTACATCACTGTAGTTATCCATGATGGACTGGTTCAGTGCCTCACGCTCGTCAACGGTAAGCTCTCTGGTTTTGATCACAACCTGTGTAGAGCTTGTAACCTGCTGGAACTGAATATTGGCATCCCCTGTAATTTCTGACACGATTGGCTGAATCTTCTCGTCCAGCTCATTCAGAGTGAAATCCTGATGGAAATCAACGGTTGTTGCAGTACCACCGATGAAATCAAGACTGTAGTTCATAGGCTGGCCTGTTTTTCCGTTGTAAACAGCCATTCCCACAGGTGCAGAGATGATCAGCGCCAGGGAAACGATCAGGAATACAACCTTTTTCTGCAGGAAATCAACCGGTTTTCTTGCCTTCAGCACACCGTAAGCCTTCTCACTTCTGATTCCGATTCCGTAGAATGCCATGGAGATCAGTCTGGAAACCACCAGTGCTGAGAACATGGACAGAACAATACCGATAGCCAGAGTGGTGGCAAAGCCGCGGATTGAGCCTGTTCCCAGAGCATAGAGAACAGCTGCAGCGATCAGTGTTGTAACGTTTCCATCGATGATTGCTGAAAATGCCTTCTTAAATCCGGCCTGAATGGAACTCTTCAGAGATTTTCCGAGAGCATACTCCTCACGCATACGGGCATAGATGATCACGTTGGCATCTACCGCCATACCGATGGTCAGGATAACACCGGCGATACCGGTCAGTGTCAGTGTGATATCAAATGCATTCAGGAAGATCAGATCCAGGAATGTAAAGATCAGAAGCGCCCATCCTGCTGCCAGACCGGAGATGCGGTAAACAAGGATCATAAACAGGATAACCAGCAGAATGCCGATGAGACCTGCCTTAAGGCTGGTGCTCAGTGCCTCCTGTCCAAGTGTAGCTCCCACCACGTTGGAGTAGATCTCCTCCAGCTCCAGTGACAGGGAACCGATACGGATATTGGCAGCCAGATTTTTTGCAGCCTCAAGGGACTCCATATTGTCAATCTGAGCCTGTCCGCCTGTGATTGCCTGTCTTACTGTAGGGCTGCTGATCACTGTATCGTCATAAACGATGTAAATCGGTTTTCCCACATTGTTTTTTGTTGCCTCAGCAAATTTGTCGGCACCCTCAGAAGTCATGGAAAGAGATACATAATACTGTCTCTGTCCTGTGGTCTGATCCTGCATGGATAAGCCCTCTGCTGCAGCAATATCTGTACCCTCAAGTACTACCTCACCGTTCTCATCCATAAAGGACAGGGAACCTGGTTTTCCCAGCTCCTCAAGAATGGTGTTGGCATCGCTGACACCTGGGATCTCAACGCAGATACGATTGTCTCCCTGCTGATAAACCTGTGCCTCAGTGCTGTACTGATCCACACGCTGCTGGAGTTTAAAAATAGTATCAGCCATAGCCTCTGCAGAGGGATGAGCCTCCACAGTCTGGTATGTGATGCTGACACCGCCTGAAAGATCAAGTCCGGTGCGGATATTCTTCATTGCGCCGGTTCCTGTTGGTCCCCATCCCTTAACAGCGGTGAAACCAAGAAGTACAGTCAAACAGAAGCAGATCACTAATGTTACGATACTGGTTCTTTTCTTCATGATTACATCCTCTTTTTTCTTTATTTCGGCAACTCTGTGTTGCCCCATATAATCCGCAGAGGGGAGTCCTGTATCGGTCCCCGCTGCAGACAATATTTCAATTTACTCTTCCTCAGCCATTGCAGCCTTGATCATCAGTGCACACTCGATTCTCTTGCGCTGCATTGCACAGCCGATCTCATATACATCATTGATCTTTCCTGTAAAGTTGAAGGAGTTGGCAGCACAGCCGCCGCTGCAGTAGAATCTTGCAAAGCACTCAGAACACTCTGGTTTTGCATAGACATTGCATTTTTTGAATTCTCCACAGATCTCCTGTTTTGTGATTCCCTCATCCACATTTCCAAGGCAGAACTGCTCCTGTCCTACGAACTGATGGCATGGGTAGAAATCACCCCATGGAGTAACTGCCAGGTACTCTGTTCCGGAGCCACAGCCGGAAAGACGTTTGTAAACGCATGGACCACCTGTCAGGTCGATCATAAAGTGGAAGAAATTAAAGCCTCTTCCCTCTTTGTTTCTCTTGATGATTTCACGGGCCAGCAGATCATACTGCTCCATGATGATGGGAAGATCCTCCTCACGGATGGCATAATCCTCTGTAGGAGGTGCCACAACAGGCTCCACAGAGATCTGTTTGAATCCCAGATCTGCCAGATGCAGTACATCAGCGGCAAAATCCAGATTGTGGTGGGTAAATGTTCCACGAACATAGTATTTATCCTGATTTCTGCTCTCAGCAAATTTCTGGAATTTCGGAACGATCAGTTCGTAGCTTCCTGCACCTCTTCTGAAAGGACGCATAAAGTCATGGACACTCTGACGTCCGTCAATACTGAGAACCACATTTCCCATCTCTTTATTGCAGAACTCCATGATCTCATCATCCAGAAGCACACCGTTTGTGGTAAGTGTGAAACGGAAATTCTTGTCATGGATCTTCTCCTGCTCTCTTCCGTAGGCAACCAGGTCCTTAACAACCTGCCAGTTCATCAGAGGTTCTCCTCCGAAGAAATCCACCTCCAGATTTTTTCTGGATCCGGAGTTTGCAATCAGGAAATCCAGTGCCTTCTTACCCACCTCAAGGGACATAAGGGCACGTCTTCCATGGTACTCACCCTCCTCTGCAAAGCAATATCTGCAGGCCAGGTTACAGTCATGGGCAATATGCAGACAAAGAGCCTTGATCACCACAGGGCGCTCCTGGAAGATGTCAATGGCATTCTTGTAGATATCCTCTGTGAAGAGCATTCCCTGATCCTTTAACTCCTGACACTCCTCACAGGCCTCTTTGATCTCCTCTGCAGGGTAGTTTCCTGCAAGGGCCGCTGAGATCTCCTCTGCATTTTTCTCCTGTTTCATAAGATCCAGAACATCATAGGTCAGATCATCCACCACATGAACGGATCCGCTGTTGATATCAAGGACCATGTTATAACCATTGTTTTTATATAAATGTATCACTGTTGTTATTCATCCTTACTATATATTTTCTCGTAAACAGAAAAAGACCCCTGTTACCGGGTAACCGGTAACAGGGATACCGCATTCATTCGTAAAGCAATATTACTTTGTATGCTCGCAGCTCTGGTTTCCTACTGTGCAGGAAGTTTTGCAAGCTGACTGGCAGGAAGTCTGGCACTCACCACATCCGCCTTTTTTCACTGTATTCTGAAGGTTCTTTGTGTTTAAAGTCTTGATATGTTTCATCCTCATATCCTCCTTATTTTATTCTGCAAAGTATTATATCATACCCTTTTTTATTTGGAAAGAGCATTTTTTCTGAGCTTTTTCCACTGAGCAGCAAAATAGGCTGCCATGGCACCTGAAAGACCGGCACTCAGTCCCCAAAGTGTTCTGTGGGACGCATCCCCTGTCTGGATCACACCATTGTTTCCGGAAGCGGATGGTCTGGAAGCAGCTCCTCCTGCTGTATTTCCGGCTGTACCGCTGCCCTGTGCAGGATTTGATGGTACCGATGGTTTCGGTGCCGGTGTCGGCGCAGGGGTTGGCGCAGGGGTTGGCTTTGGTGTTGGTGTTGGCACCGGTTTGCTGCCTCCTCCAACTCCGGAGGTACCTCCTCCCACCAGATCTGTGCCGGGAAGTCTCAATGGCATCGCCTCTGCAAGAAGTGGATTCACCTCCTCTGCATCTGCACTTTCCTCAGAAAGAGCTACAGGCATTGCCTCCTCCTCAGCGGCAAGAAGCATCATGTCCGCCCCATCAAAGGCTGCAAACAGATCAAAGATCACATCCTCCTCAGCAGGCTCTGTCTCTTCCGCATCAGAACCGATGACTGGAACATCCTCAGAGGACTCCGCCTCTTCCAACTCAGAATCAGGGATTTCCTCTGCATCCGGTTCCTTCTCCTCAGAAAATTCCTGTTCCTCTGCATTCTCCTCAGAGCCGGCAGTTTCTTCCGATGACTCTGTCTCTTCCACCTCAGAACCAAAGGTCTCCTCTGCAACAGACTCTGCCACACCGGATGGAAGTTCAAACCCCGGAAGCAGGATACCTGCAGAACCGTTTTCCCTTTCATCGGACCCGCTTTCCTCAGAATCCTGTTCAGACTGATCTGCGGAAGTCTCTGCTCCGTTTCCCCCTGAAGGGAACTGAAATGGCTTCTCCTCAGGCTGGGAGATGATGATCTGTGGTGCCTCCCAGATGAGAGGAGGAGTTGTTTTCTCCTCTGAAGTGGAAAGTTCACCACCGGACTGTACCGGTGCTTCCTTCTCAGCATCCTTCTTCTCCTCTGTTCCCACGGCATCTCCTGCAGTGTCTGTTTCAGCATCTTTATCAGCAGACTCCTTAAGAGCCGCCTGGTAGTCTGTATCTCTCATCAGGCAGATTTCCAGCTCCTGAAGAAGCTCCTGCTGCTCCTTTGAAAGTTCTGTGCTTCCCACAAGAACCAGAATTTTCTTTTCCGGCTCTGTGCCAGGCTGCAGAAGCAGCTCCTGCTCTCCCTGAAAATGCTTCAGTGCTTCTTCAAAGCTCTGAAAGATCTGTCCCTCAAAAACATCCTCTGCATTTCCCTCAGAGTCCGCTCCTGTATTCAGAAATACGACCTTTTCTTTTTTTTCTTCTGTCTGATGTACTGCGCTCTCCAGCACCTGTTCAGAAACCTGGGCTGCAGCTGCAGGGGCAGCTCCCGTAAAAGCAAGTGTTCCTGAAAGCACCGCACCGGCCAGCGTTATACCTTTTCTTTTATCAACTGACATATCTGAATTTCCCTCATGCGGGATATGAATACCCCGCGCACTTATTAATAATAGCTAAGTAAATATTATAACATATCAGAAGTCTCTTGCAAACTCTTTTCAGGTGCGCCTCAGGCACAGCCTGCATTATTTTCTGTGTTCGATGGCTGAGTAAGCTTTATGCTGTCCCACATATTTGTAGGCAGGACGAATGATCTTGCTTGAATTTACCAGTTCCTCCACTCTGTGGGCAGACCATCCAGCCACACGTCCCATTGCATACAGCGGTGTATACAGCTCAGAAGAGATTCCAAGAAGATTGTAAACCATACCTGCATAGAAATCCATGGTTGCACAGACCGGCTTCTCCAGTCTTCGTTTCTTTGGCATAACCTCCAGAATTACCTTCTCAAGACGAACCATAAATTCATACCAGTCGCTTTTGCCCTTCTCGGCAGCCAGCTCTGGCAGCAGCTCCTTGATCAGTTCTGTTCTCGGATCGGAGTAAGTATATACTGCATGTCCGATACCGTAGATATTTCCTGTTCCGTCACCAGCCTCACCGTCCATGATCTTTCTCACGTACATTCTCAGCTCGTCCTCGTCTGTAAGGTCCTCCACATGCTCCACAATATCTCTGATCATGGCCTCTGCTCTCTTATCCACACCACCGTGTTTGGATCCCTTCAGAGAACCCAGGGATGCCGCGATGGAGGAATAGGTATCTGTACCGGAGGAAGAGATTACATGGGTTACAAAGGTGGAGTTTGTACCGCCACCATGCTCTGCGTGAAGGATCAGCATCAGATCCAGCATTCTTGCCTCAAGCTCTGTATAACTTCCGTCTGTTTTCAGCATCTGCAGTACATTTTCTGCAAAGGAAAGCTCCGGTTTCGGATTTCTCAAAAAGAGATTATCTCCCTTATGGTAGTAGCCATAAGAGAAATAGCTGTATGCAGTAAGAAGCGGAAGCTTGGCAATGAGATTCAGACACTGTCTCACCACATTCTTCAGAGAGATATCCTCCGGATTCTCATCATAGGCATACAGAGTCAGGACGCATTTCTGAAGGGAGTTCATAAGGTTGTCGCTCTGTGCCTTCATAATGACATCTCTGGTGAAGGACATAGGCAGATTCTGCAGATAGGCAATGGCCTCCACAAACTCCTGAAGCTGCATCTGTGTTGGCAGCTCTCCAAACAGAAGCAGGTAGGTGATTTCCTCAAAACCATATCTTCTTCCTCTGAGCCCGTGTACCAGTTCCTTGATATTGTAACCCTGATAGTACAGGCTTCCCTCTGCATGCTGGCGCTCACCGTCATCTGTGGTATAGCCCTTTACATCTGAGATCTCTGTCAGTCCTGTACGTACTCCACGACCGGAAGCAGTACGAAGTCCCTGATTTACATCATATTCATAATAGAGTCTTGGATCAAATTTTGTGGTCTCTCTGCTGAGATTCACCAGTCTTTTGATCTTTGCTAAGGTTTCTGGACTCTCTTTCATAATTACTCCTCCTAAACTATGGATCACAGCCCTCATTTTCAGGCCCGCAACGCTTTTACACGTTACATCAGTCCATTATATAGTACATCCTCATAATAGAAAAGATGGTTTTTTTCTTTCAACGAAACTTTTTTCCAGCATTCTTCTGTGCGATAGGAACTCCTGGTCTGTCAGAGTATTTGTCATCAGGTCTGCAACCACGGCCGTAGTGCCTGCAGGGCTGAACAGAACTTCATGGACAACCTTAACCTTCACAGTTCTGTGCCTCTTCCATTTCCAGCAGTCTGTCCAGAATCTGCATGGACACAGATTCCTTACTCATCAGATCCAGCTTTCTCACATCTGTTCTGGAAATCAGAGTCATCACATTGGTGTCTGTACCAAAGCCGGCACCGGCCACCTTCAGATTATTGGCACAGATCAGATCCAGATTTTTCTTCTCCAGCTTGCCCTTTGCATACTCCTCCAGGTTGCTGGTCTCCATGGCAAAGCCACAGAGCAGCTGTCCGGGACGTTTGTGTGCTCCCAGGTAAGCCAGTGTATCTTCTGTTCTCTCCAGCTCAATCCTTGCGTCGCCCTCTTTCTTTTTGATCTTCTCATCTGCCACCTCTGTGGGACGATAATCCGCCACGGCAGCAGCCTTGATAATGATATCCTGCTGGTCTCCCACCGAGGTAACTGCCTCAAAGAGATCCTTTGCGCTCTTTATTTTCACTGTCTTTACAAACTCCGGCGGCGTAAGTGCAGTCTGTCCTGTCACCAGAGTAACCTCTGCTCCCCGGAGCATTGCCATCCTGGCCAGTGCATAACCCATTTTTCCTGTGGAATGATTGGTGATGTAACGTACCGGGTCGATGGCCTCCTGGGTGGGGCCCGCTGTAACAAGAACCTTCTTTCCTGCCAGATCCTTTGGAAGGGCAATGGCACGGAGAATATGCTCCACAATAATTCTCTCTTCCGGGAATTTTCCCTTACCTGTATCCCCGCAGGCAAGAAGACCTGTGGCAGGCTCAATGAGCTCCCAGCCATATCTTCTCAGCTTTTCCATATTGTCCTGGGTCACAGGGTTCTCATACATTCTTGTGTTCATGGCAGGGGCTGCCAGTTTTGGACACTGACAGGCCAGAATGGTGGTGGTCAGCATGTCATCCGCCAGTCCATTGGCCACCTTGGCCAGCACATTGGCGGTTGCCGGTGCGATAATGGCCAGATCGGCCTTTTTAGCCAGCTCCACATGCTCCACCTCAAACTGGAAATTCCTGTCGAAGGTATCTGTCAGACATTTATTGGATGTAAGGGTCTCAAAGGTAATTGGTGTAATAAACTGCTGTGCATTCTCAGTCATGATCACATGTACATCTGCATGCTGTTTTTTCAGAAGACTGGCAAGATTTGCCGCCTTATAAGCTGCAATACCGCCTGTAACTCCAAGGATGATTGTCTTTCCTGCTAACATATCTCTCTCTCCTGTTATATCCGCTGGTAATCAGTATTGCCTGATCCCGTCTGTTTTCTCATTCTTTATTATAATAAGTGAATTCTTTCTGTGACTCAAGTTCTTAGATTGATATTTTTCATACAATCCTCTGTTCCCCCCATGGTTTTTTATGGCATTTCTTTTTGCGACATGCTATACTAATGTAGGATTCCAAAAGGGATTCCCAAAGTATCCTTATCCTGATTGGAGATTGAAGCGTATGATGCTTTTTACAATTGATATTGGCAACACCAACGTGGTGGTTGGTGCTGTGGACGAGAAGCACGTTCTGTTCAGAGAGCGTATTCTCACTGATGCCACACAGACTGTTCAGTGGTATGCAGATCAGATGCTGAAAAAACTGGCGGATCACGGACTTCGTCCCTATGCATTTGAGAACGCTGTGATCGGCTCCGTTGTTCCTGCTGTGACAGAGCTTACCAGCAAAGCCTGGGAACGCATCCGCCATCAGAAGCCCTTTATTATTGATAAAGATATCAAGACTGATCTGAATCTTCAGATTGACAATCCAGCCGCCATGGGAAGAGATATTCTCATCGGTGCGGTTGCTGCAGCGGGCATGTACCCTCTGCCCCAGATTATTTTTGATGTGGGAACAGCCACCACCGTCTGTGTCATCGACAAAGACCGTAACATCCCCGGATACATGATCATTCCAGGGCCCTATACTTCTCTGAATGCACTTACAGCCAAGGCTGCACAGTTGCCGGAGATCACCTTTGACGAGCCCCCCCGTATGCTGGGAAAAAATACGGTGGAATGTATGCGAAGCGGAATCATGTATGGTCATGCCTGCATGATGGAGGAGATCATTCATCGCATTGAGACAGAGATTCTTCACGAGAAAGCCACTGTAGTGGCCACCGGAGGACCTGTTGTGGACGTGATCCCCCTGATCCACCATGAGATCTTTCTGGAGAGGGATCTGCTTCTTGTGGGAATGGTGCAGCTGTATCTCCAGGAAAAAAATCTGGATACTGCAAAAAACGCAAACTAAACAGATGAATACACGAAAAGCCAGGTTCTTTGGAATCTGGCTTTTCGTGTATGAAAAGAGGCATCCATTGTTAAATACAATAGACACCTCTCAATTTGGGAAGGGGCTTAGTGCGACAGCCCCCTCTTTTGTTTATTCCATTTTAATTAAACAGGATATGCTCCGTTCTCTGTATCAGCAACCTTTGCATCAACTTTTGTTTTCTGCGCGTCACGATATTTGAAGAAGTCAGTAGCTACCTGTGGGAACAGTGCGTAGGACAGAACGTCCTCATCCTGCTCCTTGTACTGAGCCATCTCAGACTCCAGTGTGCTCAGCTCGTTCTCGATCAGATCTGCTGGACGGCAGGTGATGATCTCTGCATCGCCGATGCATTTTTTCTGAACCTCTGGATCAAACGGTTTAACTGTTGCACCGTATTTTCCACTGAGTACGTCTTTTGTCTCTTTGGTAACCATTTTGTATCTCTCGCCCATAAGAACGTTGAATACAGCCTGAGTACCTACGATCTGAGAAGAAGGTGTTACCAGAGGACACTCTCCAAGGTCTTTTCTTACACGTGGAACCTCTTCCAGTACCTCGTAGTATTTATCCTCTGCATGCTGCTCTTTCAGCTGGCTTGTAAGGTTGGAAAGCATTCCACCTGGTACCTGATACAGAAGAGTTTTGATGTTAACACCAAGGTTCTTTGGATTCAGCAGGCCGCTGTCAAGGCACTCATCCTTGTATGGACGGAAGTAGTCAGCGATCTCAGCCAGAAGGTTCTGATCAAAGCCTGTGTCATACTCAGTTCCCTTGAATGTCTCAACCATAACCTCTGTTGCAGGCTGGGAAGTTCCCAGTGCAAATGGAGACATAGCACAGTCGATGATATCAACACCAGCCTCTACAGCTTTCAGGTATGTCATGGAAGCAACACCTGATGTGTAGTGTGTATGCAGCTGAATTGGAAGATCTGTAGTCTCTTTCAGTGCAGTTACAAGCTCTGTTGCCTTGTATGGAAGAAGCAGACCTGCCATATCCTTGATACAGATGGAATCAGCACCCATCTCCTCAATTCTCTTAGCCATTGTGGTCCAGTACTCCAGTGTGTAAGCATCGCCCAGAGTGTAGGACAGAGCTACCTGCGCATGTCCTTTCTCTTTGTTTGCAGCGCTTACTGCTGTCTGCAGGTTACGCAGATCATTCATACAATCGAAGATACGGATGATATCGATACCATTTGCAATGGATTTCTGTACGAAGTACTCTACTACATCATCAGCGTATGGTCTGTATCCCAGGATGTTCTGTCCACGGAACAGCATCTGCAGTTTTGTATTTTTGAATCCATCACGGAGTTTTCTCAGTCTCTCCCATGGATCCTCATGCAGGAAACGAAGAGAAGCATCAAAGGTAGCGCCTCCCCAGCACTCTACTGCATGGTATCCAACCTGATCCATTTTGTCGATGATCGGCAGCATTTTCTCGGTTGGCATTCTAGTTGCAATAAGAGACTGATGTGCATCACGAAGCACGGTCTCCATAATCTTTACTGGTTTTTTAGTAACCTCAGCCATATGTTCCTCCTAAATGATTATACTCCAAAGATCGCCATGAATGTTCCGGCTGCTACTGCAGTACCGATAACACCGGCTACGTTCGGTCCCATTGCATGCATCAGAAGGAAGTTTGTAGGATCCTCCTCAGATCCAACCTTCTGAGATACACGGGCCGCCATAGGTACAGCGGAAACTCCTGCGGAACCGATCAGCGGGTTGATTCTTCCGTTGGTCAGCTTGCACATCACTTTTCCCAGCAGGATTCCACCTGCAGTACCAACGATAAATGCCACAAGACCAAGAACTACGATCTTGATTGTAGTAATGTTCAGGAATGCCTCTGCAGAAGTGGTAGCACCTACAGAAGTTCCAAGAAGAATAACAACGATGTACATCAGGGCATTGGAAGCTGTCTCTGTCAGCTGTTTTACAACACCGGACTCACGGAACAGGTTTCCAAGCATCAGCATACCAACCAGCGGAGCTGTGGTAGGCAGAAGCAGACATACTACGATAGTGATTACGATTGGGAAGAGGATCTTCTCAAGTTTGGATACAGGACGAAGCTGCTCCATCTTGATTCTACGCTCTTCTTTTGTGGTCAGCAGTTTCATTACCGGTGGCTGAATAATCGGAACCAGTGACATGTAGGAATATGCCGCTACAGCGATAGGTCCCATCAGAGAGGTCTGTCCCAGTTTTCCGCAAAGGAAGATGGAAGTAGGACCATCAGCACCACCGATGATAGAAATTGCAGCTGCACTCTTTCCGTTGAATCCCAGAAGGATTGCCAGGAAGTATGCAGAGTAGATACCAACCTGAGCAGCTGCACCAAGAAGGAAGCTGATCGGGTTTGCGATAAGAGGACCGAAGTCGGTCATAGCACCTACACCCATGAAGATCAGGGAAGGCAGGATACTCCACTCATCCAGCTGGTAGAAATAACGAAGAAGTCCACCAGCATGCTCGATTCCGGCAGCATCTGTATAGCCCTTTGCGATAATATCAGGATAGATATTTACAAGAAGCATACCAAACGCGATAGGAACAAGCAGAAGCGGCTCAAAGCCGTGTTTAATCGCCAGATACAGGAATACCAGAGCAACTACGATCATGATGTAGTTACCCACAGTCAGGTTAAAAAACGCGGTCTGATGAACCAGATTTGATAAAATACCTAAAATATTTGCCATCTTATTACCTCCGGTTTGTAATGTTCAGAACTGATCAATCCATTGTAGCCAGAACATCACCGGACTCTACTGCATCACCAACAGAAACGTTTACAGAAGCGATTGTTCCATCCTGAGGAGCAACAACCGGGATCTCCATTTTCATAGCCTCGAGAACGATTACTGTATCTCCGGATTTTACTGCTGTTCCGGCAGGTGCCTCGATCTTGCAGATTTTTCCTGGTACAGATGCAGTTACATCAACAGAACCTGCTCCAGCTGCTGGTGCTGCTGCCTTTGGTGCTGCTGCAGGTGCTTTTGGTGCTGCTGCTGGTGCTGCAACTGGTGCTGCTGCAGGTGCTCCTGCTGTTGTTCCCTCTTCTACAGTTACCTGATATACATTGCCATTAACAGTAATTGTATAATTTTTCATAATAATAACCCTCCTTAAGCTCTTTTCCAGCCTCTAGTATTTCCAACGCGCTTGATGGAACGAACCACATATCCATCTCCGGACATGGTTCCATCAGCCTCAGCAGCTGCGATGGCTGCTGCAATAACTGCAATAATCTCTTCATCATTGGATGCAACGTCAACAGTCTCAACCACCGGTGCAGGTGCTGCTTTCTTAGGAGCAGGTGCTGCTGCAGGTGCTGGTGCTGCATTTTTCTTCTTTCTCGCATCCGGATTAACAAATTTAAACAGAGAAATGAGAAATGCCAGGAACAGAAGGATCACAAATACGATCAGGATACCTGCAATGGTATTCACTCCGGCCTGTTTCATCTTCTCACCCAGACTGTACTGAGTGTTGATAACATAGTTCATTGGCTGAGATGCAGTCTCATCGAAGTACAGCAGTACCTCTGCATCGTAGTTTGCGAACTTTGTCATCATTGTAATGTAAACATTCTCCTCTGCATAATCAACAGATGAAGACATAATCTCTACGAAATCTCCCAGCTCCTCACGGTTGTCCATCCATGTAGTTGCCATAATTTCATAGAAATTGCCATAGGATTTTACTTCCTCAAGGGCAGCGTCATCCATAACATATACGTTGGCAACATACGCCTCTGCGCTCTGGGCAAGAGCAGACTTCTCTTCGTCGGTCAGCTCTGTCACCATAGCAGATACCGGAATTGCCAGAAGCATAGTTGTAAGCATGACCAGTGCAAGGAAGAGACCAGTCAGTCTTTTTTTCATCTTATTCATCTATGCCACCTCGCTTAAACAGTTCCGTGTTTTTTGTCTGGACGGTATTCTCTCTTTGTATAAAGCATCTCAAGAGCACCGATCAGATATTTTCTTGTATCCTGTGCCTCGATGATAGTATCGATGTAGCCTCTTCTTGCAGCAGCCTCAACGCTGTTCTGAAGTGCATCATACTCTGCAGTTTTCTCTTTGATCACTGCAGCACTCTCCTCAGCGTACAGAATCTTAGCTGCAGCCTTAGCGTCCATCATGCCCACTTTTGCATCTGCCCATGCATATACAAGATCAGCTCCGATGGATTTGCTGTTCATGGAAAGGTAAGCACTTCCCATAGCCTCGCCTGTGATCACGTTGATCTTAGCTGTTGTGGAGTTTGCAAATGTGTAGATCATCTTGGCAACAGCTTTTGCCATGTTTGTCTCTGCACATTTTGTAGCTTTGTAGCCTTTTACATTTGTAAATGTTACTACAGGGATAGAGAAAGCATCACAGAAACTTACAAATCCAGCTGCCTTGCTTGCTCCTCTTGCGCTGAGAACGCCGTTGAACTTCTCAGCAACGTTGCCCTCTGCATCATACAGCTCATTTCTGTTGGCAACACAGCCTACAGTAGCACCGTTCATGCGGATGAAGCCTGTTACAACATCTTTTGCGTAGTCAGCCTTAACCTCCACGAATACCTGTCCGTCAGAGATTCTTGGCAGAAGAAGTGCAGGATCCTCTTTGCATGCAGCAAGGTCAGGACATACACGGTTCAGATCGTCTGTACACTCTGCACCGGAGAGATCCTCCTCGTTGTTTGCAGGAAGAATGGAAACCAGTGCACGGATCTGTGCCAGTACATCAGCCTCAGAACCGATTCCGTCTACCAGACCTGCCTCCTCGCTCTGGAATTTTGCAGAAGCTGTATCACATACAGACTCATGATTTCCTGCCAGAGTATTTGGAGCATTAACGAACAGTTTCGCTTTTTTCTCCTCCATAAATGTAAAATCTGTCAGAGCTGGGATCATAGCCATTCCGCCACCACAGTTTCCGAAGATACCTGTGATCTGTGGAACTACACCAGATGCGTCAACCTGAGCCATGAAGATCTCGCCGAAACCGTTGAGAGCATCAGCCGCCTCCTCAAGACGGATACCTGCACAGTCCACAAGACCGATTACAGGGGCACCCATTTTCATAGCCATCTTGTACAGATTTACAATTTTTCTTGCATGCATCTCTCCAACAGTACCATTCAGTACAGATGCATCCTGGCTGTATACATATACAAGGTTGCTGTCGATCACACCATATCCGGTAATAACACCGTCAGATGGTGCTGCTTTTCCAGACAGGTTAAAATCTGTACTTCTGGCTGTAACCTGAGCACCGATTTCAACGAAGCTGTTTGCGTCCAGTAAAGATTCGATACGAGATCTTGCCGGACTCTGAGTCACATTACTCATTCTTATTGTCCTCCATTACTTTAATAATTGAAATGAATTAAAAACTAATGCAACTGTTAGTATACAGTTTAGCACTTTACTTTTCAACTGTTTCATTTGAATTCTTTTGCACAAACCAGACATGTTGACCAATTTTTTTTTGTGGAATCTGCTGTCTTTTTAAAATCCAGACAAAAAAGAGGACTTTCGCGTCCGCAAAAGTCCTCCAAAAATCACATATGTATGATTCTTCTGTTTTCAATTACAGTCTTGCAACACCGGATTTTCTTGCTGCCTCAGCTACTGCTGCTGCAACTGTTTTTCCTACTCTTGGATCAAATGCCTTTGGCAGAATGTAATCATCTCTCAGCTCCTCATCGGAGATCAGTCCTGCAATGGCATCTGCTGCTGCAACCTTCATCTCCTCGTTGATGTCTTTTGCACGAACATCGAAGGTTCCGCGGAAGATTCCAGGGAATGCCAGTACGTTGTTTACCTGGTTCGGGAAGTCAGAACGTCCTGTTGCGATAACTCTTGCTCCGCCTGCCTTTGCATCCTCTGGGAAGATCTCTGGTGTTGGGTTTGCACATGCAAAGATGATGGCATCCTTGTTCATGGTTTTTACCATATCTGTTGTTACTGTTCCAGGTGCAGATACACCGATGAATACATCTGCTCCCACCAGAGCGTCTGCCAGTGTTCCTGCCTTCTTCTCCAGGTTTGTAACCTCTGCCATCTCCTCTTTGATCCAGTTCAGACCATCACGGCCTTTGTAGATGGCACCTTTACGGTCGCACATGATCACATGTTTTACTCCTGCAGACAGCAGCAGTTTTACGATGGAGATAGCTGCTGCACCTGCTCCGGATGTAACAACTTTGATCTCATCGATCTTTTTGCCGGTAAGTCTCAGAGCATTTTTCAGACCTGCCAGTGTGATGATGGCTGTTCCGTGCTGATCATCGTGGAAGATCGGAATATCACATTTCTCTTTCAGCTTTCTCTCGATCTCGAAGCAGCGTGGTGCGGAGATATCCTCCAGGTTTACTCCACCGAAGCTTCCGGAGATCATGTATACAGTGTTAACGATCTCATCAACATCTTTGGATTTCACACAGATCGGGAATGCATCCACATCACCAAACGCTTTGAACAGAACGCATTTTCCCTCCATTACAGGCATACCAGCCTCTGGTCCGATGTCTCCCAGACCAAGTACAGCTGTTCCGTCTGTCACTACTGCACACAGGTTGTGACGGCGTGTCAGCTCGTAGCTCTTGTCAACATCCTTCTGGATCTCCAGACATGGCTGAGCAACACCTGGTGTATATGCCAGAGACAGGTCCTCGCTGGACTGTACCGGACAGGTAGCTACCACCTCGATTTTACCTTTCCACTCACCGTGTAATCTTAATGACTCTTTTGCGTAATCCATACTGATTAACTCCTTTATTGATAGTATTTGATTCATATAGCAGATACACTGGATATCTGTTATATGAAAGATTCAGGTTCAGAATCTGCTGTTATTTACTGCAGATCGGAAGTGTCGCACCGCCGAATGGCATGGCGATCACCTTTGCATCAGGACCGTATTTAGCCACACAGTCGTCATAGGCCTTCTGTGCAGATGGCTGAGGATTCAGGAAAATGCTTCTTACAAAATCATCCTCCATCTCTGATACAAGGTCAATGTTTGCATACTCCAGAATCATGGCAATGGCAGCTGCCTTGTGTCCTCCCAGCTGGAAGTCCTTACCAATTCTCACCACCATGTCATGGGATGTCTCTGACTGTGTCAGCCACTCCTCAAACTTCTTACTGCCCAGTCCCTCATTGCAGGCACCTACCACGATGATGGTACCGCCGTCCTTAACAGCATGCTTTGCATTGTCAAGGGCTTTCTGGGTCTGGTACAGGTTTGCATCCTTGGGAGCTCCGCCCTGGGATACAATAACAATATCCGCCTTCTCAGGAATGTCCTTACGGTACATTTTATCCAGATATGCACAGGCATCTCTGTGTGCCTTCACACTGTCTCCGGCTACACAATATACGATTTTTTTGTGCTCGTCAAGCACTGCATTTACAATGTAGTGAATTCCACAGATTCTTCCGGCCTCCTCGATATCCTCGCGGATCGGATTTCCCTCCAGTTTTCCAGCACAGGCATCATTGGAAACCATCATGCTGTGATTCACCTGGATTGCCGCAGGAGTGGAAACACCAGGCATAATTGCCTTTGCTCCTCCTGAGTACCCAGCAAAATAATGGAACTCTACATTGCCCAGACAGATGCGGAAATCAGCCTCTGCAACAACACGGGTGATATCCACCGGTGTACCGTGGGCTGTTTCTCCCATATGAATGCAGTCATTCACATCACTGTCTACACATTTTACTT
This sequence comes from Lachnospiraceae bacterium, assembly GCA_030526405.1. Taxonomy (GTDB): domain Bacteria; phylum Bacillota; class Clostridia; order Lachnospirales; family Lachnospiraceae; genus JAKSRN01. Next base: position 3,998 of record JAUNCZ010000019.1, on the reverse strand, counting down.
CGTTATAGGCTCTCTCTCCCACAAGGTGGATCATCTCCTCCTCTGTCTGTGCTCTGTGGGAACCAAGACCGAATACAACTGTGATATCCTCCTTTGCAACACCTGCTGCATACAGCTCATCCAGAACGGAAGGAACCACATCATAGCTTGGCAGAGGTCTTGAAATATCACTGGTAATGATCACTACCTTCTGTCCCGGCTTTACGGTATCTCTCAGCTTCTCCGCACCGATGGGATGCTCCAGCGCATATTTTACCGCCTCTTCGCCTCTTCTCTCATGCTCCATGGGATTGGATACCAGCACGTCGATGACATTTTTATCAGGCACCTCTACGGTCTGAACACCCTTTCCATATCCAAATTCAAGTTTCATGTTTTATCACTCCTTCAGATCTTATCTCGCCCCTGGGCACTTTTCTCCTCCGGGCTTCTGTTTCCGCCTGCTATCAGAATGCTTTTGCAGCGTGACGGAGTGCCTTTACAACCGGAAGTTCCTCTCCTGTAAGGAAGCGGATCAGTGCACCGCCACCGGTACAGATATAAGAGATCTTATCTGTTTTTCCATATTTTGTGGTAGCTGTAATGGAATCACCGCCACCGATTACAGTGTAGGCCTCTGTATCACCCAGGGCATCCCATACTGCTTTTGTACCGAACTCAGTTGGCTCCATCTCGAATACACCCATCGGTCCGTTTACAAATACAGTCTTGGAATCCATAATAATCTCCTGGAACATCTTCGCTGTCTCAGCACCGATATCCAGCGCACCGATCTCCTCAGGAATCTCTCCCAGTTTAGCCTCTTTGCGGACACCATCCTCCAGCCATGCAACATCCACTGGAAGAATGATCTTATCGCCATATTTCTCCAGAGTAGCCTTGGATTTCTCAATGAACTCTCCATAGCCCTGTTTTACGATGAAATCAACGCTGCCCTTACCAATGTTCTCACCTTTGGCAGCAAGAAGAACCTGACCTACAACACCGCCGGCGATTACTCTGTCTGCGCAGCCGTTGCCCAGCACTGTCTCCATCATCAGGAAGGCATCTGAAATCTTGGCACCGCCCAGAACGAAGGTGCATGGACGGGCAGGACTCTCCATGATCTCAGAGATTACACAGTACTCCTTCTCAAAGAGACGGCCCATAAAGGATGGAAGAACGTACTCAAAACCACAGAGAGATGGCTGATCGCGGTGTGCTGCTGCAAATGCATCACACATGTACAGATCTGCCAAAGGCGCCAGCTTCTCCACCATCAGTGTTTTTGCCTGCTCCTCATGAGAAAGCTGCAGCTTCATCTCAAAGAAGGTCTGCTCCTCAGATACATAACGAACATTGTCCAGCAGAAGGATCTCTCCCTCCTTCAGATCTTTGATCATCTGACGTGCAGTTGGTCCTACAACATCATCGATCCATTTTACTTCCTGACCCAGCAGCTCAGAAAGAACCTTTGCATGTGGTCTGGTGCAGTAAAAGTTTTTGTACTCAATATCACTTCCCTGATGAGCCATCAGTACCAGTTTAGCCCCCTTCTCCACCAGCTCCTTCAGAGTTGGTACACAGGCTTTGATACGAACAATGCTTTTCAGGGTATCTGTCTCCTTATCCACCGGCTGGTTCATATCCAGACGACAGAGAATGGTTTTACCCTTTACATCAAAATCCTCGATTGTCTTAATTCCAAAACGCATAAATCTATCTCCTGATTCTATATATGAAAAAAAATGGCGAGGCCGCCCAGCAGCCTCGCCTGACAGGTCTTAACAATGAACACCTGATTGTCTCTCAGTATTATCTCGGTAACTTATTTGAATCTGCCGATCTTGAGGTATTTGTTAGTCATAGCTGTTCCCTCTTCTCTTGTTGCCTGCATTCCGCATGCAGCACGAACAGCATCCATTGTCTCAGGAATTGTAACAGACTCCTGTGGAATGTTGATAGCAAACATGATGTCGTTGCCGGACTCAACGATGGAATCCTCCCACAGAGCGATCTCGTACATATCGCCACGACGGTTTCCAAGATCACGAGCATATTTGAACATGGAAGCGTTTCCTTTGAATCCCTCATCAATGTTTACCACACGGATACGTGGATGTTTCTGGAATGCTGCCAGCGCCATCTCTTTTGTGATCTTCTGTTTTCCTGTAGCCAGAACAGTGATGATATGTCCGTGTGTTACAGGTGTATGAACAAGGATACCAGTTGCATTTACATGTGGCATGATTGTCATAAGGTCAACAGCCTGGTGTGTAGGAGCTTTGTCCATCATCAGCGCGTTGGTAAGTCCACGATGATAATCACCTGGATCTGCGTAGCGACGGATGATTGTGATCGCTACTTTCTCAATTCCGTACTCTCTGTCAAGACAGTCGATTGTACGGGTCAGTCCTGTAGTATTGCAGGATGTCAGCTTCAGATAGTTTTTGCCTACACCCTTCTCGTAGTTAGCGTATCCATGGAAGAATACATCTGCTACAGAGTTTTTCTCACCACCCTGGAATACAGCTTTTACTCCAAGTGGTACATAATATTTCTCTTTATTAGCTGCACCGATTCCTGCAGGTGAAGAGTCAAGCATGATATCTACGCTCTTGCAAAGCTCCTCAAATGTTCCTGCTACAGGAATTCCAGCCTCATCAAATTTTGCTTTATCTGCACCATCTACCAGATACAGTTTGTACTCAACGCCGTTTGCACCGATCATATCAGACTCTTTCAGTGCACGAAGGGAAAGTGTAGGAGCCAGATCTGCGATTCCTACTAATTCCATATCCTCACACTGAGCAACACCGTCTGCCAGTCTCATTCCAATAGTACCGTAACCTGCTACACCTACTCTGATTTTCTTCACTTTTTTTTCCTCCTTGAAAATGAAAAAATATTACATGAATATAATAGTTTTTCGAACTGAGCTCGGTCCGTTACTGCAATTAAGACCTCCCTCATTCATCTTCATTATAGGAACTCGTTCAAAAAAAGTCAACTAAATTCGGTCATGAATTAACTGTTTTTTTCGGTTTTTTCAGTAAAATTCTGATTTAATTATTATTTTAACGATGTTTTTAGTATACTTTAGTGTTAAATAATAATTTCACAAGCAGTCGAGTGTAAATTTTTACTTTTCTGATAAGCATTTTTTTGCAATCTTTTACAAAAAAGGATACTCCTGGTCAAAATCATTCTTTTTTGTAAAGATGAGATACTCCTTTGCCTCTGCCTCACGGTATTCCCGAAGGCAGGCCTTATCGCAGCCGCAGATCACCAGGATCCTGTCATAGCTGCTCTGAAGGGATACTGTCTCATAGGTATGCTCCGGGAAAAGCTTTCTGTAGTTATTATAAGCTTCTCCCCTGTCATAGGACGGATTGCATCCGCCGCAGAACTTCACTCCGATCTTCATTCCCTGTTTCCTCCTGTCAGCGCTGTTCTGTCAGTAAACCACATCGGTAATTCCATTGTCGTGCTTTCCCGCCTTTTATCCTAAAATACCTTTTTTCCGGACAGGATTGCCTTTGCCATATCCAGAAGCTCCTGGCTTACCTCCTCCTGAAGCTTCACTGACTGCACCTGATCGCAGCGAGCCACCAGCTCCTCCTCAATAAGACTCTCCAGGGTATACTTTGCCGAAGGGCAGCCGCTGCAGTGGCCGGTCAGTCTTACATATACAATCCCGTCTCTGAAATCAGCCACAGAGACATTTCCCTCATGCTCTGCCAGCTTCGGACGTACATACTCATCCAGTACCTTCTCAATTTCCTGAATCTGATTCTCCATAAATAATCTCCTTTCTGAAACAAAGCGGACAGTCACATTCTGCTTTGCTGTCTGCTCATAAATCACTGAATCCAACAACGAGAAACATACTTTGCCAGTTTCTCAGATCATCGCGGCAGTCGCAGGGTCTCGTGCAGGCACAGACTTCGCGCATTACCCGCGTAATCATAACCACCGGCTCAGCCGGTGGTTTGCTCACGCCCTATAAGGGCTTGTTA
>JAUNCZ010000121.1 GCA_030526405.1 Lachnospiraceae bacterium | reverse complement strand
ATACCCAAAATGGGCTTCGCACCTTGAAAATTCAATATTTCAGCTAACAAAATAGCGATTTATGTCATCGCAGTCCCTGGATGGAGTGCATTACGCAGATATTCTGGCAGTCTGGATTCAAAATCAGCAATAAAGGCAGAAAGCTGCTCGTCACTCAGCTTCAGGATTTCCTGAAGGCTCGCCATTAAGGCATCCATCAGGATGCCAAGTGATCTGCTGAAAGTAATATCTGCCATTTCATCAACAAGGAAAAAGAATAGCTCTCCCAGCGTTCTCTGATCTTCGTTCCGCCGTTGTTCCGTTGCGAGTAGCATATATCTGGTAAACACAATTGCTACGTGAGCAGTTAGTGCATCATAAGATAAACTGTGACACTCTCCTATCAGGTTGAGCATGGACTTACAGGTTTTGAAGAAAACTTCAATCTGCCAGCGTTTTCCATAAATTCGAATGATTTCTTCTTCACTAAGAGACGTATCAGTACAGATAAAAGCAAGCCAATCCTTACGATTAGCCTTATTTCGAACACATACGATTTTTGCAGGGATTAGATTTTCTTTTCCTACCATGACATCAACAGAAAGAAGATATTTGGATCTGCCACGACGCTTTTTGTTCTTAGAATAGATTTCCTTGATATTAAGCTGCTCGTCATTGTAGGTATACTTGATCCGACTGCTTTTCTTGATCATGGCAATCACATCCATTCCTTTGCGCTTGATTGCTGTAATCTGAGCAGGATTAGAGAACCAGGAGTCGAAAAGAACGTATTCCGCAGATAATCCAGCAGAAACGGCTGTATCAAGCAGTGTCAGCATTGCTTCAGGAGCCTTGGTCTGGGCAAGTTTGCGACGTTTTCCGGCGAGAGTTCTCTTATCAAATGCTTTTACCGGGCCGATGATGTTTGATTCCTTTGATGAAGCAAGAAGACAGCTATTAACAGGAATAAGCGTATTTCCATCGCTCCAGCTAAGTGTCAGCATACGGTATCCCTTTTTGTAATTCATACCAGTATGGTCAAAGACTTTAGAACCCAGTTCAGTTTTTTTACAACTGGTACGATTGAAAAGACTGTCATCAATGATGAATACATTCTTACGAGAGTCATCGGTAAGATCCTTGATCTCATTGTTAACGATGTCTGCGGCAAGGAGTGACGTAAAACGAAGCCAGTTTGTCTTAGCAGAATTCAGAAAGCGATAGAAGGTATTTTTAGAGAAATCTTCCTTGAAAGAACCAGTACGCTGCTGCATATACATACTTCTTCCGATGAAGATGTTTCCGAGTTTGTATTTCAGAAGAGAAATGGAAGGAACACCTTTCTCCTTGGTCCCATTACATTGCTTCAGTAATTTTCCAATATGATGCTTTGCAAAAAATTTCTGAATACAATCAAGTAAAGCTACCTCATCAGTATGGTTCTGTGCTAAAATGGACATGGCATAAATCTCCTTTTCTATTTTGGTTTCTGGACAATTCCATTATACCAAAGGATTGTATTTATGCCTTTTTTTATTGGCTGAAATATTGAATTTTCAAGGTTCAGCACACCTTATTGGTATGGGAAGTTTGAGT
>JAUNCZ010000075.1 GCA_030526405.1 Lachnospiraceae bacterium | reverse complement strand
AAAAAGAGGACTATGAGTTAATCTACTCTGATGAAATGCGTTATGGCGATACATTAGATTCCCTGTATGAGAAGTTCAATATTGACCATCCGGCAGATTATACCGGGCATTCCTTATCGGTCAGTGATATTGTGGTCCTCAATGAAAACGGGAAAGTAAAAGCCTATTTTGTAGACAGTATCAGTTTCCGTGAATTGCCGGATTTCCTGCAATTAGAGCCGGAACTGAACCAGGAGGAAGTAGCTTACCGGATCGGGGATCAATACTTTGCTATTCAGATGGCAACGGAAGGATATGATTATTCCTTTTATGATAAGGAGTATAAACTCATGGACGGAGGCATTTTGGATGATCCGGATATTTCTATGAGACAGGCTATTCAGAATATTTTAGAAGATGAAGGGCTGGAGCAGTTAGAACGGATACCGGTAGATTATGATGAACTTCAGGAAAAAGCGGAAGAAGTAGAGGCAGAGATTCTTCATGAAGCAAGAAGCCAGAGAAAGCGTGTGCCGGTTATTTCGGATCATACGGAAGCGGAAGCCGGATTAAATGGAATGAGCCGGTCAGAAATCGAAGAGACCGTATGGGCGATTGCACAGGCAGAGATTATGGAAAATGATCTGGATGCCAGGATACAGGCTGTGCGTGTGTACGGCAGCCGTACAAGGAATGGGCTATATAAAGAGGATTCTGATGTGGATGTGGTAATTGCTTATGAAGGAACTGTCCGGGAGGATGATTTGTTTTCCGTATTGAATGAAGCAGGGTATAAGGTCGGAAATATGCGGGTAGATATGAACCCGATCAGACCGGATAAGACTGGTACGTTAGAAGATTTTCTTGAAAAATCCGAACGGTATCTGGATGAAAAAACGGAGCAGATGAAAGCCAGCGGGGAGTACAAACCATTGGTGAAAGTAGAAGAGTTGGAGGAGGCAAACTACAATATGATCGATAACGTCCTGAACAATATGCCTCCAAAGAAAGAGCCGTATCTGGAATACTATGCCGCAGAATGTGATGAATACCATAGCCTTGGCAACATTTATAAGAGCATCAATCTGGATGAGATAGTTGCAAAATACCAGGAAATTATTGATGACCCTACATTAAGTTACTATGGAAACGGCATGGGCATTATTTACCGTGACCCGAATGATACTTTTTATGATGAGGCGGAGGTATCTCTGGTCAGCCGGAAAACGATCCGGGGAGACAACCTGGATGATGTGGCATTTCTGGCAGCACTTCCATTGGTACATGAGGCATTGGAAAAGATCGTAGAGGCGTTTCCGGATTTTCGATATTATCCCCCGAAGGAATTGAATGTCCATTATTATCCGGAGAAAATGACTGCGGATGAACTGGCTGCAGCACTGGATCAATTAGCGGAAGATTTTGACTTTTATAATTATCATGACAATTTTAGCCCGGAGGAAGATATGGTGGAAACTGTCGCATTGGAATTAAGATGTGGCTATGCCCATAAGTACATTCCGTTTTTGAAAGATATTGTAGATGAGGAATGTGGGGAGTCTTCACGGGCAGAAGAACTTCTGGAGAAACTGAAAGCCTATCAGCCTGAGATACCGGAGACAGCAGTACCGGTTGTCCGCATCAATTTCTGTGAGGATAAGGAAATGAACATTCGATACAGAGAAATTACGGGAGATCATCAAGGTTATCCGGGTGCATAGCCAGGAGGAAATCGAAATTGAATGGAATTGTGATGATGTATTTTTAGGGCAGAGATAAAATGTTCTGGACAAGAACGATTTTGTGGAAGATAATAAAAGTGCTGGGGTACCTGATTGGAATGGTCAGGTACTATCCGGCAAGAAAAAAGAAATATTTTTTTTGTCCCATACTTGACACGTCCACATGTCTGTAGACATACCTTTTGTTCCAATATGGCGAAGTCAGGAATGAATCCGAAGAACCTGCAGTACATCATGGGGCACAGTGATATCAGTGTTACTTTGAATACATATACGCATGTGGATTATGAAGATGCAGAAGCAGAAGTAAGAAAGCTGTGTAAATAACCCGTTGGTACAGACTTGATTTTTACCAATGTTTTTACCAATTTTACGGGAAAAAGAATGAAATGATATAAGAAAATTTGAAAAGAAACTTGTAATCAAACACTGAAATAGATGCAAAATAAGACAATATAATAAGAAATAAGAGGATTTAAAAGATGATAAAAGTTTTGTTCGTTTGCCACGGCACCACGTCTGAGCTACTGCGCCGTGCGCGTAATTGTGGCGCATAATGGGGCTATTCTGCGGCAATGCGTGCCCATTTTTCAAAATCCTGACTACCGTTTGACTACGAATGCTCAAAGATAGAAAAAATAATGTAAAACTACAGCTTCGGACTCGATCCCTCACGGATTTGAGCGCCGAGGCTTATTTTTTTATAGACAAATGTTGATGGATATCTAGGGAAGACTTCTACAGATCGGAACTACGTTATACCTGCAATAGTAGTTGACTTCCGGGCATTTGTACGGGAATATACGATGACCCCTGAGGGGTACTATTTCGCAGGAGGATTAAGCAATGGAAAATGAAAAATTCACACCTACTACGCGTGGCCGGGAACAAGTAGTCCCGATCAAAGAGAAGTTCCTGATCACGGTTCCGGAGGCCGCTAAATACTTTGGAATTGGCATGAAGCAGATGCGGCGTCTGGCGGAGAATCATCTCAGCGACTTCGCCATCTTTCTGGGCAACCGGTATCTTATCGTCAGACCCCGGTTTGAGGAATATGTGATTGAGTTTATGGCAAGCGGTGAGAAGCAATTCAGGTAGTTGACTGGAGAAACTCGCTGTGGATAAAATGACGAAAAAAATAAATAATTAAGTTTGGCAAAAAATAAGAACCCCTCGCCGAAGCGAGGGGCTACCGACAGGTCGCCAAACCTGCCATAACTGAATTCGATTTTACCGGTCAGCCGCCAGGCTAACCATATCTGTACCTAAATAATACATTCAAAAGGTCCCAATGTCAAGAGAAACAGAAAAAATCACGGATTAGGAATCTGACTTTTTAGGTACGCAACTTTTCCCTGAAGAGATTTAATTGTATTATCTCTTTTAGATAATAACGAACTGAGTCCGAATACGTTCAGTAACTTTTTGTCTATCTCATCCATTTCGGCAGTTAACTGACATATTTTACGTGTTACTATTCTTTCTTTGGCTATAGTTTTGATCTGGCCTAGATCAACAGCACCCACTAAGGTCTGAGGAGAGCCTTTGTCATCATTATATGAATAAGTACCTGTAATTGGAACTTGGATATCGGGTATTGTTACTGGACTGCTCGACACTATTGCGCAGGTAAAAACCGGAGAGCGAAAATTATAAGAGTTAGCCTGAAGTACTACAACCGGGCGGACTTTGTTTTCTTCACTTCCTATGTTTTGTCCTAAATCAACAAAATATACTTCACCCCGTTTAACAGTCCATGCGCGCTGGTTAGTTTTTGCAACTGAGTGAAATATTTTTTGTGAAAGCCATTTTGTATAACGTTGTGATTGTTGCATGACCTTTTTTTCATCAGGTGTCATTACGAATGCCTCCATCAAACAATAATTATCGTATAAACCCTTACATTATATCATGTCGATAAAACAAAGTCACGATATAGAAATGTCGATTTATAGAAATGGCAGCGGAACCACATGAGAACCGCTGCCGATGTAAAACTACTTGTCCCGGTTATCTATACAGATCTTCTCGGGAAACGATGCGCTGTGCCTCAAGTCTGGTCTTACGGATCAGATCCTGAGTGGTAGAGTTGGGCTTGCCAAGGGCTGCCGCAATGGCTCTCTGGCTGAGACCATCATACAGCATCTTGATGACGCTGCCGTAGATCGGATTGATGGAATTCAGCTTTGTAATCAGATCTTCCAGGGTTGCGAGTGCAAGGATGATCTCGGTCTTATCGTCGGCCGGCTCATCAAACTCCAGATTGTTTTCTTCGTAGAAACGATCCAGGGAGAGTGCATTGCCGTCCTTCAGCCGATCGCATTTCTTGCAGTCGCCTTCGCAGCGCTTGAGGCCGCCGCGGCCATTGGATACCATGCATCTGCGGGAACGTTCCTCTCGCTGCATTTCTGCCCAGATAGGGCGCATGTACGCGTAATACTGTTCCTTGGTGCAGGGTACCATGATTGCACTGACGATCTTATCGCCAATCTTGGCAGGTACGATTTCGGTTCTTTTGATACCGAAATCACGGATTGTCTCGGCAGTTACTTCCATCGGGATGGAATACTGCTCATGGTCATTAGTGGTCTTAACAATTGACATTTCGTGTCCTCCTTCGGACGAATCCGAAGTGGAGAGCACGATATTCAATTGATAACCGGTTTTGGCTGCTACATGTCATAGGATGTTCTCCACTTCAATGTTGCAGCCAGCCTTCTCAGGCGCTGACTATGTTCGTGAATGTCTCTACATGATTCTGAGAAGATGCCGGGCCAGGGCAACCATGTAGGGACTCTTTGGTTAACCAGTGTCTATATCGTATCGCTTTTAAGGCCATTTTTCTTTTGGTCGGTTTTGGGTGAATTTTGGGTACTTTTTCAAGACACAAAAAAGACCCCATGCACGCAATGTGCATGAGGTCCGTAAAAAGCCTATGATTTATTTCACTCCGTTAAGGAAGCCGTAGCGGCCAACACCCTCGGTTTGTGTAAACTGGATCATAGTGGAATCCTTATAATCGATATTGGGAATATCGTTTTCGATTATTATTGTCTGGCGCTCGGATTGATGGTCTACCATATACTCAAATAGAGAACTCTTCATAGAATCCGGTGCACTCTCGTCGCCGCGCTCCTTTAAGGACAGGATCGGTGAATCAATCAGAAGGAATTTCGGTTGATATATACCATACTGAGCGAGATATTCTTGAACAGCGATTGCAACCACTGTGTTAAGAAAAGCGCGATACCCTTTTCCATATGTATCCTTAGACTTTTCATTAGCATAAATGTCGAAAATATCATAATCAAAGGTTACTTCTTTAAGATCTTTAAAGTTGGTTGCTGTCATGATTTTTTGCAATATGGATTGGAACTGTTTTTTGAAATCCTCGTAATGCGCGACAACGTCAAAGGTAAGATCTACTGGAAGCTCTTCATCTAATGCAGCGAGTCTATCTTTCATCCGGGTCTCGTAAGCTGCAATAATGAGGGTTTCCTTGGAAATCTCCAGTGCAGAAGAGTACTCGTTCAGCGTTTCACGAAGAGATTTCAGACGAGGACGTAGTTCTGTGTTCAGTCTTGTTTCTTCTACAGTCCTGTTAGTCTCGAGAGTGGCTAGACGTGCACGAAGAGTATCCTGCTCTGCAGAGAGTTCTGCTTCCGCATTTTCCAGGTCTTTAATCTGCGGAAGAAGTCGTTCTAGTTCTGCTTTAGCAGCGTCTGCGCATGAAGTTTCTTCCTTCTTGGGGAGATCACCATTACAGAACGGGCATTTCACGGGAACGCGAACTTTGGGTTTGTGCAGTTCTCCTTCAGCTATGAATGTGATCCGACTAATATCTGAGGAATACTGCTGGCGGAGAACACTATATTTATCAGCCAAATTAGCATCTTCCGCAAGTTGGTCATTAACTTTGATGATCTCAGAAGCGATTTCACGAATTCGAGAAATAACCTGATAGACATCTCCCTCGGCAGACTCAATCTCTTGTAATATAGAGTCGATTTTGACCTGCAAATCCTCCGGAGTGCCATAATCGTTTCCACTCAATTCAGTTTTTCTTTCGTCCAGTGCCTTCAACTGTTCCTGGATAAAAGTGGCAACAGCCTTTTTTCGGATTTTCCGAGTTTTCTTGTCTTCGCCAAGATCCTCCGGAAGATAATTGTTGCCGGTTATCAGATAGAGTAGAGCTGTTTTAAAGGCAGTTTCCCCGGTGACCTGTGTAGGAAGCAAAATGCTCTTTCTCTGAAATACAGCGTTTTCATCGATGAGCAGCATATGATAAAAGGTTCGCAGGGTTAGCTGTTGGGTTTTCATTCCAGCTGTTTGAATGATTTTAGTTGGTTCCATAATACCAATCAGTTTAAGCCACAACAGACTAATATTAAGTTTTTTCTTGCTACCTTTTCCAGCCGTATACGTACCGGAATCAATACGATAGTCAAGACTTGATACCTCAATATCATTTGAATCGAATGATCTTCTGAGAGTGATGTCACCTTTTTCAGAAGATACAATCATTGTGATCATATCGTAACCCAGATCAGCAGGAATACGCATTTGCTTCCCGCCAAACATATAATCAACACAATCTGCGATATAACTTTTTCCGCAGTTTGATGGACCATGGATTATGTTAAGACCTGGGCCGAACTCTACGGAAGAAGCATCTTTGCTATCGCCGGTTACGATGAGTTTTTTAATGTAGAACATCAGCTATCCTCCTGTGTAATTGCTACCGATCGCTGTTGGAATTCTCGTAATAGATCTTTTTCAGATTTGTCCTCGCAATATTCAAATGCGACCTCGGCAGTTTTGCGATATTTTTCAGCGTATGTGCTGCAGAGGGATTGTGCATAATCTCGACCGGGTGCAGTGATGCTATAGCGGTATCCATTCTTTAAATCGACACAGATAAGACCATCCAGAACTAATTCCCGGAGAGACTCCTGCACAAGCAAGCGTCGATTAGCTATTTCGCTATATTTGAATCGATTATTCCCGTGTAGAGATTCATTTGAAATATGGAATTCCTGACCATATATTGTTATAAAGTCCACCGCAACTATCATGTCACTTGTGATCGGTTCTGGCGGGGCTACCGATAAAAGCAGCAAGATCCTTAGCTGCATCTCAAAAAGTGAGTTAAAAAGCTTATTCTCCATCTGTCCACCTGATTTCATCGTCATTTACGAGCATATGACAGACGCCTTTCTTTTCATTAACACCGACCCAGCCAGGAATCCGCGGCAAAAGAGAGGTCAACGGAACAACCACTGCTTTATCCAGAGTGTTTCTTAAGCGTTCCATTCCTGTTTGATTTGGTGCATCACAAGTTTCGATAACTCCGTCAAGGATTTCTTGCTTCAACTCTGCAAAATCTTGCCGCCCGCGGAAATACTCAGAATCACGGGTAGATTCACGCACAGACTCAGCGGCATAATATGCTCTTCGTTGACGATCAAAAAGCCGACGGTATTCTTTGGGGATATCAGCACTGGTTGGTATTGGTTTCTTTGCGTCCTCTGAAAATGCATCGAGGAGTGCAGAAACGTATTTCATCTCATCCTGCTGAAGTTCTTCAGGTGGCGAGAGTTGCACTGGTTTTGGCAAACGACCTAAAATATCAAATGCTGCATTGATGTCGTTTTGTAACGTATCAATTGATGGGGCTGGAGCAGTTGGTAAGGGATCGCCAGTGTCTGTCAATCTGTTATCAACTGTCACTGCATATAGAAAAGCTTTTGCGAGGAACTCGGCCGAATTTTCAATAGAGCTGAGTGATAGCAGTTCTTCTTTTGTAGCCTTGGGGATATAAGCGTCGCTGTTGATGATTTCTATAAGCTTTTGCAGTACAGCAGGAAGCTTCGTAGGTAACAAGAATTCATTTGTAAGAATTCTCTGCTGAAAATATTTAACCGCCTGCTTTTTGACTTCGGGAGCATCGGCACCTTTTTTGATATTGTCATATATGTCTGTTTCGCCACGATACCATTCGGCGGCTTCACGACCTTCAACAGCATATGGTTCACCATGGGTATTTACGATTGTGTAATTATCTATGATTACGCCGAGCAGCTCGCGGGCTGTTTTATGCATGTTCTTACGTGAAAGACCAAGTGTTATCGCTCCTGCGTAAGACGAATAATTGAGGATCAACCGATTCTCCCTCCTTTCGTTTTAGTGTCAAAATCAAAGCTGGAACATCTCCAGTATTTCTTTCACCATACTGTCAGTACGGGCTTTGATGATGTCAACAGTCCATTCATCCTTGTCGCAGACATCTGCATTCAAGTTCAGACCGTTGCGATAACCGATATATTTACCGGAGTTATCTTTTCTATCGCGCTTGTCCTCAAAACTTTTGTTGCTGAGGGTGCTGTTATATCCGGTGATTGTCAGGTTACCAAAAGTGTGCACATAGAGTGTCTGGTATTCTTGCGCCTTTGCACGATCACCGCCGGCAATCATATCGACCCAAGACTGCGGAATATTGCTGCCCTGAGGGAAGATATGCTCAATGCTCCAAACGTACTGTTTGCTGTCATACTGACGCCACAGGTCCACGTAGGTCTCCTGGGTCATGCCGCGTTTGGCCATCATACACAGGATAAAACGGCAAGCGCCGCTGTTCTCATCGTATACTGGGCCGTGCAGCTTTTCTGCAAAGAAGTCATCGGAAGCGGAAACGCTGATGAGTTTTGTACGCAGGTGGTTATACACATCATTGCCAGTATAGTTGCTCTGTTCGGTTTCTTCGATGAAGGCCATAAACAGACGGGTCAGATCTCGTGTTGGTGGAGTATCAGTCACATTACGACGGATAAAGAAGTTTATCAGCAGTCGCGTGATTTTAGCGATGTCATCGTCTGAGATAGACAGTGCCGTCTTATTTTTGAAGAGATACAGCAAGAAAAGGTACGATGGCGCACCCTGTACGCGCTGTAAATCCAGGAAGCATTCTCTGAGTTCACTGCTGAGACTATCAGTTTTATTCAGAATGATAGCTGAGTAGTATGTAGAATTCTCTGTAATATCGTCCAGGAATCCCTTCGGATCACGAGTTACCAGCTTCTCATAAATGTCCAGGAGAGTGGAGCGGGTGGCAATAACACCGAGCGGATACAGACGATCGTCCTTGCGGAAAGGCTCATTCAAGGCACCACGGAAAGCATTATAGTTCTGGCGGAAGAAACGTTCCTGGACAGAGTAATCGTCGCCAAGGTTGCTGAGAACCTCTCTCCAACGGGCGAAGTAGTAGTCCAGATTATCGCTTTCCGTAACATCAAGGCGAGCTAGCAGCAGGTTCTTGATGAGGTCAACCGATGTAAGTGGGGTGCCACGGTTGTTTAGAGACTCGAACAAGGTATATGCATCTGCGTGGTTGGAGACTTCGATCATAACCAGAATGGCGGCATTCACCTTGTCGAGAATCTGGAAGAGCATATGAATTACATCTCCGGATTCCTCGGCATCGGTTTCGATGCGCTTTCTGAAATAGTTGAAGCCTTTTACGATACGACGCAGGCCGGCGAAATTCGGCATGGCTCTCTGAGGAATCAAACCAATCTTAGCCATAAGGCCCATATAGTCATCCAGATTGCTGCCTTGCACCTGAGGTACAACACGCAGGTCCTGTGTGGTTTTCTTCAGAACCAGCTTGCGGCGAAGCTGAAGCAGGTCTGACTGCTGGTCCTCGTCGAGCTCGTTTTTATGACTGTTCAGGATATCATATAGAGCTGCGAGGAAGAGACTGGTTGTGGTAAGACGCTGCTGGCCATCAACCACCTCGAACTTTGGACTGAGGGAGTTGGTGGTTGAATTGATACAGATGATCGAGCCCAGGAAATATCCTTCATCATTTTCGAAGAGGTCATCATAGAGGGCAGACCATTCCCTTGTTCCCCATACATACTCACGCTGATATTTCGGAACCTCAAATACGGTTTTTGAGTCCGGGTCGAACATCTGTGAGATGGGGTATTTGTTTACGTTGATATTGTTTATATTCATGTGATCACCTCATTCTAATGATTTTTTGAGTGAGATATTTTGATTTATCGCTCTG
>JAUNCZ010000018.1 GCA_030526405.1 Lachnospiraceae bacterium | reverse complement strand
ATTTTCTAGTTTTTCCATGGAATTGTTGCTCGCTTCCCGCTCTCAGCGGCTTCCCGGGCAACGATTTTCTAGTTTTTCCATGAAATTGTTGCTCGCTTCCCGCTCTCAGCGGCTTCCCGGGCAACGATTTCTAAGAATTCTCAAGGAATTGTTGCTCCGCATCCCACACAACGGCTTTCCAGACAACAGGAATCAAATAAATCAGTTCATAAACTTGATAATAAAGGGAGGTATTTCTATGTCCGTGGACCCTTGTAAGGTACCGTAAATAACCCTTTCCAACGGTGACCAGATGCCCATGATCGGTATGGGCACCTTCGGCTCTGACAGCTTTACTGCGGATCAGGTGGCGGAGGCCGTTGCCGGGGGAATCCGTGCCGGCTATCGCATGCTGGACTGTGCTGCCTGCTATGGAAATGAAAAAGAAATTGATGCAGTGCTGGATCTCCTGAGGATTCCACCTGCTGCCTGCGAATCGGAATTTCACCCCTGTTTCCAGCAGAAGGAACTGTTGGAATACCTGAATCAGAAGGGCATCGTCTCCGTTGCCTATATGCCCATCGGCTCTCCCCGCCGTCCTGAAAGGGACATTGTGCCGGAGGATGTGGATGACATGGCTCAGCCTGACATTGTTGAGATTGCCAGGAAACATGGGGTGAATCCTGCCATCATCGCTCTGAAATGGGCCCTTGGCAGAGGCACCATCCCCATCCCGTTCTCCCTGCACCACTATGAGGATAATCTGGAGGCTACGGTGACAGAGCCCCTGACACAGGAGGAAATGGACCAGATTGCCACCCTGGAGTGCGGAAACCGCCTGGTAAAGGGACAGGTGTTCCTGTGGGAAGGAGCCAATGACTGGCACGACCTGTGGGATGAGTATTATTAATAGAAGACCTGTCGGGTGAATACTATTACTAATGCATGAAAAACGGCTACGGCATCAGAAGATGCTGTGGCCGTTTTCAACTTCTATCCCTGACCTGTTTCTCTTATTTTCTGACGGCAAAATACAATAAAATAAATCTGGAATCCGTTGACTCTGCCACATCTCCATTGTATGATAATCGCTGCATACTCAAAAACATATTACTACACAGGAGATTATTATTATGCAGATGACTCTTACAGCGGACCGGTCCTCTTTCAGCAGGGATCTGACCCGCCTCGCCATCCCCATTGTATTGCAGAACCTGGTCACAGCCGCAGTAAGCTCTGCTGATGTGATCATGCTGGGCTTTGTCAGTCAGGATGCCCTGGCTGCCGGCTCCCTTGCCAGCCAGATCATGTTTATTCTGAATCTGGTATATTGCGGCATCTCTGCCAGCGTGATCATGCTGGCAGCCCAGTACTGGGGCAAACAGGATACCCGCACCATTGAAAAGGTCATGGGAATCGGAATGCGGATCTCTATCCTGATTTCTTCCGTATTCTTTATTCTGGCCTTCTTCTTCCCTTCTCTTCTGATGAAGGTGTTCACCAATGAGACTGCTCTGATCACCACCGGCATTCCTTATCTTCGGGTGGTGAGCTTTTCTTACCTGTTCATGAGCGTGTCTCAGGCCTATCTCTGCACCATGCGTGCGGTGGAGCGAGTGAAATTTGCCACAGCGGCCAACAGCTCTGCTCTTGTTCTGAACATTGCTTTGAATGCTGTCTTCATCTTCGGACTTTTCGGTGCGCCAAAGCTTGGCATCCTGGGTGTTGCCCTGGCCACCAGTATTTCCAGGGGGGTGGAGCTGCTGATCTGTTTTCTTGACAATCTGGGGGACCGGATTATTCATTTCCGGATTTCCACCCTGTGGGAAAGCAATAAGCTGCTGTTCTCAGACTTTATGAAATACTCTCTGCCGGCCCTCGGCAATGAGGTGATCTGGGGAGTGGCATTTTCTATGTATTCGGTGATCATGGGCCATCTGGGCAGCGATATGGTGGCTGCCAACGCGGTGGTTGCGGTGGCTCGAAATCTGGGTACCGTGGCCTGCTTCGGTATTGCAGGTGCAGGATCCATCCTTCTTGGAAAATCCATTGGTGCCGGTGAAACAGAGACTGTTAAGAAGGATGCCTCCAGCTTCTTCAAGATCACCCTGATTGCGGGAATTGTGGGTGGAGTGATCATCTTCCTTCTGAAGCCCCTGTTCCTGAACATGGCGGATCTGACCCAGACAGCCCAGGGCTATCTGAACATCATGCTGTTCATCAATATGTACTATGTGGTGGGTCAGGCGGTGAATACTGCACTGATCTGCGGTGTGTTCCGCTCCGGCGGTGACTCCAAATGGGGCTTTATCTGTGATACCATCGATATGTGGCTGTACGCGGTACCCCTGGGATTTATTGCAGCATTCCTTCTGAAGCTGCCCCCTATGTGGGTCTACTTCCTGATCTGCACCGATGAATTTGTGAAGATTCCATTTGTTTACAAACACTACAAAAGCTATAAGTGGCTGAAGCAGATAACAAGGGATTTCTGATGGCATAGATCAGGCGAAAAGCTAAACAGATAACAAAACAGAACTGATAACAGCGCCGAAAACAACCCGGGATTTTTTTGATCCCGGGTTGTTTATTTTCTGGTTATAATAATTCTTTATCCTGAGGTGCTTTTCAGCTTTCTGATATACTCGGAAGCCTTTCTACTCCCGATAGTCTCTCCAGAAGCCCTTCAGATCTGTGGCCACTGCGATGAGTTTTTTTGTGAGTTCTGCTTTTGGAGCCGCAAAGATGTCCTCAGCCGGCCCCTCCTCCAGAATTTTTCCTGCCTCCATCACAAGAAGTCTGCTGCACAGTGTTCGTGCTGCGGCAATATCATGGGTTACCAGAAGCACGCCATAGGCTCCTTTTTCCATGATTTCCCGGATCACATCAAGAATCTTTCCCTTTACCTCCTCATCCAGCATGGAGGTGGGCTCATCCAGCACAAGAAAGTCAGGCTGCAGGATCAATGCCCTGGCAATGCTGACCCTCTGTCTCTCTCCTCCGCTGAGCTGGGAGGGAAGGCGCTTCTCGTAGATATCAAAATCCAGATGCACCAGTGAAAGGACCCGGCGGATTTCTTCCCGGCACTGCTCATAGCCGCGGCAAATGCCGGAAAACAGCAGGGGCTCTGCCACGATCCGCCCTACGGTCCACACAGGCGACAGGGTCTCATAGGGATTCTGCCCCACAAAACCAATCCTTCCTTTTTTTATCAATTCTCCCCCCTCTGGCTTTGTCAGTCCCAGAAGGAGCTTTACAGTGGTGGTCTTTCCGCAGCCGCTGCTGCCAATAAGAGCCACCGAATCACCGGGACGGAGCTCCAGAGATACTCCATCCACAGCTTTTGTTATCTTTTTTCGTCTGCTACTGCCGCTGACGAAGGTTTTCTTCAGATTTTTTCCTTCCAATATAGCATCTGCTTCTGCCATCTGCTCATCCCTTCTATACTGTCATTTTCTCCATTCCTGTCATTCACCACTGCTGAAATCTGTCACCTGGTTTCAGTCAGCCGTTGCCAGCAATCATTCAAGCCCCCCTGTCCTGTCTCAGGCTTCCAGTCAGCCTCTTCCGGCTATAATTCAACCTACCTGTCACAGGTCTTCATCTTCATCCAGCCTCTCCTGACTATAATTCGATCCAGCTGTCACAGAATTCCTCTGCCAGCGTCTGATCATGGCTGATGAACAGGATGGTCATATTGCAGGTATCCCGCAGCTTCAGAATTGTTCCCAGCACCTGGGCCTGTACCAGCAGGTCCAGTCCTGTGGTGGCCTCATCCAGAATCAGCAGCTTAGGCTGAAACATGATGGCCAGTGCGATGGCTGTTCTCTGCTTCATTCCGCCGCTGAGCTCGTGGGGATAGGCATCCAGAACGGAAGGATCCAGCTGAACCATCTCCATCAGCTCCACAAGATACTGCTCCAGAGCATTCTTATCCTGTAACATGGACTTACTGTTCCCTTTTCCCTGAGTCTCCGATTCACCCTTCTCCTCTGCGATCAGGTTTGCCATCATGGTTTCCTGCATGGTCTTCCTGATGGTGTACACGGGATTAAAGCTGCTCATGGAGGACTGAGGCACAAGGGCAATATCTCTCCAGGTAAATACCCGACCGGTATTGATCTGCCTCCTGTTCTTCTGCCCTGTATTCCTTTGCCCGGGTTTCTCCTGCTCTGTGTTCTTTTGTGCAGTTTTCTCTTGTCCTGCATTTTTCAGCCCGGCTTTTCCCCATCCATACACCAGTTTTTTTCCATCCAGAAGGATTTCTCCTTTAGCGACGGCATTGTACTCCTGCAGCATCTCTGTGAGAGCCCATACCACTGTACTTTTTCCTTTACCGGAGCGACCGTGGAGACAGAGGATTTCTCCCTGTCTTATGGAAAAGCATAAATTCTTTACCACCGGCTCCTTTGCATCCCGGTATCGCACCGAGAGATTTTTCACCTGCAATATGACTTTCTCTTCCATATTCCTCATCTGCTGAGCCTCCGATCTGTTTTTTCCTCAAATCCGTAGGAGATCATGATCAGTGCACAGGACACCAGAATGATACAAAGTCCCGGTGGAACGATCCACCAGAGCCAGGAACCTGTGAGCAGGGCATTTTTCTCCTGGGCATAGTAGATCATGGTGCCCCAGCTTTTCTGGGTGGTGCTGCCCAGTCCCAGAAAACTTAAGGAGGATTCCGACAGAATGCCTGATTTTACCCTTCCTGCAAACTGATACATCAGCCAGGGAGTAAGCTCCCGTATCACATGATGGCTGAAAATATAATAATCTGAGGCCCCCATGGCCCGAATGGTCTGGATATAATCCTTCTCTCTGATGGCCATGGTCTGGGTCCGAACAATTCTTGTGGTGCCTGCCCAGGACATGATTCCCAGCACAAGAGATGTGGAATAGATGCTGTGCTTTGTAAAGGCACTGATGATGATCACCGTGGGAAGATAGGGAACGGTCAGCATAAATGCCGTCAGCTTGGCGATCAGCCTGTCCAGCCATCCTCCATACCACCCTGACAGCAGACCCAACACCGTACCTATGGTCAGAGAAATAGCTGCTGAGAAAAATCCGATGGCCAGAGAGGTTCTGGCTCCGTAGATCACCTCACTGAGAATGTCCTGACCGATGTCATTAGTCCCAAGGGGATGCTCCAGGGAGGGAAGCTGGTAGGTGGCGGTAGAGCTGGCGTAGGGGTTGTGGGGCGACAGCACCGGTGCAAATACAGCCAGAAGCACCATAAGGGTCAGGATAACTGCACCGATTCTGGTCATATGCTTACTCATTGCCGTTCACCTCCACTCTGGGATCGATCCTGTGATACAGGATATCTGACAGAAACAGAGCCGCTATGGTAACCACCGAGGACATGAGGAAGGTGTACTGCATCAGTGGAT
This sequence comes from Lachnospiraceae bacterium, assembly GCA_030526405.1. Taxonomy (GTDB): domain Bacteria; phylum Bacillota; class Clostridia; order Lachnospirales; family Lachnospiraceae; genus JAKSRN01. Next base: position 46,617 of record JAUNCZ010000018.1, on the reverse strand, counting down.
AATCCCTGGCCATCACCGCCTCCTTCATGAGGGTGCCCAGTCCCGGATAGGAAAATACCGTCTCCACCAACACGGAACCACCCAGCATATAACCCACATCCATCATAAACAGGGTAAAAACAGGAATCAGAGCATTCCGAAACACATAGCAGAAGGTTACCCTGCTGCCGGTGATTCCCCTGAGCCTTGCCATCTTCACATAATCCTCCTCCATCACCCGCAGGGTGCTGTATCTGGAGGTGGAGAAAAATGCCATCAACGAGGAGATCACAAGGGTAAATAAAGGCAGTGCCAGATGCTTCAGGATATCTGCTGCCCTTGCCAGACCGGTGTAGGATTCCCACATATCATAGGCTCCGTAAATTGGAAACCATCGCAGCTTTACGCCGAATACCGCCAGAAGGATAATGGCGATCCAGAAGGAAGGGATGGAACTGACCACTGTGGTGGCCAGCACCACTGGCACATCCTTTCTTTTTTTCCGCCTTAATGCCGAAACAGCTCCCAGACAGGTACCTATGATGGTGGAAAGCAGGGTGCTGCAGCCCGCCAGCAGCAGAGTCCAGCCCAGCCTGGACCGGATCAGCTCTGAGATGGGCTGGCGTTTTGCATAGGAATTACCCCAGTTCAGGGTAAACAGCTCCTTAAGATAATAGCCAAACTGCTTATACATGGGCTCATTGAGGTGATATGCCTCAAGAATTCCCATTTTTTCTGCCGCTGTAAGATCCCCGGGATTCTCTCCCACAATGGATTTCAGGGGTGTTCCCGGAAGCAGACGGGGGATGAAAAAGTTGATGATGATCACCACCACCAGAATGATCGTATAGTGAAATACTCTTTTTTTCATCCGCACTATCCTCTGAATTTATGCATTTACAAAGGAGAAAATGTTTACAACGTTTGCTCCTGCACCGGATTTCCAGCCATCGTATACCTTTGTATTGCATACCTGAAGGGTATCAGGGAATGCGATGGTTAACAGAGGAACTTCCTCACCGATCACTTCCTGCAGCCCCTTTAACAGCTCTTCCATCTCCTCAATGGAGCTTACCTCAGCCAGCTTCTCATCCACCAGCTTATCGAAGTTCTCACTTACGTAGCCCATAACGTTGTAGGTTCCCACCTCAAAATCAGAGGAGCACAGAGAGATCAGATAGGTCATGGAAATGGTGCTGGACCAGCCCCAGGTGGACATATCGTAGTCACGTCCTGCGGAAACCTCAAATTCAGGCCAGATATAGGCATCTGCTGTATCCATATCCATGGATTTAATCTCAATATCAATACCAACCTCCTGCAGCTGCTCCTTGATCAGCTCACAGGCACGGCTTCTGGTGGCATTTCCGGAATAGGTGATGATCTCAAAGCTTAATGGATCTCCATCCTTGTCAAGGCGGATTCCGTCATCTCCTACCTCTTTGTAGCCCAGTCCCTCCAGCAGATCAATGGCCTTCTCTGTATCGTATACATACTCCAGTCCCTCTACTGCGTAAGGCAGATCGCTGCGCACAGCACCCTTTGTTCCCACCAGACAGTAATCGCCGTACAGTGTATCTGCGATTCCATTCACATCCACTGCGTAGGAAATTGCCTGACGGAACTCCACCTGGTCAAATGGCTCTCTGCCATCGTTGAAGTTGATGATCATTGGGGCATAGCCGGCATTTTTCACAACGGAAAGTTCCGGAACTGCCTCGAAGGTATCCACCATCTCGATTCCGATGCTTCCTGTGGAGGCTGCAATCTCTCCTGCCAGCAGAGCCTGCTGAATGGCTGTACTGTCGGACATAATTGGCATATTGATGTTCTGAACTGCAATATCCCCGGCAAAGTAATCCTCCACTGCCTCCAGCTTATAATACTCACCTGTTTTGTACTCTGTCAGCCTGTATGGGCCGCTTCCGATGGTCTCTGTTACAGTTGTTCCGTCTTCCACGCCCTCATATACCTCATCATCCAGAATTCGGATATAGGCAAATCCATCTCTCAGGAAGTTTACGTTGGTCTCAGTCAGGGTAAACTGAATGGTCTTCTCATCCAGAATCTCGATCTTCTCGATCATATTGCAGACCTTACGCTGACCGGACACGTTCTGGTTTGCCGGATACTCAAAGGAGAATTTGATATCCTCTGCTGTTACAGGATTTCCGTTGTGGAATTTCAGTCCATCCTTCAGAGTCACTGTATAGACTTTGGAATCCTCCACCTTGTAATCATCCTCAACCATCCATGGAATCACATTATTCTCCATATCTGTGGTGAAAAGTGTATCGTAAACAAGGCGATTGGCGGTAAGACCGGTTCCGGACACATAGGTAAATGGTGACAGTGTATTCTCATCATTGGTAATGGCAATGGTCAGTGTATCGGAAGCCTCTGTTTCCTTTGTCTCCTCTTTCTTCTCCTCTGTCTCCTCCTGTTTTGTCTCCTGCGCTGCCTCTGATTCGGAGGTGGAAGCAGAGGAAGAATTGCCTCCGCAGGCGGTAAGTCCCAGAGTCATGGCTGCCACCAGGGCAAGCACTGTTAATTTTTTCATATGGTTATTTCCTTTCTTTCAATTCTTTACATCAGCTGATCCAGCATAGAATCGCTATTTCTGCTTTTCTAATCTGCTGATCCTGTATTTCTACTGATTCACTGCCTTTACATCAGCTGATCCAGCACAAAGAGGCTTTCCTTTCTGTAATTCTCAGAAAGCAACACCTTATTATGTCCGTTGGATCCATAATACATGTGGTAAGCCTGATCCATGATCCGTTTGATCTTTGTACCATATTCCAGCAGATCCATTTCCTCCACGCCGGGAATAAATCTGCTCCATGTGGCCCTCTGCTCCGGGGTGTCGCTGAGTTCTCCGATAAATTCCAGCTGAGATTCCAGCAGATCCATGGCATGGCATTTTTCATCCCATACCTCCAGGATATCCACCAGGCAGTTGGGGTGTTCAGGGGTCATATAATAGACTGTGAATCCCCTGTGAGGCTCTGTTCCTGCCTCCTCATCCAGCCAGATCCGTCTGCCTGCCAGAGCCATTGCCTCCAGCAACAGTGTCATGGCAGGACGTCTGCCCGGATCCAGATCACCGATGCAATGCTCCGGATCCTGAGTAATAATGATATCTGGCTTAAAGCTGCGGATCACTTTGATCACTTGCTTCTTCTCCTCCACAGAGGCACTGATAGTACCCACATCCATATTCAGGTATTCAATGGTGCAGCCCAGTGTTTCGGCTGAAGGCCCCAGGGCCTCCTGCATCCTGGGACCTGCAAACAGAACAGATACATGGGAGGTACCGTCAGCTTTGGCATTTTTACAAATAACGCCACCGCATTCCACCATCTCCATTCCGTAAACACCCAGAAGAAGAATTCTTTTTCCTTTTCCCATCTCCAGATTCCCTTTCTCTGATTCCTATCAGATGTTTACCTTTTGCTACAATTTACAAGGATTTTTGTATCAAATCCAGCTTTCCGCCTCCGCGCAGAAATAAGATGGAGAGTGGATTTTGATACTACAATCCTTTTTATTATAAAATTGTTGTATTACGTCAAACAACCCGGTGTGGGGGATATGAGACAATGAATTAACGGAATACATTGATCGCAAAATGGAATCATCTGCTTTGTTCTACACCCAGAACAAAGTGCAGCTATGCATCCTTGTTTTTGGTTAACAGGAAATTGACACAATTTCCCAGAAAGATTACAGTGTCAAAAGGTCAGAGCCACCGGTGCTTGCACGTACGGTGGTGATAGACCTTGTGACACGCCCCAAAGATGAGGATGTAAGTGGGGCGCAAGCACCACGATATCCGAATCTTGGGGAGGATTGTGGGAATACGAAGTACGAAACAATCCGTGTAATCTGTTTTTGGGGGCTTTTGACATCCGAATCCCAGAAAATAAAAAAAGACTGCCGCATCCTACAGCGACAGCCTTCTCACTTCTCACACAGTTCTCTGGCTATATCCAGATATCGGTCATAAATATGACAGTTCCCAATCTCATCCCAGGCGCTTTTCCAATAGCTCTGTCTCAGGGTGAAGATTGGAAACTCCCTGGAGAGATCATAGCGATTTACCACACCAAAAACAGACAGGGTGTGGGCAGGAGTTCCATCCTCCCATTTCGGGCGAACCTCCTGGTTCTGGTCAGAAACTCCATTCTCCAGGATGTTCCTGATGGTCTCTTTAAAAATCTGGTCTGCGTAACTCATTACTGTTCCTCCCATTCCTTCATGGCTCATATCACCCTCATCGAAGGTATTATTCATGCAATACGCTATACACTCTTTTAAATGTTATCCATTTTAGCATATATTATAGTATTTTCCAACCAGTATTTTTAAATCCAGCGGTGTGTGCAGTTTTTACAGAATTGCATAGTCAAGAAAGATCAAACGCATCTTTCTCCATTCCACTATACTATGTCTTATCTGCATGAATCATATTCTATTTTCCTATGGTTACAATAGGTTTTATATGAGTAAACAGAATTAAAGAAGCCTGAAAACCCGATATTTCCCGGGTTTCCAGGCTTTTGTACATTATTGCTTATGTGCCATGGTATGCTCCTTGCTGAAGCGATAGCTTTCGTGTCTGTGACCGTGGTTTCCCTCAGAGATGAGATGCTCATGGTCATGCTGATGCATAAGGAAATGGGTATGTACCCTTCCATTGTGTCTGTGGACAATCAGATGGCTATGGGCATGTACATGGTGTCTGACCATGGTGTCATAGACAACCATAACAGAGCCTGCCAGCATAAACAGCAGGGCCACATAGAAGAAGCCTGTAAGCTGCTCTTTATTTACAATCACTGCGAGAAATGCTCCCACAAAGGGTGCCACTGCATAGTAGGCACTGGTTTTGGCTGCTCCCAAGGTACTCTGGGCCCTGATATACAGAAAGATGCTAAGGCCATAGGACACAAATCCCAGCAGCATTGCCGCCGCCATATATATCAAAGCAGGGATTCTGCCGCCACCGGCAAGGGCAAGGATCAGGGCTCCACCGCCTGATAAGAATCCCTTCAGCACCACGATCTGATAGGTGCTCTTATCAGATATCTTTCTGGTACAGTTGTTTTCCAGGCCCCAGCAGCAGGTGGCAAGAATCACAAACAGGGAACCTGTTGAAAAGCGAAAGCCCGCTGCCCCATCCAGGGAAAGAAGGATACTGGAAACAGTGATAAAGCCAATGGCCAGCCACAGTCTTCCGCTGACTCTCTCCTTAAAGAGCAACAAAGCCATCAATGTGGTGGCTACAATCTCAAAATTCCCAAGAAGGGATGCATCCGAAGCGGAACCGATGCTGATTCCCATCATCAACAGCACCGGGGCCGCAATATCCAGCAGAATCATTCCCAACGTATAGGGAAAATCTGTTTTTTTCAGTCTCTCCTCCGGGGCCTCCTTTCTATAGTGGAACAGGTACATGATTCCCACTCCGACACCTGCTCCCAGATATAGAAAAGCTGCCACAACAGCAGGATCCACCTGCTGCAGAAGAAGCTTGGAAACAGGTGTGTTGATGGCATAGAACACCGCTGCCAGCAACGCAAATATCACAGCTTTTATCTTGGTATTGTTATGCTGCATATTCTGCCCTCCTTTTCATTACTATTTTTTGCTTTTTTTCTTATTATACTACCTGTTTTTTTCACCGTCATTTCCAATGCCCCATTCTCCTTAATTTCTTTTTCCTTATCATTTCGTTGCCACGACTTGACTATTCTTTCTGTTCCCGGCATCGATTTTCTCTTTTTTTCCCGGTTTCGTTGCCTAATTCTTCCTTTTTCCGAGGGCTAGGCAACGAAATCTCTTTTTTCTTATCGTTTCGTTGCCACGACTTGACTATTCTTCCTGTTCCCGGCATCGATTTTCTCTTTTTCCCTCGTTTTCGTTGCCTAATTCTTCCTTTTTCCGAGGGCTAGGCAACGAAATCTCTTTTTTCTTATCGTTTCGTTGCCACGACTTGACTATTCTTCCTGTTCCCGGCATCGATTTTCTCTTTTTCCCTCGTTTTCGTTGCCCGGTTTCCTGAATAAGAGAAAAACCCGCACCATCATCCGAAAAAAGGATAATGGCAACGGGTTTTTTGAATTAAATACTGGACAGTTTCATGAAGACTCCTACAGCACCAGATTGGCAAATACCACAATAATTGGCAGAGCGATCAGTGTTCTCTCCATGAATACAATAAACAGCTTCCAGAGATTCAGCGGAATCTCGCTCTTGATCACAATGGCACCAACCTCTGTGAGGTAGATGATCTGCACCAGAGACAGGACACCGATGATGAATTTTGTCTTCACGGACTGGATTCCTGTGATCAGCAGAGCCGGGATGAACATATCTGTGAAGCCGATGAGGGTAGCCGGTGCCACCGCAAATGCCTCCTCAACCCCCAGCAGCTGCAGGAACAGTCCCATTGGATAGGAGATCCAGGTGAATACAGGTGTGTAGGTGGCAATGATCAGGGCCACTGTACCCCAGGCTGCTACGATGGGGATCAGGTCGAAGAACATACCCATAACAACCTCAAATCCTCCGGTAAGTACAGAGGAAGCATTGAACCTCTCTGCTCTCTTGCAGCTGAGCTCCAGAGCATGGGCAAAGATGCCCTTCTCCTGAGGAACATCCTCGTTAATCTGCTTTCCTGTTTTCTCACGGTAGGTGTCCGGCAGAGTGCGGATCGGTGGAATTCTTGCAATGATCACTGCCAGGAGAATTCCTGTAACACAGATGCACAGATAGAACATTGGGAACAGATGGGCAATTCCCACTGTATTTGCCACCAGCAGACAGAACGGAATGGATACCAGAGAGAAGTTTGTCATAATGTACCCTGCCTCTCTCTTTGTGTAGAAGCCACGCATGTACTGCTCTCTGGTAAGGATTACTGCCGCATTGGAAGCGCCAAACCAGGAAGCGATCAGGTCAACGGAGGCACGTCCCGGCACATGGAACAGGGGGCGAACCACCGGTCTTGCGATCACACCAAGAAACTCCATGATTCCGCAATCGGTAAGGAATGGCAGAATGAAACTGAAGGAGATAACGATACAGATCAGTGTATTACAGAGATCCATCATGGTAGCTCCTGTATCGATGGAGGTAACAAATTCCGGTCCAAAGCCCAGAATTACCATACAGCCAAACACAGCACCCAGGATCTTGGAAACAAGATAGAAAGGTGTTGTGGAAAATGCTCTCTTCAGATAATGATTCTTTCTGATAAACTCCGGTTTAAAAATAAAGTCGATGAGACTGACCACTGCTGAAACAATCAGCATCACCAACAGAATATAATTCAGACTTCCTCCCAACAGATTCTTCAGACCTGTTTTCAGGAAATCCAGCATGGTGGTAAATGACTCCCCCTGGGGAATCGGCACCAGAAACATTAAGATACCAAATGCTGAACAAATAAGAAATTTCAGCAGATTTTTTGTGTTGATACTGGATTTCTGTTCCATTTTTTAGTTTTACTCTCCCTTCTATTACCATAATTATTCATAATTATTCATTATTATTTATTATGGTTCATACTCTTAATACTTGATTCTTTTGCCGTGAACTACATCGGTAATTGAACCACTTCTCTGCACCCATTTATGTATCCAGCGCTTCAACCTCTTCCATGGCATGATAGATCATATCCTCTGTCACCTCATATGGAATATGCTCCATATCCGGTCCGGTTACGATCTCATGAAGCACCTGCTTCAGAGCCTCCCGATCCAGCTGCAACTGCATCTGCTTCAGAGAGGTGGGAATTCCCAGCTCCTGCATAAAGTTCCGGACACGGAGCATCTCTTCCCTGTCCTTGTCCACCGCCAGCTGTACCAGAACGCCGTAGGCCACCACATCTCCGTGAAGATACTGCTCCTCGAAGCCCGGAAGCAGCACCAGTCCGTAATACACAGAGTGGGCAATGGCACAGTTGTAATCGTCCACCACCATCAGGGACACCATTCCGGTGCTGACGATATTTGCCAGCACTGCCTGCTGGAGATCCTCCGATACTCTGTGCTGCTGACAGTCCTTCAGAGCCTGAATTCCGTGCTCCAGAAGGGGTTCGTAGCAGAGATTGCTGATCTCCCGGCCCATCCAGGAGCTGTGGTCCAGCTTATCTCCTCTGGCAGAAAAGTGGCACTCAAAGAATTTGCCCATGGTGTCACCCATTCCTGCCCGAAGGTATCTGACCGGGGCATCTGCCAGCACCTGCAGGTCAATAAAACAGTGTCTTGCGGGACGATCATAGAAATAGAAGCTGTCAAATGCTCCATCCTCCCGGTACACCACGGAAAGTGCTGTGGTGGCTGCGCAGGTGGCTGCAATGGTTGGGAAGGTAAACACAGGCAGTCCTGCCCGGTCTGCTGCTCCCTTGGCAGTATCCAGAGCCTTTCCGCCGCCCATGCCGAAGATCATGTCTGCCTGACATTCTCTGGCATATCCGGCCCACTTTGCGATGGTGGAGGGAGTACAGTCCTCTCCATAGAGCACTGCATCCACAATGGTAAGATTGCTGTCTGCCACAGCATCCTCCAGTTTCTCCTTTGCCGCTGCGTAGGCCTTCTCACCACCGATAAGAAGAATTCGCTTTCCATAGAGGCTGCACACCTCCGGTACCTGATCATATACTTCTGTCCCAATAGTATAATTGGCAAAATAAACAGAATATGGTTTCATAACTCTATCCTTTCTCTGCCCACATTATTTGCGGATCAGCTCTGCCATCCTTGCAAGACGGTTCAGAGCCTCGTCGATGGTCTTTTCTTCTCTTGCAAAATGGAGACGGATCAGGTTGTTTACTTCCTCCTTGAAGAAGCTGGAGCCCGGAACTGCTGCCACACCGATATTTCGGATCATCCACTCGCAGAACTCCAGATCGGTATAGCCTGCAAACTGTGGCAGATCCAGGAATTCCTGAATATCGATCATTACAAAGTAGGTTCCCTGAGGAATGTTGTGCTTCAGGCCGATGCGATCCAGGCCCTCCAGGAAATAGCTGCGTTTCTTAGTGTAGGTCTCCAGCAGCTCCTCATAGTAGGACTCAGGGAAATTCAGTCCCACGGTTGCTGCCTCCTGCAGAGGTGCAGCAGCTCCTACAGTCAGGAAATCGTGGACCTTTTTCGCTGCCTCAATCACCTCTTCCGGTCCAATGAGGTAGCCCAGACGCCATCCTGTGATGGAGTAGGTTTTGGACAGGGAATTACAGGTGATGGTGTGCTCATACATGCCCGGCAGAGATGCCATGCAGGTGTGGTGGTTTGGTGCATATACCATATGCTCATATACCTCATCTGTTACAACAAAGGCATCGTATTTCACTGCCAGCTCACCGATGTCCATCAGCTCCTCACGGCTGAACACCTTTCCGCAGGGGTTGGATGGGTTACAAACGATAATGGCCTTTGCTCCCGCCTCAAAGCCCTGGCGGATCAGCTCAATATCGAAGTTGTACTCCGGTGGAACCAGTGGGATGTAGATGGGATCGGCCCCGGACAGAATGGCATCGGCCCCATAGTTCTCATAGAATGGGGAGAATACCATTACTTTGTCTCCCGGATTGCAGATGGTCATCATGGCACACATCATGGCCTCTGTTCCACCGCAGGTAACAACGATCTCTGTATCAGGATTGATGGTTCTTCCAATGGCCCTTCCCTGTTTTCTTGCCAGGGCTTCACGGAAATTCTCTGCACCAAAGGTGACGGAATACTGGTGAGGGCCTGCATAAGCAGCCTGAGCCAGGGCATCCATAATAGCCTTAGGTGGATCGAAATCAGGGAATCCCTGGGACAGGTTGATGGCATCATACTCATCACTGATGCGGGTCATACGACGAATTACCGAATCGGTAAATGTTCCCACTCTCTCACTTAATTTTGGCATAATCGTACCTCCTGTTGGTTTTGCTATTCATATTTGTTGTTTCATTTTTTCTGTTTCGCGTTTTCTGTTACATGTTTTTTTGTTTCATGTATTTATCAACTCACAAGAAGATGGTATTTGTTGCTGATGGGTATTTCAGATTTTGTACAAAAATCCAGAAATGAACCTGTCTTTCTGCCTCTTGTGGTTTCTTCCGGCGGCTTGTATAATAAAGTATACCGTTACGTTATAGTCAAGGAGTTTTTTGAATAAATATGCAAAAATTTCAAGAACCATGCATAAAGACAGGCGAATTTGCCCGATTATGCAACACCAATAAGAGAACTCTCTTTCATTATGATGAAATCGGTCTGTTTTCCCCTGCTTATACAGACGAAAAGGGCTACCGCTATTACAGCGAAAGTCAGTGTGATGTATTTTTCACCATCAGCTGTCTTCGTGAGATTGGAATGCCCCTAAAAGAGATAAAAAAATATGTGGATGAACGGAATCCCTCTGCCCTGAAGGAGCTGCTGGAGGAGCAGTATAAAAAGGTGAAAGAGGAACAGGAACGCTTAAACAGGATTGAACAGGTGATCACCACAAAGTTGTCTCTGGTTCAGCTCAGCGAATCCCCAAAGGTTTCCAGTTCCTCACAGAAGGTTCTGCTTGAGGAGAGCCCTGAGGAATACTTTATCATCAGTCCCCGGCTGGACACAGATGATCACGACATTCTGATCCATGCCGTCTGTGAACATATCGGCTACTGCTACCACAACGGCTTGAATGCAGGCCACCCCTACGGAGCCATGGTCAGCACTTCTGCTCTTTTGGAAGAAAACTGGGATACTTATGCCCATTTCTGTACAAAAATCCTGGATCCGACCCCCGAACATCCCATGCATGTGAAGCCGGCGGGACTCTATGCAGTTGCGTACCTGAAGGGCAATTATTATAAAGCTGAGGAGGTGTATCGCCAGCTGCTGGCATTCATACAGGAGCATGATCTGGAAATGGGTGAATTCTGCTATAAAGAAGCTGTTCTGGATGAACTGGCGGTGAAGGATGAGGCGGAGTATATCACAAAAATCTCAATTCCTGTCAGGGAAAGAAATCATTGATATCTGATAAGAAAAACTGAGAACGAAATCAGATTAACCTGATATCTGGATTCTGACACAGGATACTATTGGTTAATTCAGTAATATTTTCTGAATTTTCACTGTGTTTATTGATAATTTTCTCAAAAAAGACTATACTTACTAGCAGATCAGCATTGTTGTTTCAGCGAATCTGAAACACAAGCGTTCTTCATTAAAGGATAAAGAAAAATGAATAAGGAGGCGCTCTTCTATGTTAGGAAATCCAAAATTCAAACCCCAGGACCGGGTATCTTTTCAGCAGGAAATCAATGGTGTGATCAAAAAGATCGATGGCGTAATCTACGTTGCAGATCCGGAGGGAACAGCGGAGCAGAAAGAGGAGCCATCCTACGATATCGAGGCATTTGTGGAGGGGGAAGTGGTTCTCTTCAAGCATATCCGGGAGTCACTGGTCAGTGAGCGGTAAAAGCTCTGCATAGACCTAACTGTGCAGGCGGCAGTATATGCAACAAAATAACAGGGGAGATGTCTGGCTATCTCCACATAACGGGGGCTGTGGCAGCTATTGCTGTCACAGCCCCCTGTTTGTACAATTCAGCTATTCTTTAAACAAAGTGCGTTTTTCTCACAGCCTATATTTTCATAAAACGCAGCTTTTCTTACCTGTTAATTCAAGTCGACGCTTGCGGAGACTTGGCGCGCGATTCTGGTCAGCTTTAGCTGACATCTTCCTATCAGAATCGCTGCGCATCCTCGCGGAGCGTTTTATCTCAGTCGGAGATTGGACTCCCACTGAGACTAATTTGTCAGTGCTCACCACCTGTAGAGGTGGGAGTCTTCTCCACTGAGATAAATCACTCTTCTTCTTCCCTGCCCCGCCTGCGAAACTGACTGGGACTCACATTCAGCATTTTTTTAAACTGACGATTAAACTGCTCCACATTTTCATAGCCGATAACCTTGGCGATTTCATGAATCTTCAAGGCACTGTCATTCAGGAGCCGGATGGCCATGTCCATCCTGTACTGGGTCTTCAGCTCTGAAAATGTCTTCCCGGTGCTCTGACGCACCAGACGGCTTAAATAAGCCGGATTGTAATTAAAAAACTCTGCTGCAGAGGAAAGGGTGGCATTATGGATGTTTTCTTTAAAGTACTTAAAGAGTTTGATTTTATCGTCTGTTGGGCTTGTTACATAATAATCCTCATATTTCCGTAAAATATAGGCAAACAGAATCTGCAAAAAGCCCTTTTCAATTCTGTCATGGTACTTCCGTCTTCTGACACTTTCAATGAACAGATGCTGGATACAGTTCCTCACAGCCTCATCCTCCCCTGTCTCAAAATACAGGAAGGATTTGTGTGAGGTTCCAAGAATCTCCTCCTCGAAAAAATCAGACAGGATATCATTACCCGCCAGTGTTTCAAAAAAGGTATACTGGAAGGTGGTTTTCCTGATCATGATATTGATGATAAAGGTGTCATCATCAAAGGTTTCCACCATATGGCGGGTTCCCGTTGGTAGGATAAAGATATCTCCCGGCTTTGCATTGAAATATCCCGTTCCCTCGATGTAATGGGATGCTTCTCCTGACATGACACAGGCGATCTCAAAATAATTATGAGAATGGAGAAATCCCGGTGTATATCGGGAATGCTTCCACACCGCAATATCCGAAACCTCATAAAAAATAGGAAACTCTTCCCCGAAGCACTCCTCCGGCTCCACCAGCCCCGGCACATATACGTGATGCTTCAGCACTTTCTCCCGGTTCAGGGAATGAATAAAATCCCTGTACTGCTGTTCTCCCTCACATTTTTTCTGATACAGCCTTTTATAAAAGCTTTCTGTCTCTGTAAATTCTGAGACGATTCTAAGATATTCTTTCTCCATGAATAACTCTCCTGTCCCCCCGCACAACAGGAAAGATGCCATCTCCGACTATGCGGGATGGCATCTTTCTCGCTTACTCTATGCTAAGCATACTGTATATCCGTTGTCCTGGCAATATTACAAAGCAGATCAGCGGAACATGTTCTGCTGTGTATACTGAATGGCCTGAATAAACAGCGGTAAATAGAAGGATGTGGTATGGGTTCCATTGTCAACCAGATGATAATGGCTTACACCCTTGCTGGTGAGGATATTACTTACCTTCTCCTGTACATCGTAGAAGTTGTACATATCCTGGTTGCCGCTTGCCATCCAGATGGAGTAGCTGCTTAAGTACTCTGTGCTCAGTGAATTAGTAAGATCCTCAGCACCTACATAATTCAGTGCTCCATAGAAGCTGATGAGACCGGAGAAGAGATCCGGATTGTTGATGGCAAGAGAATACGCTCCGCCGCCGCCCATGGAACAGCCTGCTGTGAATCTGTAGCCTGGATCCTGAATGGTTCTGTAGTTTGCATCCACATATGGAATCAGATCCTGTGTTACCATATCTGCATATTTGCCCTTCCAGAAGCTGGATTTTGTTGGATCGTCTGGAATAACCACGATCATAGGCTCAATGATTCCTGCCTCAATGGCATCGTCCAGAACCTTGTCCACTCTATCGATCTCATAGGCACTGCTCTGGCTGTTAATTCCGTGAAGGAGAACCATGGTTGGGTAACTCTTTGTATTTCCCTCCTCATAGTAATCCTTTGGAAGGTACAGTCTGAAGCTCTCTGTATTGCCTGTGGAAGCGGATTCGTAGCTCTCCACTGTCAGTCTGGAACCGGAAGCTGCTGCATTGGCATAAGCCTCTTCTGTATAGATTCCCACCGGTCCGGAATACCATCCGCCGCCACCGGAGGAGTTGCACATTCTTACTGCAATTGTGTTTGTTCCTGTATGAAGAACATTTGGATCCATCTGATATACGCAGTTTACATCCCATGGATTGCTTCCGTCGTAAACGCCGATGCCCTCTGCGATATCATACTGCATGCCGGTGGAACCAACGTAGGTGCCGTTGATGTAAACCTCATTGGCCTCATCAAACATACCCACAGCCACGGTGAGCTGCTGATCCACAGCAAAGCCCTCCGGAACCTCGAAGGTTCTCACATACCATGCATAGCCGCCATAGGAGGAGCTGCCGCCTAAGGAAGCATCAAAGTCAGCTGTCCACCATGCCAGTGCAGGCTGTACAACGCCCCAGCTCTGGTATGTTTCAGGAACGATATTCTCAACACGATCCAGATCAATCACTGTAGTGTCGTTTTTCTTGTAGGACTTGTATGCCTTGAAATACCAGTCGCCCATAAGATCGATGGACTGATTGTTTCCGTCCACAATGGCATCCTCAACTCTTACAATCGGAACAGTGCCAACCTCAGCGCCGAAGCCAAGAATGGAGGCTTCCACAGCCACATCTGTGTTCTTTCCCTCTGCAAGGCACTCTCTTGGAACAGTGAAGGTGTATGCAGTCGGAGCATCTGTTGTCAGTCCATCCACTGTGGCCTGATCTCTGTAGATCTCAGCACCTGTGGCAGGATCTGTCAGTTTCAGTGTAAAGGTCACTGCAGGAACAGCTGCATTGTATACGGCGATACCGCTGCTGAGAGTATAGTTGACAGTAACGTTCACTGCAGCATTTCCAGAGGTTACAGCCTGTGGATTAGCAGCAACTGCTGCAGAATACAGGTTCTCTGTAAATCTGGCACTGAAGCGGTTCATGGTTTCTTTTACAGAATTAAGATAAAATGCTGCATCCTCGCCGCCATCCAGGATTCTGTACTCCACCATCTTTGGATCCGGTGTGCTGTAGAGATAATAGCTACCGCCGAATTTGTAGTATGGATTACTTCTCTTGGCAAGATTTGCACCAATTGTGGAGGTCCCCCCTGCCTGGGTGGATCTTGCAGAACCATTTGGAGCATCAATGTAATAGAAATGCTTTCCGATTGTGGAATAGCCCTTGTCTCCTGTACTGTCATAGCCGTTGATGGCTGTATTCACGTCACCCTTGCCAATCCATGGATTGCTCTCAGATGTGAAGTCACCCATGGAGGAGGATACTGCATAAAACAGATCAGAAGCCTCGATCACAGCTGTCTCCATGGCCATGTAGCCGCCCACGGATGCACCGAAGATTCCTCTGTAGGCTGCATCCTCGATAACAGAGTATTTTTCCTCAACGTCTGCCACCAGGTCATCCAGCATGGTGCCGTAGTCGTTCTCCTCTGTAAACTCAGGGAATACGAAGATCATCTGCAGGCTGTCGTCACCGGCACTAGATCCATCCACAGTGGAGAGAATACCGGAATTCAGGTACTCCGCTGCCTTATAGCCATCGTATGGCATCACATAAACTGTGGGGTATGCACGGTTCTCATCGTAATTCTCAGGCAGGTAGATTCTGTAGAGAGCCTCATTCTCTCCCAGCACAGGGTCTCTGTTGGGATCCTTTTTATTGGCTTTATCCTCTTCCTTCTGAGCCTTTTTATCAGCCTTTGCCTGCTCCTTTTCTGCCTTCTCAGCAGCCTTCTGGGCTTCTTTCTCTGCCTTGGCCTGCTCTTTTTCCGCCTTGTCAGCTGCCTTCTTAGCCTCTTTCTCTGCCTTTGCAGCCGCCTGAGCTTCCTTCTTTGATACTACAGGGGCTTCTTCCGTTGCTGCTTCCTCAGCAATTGCTTCTGTCTCCTCAGCAGTTGCTGCCAGATCCAGTTCCTCAGCATCTGCCAGTGCTTCCGGCTCTGCTGCAACCTCTTCCCCATCGACTACAGGAGCATCTGCCTCAGCATCCTGAATCTCTTCCTCTGCAGGTGCATCAGCATCCTCCTGAATCTCCTCCGGTTCTGTCTCAGCATCTTCTGTCACCTCTTCGATCTCCTCAGCCTCTGTGTCCAGAGTCTCCTCTTCGATGACAGCTTCAACCTCCTCCTCTGCTTCCTCCGGAACTTCCTCTTCAGGCAGATCATAGAAATAGGTCTCCGTAATCAGCCTGGTGTTCTCCGGAGCCTTTTTTGCCTCTACTGTGGTTGCCGGCATGGCTGTTGTACATACAGCTGCAGCAAGAAAGAGGCTTACTGCTCTTCTCTTCATTGATTGTTCCTCCTTTTTTCCTTTTTTCCGCGTGCAACAATGCAGTTGCCATAATAAAAGGATAACGCCAGAGGCAGAACAATACCATTGAATAAGGGCACCAAAAACTTGATGTTTTTTTACATGCCGGGAATGCAAAAAAGTTAAACTAACAGAGACTCTGGACATTCTAGGTCAGATGTGATATTCGGGAAATATTGATGGAATATACCAGAAAAATTTATAGTACAGATAGGTCCGAAATACCCTGTAATGGGGATATTCCGGTTTACTTTTATTGAAACATCATGTTAAAATATGACCGTGTTAGATTCGTAACAGCGCTAACCAAATACGCATTCAGCGATACACGAAAGGATACTACTATGGAAAACAAAGGCAATGTACTTGGACTTCTTGGCATCGAGCAGATCAACGCATCAGATGAGAAGGGCTTCGCTCTTAAATATCAGGTAAATGAGAGCCACCTGAATCCATTCGGAACAATTCACGGCGGAATTCTTTACATCCTCTGCGACGACTGCCTGATGGCATTCGAGCAGAACAACGGCAAAACAGGTATCGGTTCTGAGGGAATCATCCACTACTACCGTGCAGCAGCTCCTGGAGATGTGATCACAGCAAGAGCTTCTATCCGTAAAGACGGACGTCGTATGGGATTCTACCTCATCGAGCTGTTCAACGAGGCTGGAAAACTCCTTTGTGATGCAACCTACAACGTAGTTTACGCATAATTACAGATCTGAAGAATACAGGTGTGACAGACCGCATATGTAACGAATATTGTATCTGTCCGCAATCTTTATCAACAGACACTGACAAAAAGGACTTAAGGCAAGTACATCTTTACCGGCCCTAAGTCCTTTTCTTTCACCATTTTTCTATACTATCCTGTTTCTGCCTCAAAATTTCAGTTCAGTCCCATTATCCAGCTCAAAGGGAGCAACAACCGATATCAAAATACTAGATTCTGGTTGCGTGATCCAGACAGATCCAGCCATTTCTCTTCTCTGCATAGGATAATAAGAGACCCCATCTGGACTCTCCCGGCACATCCTTCACGTCAACGATGGTGAATACACCCATGGGGATATGGCCTCTGCTCTCATATTTTGTTCCTGCACCTTTTCGAAGATTCAGATCAGGAACGCTGATTTTCACCCTGAAAGGCTCCATGGTGAGTCCCCAGCCGATCTTCCTTGCGTGATCCAGACAGATCCAGCCTTTTTTATCTGAGATTCTGTGTAAACGACCCCATACGGACTCTCCCGGTACAGGCATTTCCTTCTCAATAATGAAGATTCCCTTGCCGGTATGGCCAATCGATGGATTGGCTGTGCCCGGATTTACTCGAATGTTCAGATCATCCACATCTACCCTTACCAAATACAGAACTTTGTGTCCACCCATACAACTACTCATAGCATATCCTCCTCTCTTTCAGAATGCTCTGACGTATTACTCCTACAAAATAAAGTTATTCTGAAGTTCAGTAATAACAAAACGTCATTTACTTCAAAACTCCTTTATTTGTCTGTATTATAGTATGGATTTCCCTGAAAAGCCCCTGCCATATGGCAGATTTTTACTAGAAACATTCTTTTATCGCTGTACGCGGGCTCCGGCTCCACCCATGATGGCCTGAACCTCTTTCAGATTAGCCATTGTTGTGTCGCCTGGAGTTGTCATTGCAAGGGCTCCATGGGCTGCACCATAGTTTACCGCAAGCTCTGCATTCTCAGTTGTCATGAGACCGTAGATCAGACCGGATGCAAAGGAGTCTCCTCCACCTACTCTGTCCATGATCTCCAGACCCTTGTAATCCTTCGCCTTGTAGATTTCTCCGTCTGCCCAGCAGATGGCACTCCAGTCATTTACAGTTGCTGTTTTTACTGTACGAAGTGTGGTGGCAACAGCCTTGAAATTCGGATAGGTTTTCGCAGCCTCATTGATCATCTTTTTGTAACCATCCAGGTTCAGCTCTTTCAGATCTGCATCATTTCCCTCAATCTCGAAACCAAGGCAGGCAGTAAAATCTTCCTCGTTGCCGATCATAACGTCCACGTATTTTGCGATCTCTTTGTTTACTTCCTGGGCCTTTGCCTGTCCACCGATGGCACTCCACATGGAAGGACGATAATTCAGGTCGTAGGATACAACTGTTCCATATTTTTTTGCAGTCTTGATTGCTGCAAGAACGGTTTCACAGGTCTGCTCAGAAATTGCAGCATAGATGCCGCCGGTGTGCAGCCATCTTACTCCCAGAGTTCCGAAAATGTACTCAAAATCGAAATCCTCCGGAGTTGCCTTGGAAATGGCTGTATTTGCTCTGTCAGAACAGCCCACTGCTCCACGGATTCCATATCCTCTTTCGGTAAAATTGATTCCATTTCTGCAGATGCGTCCGATTCCATCTGTTGGCATCCATTTGATGAGGGATGTATCCACACCACCCTGACAGATAAAATCCTCCATCAGCATTCCAACTTCATTATCAGCAAATGCTGTGATCACACCGGTATTCATCTTAAAGCATTTTCTCAGGCCGCGGACCACATTGTACTCGCCGCCGCCCTCCCAGGCACGGAAGGATCTGGCAGTTCTGATCCTTCCCTCCCCCGGATCAAGACGAAGCATTACCTCTCCAAGGGATACTGCATCAAATTTACACTCACTGGCTGGTCTCAGATTTAAATTCATTATTCCTCTCCTCAATTCAAATTTTGTATGGTTTCTCTATTACAAAACAGAGTTCTTATCCTCGGATACTTTTTGCAAGTTCAACTGCTTCTCTGGTCATGTCTGCGATCTTATCAAACTCACCGGCTTTGATCAGATCACCCTTTACCATCCAGCTGCCGCCGCAGCAAATGATCTTGTCGAAGCTTAAATAGTCTTTCAGATTTTTCATGCTTACTCCACCGGTTGGCATAAATTTCAGCATTGGGAAAGGAGCAGACAGCGCCTTGATGGTGGATACACCGCCAAACTGCTCTGCCGGGAAGAATTTCACCACCGGCAAACCTCTTTTTGCAATCTTTGTCACATCGGTGGGTGCCACTGCTCCCGGAATAACCGGGATATTTTTCTCGATACAGTAATCTACGATTTCAGGATCAAAGCCAGGACTTACAATAAATCTGGCACCTGCAGCAACTGCTCTGTCCACCTGCTCTGTTGTGAAAACAGTACCCGCTCCCACTAACATATCCGGGTATTTGCCTGCCATGATACGGATGGACTCCTCAGCAGCCTCTGTTCTGAATGTAACTTCAGCGCAGGGAAGTCCCCCCTTCACCAGTGCATCGGCCAGTTTCTCAGCATCCTTCGCATCCTCCAGCACAACTACAGGTACCATCATCATCTCTTCCATTATTTTAAGAATTGTGTTCATATAATTCATCCTCCCTGAAATTCCAGTCGACGCTTGCGGAGACTTGGCACAGCGATTCTGGTCACCTTTAACTGACATCTTCCTATCAGAATCGCTGCGCATCCTCGCGGAGCGTTTTATCCCAGTCGGAGATTGAACTCCACTGAGACTAAATTGCCAGTACTCACCACCTACAGAGGTGGGAGTCTTCTCCACTGAGATTAAACCAGTGACTGCATTACAGCATATGCTCCCTCAGAACGAATCTGAGCCAGGTAGCTGCATACTGCAGACTCAAAACCATCCAGCTCTGTGAGATCCTCTCCCCAGAAATCTGTATTGCTGCAGACAGCGTGAACCAGCTCCTCCACAGAATCCTCTTTATGAGCTGCATAGAACTCCAGAACATATCTGTCATCCTTCACGATATACTGGTTTCCGGCTCTGTCTGCCACCAGTCCCTCTTCTGTTAAGGTATGTCCGTTGAAGAAGGCAATATAAAATGCAAAAGAAGCAGTAATGCAGGCTGGAAGTGCTGCTTTTCTCTTTACATACTCCTTTAAGGATGGCATTACTCGTGCTCTCCATTTGGAGGTGGAGTTTAATGAGATAGCCAGTAACGCATGATCGATAAATGGGTTTTTGAATCGCTCTGTTACAGCGGCTGCAAACTCCTCTAATTCCTCCTTTGGAAGATCCAGTGTCGGGATGATCTCATCGTAGATTGTTTTATTCATGTAGCAGCAGATCACATCATCGTGCATACAATCACGTACGATATCCTGACCTGCCAGATAAGCACCTAATACAAAGGAGGTATGTGCTCCGTTCAGGATACGTACCTTTCTCTGCTTATATGGCTTATGATTATCTGTAATAAGTATAGGAAGCTTTGCCTGCTCCACAGGGAACTCTTTTTTCAGAGACTCCGGTCCCTCAATAACCCAGAAGCCAAAGATTTCTCCTGTATCAATGAGATTATCCTCATAGCCAAGCTCCTGGCAGATGGCAGCGGCTTCACTGCGGGGATAGCCTGTAACAATTCTGTCAACCAGAGTGGAACAGAAAGTGTTCTCAGCTGTGATCCAGTTCATGAAGTCCTCTCCCAGCTGCCACTGCTCCGCATATTTTAATACGCATTTTTCCAGTTCTTTTCCATTGTTATCGATCAGCTCACAGGACAGGATAATAAAGCCTTTTCCCTTCTCAGAACCGAATTTCTGATAACGACGGTACAGAAGCTGAGTAAGTTTTCCAGGGAAGCTGTCTGCAGGGGCATCAGCAAACTGGCAGGAAGGATCATATACAATACCAGCCTCTGTTGTGTTGCAGGTGATAAAGCGTAATTCAGGATTGTCTGCACAGGCAAGTACCTGCTCATACTCTCTGTATGGATTCAGACAACGACTTACGCAGGAAATCACTCTCTTTTTGTTGACAGCCTCTCCATCCTGGAAACCTCTGAGAAATAATGTATAAAGTCCCTCCTGCTCATTGATCATATCAGCCAGACCAGGAGCAATTGGCTGGCATAATACTACTTTTGAATTAAAATCTGTTGTTTCGTTCAGAACATCAATAAAATAATCAACAAATGCTCTCAGGAAATTTCCCTCTCCAAACTGAAGAACTCTTTCAGGAGCATCCTTCAGAATGAAACCATCGTAATTCATCTCTTCTAATGTGCTGTAGGATAATTTTTCCATTTCGATTCCTTTCTATATATATAAATGCTTGGTTCAATTCGTACACAGGGAAGATCTGTCCCGTGATGCAAGACAGCTTACAGAGTTACGCCCTGTTTGAAAATAGCCATATCATGGAAGCCTGCTTCCTCGGATTTGGTCTGCTTTCCAGAGGCAACAGACAATACATACTCCAGAAGATCATCTGAAAGGTCATCCAGAGTAACTCCATCCACCATCACTCCACAGTTGAAATCGATCCAGTTCCGTTTCCGTGTAGCCAGGGTGGTATTAGTTGCGATTTTCACTGTGGGAACAGGCGATGCGAATGGTGTACCGCGGCCTGTTGTAAAGAGAACAATATGCGCTCCTGAAGCTGCAAGAGCTGTAGATGCAACCAGATCATTGCCAGGGGCACTTAACAGGTTCAGTCCTTTTTCTTTCAATGGCTCTCCATAGGAAAGCACACCCTTCACAGGAGCAGTTCCTGATTTCTGTGTGCATCCAAGGGATTTATCCTCCAGGCTGGAGATGCCGCCCTTTTTGTTTCCCGGGGAAGGATTTTCATAGATGGTCTGATTATGGTTTTTAAAATAGCATTTAAAATCATTGATCAGATCCACGGTTTTATGAAACAGCTCTTCTGTTTCACATCGATTCATTAACAACTCCTCTGCTCCGAACATCTCCGGAACCTCTGTGAGAATGGTGGAACCGCCCATTGCGATGAGCTTATCGGAAAATGCTCCCACCGTTGGATTTGCGGTGATACCAGAAAGACCGTCAGAACCTCCACATTTCATTCCGATCACTAACTCACCTGCCGGAATTGCCTCTCTGGTAAACCGGGACGCATAGTCCACAAGACTCTCCACCAGATCCATTCCATCTGCGATCTCATCTTCACATTCCTGAGAAACCAGAAAACGCACTCTGTTCTCATCGTAGTCACCGATGAATTTCTTCAGTTCCTCAATATTGCTGTTCTCACATCCCAGTCCCAGCACAAGCACACCGCCTGCGTTTGGATGATTCACCAGATCAGCCAGGATCCTTCGTGTATTATCCTGATCCTCTCCCATCTGGGAACAGCCATAGGGATGGGTAAATGCCACAATACCGTCAATATTGTCCCTGCAAAATCTCTGAGACGCCTTTTCAATTGCGGTGGCAACATTGTTCACACATCCGACCGTGGGGATGATCCAGATTTCATTTCTTACACCAACTTTTCCACCCCCTCTTCGATAGCCAAGGAAAGACCTGCTTTCCCCTGGAGTCACCTCAGACACAGCCGGATGATAAGAATAGGTAAGAAGATCTCCCAGTCCTGTTTTCAGATTGTGTGTATGGATCCATTCTCCTGCCTCAACAGAAGAGGTGGCATAACCGATGGGATTTCCATATTTTATAATGGCATCTCCCTGATTCAGATCGGTTAACGCAAATTTATGTCCCTGCATAATGTCTTCCTTTACTGAAAAAGAAACTCCATCCACATGGATGTCTGTGCCTTTCATTAAAGGAGCAAGTGCAACTGCAACATTATCCGATGCATTGATCTTAATATATGTTTTCAACGAATCCTTAACCTCCTTTCAAAAATGTAAGGGCTTACATTCAAAAATACACAGATTGCCATCCACCGTCAAGCACATTCTTCCATTTTAAATAAATATTAGTGAAATGCACCAATTATTCACATTTTATTTTGTCTATTCCTGCAATAAACAAATGATTGCATAACTTCTCTATTGAATCTATAATGATACCATGAATGTAAGGGCTTACATAAAATGAAACATTTTTCAATCAAAAGAAAGGAAGAATGCAAAAGAAATGAAAAAAAACCACATCAGAAGACTACTGGTATCTGCTATCTGTATTTCCATATCAGCATCAGCATTATCAGGCTGCGGTTCACTGGATCAGGATGGATCGGCAAAAAAGAGAATCGTTCGTATTGCCCTGTCGCAGGCAGAATCCCATCCGGAATACGAAGGTGCAGTGAAATTCAAAGAATATGTTGAATCTGAATTAGGGGATAAATATGAAGTTCAGATTTTCCCAAATGAGCTCCTTGGTTCCCAGACAAAGGCTATCGAATTAACCCAGACCGGAGCAATCGACTTTACCATCGCCGGAACTCCTAACCTGGAGATTTTTGCAGATGTATATGAAGTATTCAGCATGCCTTATCTTTTTACCTCTGAAGAGGCCTACTTTGCTGTAATGGATGACGATTACATGAAAACTGTATATGAATCCACAAAGGATACCGGCCTTCAGGTGGTAACCTGGTACAACGTGGGAACCAGAAACTTCTATGCCAAAGAGGCCATTGAAACACCGGATGATCTGAAGGGTCTGAAGATCCGTGTTCAGCAGAGCCCTGCCAGCGTAAAGATGGCTCAGGCCTTTGGTGCTGCTGCATCCCCTATGAGCTTCGGAGAGGTTTACACCGCCATTCAGCAGGGAGTTATCGACGGCGCAGAGAATAATCAGCTGGCACTGACAGACAACAAGCATGACGAGGTAGCGAAATACTTTACCTATTCCAAGCATCAGATGATCCCGGATGTTCTCATCGGTAACTATAAATTCCTGGATGAACTCAGCGATGAGGAAAGGGCTGTATTCGAGGAAGCTGCCCGGATTTCCACTGAAACTGAGGTAAATGCATGGAACCAGAAGGAATCTGAAGCAATTGCAACAGCTGAAGAGATGGGCGTTACATTTATCGAGCCTGATATCCAGCTGTTCAAGGAGAAGGTTGCAAACGTTCAGCAGGAAATGCTGGATAAGAATGAGAACATTACAGAGCTGTACGATTTCATTCAGCTCTATAATGCAAAATATGAGGTGAGTGAATAATGGATGTATTACACAAAGTACGCAAGGCACTGGACTCCATCACTGGAGGTATCTGTGTATTTCTTTTTTCCGTAATGGTAATTGTGGGAACCTATCAGATTGTAACCCGTTTTGTCTTCAATAGTCCAAGTACAATCTCTGAGGAGCTGCTTACCTATACATTTGCCTGGATGGCAATGTTTGCAGCTGCATTGGTATTCGGAAAACGTGACCATATGAGAATGTCTTTCCTGATCGATCATTTATCTGCTTCCAAAAGAAAAAATCTGGAGATTTTTATTGAGCTGCTGATCGTTGCATTTGCCGTTATTGTACTGATCTATGGTGGTTTTTCCATCATGAAGCTTACCATGACTCAGAAAACTGCTTCTTTAGGAATCATGATGGGAGTTGTATATTCTGTAGTTCCCATCACAGGTATCTTAATTTCTGTATACGGTATTCTCAACATCATTGATCTGGCAACAGATTCCATTGATTCCAAAAAGGAGGTATAAGTCTATGAGTATTGCGGTACAATCAGGTCTCATCATCTTATGTGTGCTGGTTTTTCTTCTTTTATTAGGAGCACCTATCGCAGTGGCGTTAGGTATTTCATCTGTATGTGCGATTCTCCCTGTTATGAGTGTGGACATTGCAGTATTAACCGGTTGTCAGAGAACATTTTCCGGAATCTCTATCTTCAGCCTGCTGGCTATCCCGTTTTTTATTCTTGCAGGAAATATCATGAACAGGGGCGGCATCGCCATTCGTCTGATTAATCTGGCAAAGCTGATCACAGGACGTGCTCCCGGTGCTTTAGCTCAGACAAACATTCTTGCCAATATGTTATTCGGCTCCATCTCCGGTTCCGGAACTGCTGCCGCTTCTGCAATGGGTTCCATCATCGGACCTATTGAAAGGGAGGAAGGATATGATCCAAACTTCTCTGCTGCTGTAAATATTGCCACTGCCCCAACAGGCTTATTGATTCCACCCTCCAATGTAATGATCACTTTCTCTCTTGTAAGTGGCGGAACCTCTGTAGCTGCCCTGTTCATGGCAGGATATATTCCGGGAATCCTCTGGGGTCTGGCCTGTATGCTTGTGGTGTTCTTTATCGCAAAGAAAAAAGGATATCGTGCCAAAACCAGATTCACCGGCTCAGAAGCTGTAAAGATCATTCTGCAGGCACTGCCCTGTCTGTTACTGATCGTTATTGTAATTGGCGGTATCATCCTGGGTGTATTCACAGCAACCGAGGGTTCTGTAGTGGCCGTTGTCTACAGCTTATTCTTATCTCTTATTGTGTATCGCTCTATTTCCGTGAAGGAACTGCCAACCATCTTAAGAGAAAGCGCTGAGATGACCGGAATCATCATCTTCCTGATCGGCGTATCCAGCATCATGTCCTGGGTAATGGCATTTACCAACATTCCATCCATGGTTTCTGCCGTGTTACTGTCAATCAGCAGCAATAAGATTGTAATTCTTCTGATCATCAACGTGATTCTGTTAGTGGTTGGAACATTTATGGATATGACACCTGCCTGTCTGATCTTCACTCCTATCTTCCTTCCGGTGTGCACTTCTCTGGGAATGAACACCATCCACTTTGGAATTATGATGATCTTTAACCTGTGTATCGGTACCATCACTCCGCCTGTAGGAACAACACTGTTTGTTGGAGTAAAGGTGGGTAAAGTAAAAATTGAAACGGTATTCAAACAGCTTCTTATTCATTTTGCAGTGATTCTGGGAGTACTGATGCTGGTAACCTATGTTCCGGCCATCTCCTTATGGCTGCCAAAATTAATGGGATATATTAAATAAAACGAGGTAAATGAAAATGAAACCATTCATGGACAAAGACTTTTTATTATCAACAGAAACAGCCAGAAAATTATATCATGAGTATGCTGCAGTAATGCCTGTCATTGACTATCACTGCCATATCAATCCTCAGGAGATCGCCGAGGACAGAAAATTTGACAACATCACACAGGTATGGCTTGGCGGGGATCATTACAAATGGCGCCAGATGAGATCCAACGGTGTGGATGAGTATTACATTACCGACGAGGCCAGTGACAGGGAGAAATTTGAGAAATGGGCTGAGACCCTGGAACTGGCCATCGGCAACCCATTATATCACTGGAGTCATCTGGAATTACAGAGATACTTTGGATATACAGGCCATCTGTCAAAGGAAACTGCCGAGGAGGTCTGGAATTTATGCAACGAAAAACTGCACCAGGACGACATGTCTGTAAGAAATATCATCCGAAAATCCAATGTAAAGCTGATCTGCACCACAGATGATCCTGTGGATGATTTAAAATGGCATAAGGTCATTGCAGAGGATCCATCCTTTGATGTGCAGGTACTTCCAGCCTGGAGACCTGATAAGGCCATGAATCTCGAGAAGGAGGATTACCTTTCCTATATTCAGCAGTTATCCAAAGTCAGCGGCATCGCCGTTGGCAGTTTTGCAGAGCTGAAAGAAGCCCTGCGCAGGAGAATGGACTTCTTTGCCTCCATGGGATGCTCTGTTTCTGACCACGCACTGGAGTATGTAATGTACGCTCCTGCCTCTGAGGATACCGTCAATGAGATCTTCAAAAAGAGCATCAACGGTGAGCAGATCTCCAGAGAAGAGGAAATGATCTTCAAGACAGCATTTATGCAGTTTGTGGGAAAAGAGTATCACAGAAGAAACTGGGTAATGCAGATCCATTACGGCTGCAAACGTGACAACAATGCCTTCATGTTCCGAAAACTGGGTCCTGACACAGGATATGACTGCATCAACAATTATGCGCCCAGCGCCCAGACTGCTGATTTCTTAAACTCTCTCATCGCAACCGATGAGCTGCCAAAGACAATTTTATACTCCTTAAATCCCAACGATAATGAAGCGATCGGTACCATCATCGGCTGTTTCCAGGGAACAGAGTGTGCCGGTAAGATTCAGCAGGGAAGCGCATGGTGGTTTAACGATCACAAGCAGGGAATGATTGCCCAGATGACTTCTCTTGCCAATCTGGGATTACTTGGCAACTTCATTGGAATGCTTACTGATTCCAGAAGCTTCCTCTCCTATACACGCCATGAGTATTTCAGAAGAATCATGTGTGAGCTCATCGGTGGCTGGGTAGAAAACGGTGAGTATCCTGAGGATTACACCGCATTGGAGAAGATCGTATGCGGAATCTCCTACAACAACGCAAAGAGCTACTTCGACTTTGACCTGTAATTGGTATAGTGATATAGTATTCCTATAAAACTATGTTGCAGTAGAATTGCGACATGAAAGGAAGGACGATACTATAAACATCTATGATATCGCTAAGCTTTCCGGGGTGTCCATTGCAACCGTTTCCCGTGTTGTGAATGGCAGCCCGAAGGTTAGCCAGAAGACCAAAGAAAAAGTACTTGCTGTCATGCAGGAAACCGAATACACACCCAATGTTTTTGCCAGAGGTCTGGGACTGGATTCCATGAAAACAGTAGGCATCCTGTGTCCGAATGTAGCTGATAATTACATGGCAACTGCCGTTTCCTACCTTGAGGAAAGCCTGCATCAGCACGGATACAATTGCATTCTTGGCTGCAGTGGATACGACCAGAAGGAACGGGAAGAATATGTAAAACTGATCCTCTCTAAAAGAGTAGACACCTTAATGCTGGTGGGGTCCAGCTTTGCAGGCAACAGTCGTTCAGAATTAGATACAGAATATATACGCGAGGCAGCAGCCACCACTCCTGTTTTCATGCTTAACGGCCGGGTGGAGGGTAACAATATCTACTGTGCCTGCGCAGATGATTTTCATGCAACCTATGAAGTAACGAAAAAACTCCTTTCTCGAAACAAACAAAAAATTCTGTTTCTGTACAATTCTGATTCCTTCAGCGCCAGACAGAAAATGGCTGGCTATGAAGCAGCTCTGTCAGAAGCTGGTTATCCCATCAAGGGTGAGCTGAAGTTCAAAACCAAAAACAACATTGAATATACCCGGGATCTCTTATTAGAGTATAAAAACCTGGAGTTTGACAGTGTTGTGGCAACGGATGATGCCATGGCGGTGGGTGTGTTAAAATATGCCAAAATAAAAGGAATCTCTGTTCCGGATGAATTATCCGTGATCGGATACAATAATTCCATGCTTTCTGTATCCTGTGAACCGGAATTGACATCCATCGACAGTAAGCTGGATATCTTATGTAAGAAAACCATTCATAACATGATCCAGCTCCTGGAAAAGGGCGAACAGATCGACCAGAACATCACGGTATCCTGCGATATCGTGAAGCGGTGTTCTACTGATTTTTAAAAGAATAGTAGTGAAAAGCAGGGGGCTGTCGCAACGGTTGTTGCGGCAGCCCCCTCCGACTTTTATATTTCTTCTATGTCAATTTTCTTTCGGCTTCTTCTCGCCCGAAATATCGCCGCAAGAATACAGACCACCAACAACACGGCATATGTCCCGATCATCAGTGGTCTCTCTTCGGGATATTTCAGAAGATTGTCTAAAGAAGGCAGACAGACCACTCCGAAATACAGGATTGTACTCAGAACCTCAACTGCCGCATTGGAATTTCTATATGTCCTCATAGGAAGTTTTATGTCCAGATAAAAATAGATGATTATCAGAAGACATGCGAAAAATCTGCAGGTAAATGTAAACAGATTGAATGTACTGGCATTGGCAATCGGGTAAATACTTTCCCTTTTCCAGAAAGGAATAATCCAAAACAGCAATCCGCCAAACAGAACTGCTCTCATCATCAACTGCATCAACCAGATTTTATTACCCCCCACAACGAAATTCATCATCATCTCATCTGTTTTTTCCTGATAGTTTTCCTGCCCCAGTCTTTCACCAGCCAACAATTCACCCATACTGATTCCCAGGATTTCGCACAATGATTCTACCAGGGAAATATCAGGAAAGGAACGGCCCTTTTCCCATTTGGATACAGCTTTATCAGACACATGCAACTGCTCCCCCAGCTGCTTCTGGGTAAGACTCTTTTCTTTTCTGCATTCTGCAATGAACAGTCCTATTTTCTGATTATCAACCATAGTTAGTCCCCCTTTCACAGTATCTTTATAATACTCTTCCTATCTTTATTTTACAGGAAAAACAACAAAAATGCACTCTACTGTTAGTTGAACAAAGATTTCCCGAGCACTTCGTGCTCTCCCTCCTTGTTCGATCCCCCTCAGGATTTGCATAAAAAAACACCCACACCTTTGGTGTGAGTGTTTTTTTAGTGGACCTGAGGGACTTTGAACTAAATACAAATATTCCTCATAACCAAAGGATTTTCTGCATATTACAGATTTGATTTTTCACAAATAGCCGTAAAATAGCCGTTGTAGAATAAAGTAAATCACTCTTCTTTATCTTTTAAAACAGAAATTCCCTTTTTTAATATATCAGGAATAGGCACACCCATAAGTCCAGCGTTTTCTATGATTGACATCGCCTCATTTACAACGAACGCAATTGATACACCATCCTTAAGATATGATGAGCCAATCATAAGATCCATCCTGTATGCAAGGTATACGATAACAAGCAGCATAAACTTTTTAATCAATCCGCGCATACCACACACAGAGGAAAAAGATCCATCTCCTTTATTGCTCTTTTGCCAGAACACAGCCAAGGCAACGCCTGTAATATAATCTATCATCATACATATACAGAGGGTTGTGAGCGCACTGCTCCACCCTCCGAAAGCATTTGATACGGCTGCACCAATGCAGCCAACAACGGTTAATACCGGATATTTTTCCATATCATCACCTCATCAAATAAATTTACCACCAAACATGTGCTCAATCAGTGGCATCGTAATCGTGCCTGCAGGCTGTGTATAACCAAGGTACTTTTCCTTGTAGAGCACGATTCCACTCTGGCATCCAGGTCCATTGCTTTTATCAAGACATTTGTTATACATATCAAGCACAGTAAGTATGCTTTGCACAAATGTGACTGTTGTTCCTGTGCCATTTACATCTTTATATCTAAGAGTAACCTTGAGCACAGATCCGATGATTGTTCCGGTCATATCAAGCAGAGATCTCCATGTAGCAGGGCCTGCTTTTCCGTCAACCACAAGCACATGATCTTTCTGATATTTGCACACAGCCTCATACAGCTTGCCTTTTTTGGTGTAAAAATCATCAAGACCATACTTTTTATAATCGTAGTACCCCCTTGCTCCAAGCATAGCCTCAAGAAGCGTAATCTCATGCATATCATGCATTCCAGGCTCAACCTGACGGAAATTTGCTGTAAAAGTCTTCTGATTAACAGGCTCCTGATTAGGTACAGAATCTTTTTTTATTGTATAGAATATCTTGACGCGCTTTCTAAAATAGGCAACCATCTGCGCGATCGCGTTTCCTGGAGCATTAGCCTGTGCTATGTCAGTCCACTTCACAACCACTGATCTAGGCGGGTAAGCAACATCATACACGATGATATACAGCTCACCGTCAATCACAACAACAACGATATAATGTCCGGATTTGGCGAAAAACCCTCTTCCCATCAGAAGAATACCAAAATAATTACCTGTCTGCATTCTTCTTATGAACTCTTTCTCTGCAGCTGTATCTGCCTGTCCATATACGGAATCCGCATTAAGCTGCTCGCAATCCATTCCAAAATGGCGTATTACAGCTACAATTCCCTCCCAGTAGGTTCCAGATCCAACGGATGCATAGCCGTTTTTCTGCAGAAAATCAGCCGTATCTATAGGAGTGATGTTAGGATGCTTATAACTAAGCACGTCTGCGCAAGCTGTAGGACCACATCCAGCTGCTGCCATGTTCTCACCTGCATAAGACTTATTTGCCCAACGCGGATCACTCTGGATGAAATTCTTAATTTTTGTTTCGCTCATAATCTCATCAAAGCACTTCTGTGCATATTCCTTTCTGTTTGCTGTCTGTTCTTTTATCCATGCTGCAAGGTTTTCTCTTCCGTATGCTGCCGCTGTCCACTCATATAGACAGTCTTCGTAGATTGCAAGGAAGCTCCATGCAGCCTGTACAATATCCTGTGTGTGGCAGAAATCTGTCCAGGACACAAGAGCAACAGGATAACCGTATCTTCTCATACGTGTGACTGATCCATACTGCTGATTTTCGTCTCCATCCACTTTTGATTGCCATTTGTATCTATTTTTCTGACAGTTTTCTACAATATAATCAAGCTGGCAATAGAGATCATACCACGATTTGCCACGATCAGCAGCATACGCAAGATAGCGATCATATCCTTCCCCTGTTTCCTGAGCAATTCCAACCTCTTTGTTTTTATCGTTTCTGGATTCTGGCCTGCATCCAGATTCTGCATAAAGATTACCATATATGCCAGCTGCAGCCTGTATGGTCATTCCTTTAGCGCATAGATAAGAGAGTACTTTTTTTGAATTTTTCATTAGCAGCACCACCAATAATGAGGCATAAGAATAGTCTTATAATAATCTTTTGTGCGAAAACAACGTTTTGATCTAATTCGGTGTTTAATTCTATTAGCCATATTGCCTCCATTCTAAAAAAGGAGACCCGTTCCGGATCTCCTTCAACTCACTTAAATTTTTCTTTTACTCAGTTGCCGTCTCTCCCTCAGCCTGTCCCGCAGGCTCCGCTGGCACATAATCAGGGCACTGTGTAAGCTCCCAGTCAATCACCTGATTGCCCTCAGAATCACGCACGCCCAGACAAAAGCTAGGGATTGAGGACTGTCTGATTAACTCACCTTTGAGTGTGTGAAATTTGCTGACCGCAGAACTAAATTTCTGAAATGTAAATGTTTCAAAACTGTTTGTGCCGTCTGCTTTGTTAATGTTTTTATCAACGTAATAAATCATAATTTTTCTCCCTTTCTTTATCCGCAGATTTCTGGGTAGTCTTCAATCGCTCGAATCTGGTCTACGTAAGTTGACCATGTCGCATTGGCTTTGTATGTGTCCACAAGGCTACTCGGAACATAGATATAACCCTGTCCGCTGTTCATTTTATAGGTGGCAGTTCCGAATACATTCCGGCTTTCCAGAGTTGCTATTTTATCGGTGTTTCTAATAATAAGAGTCTCCAGATTCTTGCATGAGAGCGAATAGTTTTTCAATGACACGCCTGTGCTAAAATAAATTCTGTTTGCATCTATTTTTCTCAGAGAGTCACACGCTTCAAAAGTCGATGTGTCA
Source organism: Lachnospiraceae bacterium (assembly GCA_030526405.1). Lineage (GTDB taxonomy): Bacteria > Bacillota > Clostridia > Lachnospirales > Lachnospiraceae > JAKSRN01. The sequence continues at coordinate 14,462 of JAUNCZ010000018.1, read as the reverse complement.
AAACGGCTGTTGTAAGATGGTAAAACGATTTCCTCAATTTTTGCGCAACCTCGAAAAGCCTGATACTCGATAGCGTCAACTTTTGGTAAATTGACGGACGTTACATATTTATCACCAAAAAACGCATATGCCCCGATAAATGTAACATTAGGCAGATTGATAGAGGTGACAGAGTGCATTTGAGCAAAAGCGTACATTCTTTGTATCTTTGTTATTGTAGGGGAATAGATTTCTGTTAATCCGTCAATCATATACATAGATAATGCATCTAAGCTGATTCCACCGCCCTGCCCGTATCCGCCAGCAAGCCTAGCCACGGCATCACCAAGAGACGTATCAGATGCCCCTGTCTTGCTGTTGGCAAAGGCTAAAAGTGCCTCTGCCTCGGTTTTGATATTAGTTAACTTTTCGGTCAGTCCCATGTCAAATCACCTCCTGTATCTCTGTGGCCAGAGTATCAAGCGCACCGATAGCATTATCAAAATACGCCTTTGTTACTGCGTCAGTAGGTTCCACAGGGTCAGCAACGCCTGTGATAATAACAGGTAAATCTTTACCCGTTGGCGCGTCCCACCTCTGGAATCTCATCACAGGAATACCGGAGCGATCAATCTGACCCATGTACGCATTTCTACCTGACGCGTTCTGCGGGAAAGAAAAACCGCCCACATTTGCGGCAAAGAATCCGGAAAAATCTAATTCCTCTGTCAGTGGGTTGCTGAGACCTCCGCCAGAAGAAGAACCGCCAGAAAAGGAAACAGCACCGTCCATTGTTGACACGACATTAAACAGTGTACCAGGATCCAACGGGGCGGAGCTGAATTTTGCCCAATGGCTATTTGGTAGCATGGCATTTGTGACGTAAAATTTACTCTGACCGTCAGGGCTAACAGTAAACACACAAGGGCGTTTTTCATCTGTATCAACAGGTGACGGGTACGTCTCCGCGTTGATAAACCAGAAAAGGTTATTAACCATGACGTTTTTTGCCCCGTTCTGACATTTAAAACCATACTGGCATGTGTCAATATAGCAATCACTAAAACGAGAATTAGCTGACATAATATCAGCAAAGGTTGTGCCCAAAATACTGTTTTTGTTGCTGTATGTAAAGTCAAAGTTCCACGCGTGTATATTGCTGTAAATCGTACCGCCAGCATTGACCGCTAATGCTGTTTTGCAGTTTAAAATAACAATATCTCTGTAGGTGGAATCCGCTCCTCCTACAATTCCGACAGTGCTATCTAATACCTCACTGTTATAAATCAGCAGGTTGTGAGCCTGTAACTCATAGCAATAGCCTGAGCGATCATCAAACCCATTTAACAGTCCATTTCTCAGGAATCCGGTGATTTTCAGCCCGGTTACCTGCATCATTTTCTGGGTGCCGATGCCCAGCGCTGTATTAGCCTTTTTATTGGCGTTGATTGTGCCATTACCGCGAATAAACATGTCATTAATCGGGTGCTCGGTACCCTCCGGTTGATATCCTAGTACCTTGATAAAATAGGGCTGTACGGCTGAGCTGGTCAGCTTTAACTCTGCCCCATCAAGCACGATATAGGCTTTTTCAATGTTAAGTTGTCCGCTAAAGCAATAGGTACCCTCGCCAAAGTAGATTGTTTTACCCGGGTGCTCAGTCAGCATCTGGTTAAACTTTGTCAGGTTATCTGTTGCGCCATCGGCTACAAGTCCGTAGTCAAGGGCATTAATATAGCCTGATGCCGTAGCTACTGCTGTGCCGCCAGTGGCAGGCTCAACGACATTGACCTGCACGATACCTGAGTAGATGATTGCGTCATCTGTCAGGGTAATTTTGCATCTGTACCATCTGCCGCTATTGGCGGTTTTTGCATTTACGACAAAATCTTTTGATGTTGCACTCTCAACAGTGCTGTTAAACCACTGCGAGTGATTTGCACTATACTGCCACTGCAGACTCTTGTAGCCTGTATACGGCAGTGAGATAGTCGTATCAGAGCCGTTGGCAATCTCTCTTACCTCTACAGGCACAAGTGATACGTCAGCCGATGCAGAGCCGCCAGATGGCAGATTGACTGTCTGCACAGAGCCGTCTGAGCCTGTCAGCTTTAACTGACTGCCAGTGAGCGTCACTGTATAGGTTGTGTTGCCGTCTCCTGTGATCGGATGCTGTGCAAGGTAAGATTCCACCGCTCGCTCGATGTCTGCAGATGATACGCCTGACTGCTGTAACTGTGTGACAAGCTCCTCAAGCTGGTTAAAACTTTCCTTTAATTCACTTGTGGGATCAGGATAGATCTTACCAGGATATTCTACTCCATTTATCACAATTGGCTTTCCAGTGCTTTTTCCATCACATATGCCATTAACAACAGCACCCTTGTATGTATCTCCTTCTGATCCGATCTTAACAAGGTACTTTGCAAATCCTTGATTATCGATCTGGCAATCAGTTACAACTGTGTTCTTTCCAGCAACAGCAATGATATTACCAATGTGGCAGCCATCAACTGTCCAATATGTATCAGTGCTGTAACTCTGATTATTCTGCAGATTTTTTTCCACATAACAACCTATAAATCGTATATTATGCTCACCGCCTTGGATTCCATCTACAGATCCTCCAAAGTAGCATCCAGAAGCAACTACACCGTTGATAGGATGTGAATCAATTCCGTGCATTGAAAAACTTCCTGTTTTTGTTTTATCGTCACCTCTAAATGATTTAACCCCGTTAAGATATACGCAAGAGCTATCTCGATGGATCTGTACAGGAACCGCGATGCAATCGTGATAACTTCCTACATTTATTGTGACACAAGTTGAAGATTCCACACCAATAGCTTCATAGCCACATCTATACATGTGGCAGTTTTCAACATGTATGTTTTCTGCGCAAAAAATATGTACACCATATCCACCCTCATATGACTTCCCGTTCATATAATCAATGTCATGCACTTTAAGATTTACAAGCCTGTGATTTCTTCCAGAAATCCTTAATGCCGTATTTTTTGAGCCGATTAACGATCCTGATCCACAAATAGTAAAATTTTCAAGAATTATAGAATCTGAACCAGGATCCGTTTTTATATATACCTTCTGATCAGTCTTTCCTGGCTGATCAGGCCTCCATTCCATGTTGTCCAGATTACAATTCTCAGACAGAAGAAGAATTGAAGATTCTCCGGAGCCTGTAATCCGTACACCTGATTGTATTGTTAACGTTTGAGAAAATTTGTACACTCCAGGTTCAATATAGATATCCTTGCCTGAGGCAAGAGCAGCTTTGATGGCAGCTGTGTCATCCGCAACACCGTCTCCAACAGCTCCAAAACTTCTAAGAGCAGTAGATCCTGATGGCTGCTTTTCGATGAGCTGCTTTAACTGCTCTACTTCGTCAAAGATTCCAGGGCCTTTTCTCTCTGGCCCACATTCAACAGCAATATCTCGATTATTCGTATTCATCTATTAAAGCCTCCTCAAGAAGCACGTGCTTGTCGAATCTCTTATGCACGTAGCCTTTTTTTCTTTCATGCGGTATCTTCCTTCCGCTGCTATTAACAGATGCACATTCCAGGTAAATTGTACCCTCTGGGAGATCTGCAGATTTTTCTTGAGATACTCGTAGGATTGCGATGCTGCCATTAATATCGACATCATCTTTTGACCAGTGCATCAATTCAGATCCGGAGCTGCCATACAATCCGGCGTGGAAGTCAATGCAAGCAGACAGATCTACTGCTGCATCGATTCTAATCGGATCGTTTCCGCCCTGGAACATTTCAAAATCATAACCATTCATTTAGTTCACACCTTCGCGCTGATCAGGCAGGTAAGCCTGACAGATCCTTGAAATTCTTTGTTGAAATGTGCCCAGAATCCTTTCTGATAAGTCTGTTTTGGATCCTTTACCGGATCAGGCACACGCCTCTCAATACACATTGGAGACTCGTTTCTCGCTTCATAATGGCCATTCATAGCCGTTACCACAACTTTTCCCATCAACTGGCTATCAGTTAATTGTACGCCAAGAATATCCATAATCTCATTATCTGTATACCAAAGAACTGAAGAAACTGTTGATCTCGTAGTAACAACTTTTGTATGTATCTCCTGTATCATGCTCTTTTTTTCTTTACCCCTGTGTATATTGATAACATCACAAAGAAGCTCCGGAACACCAATATTAATCCCGGACACAGGTACCTTGTACAAAATCGCATACATATCTGTATCTCCAGATAAAAGGGATCCTCTTTCTGGATTAACTGCACCTACGTATTTTTCTACTTTATCTCCGAATCCGTCCTTGTATATACGGAACCCGACATAAAAAACCTCATCTCCTCCTTCATATGTAGAAGGAATCGCAAAGTCTTCATATGTGTCTACAGTGATAACTCTCCCTTCGCATACGCACAGTCCACTGGAAAGTCTTACTGTATTATTGTCTGGAGTCGTTGCCTGCAGGCCTCCGGAGCTGATTCCAACTCCATCTCCAAACACCTGGGTAAAAATAGCTGCATCATTGGCAGCACTCCGGATCTGACCGTCTCCTATAATTAAATTGGCCATACCATCACTCCTTTACTCCTTTACTCCATATTCCTTAGTTACAACATCCCCTGTAACCCTATATATGATCTTACTAATCGGTGCCTCTACAGTGATACCCTCAGCAGCATAGACACCTCTCACAATATCTCCAACCTCCAATTCTTCAGGTGCTCTCTTGACCTTTAGAATCTTTGATGGGCATATTTCAGTAAATTTTTTCAATCCATCTGCACGCAGCTTCTCCACGGTATCAGCATTATTATCATCATAATAATATTGTCTCTCATTAATTCCATAGTAATGCTGCTGGCTGCCAAAGGTTCCATCCTGCTGCAGATACAGATCTACACGCAAACGATTCTGCAGCTCTCCTTTCCCCATACAGATCATATGGTTATATCCCATCCCATCCTTAGTAAATTCCAGCTGCATGGCAGACGTCTCCGCGAATTCTTCTTCATAGGTTCTTATTGGCTTTGCTTCTGCCACAATCAGTATTTTTTTCTGATTAGAAGACTTTTCCGCATGTATGTGCAGACGAGCTCCTACAGATCTGCAGAGTTCTGTCAGACCTGTCAGTGCGTCCGTGTACAGGTCAAACTGATAAGATCTGACAGTAACTCCATATTCTTCGTTTGGAACGACAAAAAGCCCTCCAAGCACGTTTCCAAGCACGTGCTCAAGGGCTCTATTAAGGTCCATATTGGAAATCTTAAGATAATCACTGCCGGCAGGGGGCTGCAGAACAGCCATCTGCAGCAACCCTCTCCAGCTGTATCCTCTCTTTTCCGGAACAGATCCGGATACGGCATCAATATATTCAATGATCCCTCCAGCATCTGTTCCAAGGATACATATTCCATATGCATCAACAGGACTTTTGATCTCCATGTCGTTCATGGCGGAGCTGTCTCCAGTCTCAATATCGCATGAGACTAAAGCAGGTCCAATCTCACGGAATTCTGAGTCAAATAATGTTATTGGTACCATCGTGGCTCACTCCTCCCATGTAAAAGCTGCAGCTCCACTGTGTAATCTCTGGAATAGTTCACTGATATGCTTCCGGATGGAAGCTTCTGCATGATATCCGTTTTCCTGTCGTTGTAACAATTAACCTTGGATCCATCAGATCTTACCAGGTAACAGTGCTCCTCAGGAAGCAGCTTGTCTCTCGTGTCGATAACCAGATATTCTCGTTCCAAAATCTGATGATCAACTTTATAAACCGTTCCTGATATTGTGATGTTTACATTATTTGCAGGCCCGTATATGATCATCCTGCAATCTGTATCAGTAAAATGCTCATTTTCAAAAACAGCTTCCTTTTTATCAATTTCATAAGTAAAAGGATATATAGTTGGATAAGCTGTAGAAATACCGCTATCCACCTGTTTTACTATCCTGTATGTCTGTATATGCCACCATGTGGCTGCAGGCACATACACATTAATTTTCTCATCTATCCATGTTGGAAGATCTCCTGCAGAGTATTCTGCAGATGTAATAAAGCATCTGCAGAACCAATCTCCGTAGTAAAGAGTTCCAGGAGCATTGTGCAAAATGTCATACTCAAAGCAATCCTGTGCTCTATCAATCTCCCTGAGCCTCTCTGTTCTGGATCCCCTGAAGGTTACAGTTAAAGTGATGGAATACGCTTCCTTTTTCCAATAATTTACTGTTTCCCCAATCGTTCCAGCTGTAACAGCTGGTTTCCATGTCCTACCATGGAGATTGCCAGCTGTAACCCTGGATTTTTCTCCCAGGAAGTCAACAATTGCCCCCTGGGAGTTAACATATCTGCAATTTATCCTCATGACACAAATGCCACCTCCAGATCATAAAGCGTGCGCCTAAATTCTTTGTTCCCGATAATCACAGAATTATCTTTGTAAGCAATTATCTCAAGCAGCTGCTCTATGCGGCTGTTTGGATTATAAAAGCTTGCATATCCTTCTGCTTTCCTGAATTTCCTGTAGTCATCAATATTGACAACCTTACGTGATTCATCGCATACAGATGTGATCGCATTAAGGAATACAGATTTGTTCTCTAAAACACCTTCTGCCAATCCAGGAGGAATCATGGCTCCTACCTCTGCCTTGAATCGTCTTGATGGTGATTTAATACCGAGAAAATTCTTTGCAGCCGTCAGCGCGCTCTGAGCTGCGCTCCTTGCAGCCTCGGCAATTGTACCGATTGCACCGGTAATGCCACTTGCAACTCCGGTTATGATGTTTAATCCAATAGATGCCCAATCATAACCTTTGAATGCAGTTATGACAGATCTGACTGCCTGCATACATGCTCCAGGGATCTGTGGAATTGCCTGTATCAATCCAGATGCAAGCCTTGCAATTATACTAATTCCACTCTGCAATACAGATGGGAGATTCTGAAGAACTGTAGCACAAAACTTTGCAACTCCTGCTGCTGCAGATGATACGATTGATGGGAAGTTGCTTATGATTCCATTTACAAGTTTGATAACAAGATGCGCTCCCTGCTGCAGAATTGATGGAGCCTGATTTATCAGGCCTACAGCAAGATTTGTTACAAGTGAGCATCCTGCAGTGATCAGAGTAGGCGCATTTTCAAGCAGCGTAACCAATAGATTTCCAACAATAGTAACTGCTGTTCCTGTGATCGTAGGAATTTCCTCCACAATTCCAGAAACAACTCCATTTAACATCTCAGTTCCGCCACCAATCAGAACAGGAATGTTTTCTCCTATTCCATCAATCAGATCCATAACAAGACCGGCTCCCTGATCCAGGATAACCGGCGCATTTTCAAGAATTCCAGATGCAATATTCTCAACAATTGAAAATCCTGCAGTTACAAGCTCCGGAACGTTCTCCAGAACAACTCCAGAAACTGATCCTATGATTTCTGCTGCAGCTCCTGTTAATTCAGGTATTCCTTCCAGTATTCCGTTAGACAGGAAATTGATCAGATCTGCACCGTTTGCAATGATCAACGGAATGTTTTCTCCCACTCCATCAATCAGATCCGTCACAAGACCGGCTCCCTGTTCCAGGATAACCGGCACATTATTCTTGATTCCTTCTGCAAAATTCTTAATTACAGAGCTTCCTGCAGACAAAAAATTAGGAACATTGTCAGTTACAGCCTTTATAAATGTACTGGCTACGCTGATTCCTGTTCCTGTGATTACCGGCACGGAATTCAATATTCCTGTTACCGTATTGTTTACCAGCTCCGTTCCGCTGGTAAGAAAATCCGGAATCTTCACAGAAATTCCTGTGATAAATTTATCTGCAAACGCGGATCCGCTTTGCAGCATCTTCTCCCAGGCTCCATTTCCGAATTTTTCCGTTACTTTTTTTACCAATCCTGTGGCTTCTCTCTCAATGATCGGACCTGCAGTCTTTATCATTGTGGAAGCTGCATCAGGAAGTGATGCAGCAATCCTTCCAATCATTGGAACGAAATTGCCCAGGAAGAAATGCTCCGCCGTGCTGACAAGAGCACTCATCTGAGGGCCTACGTCCATCTCAGAAGCAGAAAGAGACGCCAGAAGGTTCTCTGCTGCCGCCTTCATAGCTCCAAACGATCCAGTGAATGTGCCTTCTGCCTCAGCTGCTGCCACTCCGGTGAGCCCCAAATCCTCCTGTATGACATGTATTGCATCATACACATCACCAAGATTATCCAGGTTGTACTTCTTTCCGGATAGCTTTTCTGCATCCGCCAGAAGCCTCTCCATCTCTGCTTTTGTTCCGCCATATCCAAGCTTAAGGTTATCGAGCATGGTGTAATTCTGCTTAGCAAAACCCTGATAAGCATTCTGTATGTTTTCAATAGGTGTTCCCATCTTGGCAGCGTTATCAGTCATGTCCAATATTGCTGTATTGGCTGATTCAGCTGCCTTCTTTACATCCCCATCAAATGCAGACTTCAAAGCAGCTCCAAATGACACAGCCTGCTCTGCATAGCTGTTTGCCGAAATTCCAGCCTTATAAGCCTCTTGAGAATAATTTTTTGCAGCCTCTGATGCAGATCCATACAATGTATCTAATCCACCAAAAGACTGCTGTATAGCACCTCCAGCATCCAAAGACGCCTTAATAGAGGCACCAATTCCTGCTGCAGCTAATCCTTTAGTTATAGCACCAGCAATACTTCCGGCTATGGATGTACCTGCAGCTGTACCTGCAGATGATGCTTCACCTGAAAGTATGCTTTTTATGCTTCCCTTTATTCCCTTCGCTGAAGGGACTATAGGGACGTACGCTTTCGCAAGTTCAGTACCAGCCATTTAACCACCTTCCCACTCTCGCTCAAATTCTTCAGGTGATGAGAAGATCTTCTTTCCGCTATTTCCACTTGTTTCATCCATCTTTCCATCAAACAGATCTGTCAGCCTTTTTGGTGGATCACCTTCTCCGGACCAGAATATGCTTCCGATCCTGTCAAAGATCATAGAAAGGATGTACAGCTCTGATAAAGGCTCTCCATCCATCTTTTGGCGGATCCTGCTTCCTGGCCTAAGTCCAGATGCAAGAGTGGCATAAGTCAAAAGAGGCAGAGATGCATAGCTATAGATGCCATACGTCTCCGCCATATCACAGATAAGCTCATCTTCACCGATTGCGATCATTCGAGCGAGAGTTGTCAGTTTTTTACAGGATTCACCATGCTGATGATCTCAGTTACCTCTCTCTCAAAATCCTGGAAGGAACAGAATCCTGCGTTCTGACTACGGATATGATCCTCCAGTTTATCCATCTGAGGACGTCCCATGATAATCTCGTAGTAGTTCATTGAGCTGTAGATAACCTGCCCCTCCGTAATTCCTGGAGCAAACATTGCTCCAAGATGTCTGATCGTTCTCATGTCAGTAATATTTCTGACATCGATCACAAAGCGGAATCCGCTTGATGTTGTTCCAGATCTTACAAACTCATTGTAATCTGTAGTCTGTACAGCAACTGCTGTCTGTTCAATCCCTGTATTCATCTGATTATCCATTGTTTACCTCTTTTCTTTCTACTAAGCGAAATATGTGACATGTGTATCAGGAGTTCCATTTTTATTCTTATGCTTCTCATCCGGCAGGGCAGATATAGTAGTTTCATATGCAAGAGGTTCACCCTCTTTATGGTTGATATCACCCAGGCCGGTTACTGTACCGTTTGCGATTACAGTCCTTGACTTATCTCCATTGCTGAGGATCTCATCAATCACCCAGCTTCTCTTTTCATGTTCCTCGCAATTCGCATGTATTGCCTTAATGGATCCGTCCGTATTAACTTCCACATTGTCCTCTCCATACACCACCTTAGCAACTGCAGCATTCTTATATTCTGCAAATTTAGCTTTGAATGCATCAGATCTTCCAGTTTCCCCATTAAAGATTGTATCTCCTCCCCAAGCCTTAACAGATGCAGATTCGATTGGATTCGAGTTTGTAAATCCATCAGTGGTAATATAACCCAGTGTAACAAATGCCTGATCAAGCTCAGATGTGGCATCTGTAGGCAGTGGTGTACCATATGGAGCTGTTCTAACAGCCCCACCAATCTCCGGCTTAGTGGCAGTTACATTATCTACATTTGTAACAAATTCGCCCATGTTAATCCTCCTGATAATATTTTATATTGTATACAGCCTGGTAACGCTCTTTTTTGATCTCAAGATCCGGATAATGATAATCTGAGTTCAGTTCAGATAACGCGATCGCGTTATTTGATATGAGCTTTTTCATGGCAGCCTTCACAAATTCATTGAGAGTGGCTGCATCATACATAGATGATCCATAGCTCTGTATAGCAATAACGGCGGAGGGGATATATTCCTCTTCCCCTCCGCCGGTTCTCTCGATCAAACAGTAGCGTTCCAGTGATACGTCTTTTTTTACTTTTACCGGAACATCCAGATGCCTCTCCAGATGCTCCTTAACAATTTCTTCAATAATTTTCATGATCGTAAAGCTTTAAGAATTGTATTATGCTTGTTATTATCAAGCTTTGCCTCAAAAGACTCTGCAGATACAACTGCAGAATACCTGTCTTTTACCACCTTCGTTTTAGCAGAGTAACCTTCTCCAAGCCTTCCAGCAATCTCAGAGGCCCTGCTCTGGACAACTCTCTTCATCTGAGGAGACTGCAGCATCTGTCTGATACCTTCCTCATTCAGCTCAATCTTTATATCAGACATATGATTCCACCCTCACTCTAAGATTCCATGGTCCAGGCACAAGCTGCTCAATTCCTTTAATTGGCTTTCCTATGATCCGGAAAGCCTCTCCGAAGAATTCCACACGACTTCCTGCCTCCCACTTGTGATAGTCTTTTTTCGGTATTCCCAGGCAGTAAACAGCCTTTTTTCCATACAGATCAAGGCTCTCCTTGACATCCTGCTCTGTAGGTTGTCCTACAAGCACATTCTCAACTTCTACAGGTCTTTCTTCACATATAGGCTCTCCAATAGGATTAATACCAACCTGTACTGGTTCGTAAAGTATAACTTTAATACCTTTCATGTAGCAGCCTCCAGAAGGCTCACAGAGCCTATTTTCCCTTTGATCCCAAGCATCTGCTTTTCAACTTTTGTGAGATACATCTCACCGACAGATCCACAGGATATAGTCCAGGATTGCGCATAGCCCATTCCGGACATGCTTCCCTGGGTAGCTCCTGCAGGTATTCCGGAATCCACATCTTCTGATATAGCTCTCAGCACAACCTTGCAGGATACAATCCTCTTAGCTTCTATGCTGGCATGCTCATTCACCTGATCGATTAGCACAGCAACATCCTCCAGAGCCGTCTCATATAAAGCCTCTTCATCTGCAGATATAGCTCTTCTGGATCTTCTCCTTAAATCTTCTACTGTAGCATAAGCCATTGGGGATCACCTTATTTCTTCACAGCAGCTGTTTTTCTGACTGCAGTTTTCTTTACGGGAGCCTTTTTCTGTTCTGGTTCCTGACTTTTTTTCTCTATATCTGCAGGATCCTCGCTCTGATCAGCGTTAGCATCTTCTGATTCTGTCTGTTTTTCTGGGTCCGAAGAAGAAGAAAACTCCGGAATCTGCAGATCAGATTCCGGAGCATACTTATCATCGATTGGAATCAGAAGAGCCGAATCCAGCTCCTTTTTTGACTCCACAATTAGCCCTGTGGCTTTATACATATATCTCATATAATCACGCTTTCATAAGTTTGCAGAATGCGTCATCTGCCATAATTCCGATTCCATAGATAATTGTAGCCTTAAGAGCGATCTGTCCCATTCTCTTAAGATCTCCAAGCCCATCCGGATCTCCATACTCAACCAACTCCACATTAATTGCCCGCTGCACTCCCCAGCGGAATGCATCGAACTGGCCGATTACGCCGATAAGATTACCTTTAACAGCAAGCTCTTTTGAACCCGATACTGTGTCTGAAACAGCTGTATTTATTCCCTGGAAAGATGTAAGGCCCTGGCCAAATCCAATCCCAGGATACAGATGCTTACTATCACCATCCCTCTGTGTGGCAATTCCAAATGATAACGCTGGATCCATTGCAATACCTGTATTAGCATACCCAGATGCAATGATAGCAGAAGCTCCAGCCTCAACCAGCTCATCATACTTACCATTTGCCAGCACAACTGAATGATCGCAGTCAATCATACCCTTATCGATGAGAGAAGATGTAACTCCTGTAAGCGGGTTAATTTTGTGAATAGCTGCAAGATCAAGAGCTCTTCCAAGTGCAATTCCGCAGTTATCCCCCATATCCTGAAGAACGCCAATCTGTACATCCTCATCTGCCATTCTAACCTCCTCTGAGTAGCGGACAGTTACCTGTGCTTTAAGCGGGTTGATTGGTTTTGGTGCATAAGTAGTAGGTGTTGGGCTTGCAGCTGCTGCCTCTCCTACAAATTCTGCTCGTGGCTCTCCTGTAAGAACCCATGCCTGATGTGTTCCAAATTTCTGTGGCTTAGAACCAGAAAGTCTGGCCAGAGCAGAACCTGTCTGCGCCTTCTTAAAAATACCCTGTGAAATGTTATTCGGAAGCTCAAAGCTTTCTGTTATTAATCCTGGCATTATTCTCCTCCTCCGAAGATCTGTCTTGCTGCCACTCTATACGCCTCTTTCTCATCAGACGCATCTGCAGCGGAAGATCCTCTGTTAGCATTGTTATTATTTACTTTTTTCGGACCAGGGTATCCGCCCTGAGGTTTAGCAAATGCAAGAATGGCCTCCGCCTGCTTTCTGCATTCTTCCTCAGTATCCCCTGTCAAAAGATTAACCGGGACATTAAGTTCTGCAGACACCTTATCTCTTGCAGACTGTGCCCCCTTCTCCTTTGTCAGCTGATCAATCTGTCTCTGAAGGCTGTCAGCTCTCTCATTGGCCTTCTGGAGCTCTGACTTACCGTTCTCTACATACTGATCATACTTCCCAGCTTTATCTTTTAAGGTATCATAATCAGCATACTTAGCCTTTTCCTCATTGACTCTTGAGCTGATCATTCTGTTTACCTCATCCTGGGTAAATGTTTTCACTCCGGAATTTGCTCCGGATCCTGCTGCTCCTGCAGCTCCGCCATTATTATCTGCCATGGCTATGCCCTCCTTGAGAGTAAATTTCCTCGTTTAAGGCACGAGTTGCCAATTTAAAACAGAAACAAATCTGTCTCTAAATTCTTTTAAGCAATATAAAAGCACCGGTTTCCCGGTGCTTTTAACCTATTACTTTTTTCATAAAATCTGCAGGCATTTTTAAATTATATTTTTCAACATAATAGTAAAGTGAACTCATCCATGAGTACTCTCCATCTGTCATTCCACATTTTTCAATAGGAATTCGATCACCAGTAAAAAAATCATATGGAACGCTTGTCGCAGAAAATGTTTTTCTTCCGTTTTTCAGATACTCAACAACTTTTTCCTTTCCATAATATGGCTCTGCAGAAAACATACTTTTTATACTCGGGAATCCCATTCCTTTACCATACTCTTCAAATTGACAAAGACTTTTCATTTAATCACCTTTTCCAATCGGACGAAATTTTCGCCAGTATCCTGTTTCCTTTACCTCGATCCCATTATACCACATTTCTGCAAGAATATCGCTATCAGAAATAAATAACTCTCCTTTTTCATTAGTCCAAAGAGTTTCCGTTGCAGCTATAACTTCTTTGCCTAGAATATTAGATAATTCCTGTGCAAAATTTGTTGATTCAGCACCCATTCCACAGGATAATAATCGTATATTTCCACCGTTATATGATGGATCGCTTAGTATCATGTCTGCATATTCAGATGCATTATAATAGGTGGTTTCACCTGATGTGGTTTCATATAGAACTTTAGAGCTAACAGAATCACCGTGAATTGCAAAATCCTCATAATTTTTATAAGGCTTTACATTTTGAAGGTTTTTCCATAATTGATCATCTTTGTTTACGTGTATTCTTGATAGTGATATAGGTTTTCTGTTATCGTACATTTTCATGATTCGAATAAGATTCAAATCACTTTTATCCCTCTTCTCCAGCCCAACAGAATAACGCCCATGATAATCAAGGAAATCATCAAAATGACCATACTTCTCTCCATCCGGATCAACGATCTGCATGATCTCATCACGAATCTTCTCCGGATCATACCCAGGTATCTCCAAATCCCCTTTGAAATCTACCATATACTGGCAATCACAATGAGCATGTATGTGATCAGCATGTCCTCCTTGCAAGGTCTTCTTTCCTGCCTTCTGCCATCCAATGGCTGCCATCATCAGGCAATAGGGACATGTGTCACCTTTACATACCCAAGCAAAGTATGCTCTGTCTCTTTTTGCATTCTTCAGTGTCGTATCAGCTCCTGTTTGCTTAACAAGACGGCCAACAGTTGCCGGTACCTTATTCAAAGATTCTTTCATTGTCCCATGGATAGCTTTTG
>JAUNCZ010000074.1 GCA_030526405.1 Lachnospiraceae bacterium | reverse complement strand
TATGTTTCTGCATCTTGTTGTAAAAACACCGTACTTCTTCTGGATGGGAAAAGAGCGGTACGATTATAATTACAGGATCGTTGTGGCGGGTACCGTCATTCTGTCTGTGGGAACACCTGTAATTGCATTGCTGTCCCTTTCTTTCTTTCAGGATAAAAGTATTGCTGTTATAGGCAGCAAGATCCTGATTGAGGTATTTCTTGGAATTCCAGTATTTGTTCTGATTTTGAAAAAAGGAAAAAAACTATTTTCCAGGGTTTACTGGGTCTATGGATTAAGGAATAATATACCCCTTGTTCCCTATTACCTGTCCCAGATTATTCTGAATCATTCAGATCGACTGATGATCAATTCCATGTGTGGATCTGGAGAGGCTGGCATCTATTCTGTGTCCTATTCTGCTGCAATGCTTCTTACTATGTTAAACCATGCGATCAATCATTCAATTGTGCCATGGAAATACAGAAAGCTTAAGAAGGATGATACTGAGGGAATTCACCAGGTGACATTTTCCCTGATGCTTTTTGTGATGGGGCTGAATGCAGTGCTGATTGCCCTTGCACCTGAAGCAATGACCATTTTGGCAGCCAAGGCATATCACAATGCAATCTGGATCGTGCCACCGGTGGCCTGCAGTGCATGTCTTCTGTTCATCAGCCAGCAGTTTATCAACATTGAGTTTTATTTTGAGGAGAATCATTATACCGCCCTCAGTTCAATTGGAACAGCAGCTCTGAATGTAGTTCTGAATCGTATTTTTATTGAAAGATACGGATACATTGCTGCAGGCTATACAACTCTGTTCTGTTATCTGATTTTTACTGTGCTGCATTATATTACCATGCGAATGGTTTGTAAAAAGCACATGAATGGCAAAAAAATATGGAAAGCAGACAGGATTTTTGTATCAGTAGTTGCCTTAATTCTGTTTTCCGGATTGATGCTTTTATGCTATAATGGATATGTTGTCCGATATTTAATTGTTGCTGTATTAGCAGTGATCGGGCTCATAAAAAAAGATAGTATTAAGAAGTATCTGAAGGGAAGCAAGGATAATTGAATTATTGAAAATATCGGGATATTGTTTACTGATGGTTTCCCATAGTACTTGAACTGTCTTTATCTCAGTCGATGTCAGCTAAAGCTGACCAGAATCGCGGGCCAGGGTTCCGCAAGCGTCGACTTGAATTCAAGGAAGGGAAACTATCATGAACAATATTCTTTTATTAGATACATCAATCGGCTCAGTGAATCAGGGGGATGAAATTATCAATCTTTCAATCCAGAAAAACTGGAAGAGTCTGTTCCTGGATAATTACGTGATGCGACTGGCATCCCATACACCTCTGTATACTCCACTGCAGGCTTTCCTTTATAAAAAACGCCTCAGTGTTTTCAACAACGCAGACTATAAGTTTTTGTGCGGCACCAATGCTCTCTATACAAATATGCTTCGTCCTCTTCCTAACTGGAATATAAATCTGTTCAATTGCGGACTGGCTAAAGGGACTGTTTGTTTAGGTGCCGGTATCGGAATGAACAGCAAAAAGGTGAACTGGTATACCCGTGCACTGTTCAATAAGGTGCTAAGCCATGACTATGTTCATAGTGTCAGGGATGAAAGAACAAAGGAGTTTCTTGAAAGTCTAGGATTCAAGGCTGAGAATACAGGATGTCCTACATTATGGGGACTTACTCCGGAGCACTGTAGCAGGATTCCTGCAAAAAAAGGAGAACGTGTTGTTTTTACACTGACCTATTACAATCGAGATGAAAAGAATGATACGGCCATGATAGATATACTTCTCAAGAATTATTCAGAAGTATATTTCTGGCCCCAGTGTTATAAAGATCTGGAGTATCTTCATTCCTTGACACAGTCGGAAAGAATAACAGTTATCACTCCCAATGTTGCCGGATACGATGCAGTGTTAAATGTGCCAGGCACAGATTATGTTGGAAATCGTTTACACGGGGGTATTTTTGCACTGCAGCACGGTTGCAGAGCTATTATTATTGCCATTGACCATCGGGCCATCCAGATGAATGAGAACTATTCATTCGAATGCATGGGCAGAGAGGATATTCCCGATTCACTTGAACAACGACTGAACGAAGAATGGGAAACTGCCATCAGTGGTCTTGATTTTGAGAAAATCGAGAAGTGGAAAAGCCAGTTTGCCTGAAGTGGTTCATGAATAAGTGGCGAAGCTGTTTGCCAGTGTTCCCTGAATTTTATATAAGTTTCTTGTAAAAATGAAATAGAATAATCAAGGATATAAAAAGCACCTGCTCAGAAGCCCTGTGAAATACACAGGCTTCAGGGTAGGTGTTTCTCATAGTTGTATTGGACATACAAGTACAGATATGCCATCTGGCAGATGTGGAAAATCTCCTTTTCTGAGACAATAGTACTATTATAATAGGATCTTTAAAATCAGAAAGAAAGGAGAATGGTCTATGAGGAAAGGATTCATAAACAAACTGCTTGCCATTACAGTATCCGCTGCTCTGGCAGGAACAGGCTGTTTAACCTGTGTATCCCCTGTCCATGCTGAGGAGCCGGAGACAGAGATCAGCCAGGAGGGGGAAATCTCTGAACCTGTGCAGGCGGATGGGGCGCTTCAGGAAGCGGATTCTGATGCTGTTCAGACAGAGGGTGATCTTAGTGACAATCAGGAAACTGCTTCTGAACAGGATGTGCCAGAGGGAAGCATAGTAACAGTTCCTTCTGCTGATCCGGAGGAGAGCGACAGCGCAGAGGGTGACAACGAACCGGAACAGCCATCGGATGAATTTACCAAGGAGATGGATCAGGACACGGAAATGGAAGATGAAGCAGAAGCAGCTGCTTTGATGGCAACGGATTATTCTGACTGGGATGGGATATCCATGTCTGAACCTTCCATGAATGCCAGTGGCGAATATTTGATTGGAAATGGAGCTCAGCTGAACTGGTTCCGGAATGAGGTAAATGAGAGGGGACGTACTTCCATCAAAGGTATACTGACAGCAGATATCAATCTGGGTAATCATCCCTGGACTCCAATTGGTACCCTGGATGTATGGTATACAGGATCCTTCAATGGCAATGGTTACAGGATCTATAATCTGTATATCAATAATACGGCAGATAAGTACAATTCTGTAGGTTTATTTGGTTTCTTAACAGAAGGTGGTATCATTGAAAACCTCACCGTAGATGGAAGTATTACATCTGCGAATGCAACAGCAGGTGGAATTGTCGGTTGGGTATGGGCTGAAGATGATACACCTGCGGGAACAATAAATAATTGCATCAATTATGTAGATATTACAATTAACGATTCCAATAGCATAGCCTGTTGCGGTGGTATCGTAGGAGGTGCGAGAAGTCTTGAAATTGATTCCTGTATCAATTACGGTACAATCACGACGAATGGTAAAGGTGAAGCAGGAGGAATTGCAGGTTATGTGGACTATACCTGGATTGATTACTGTGTAAACAGAGGAAATATAACCGGATATGATGCAGGTGGAATTATTGGTTTAATTTATTTTTATGGAAGTGCAGTGGAGAATTGTTATAATACAGGCGATATAAAAGGTGATCATTACGTGGCTGGTCTGGTGGGTCAACTTAATTATTCATCCTTATATCACGGGTATAATACGGGCAACATCACTTACAGGAGCAATGCAGGCGCTATTCTGAATCCATGCGCTAATGATACCTATAAAGGCTCGGAAAATGATCATTTATGGTATACCAACTCCTTCTCAGGATCTGTATTCTGCGGAACCTACTGCACCATGGAGGAGCTTTGCAATTCTATCAAAATAGATGGTTTTTACTCTGTGTGCAATGATACGCCTGCCTTACAGTTTGAGAGAAAGACTGCTCACTCTGTAGATGCTTATGAGGAGCGTATCGGTTATAAGACCGGCTATTGTAAGAACTGTGGTGCTCTGCAGGTATTGTGGAACGATGAGCGGCTGAGAGTTGTGGATTATGATGAAGATGTTGTTGATTCCATATCTGTCTCCGAACCGATCTATGAGGGGGATTATCCATGGCAGATTATTAATGGAGGATTGAAAAACGGAAATGCAGAAACCATAACCACAGCATCCAACACCGATTTTTCATTTTCAGTTACTGAAGACGCTGTCTTCCAGTTTGATTACGATCTGAATGCGGAAGAGGATATGGATCTCTTCACGGTTGAACTGTTTCACCCCTTAGATCAGGGGGAAATTCTGCGATATCTGATTAGTGAAACCTATACAGGAAGGAAAACAGGACGATTTACGGAGCAGCTTGAGCCTGGTGACTATTTCTTCTATCTGACGTATTATAAGAAACGGGATGCGGCCTGTGACGGAGACTATTGTAAGATTACCAATATTTCAATTAAACCATCGCAGGGTCTGAAGATCAATGCCCAGCCCCAGTCTGTAGAATCAGCAAAAATCGGACAGGCAATTTCTTATGGGGTAAATGCATCCAATGTTGCCTCCTACCAGTGGCAGTACAGCAAGGATGGCAAAACCTGGTACAACAGTACTGCTTCCAGCGCAAAAACAGATACACTGAATCTGACATTAAGTGAATCCAATAAAGCAAACAGATATCGTTGTAAGTTAACGGATTATTTCGGAGAGGTTCATTATACGGAGGCAGCTTCGGTGAAGCAGGTAATCTACGATGGATTCAAGATCACAGCTCAGCCTCAGTCTGTTGCTTCTGCAAAGATCGGTGATGTGATTTCCTACAGTGTTACAGCCCAGCATGCTTCCACTTATCAGTGGCAGTACAGCAAGGATGGAAAGGAATGGTTTAACAGTTCCATCCCTTCTGCAAAAACCAGTACAATGACGGTAACTCTGAGTGCATCCAATAAAGCGAACAGGTATCGATGCAGGATTACAGATGATAAGGGTGTCGTTCACTACTCAAGCACAGTCTATGTGCAGCAGGTTATCAGCTTCGCCATCACAAGTCAGCCAGCTGACTGGGATGTGACGAAAGGAAAAGCCGCATCCTTCTCTGTAACAGCCACAGAGGCAGCCTCTTATCAGTGGCAGTACAGTAAGGACAGAGGGAAAAACTGGGTGAAAAGTTCCATTACACCTACACTGAATAATGGAACCAGCACCATTAAGGTCAATATTGCCCCATCCAATGCAGCAAATGTATACCGCTGCAAGGTTACAGGCAAGGATGGAACAGTTCTCTACACAAGAACTGCTATCTTCAAGGGAGCACCGATCGTTACCGGACAGCCAAATAATGTGACTTATCAGGCAGGAAAAACGGCGGTATTTACCGCAACAGTATCCAATGCCTCTGTCTGCAGTTTCCAGTGGCAGTACAGCAAGGACGGCGGAAAGACCTGGTATAACAGCACTGCTTCCGGTGCAAAAACCAAAGCTTTATCCCTTACCATGAAGTCAGCCAATCTGACAATGGTGTATCGCTGCAAGATCACAGGAAACAATAATGTATACCTGTATACCAATACGGTGAAGCTGGTGAAGTAAGATGATGATGTGAAGAAACAGGATTAATGCTATAATCATCTGGAAACTGTTTTCAAATGATATAGGAAAAAAGGAGAATATGATTATGCAAACAATCCACATAGCAAATGGTCCTGAGCATGCTTCCCGCTTTATTTTGGGATGTATGCGCATGCCTACACTTTCTGTGGAGGAAGCGGCCGGTATGATCGAAACGGCAGCAGAGCTTGGTATCAATTACGTGGATCATGCCACCTGCTACGGAGACGGAGAGGCAGAAAAACGCTTTGGTGATGCACTTCGTCTTACAAATATCAATCGTGAGGACCTTATTGTGCAGTCAAAGTGTGGTCTTCGATTTGAGAGAATGACCTTTGACTGGAGAAAAGACTACATTATCGAGTGTGTGGACGGAATTCTGGAGCGACTGCAGATGGATTACCTGGATACACTGCTTCTGCACAGGCCGGATCTGCTTTTTGACCCGGAAGAGGTGGCGGCAGCATTTGACCAGCTGGAGGCGGCTGGAAAGGTCCGTTACTTTGGTGTGAGCAATACCACCATTATGCAGCTGGAACTGCTGAAAAAGTATGTGAAGCAGCCCCTGAAGATTAATCAGCTGCAGCTTTCTCTGGAGCAGTCTCAGCTGATCGATCAGGCCTTCTATATGAACAATCTGACTACAGAGCGCTCGATTATGAGAGACGGAGGACTGCTGGATTACTGTCGCTTACAGGACATTACCATCCAGGCCTGGTCCCCGCTGCAGTACGGTATGTTTAAGGGTAACTTCGTGGATAATCCTGAGTTTCCCGAGCTGAATAAGGTCCTTGGCCAGCTGGCAGAACAGTATGGAGTAACAAAATCTGCCATAGCTGTTGCCTGGATTCTAAGACATCCGGCAAATATGCAGGTGATCACAGGGACCATGAATCCCACCCATCTGAGGGAAATGGCAGAGGCAGACAGAATCCGTCTTTCCCATGAGGAATGGTATCAGCTGTATCTGGCATCTGGAAAGTTTCTTCCATAAGTCAGAAAGAAACACACAGTAAAAAATGAAT
Source organism: Lachnospiraceae bacterium (assembly GCA_030526405.1). Taxonomy (GTDB): domain Bacteria; phylum Bacillota; class Clostridia; order Lachnospirales; family Lachnospiraceae; genus JAKSRN01. The sequence continues at coordinate 3,596 of JAUNCZ010000074.1, read as the reverse complement.
AAAAATATCAGTATTTAAACACCGGCCCTGAAGTTCTGTGGAAACACAGCTTCAGGGCTTTTTTCATTTAACAGGATTCGGGTGTCAAAAGCCCCCAAAAACAGATTACACGGATTGTTTCGTTATAGAGAAGATTATCCATCTGGCAGATGTGGAAAACAGGTATTTCTGAGATGATGAAAATAGCATCATTTCGAAGGATGATTTCTTTTCGGAATGAAAATAGTGGGAAATTATAAGGAAAGAAAGGAGAAGGGTGTATGAGGAAAGGATTTATCACAAAGCTGCTTGCTATTGCAATTTCAGCTGCGCTGGCAGGAACAGGATGTTTCTCCCATGTATCTACAGTTTACGCTGATGATAATCTGGAAGAGATGAGTCTGGAAACGGGAAATCAGATAGATGAACAAAGCCAACTTTTTGATCAGGATGAAAGAGGAGAGTCTGCCGAGATTGAAAATACACAGACAGAAGATCAGAATACATCTACTGATCAGGATTCGGCTTCAGATAAAGATACTGAAACTGATACAGGGGATAGTAGCCAGCCTGGTGAAGAGGCATCAGAGGATACTGTAGATCAGACTGTAATACAGCCGGATAGTGTTGAGTATGATGAAACCACAGAATATGAAACCGAGAATGAGGAGGAAATTCAGGAAAATCCAGCTACAGCGGTTCCATATTATGCACCTCCTAACACGGAATGGGATGGAAAAACCATGACACGACCTGAGAGTGATGAAACAGGGACATATTTGATTGGAACAGGAGCAGAATTAAAGAGGTTTCAAAATGAGGTTACAGTAAACAGAAAAACATCCATCAATGCAAATCTGATAGACAACATTGATTTAGGTGGGCATAGATGGACTCCCATTGGAACCTACGAATATCCATATATTGGTCAGTTTAATGGCTACAAGTGTACTATTAGTGATCTTTATCTGGACAATCAATCCGATCAGTATTACAAAGGTCTGTTTGGGTGTATTGGTGCAGGCAGTCGCATTTTAAATCTGGCTGTAACAGGTAATATTTACGCTGCTTCTGGCTATTCGGGCGGTATCGCAGGATATGCAAAAGGAAGTCTGGAAAATCCATCTCAGATTTCAACTTGTGAAAACTTTGTCTTATTCACTCCAAATAACGAAAATGAATACAGTGCTCCAGCCTGTGGTGGCATTGTCGGTGGAGCCCATAACGTAATTATTGAAGACTGTGATAACTACGGTATTATTTATTCTTCAGGTGATTCGCGATTTGATGCAGGTGGCATTGTTGGAATACTGGGAGGAGAAGCTTCCAATGTGAGAAACTGTTTTAATATACAGAATATTACAGGAAGATTTGCAGGAGGAATTGTTGCTCACGTTTCATTTTCGGATGAATACAGATCTAATGTTTTAATTGAGAAATGTTATAACACAGGTAATATTACAGGTGAAGTAATTGCTGCAGGACTGGTTGCCGATCTGGATGGAGCTCATCTCGCCCATGGTTATAATATTGGAATAATCTCATCTGTACTGGGATATAATGCTATTCTTGCTCCTTGTGCAGGAGAGTATATTGGCGAGTTCCATGAAGACGGAACTGTTGAGGACTTATGGTATCTGGATAATTTCGAAGGCAGTGCAGACTATGGTACAAAATGTACCCAGGATGAACTGTACAATTTAGATATGGAGATTGAAGGCTTTGTTGGATCCTGTGATGGCTATCCAGTACTGAAAAGAGAACGGGGAGGTCATAGTTTTCAAGTCATTGAGGGACATGTAGGCTATCAAAAGGTAAGATGTTCTAATTGTCATTATGAAAAGATTAACTGGAATGACAGAAGACTACAGGTAATCTCTTATGATGAAAACGCTTTTGCTTATCTTTCTTTTAGTGATCAGGATGGATATCCATGGATCATAGATGAGGGAGGATTGATTTCTTCTAATTCCAGTATTCATAAATCAGTGGCAGTGGCATCGATTGCATTTATGCTGAAAAAACCTGTAATTGTAGAATTTGATTACAAGATTTCATCAGAATATGGTTATGATATTTTTACTTATTCTCTTTATCAATCACAATTTGAAGATGAAAGTCGAGATTGTTTATTACAGGAGTCGCTCAGCGGTGAAAAATCCGGGACAGTGAAAAAAGAACTGGAAGTAGGAAACTATTTTCTGAATTTCTATTATACAAAGGATGGCAGTATTTCCGAGGGCAATGATTATGCGAGAATTTCAAATATCAGCATTAAATCATCTGCAAAACCTCTCACCATCACCTCCCAGCCCCAGTCCATCGCCTCTGCTAAAATCGGTGACACGGTATCCTACAGGGTTTCTGCAGAGAACGTATCCTCTTATCAGTGGCAGTACAGCAAGGATGGCAAGGAATGGTTTAACAGCTCTGCCGCCAGTGCAAAAACCAGTACTCTAAGCCTGAAGCTCAGCGATTCCAATAAAACCAACAAGTATCGCTGTAAGCTTACGGATCAGGCTGGAAAAGCCCACTATACCGATTCGGTATGGGTAAAACAGGTGATAGTAGATGCATTCAAGATCACAGCACAGCCCCAGTCTGTTGCTTCGGCGAAGATCGGTGATACCATTACCTATCGTGTAACAGCCCAGAATGCTGCCTCCTACCAGTGGCAGTACAGTAAAGATGGAAAGACCTGGTACAACAGCTCGGCATCCAGTGCCAAAACTGCTGCCTTAAGTATTGTGCTCAGCACTTCTAATTCCGCTAATAAGTATCGCTGTAAAATCACAGATAAGCAGGGTGGCGTACACTATACCAATACAGTATCTGTACAGCAGGTAATCTCTTTCTCCATCACCAAACAGCCTGCGGACTGGGATGTAACTAAGGGAAAAGCAGCATCCTTCTCAGTGACAGCCACAGGAGCATCCTCCTATCAGTGGCAGTACAGCAAGGACAGGGGAAAAACCTGGGTGAAAAGCTCCATCACACCAACATTAAGTGGCGGAACCAGCACCATCAAAGTGAATATTGCCCCATCCAACGCAGCCAATGTATACCGGTGCAAGGTAACAGGAAAGGACGGCAGTGTTCTCTATACCAGAACTGCTATCTTTAAGGGGGCACCCATCCTGACAGGACAGCCGAAGAATGTGACCTATCAGGCAGGAAAAACAGCGGTATTTACTTTGACAGTATCCAATTCCTCTATCTGCAGCTTCCAGTGGCAGTACAGTAAGGATGGCGGAAAGAACTGGTACAACAGCGGTGCTTCCGGAACGAAGACAACGTCCATGTCCCTGGTTATGAAGGATACCAATCTGGGTATGTTGTATCGTTGTAAGATCACTGGCAGCAATAATGTATACCTGTATACAAATAGTGTGAAGCTGGTGAAGTAGTATTAACATTGCTGTATAAAGTTTCTTGTTTAAGCAAATATATGAAGATAAGATAGGAAGAAAAGATTGCAGAAAATGATTCCTGGAAAGATACCATTCATCTCAGCCATTGAGTGAGTGGTATCTTTTCTTTGCTTTTATCTGAAAATTGTATATAATCCTGAATTATTCACGGCTTAACCTTTCAAGAGTTTAAAACCCGTGTAGTTG
>JAUNCZ010000017.1 GCA_030526405.1 Lachnospiraceae bacterium | reverse complement strand
CGCAATCGTCTTGCTTTCATAGTCATCCACCCTGACATAATCCATTGTTTGAAGGTATCCCTGTTTTTCTACATTCACACCCAGTTTTCCATGAAATCTACGCAGCTGCTTAGATGGACTCCAGCTTTGCCCGGAAGGAAACCTCTCTTTCCGTACCAAGTCTGTCAAAACGGATGACGTAAGCCTGGGCTTCTGTATCCAGACGCAGGATCTGGCCCTCGCCAAACACCTTGTGTCGGATTCGCTGTCCCGCTGCAAATGCATCATTGGCAGGGGCGGCGCAGTTGGTCTGAATGCGGATATAGCTTTTGGCTTCACGGATCAGCTGTTCATCCGGCGGTGCCGTGTGCTCCAGAAGATCGGCATCAATATCCAGCAGAAATCTGGAGGGATACCGGGGAGAACCGTCAAAGTTCCGGCCCAGGGCTTCTGTGAGAAACAGTCGTTGTTTTGCACGGGTCAGGGCAACAAAGGCCAGACGGCGTTCCTCCTCCATTCCCTTCTGGTCCTTCACCTTGCCGGAGGGGAAGATGCCCTCATTGAGTCCGCAGAGGAACACATTTGGGAATTCCAGACCCTTGGAGGCATGGACGGTCATCAGCTTCACCTTATCTCCTTGCTGTTCCACATCCTGATTGGTGTAGAGGGCCACATGATGGAGATAGTCCGGAAGGGTGGCCTCTTCACCGCAGCTGATCTCGTATTCGTAGATGGACTGTTTCAGCTCAGCCAGGTTATCCAGGCGCTCCTGAGATCCCTCTGTCCGGAGGGCTTTTTCATAGCCGGATTTATTTAAGACCATGGACAGAAGGTCCGTTACGGGAACATGTTCACAGGTGGCGGAAAAGTGCTCAATAAGCTCCACAAATTCCGAAGCTCCGGTTCCCTTGAAAAGATCCTGCTCCAGGGTCTCCTTCAGAGCAGCATACAGGGTCAGGGAATGGGCTGAGGCATATTCCTCCAGGAATGCCATTCGGCGCTGACCGATATTTCTTTTTGGTGTGTTCACCACCCTGCGGAAGGACAGATCATCCTGAAAGGCGATCATTCGAAGATAACATAAGGCATCCTTGATCTCCAGTCGGTCAAAAAACTGCACACCGCTGTAGATACAGTAGGGAATCTTCTCCTTCATGAGATATTCCTCAATGGGCCGGGTTACATAGTGGGCCCGATACAGAATGGTGATATCCTTCAGAGGCACATTCTGCTGCTGGTTCAGCTCCCGGATCTTTTTACCGATCCATTCCGCCTCTGCAGCGGTATTCTTACCATGGTGGCAGAGGGGCTTGTCTCCATCAGCCAGAGAGGGGATCAGATCCTTTTTGATCCTGTATTCATTTTTATCGATCAGGGAATTAACCGCAGAGAGAATCTGTGGTGTGGAGCGGTAATTCTGCATCATAAGGATGGTTTTGGTGTCAGGGAATTGCTTGTAAAATTCCATAAGATATTTCACGTTGGCACCACGCCAGGTATAGATGGTCTGATCCGGATCCCCCACCACAAACAGGTTTTTGTGGTAGCCGCACAGCACCTCCATCAGGCGATACTGCAGAGGGTCGATGTCCTGAAACTCATCGATCATAATATATTCCAGCCTTTTCTGCCATTTCAGACAGATGTCCTTATGGGTCTCGAAAATATACAGAGAAAACTTGATCAGATCATTGTAATCCAGGGCAAATGCCTTTTTCTCCTGGTACAGATATCCGTAAAAGATGATATCCAGAGGGTCAGTGGCCTTCAGATATTTCTCCCTCAGCACAGAGAGATCCATGTGGATCATATCACGGTAGTATTCAGGCTCTGTCTTGAGCTTCCGGATTTCAATCATATCCCGGGCCCTGGAGAAGGTCATATCACGGAGAGACAGATTTCGCTCTTCATAGATCAGCTTCAGCATGTCGTTGATATCACTGTTATCCAGTACAAGAAAGCTCTTGGGATAGGACACCGCATGGGAATCCTCCTGCAGGATGTTCACACAGAAGCCGTGGAAGGTGGAGATATAACCGGTATCATTGTCACCGGTAAGCAGATGGATACGCTGGCGCATCTCATTGGCGGATTTATTGGTAAATGTCACGCAGAGGATATGGCCAGGCAGGATACCCAGCTCATTCACCAGATAGGCAAAACGGTGGGTAAGGGCTCTGGTCTTTCCGGAGCCGGCGCCGGCAATTACACGGACAAAGCCCTCTGTTGTCTCCGCGGCCTGCCGCTGTTCCTCATTCAGATTCAGTAGAAGTTCATCAGTATAATCAATCATTGTACAATCACTCCATTTGGAAGAATATGGCAGTTTTCAGGAGCAATGTCCATTGCTTTCAGCCGATAATATGCTGCCCTGTGGGATACACGGAACACATCCATCACGGTAATACACAGTTCATTGAGGAATTCCATATAGGGAACCCGCTGGCTGAACACCAGATTTCTGGTCTGACGGATCAGGGTTTTGGGCATCAGAAGACAGGCGGCAAAGGTATTGGCCTGCCATTCAATCCAGTCATAGCTGGTTTTCAGCTCCCTTTTTTCCCGTATTCCAAAGCATTCCGCAGTATCCTCCAGACGACGCTGGTTTCCCTGCTGCTGGTAGGAGCGCATATTCTCCTCCCGGGAGGCAAACTGCCGGTGCAGCAGAGCATGTCCCATCTCATGGGCCAGTGTAAAGCGGAAGTATCGCTCGTTTTCCTTTTTAAACAGCTCCCGATCCACCAGGATGGACTGAGGTGGCACCTGAAGAAGCTCCGGGAAAGTCCTTGTTTCATCGTAGATGGTCAGAGGGCCGCCCTGAAAAGACGCAAGACCAAGAAGCCCGCCGCTCCTGGACAGGTAGCGCCCGGCAAAATGCCATCCCTCCAGCCGTTTCATAATAAGAGAGAGGCTCACAGCATCCAGCTGTCTGTAATACAATTCCGGCTGTATCTCCCGCACCAGCTGGTCAGCAAATCTGTCGATCTGCTCAGCAGAGAGGATGGGTACACCCTCAGGGGTTAGTTTAAAAGTAGGACTATTCATATTCTTAGTATACGAATATATGTTCGGGTGGTCAAGAGGATTTTTGTGCTGGGAACCGGAAAGAAAATAATCAGAAAAAATAAGGTGAAATGACCGAATTGTATTATAGTAAAACATTTACATTTTCATAGTATAATGTTAATATTGTGACAATAGAAATGATCGGAAAACTTGATGAAATAGAGAAGACACTATTTCAGGATCTTCAGGGAGAAGATCGTCAAAGTATGCATCTTATATGAAGATATTATTGTATGGCGGAAAGGAAAAAAGTATGAAAAACAGAACAGTGAGAACCCTTATTGCAGCATTTGCGGTAGTTGCAGCCCTGGGAATTACAGGCTGCGACGGAAAACAGGCACCAGCTGAAACACAGACTGATTCAGCTGCTTCAGAGAGCAAGGCAGAGGAAGAGAAGCCAGAGGAGCCGGTGGAGGAGAAGAAAGAAGAGACTGAGCCGGTAGCACAGGAGCCGGAGCAGACTGAGGCAGAGCAGCCTGAAGAGGAGAAAACAGAGGCTCAGATCAATGCAGAGGCTCAGGCATCAGCTGAGAATCAGAAGGCCCTTGAGGAAATTGCTGCTCATGAGATAAAGATGGACAGTCCGGATTATGATGGCGAGAATACCATTGTGAGGGTGGAAGGTGTTGCCAGACTTCCTGTCAGCGCATCCATCGGTGCATGCTTCGATGACTTCAAGGATGAGGTTGGAGTAGCCGACGCCAAGGGCTTCAACAGCAAAGGTGATTCCTTTGATCTGGAATCCACAGCCCTTGCTCTGTATTACTATGATGAAGCTACAGGAGAGGCTGTAAATGCAATGGGTGAGCCTATTGTTGAGGGAAGAGATTACTTTGTGGAGGTATATCTGTATTCCGAAACAGAGAATGTTCGCTTCTATCAGGGCGTGGAAGTAGGCAATTATATCAATGAACTTGGTTTTGAGTGGGCACACTCTGACGGAGATACCGTTGCACTGAAAACACCTGTTTTCCATGGTTACGCACAGGGCTGATCAGGTGAAAATGAAAGTGCGTGAGACTTTTACGGCTGAATAATAAAAGCTGCTCATCTGCGGAAAAAGCAAAAAAAGCGGATTGTATGAAAAAAAGTACTTACATCAGGTGTCATATATATGATATGATGCCTGAGCATGGTGAATAATTGGAAACGCAACAAATCCTCCTGAGGTGGAAACGAACAACACATTGCTCGAATTTCACAACAGGAGGATTTTTTATGCCAAAAAACAAATTTCAGGATGTAATATTCACCATCATCATGGCAACCATCATGGTATATGGAATGGTTGTATACAATGTAGCCCTTGCCACAGGAGGAGTAACCAATCAGACTTTTCTGATTGCTCTTCATGAGCTTCCCATCATGGTGCCCATTGCATTTGTGCTGGAGTTCTTTATTGTAGGAAAGCTTGCAAAGGCCCTGGCATTTACAGTGGTAAGACCAACCGACCGTCCACAGGTGATCACCTATGCAATCTCCATCTGCATCTGCTGCATCATGTGTCCGGTGATGTCCATGATCGCCATGTTCCTGTTCAAGGATACAAAATCCTTTGGAACCTGGATCCAGACCTGGGGAATGAACTTCCCGATGGCACTGCTGTATCAGCTGTTCTACTGCGGACCACTGGTGAGACTGATTTTCAGAACAATTTTCAGAGAGAAAGAATAAAGAGAAAGATAGAAAAAGGCGGCAGGTGTTCTGTGCAGATGATGCATGGGATACCTGCCGTTTTTGTTACCTGCGCAGAACAAATCTGCGTTTATGAAATATATGGTTGGGACAGTGTGTTACAAACCGGCTTTGTTCTATCATTCCTGAATTCGTACATTTGTAAGTGGTTCGGTATTGGAGTTGGAAAATGAGTGTGCTACAATAAAAATATACTGAAAAAAAGATGAAGGAGGGGGTAGGATGATTTTTTTGGTAATTGTAATCGGAATTCTGTTACAGATATGCTTCATCTATGTGGAACATAAAAAGCATATGGTGGCTGCCATGGTTTTTAAAGGGCTGGCTTCCCTGGCATTTGTTCTTCTTGGTGTCGTCTGCTCCAGTTGGGATCCCTTCAGCAATTGGATTCTTGCAGGCCTGATCTTCGGTATGGCAGGCGATATCCTGCTTGCAATGCGATACCTGTCAGAAAAGTCCGGACAGAAAATCTTTCTGGTGGGCATCCTGGTGTTCCTGATGGGACATGTCATGTATCTGGCAGCCCTGCTTAATATCGCGGTGAATCCAGCCGTTTCAGTGATCACAGGAGTGGTGATAACAGCGGTGCTGATGATCTGGATCTTCAAACAGATCAAGGCAGAGAGAGCCTTTAAAATCTTCGGCTTCTTTTATATCGGAGCAGTTACCATCATGGCAGTTACAGCAGTGATGAACATGTTGCAGCTGGGAGGAATCGTCAATACCATGTTTGAGGCAGGAGGAGTCCTGTTTCTGGTATCCGATGTGGTGATGATCCTGAATACCTTCACAGAGAAAACAAGATTTTCCCTGCGAATCGCGAATCTGTCGCTGTATTATGTGGGACAGCTGCTGATCGCGGTGTGTTTGAAGTTTCTGTAATGTTAATTACTCATACTTTCAACACCAATAAGGCGGGGCCCTGTTTTAGATATGGGAAGTTTTTACATATAATTAGATATTAGGAGGAACCCCTATGACTTTTCAGGAAGAATACAGATCCAAGCTTCGCACCCCGGAGGAGGCGGTGCAGGTGGTAAAAAGCGGTGACTGGATCGACTACACCGCCCATATCAATTTCCCCTATCTTCTGGACAAGGCGCTGGCAAAGAGACGGGATGAGCTTTGCGATGTAAAGGTACGAGGAAGTCTGCTGTTCGGACCGCTGGAGATCGTGGAGTGCGACCCGGAGAGGGAGCATTTTATCTATAACAGCTGGCATTGCTCCGGCTATGAGCGGAAACTCTGCGACAGGGGACTCTGCAACTATATCCCTATGATTTTCCGAAATGTAATTCCTTATTACAGACATTTCCTTGATGTAAATGTAGCCATGATGTGTGTAACACCTATGGACAAGCACGGATATTTTAACCTGTCCAGCGGTGCCGGTGTGGCCAAGGGAATTCTGGATAAGGCAGATATTGTGATTCTGGAAATCAATGAGCATCTGCCCTGGATCAATGGCGGATTTGATGAGTGTATCCATATTTCAGAGGTGGATTATATTGTGGAGGGGGATCATCTGGCTCTGCCCGATCTGGGTGGCAATCTGCCCCCTACCCCGGAGGAGAAGAGGATTGCGGAGAATATTCTTCCCTACATTCCCTCCGGTGCCACTCTGCAGCTGGGTATCGGCGGTATGCCAAATACTCTGGGCAATATGCTGGCGGAGTCGGATCTGACAGATCTTGGTATGCACACAGAGCTGTGTTCCGATGCCTATCTGAATCTGTACAAGGCAGGGAAGCTTACCAACAGGAAGAAGACTCTCCACAAGGACAAGGGACTCACCGGCATGGTGATCGGTTCCCGGGAACTGTATGACTGGGCAGATCATAATCCCGGTGTGACGGTGGCCCCTCTGGAATATGTGAATGCGGTGGAGAATATCGCGAAAAATGACAACATGATCTCCATTAACAACTGTATTGCTGTGGACCTCTACGGCCAGGTCTGTGCGGAAAGTGCGGGACTTCGCCATATCAGCGGAACAGGAGGACAGCTGGATTATGTGACAGGTGCTGCCATGTCCAAGGGTGGAAAGGCCTTTATCTGTATGACCTCCACCTACACGGATCATGAGGGAAATCTGCAGTCCAGGATCGTGCCTCATTTTTCAGGAGATATTGTTACGGATCCGAGAAGCCAGAGCTACTTTGTCTGCACAGAGTACGGTGTTGTCAATCTGGTGGGACGAAGCACCTGGGAGAGGGCGGAGCTTCTGATCTCCATTGCCCATCCTGCTTTTAGGGATGAACTGATTCGTGAGGCGGAAAAACAGAAGATCTGGATCCGTTCCATGAAGCGCTGTCGATGCTGAAGGATTCACTGATACCCACAGGAAAGGCTGCGGGGTGTATCTGAAATCTTATTATTTTATGGCGACAGTGCAGGGGGCAGATGGCTGTGACTCCTCTGTCTGGTTCAGGGGAGTGTCTAAAGAATAGTTGAAATGAGGAAATAATATGAAATTGTTTGTTGCTTCAGATCTCCATGGATCTGAGTATTATTGCAAAAAACTTCTGGAGGCCTATGACAGGGAGCAGGCGGACCGCTTTCTGTTCCTGGGAGATGTGCTGTATCACGGTCCCAGAAATGATCTCCCAAAGGAGTACAATCCAAAGGCTGTAATTGAACTGCTGAATGCCAGAAAAGAGTCATTTCTCTGTGTGAGAGGAAACTGCGACGGAGAGGTGGACCAGATGGTGCTGCAGTTCCCGATTCTGGCGGATTACTGTGTTCTGGAGTGGGGTGGGGCTACCATCTATGCCACCCACGGCCATGTGTACAATGAGAAAAATCTTCTGCCTCTTCCTAAGGGCAGTATTCTTCTTCATGGTCATACCCATGTGCCTGTATGCAATGTGCATGAGGAGTACATCTGCATGAATCCAGGCTCTGTGTCCATTCCAAAGGAGGGCTCTCACCATGGCTATATGATCATTGAGGATGGAACGTTCCTGTGGAAGGACCTGGAGGGACAGATCGTCAGAGAATATCAGCTGTAAATTTTATAGCTGAGGTAGTAGGATGCAGGTGACCATAGGGTATATTTGAAGTAGCAGGATAACAGGTACCCATAAAGTGGACCCGAGGTGGAATGGCGCGCGTCAGCTTTGCTGATGCGCGTCTCTTCCGTTGAAGAACAAACTGCGGAAACGATGTATTGAGAGAAGGAGTGAGAATAAAACCATGACAAAACCAGCGATTTTATTTGATAAGGACGGTACACTGATCGATACCGAAAAGCACTATTTTACCGCCTGGATGGCGGCATTCGAAGAATATGGCCATCCCATCAAAGCAGAAGAAGCCCTTCGGTTCAGAAGTCTTGGAAAGCCCTTTGCTGAAGGCTATGCCAGAGAGCTTTGTGGGCCTGAGACGGATATTCAGAAGATCCGTCAGATTAGGAACAGAGTTCTTTCTGCCCTTCTGGAGGAACAGGGAGTGGAGCTGAAGCCCTATGCCAGGGAGACACTGGCGCTGCTGAAGGAAAGAGGGTACAGAATGGCCATCGTTACGGCTTCCGCCAGGGAACGGGCAGAGGAGGAACTGACAAAGATCGATCTTCTGGAGTATTTTGACGACATTATCTCTGCAAAAACAGTAAGCAGGGGCAAGCCTGCTCCGGACTGTTATCGGTATGCCTGTGAAAAGCTGGGTCTGGAGCCCTCGGAGACCTTCGCAGTGGAGGATTCGCCAAATGGAGTGGAGGCTGCCTGGGGTGCAGGCTGCAAAACGGTGATGATCCCGGATCTCACAGAGCCGGGGGATCGCATTCAGGCCATGCTCTATGCCCGTTGCAGCAATCTGAAGGAGTTTGCGGAATTACTGCTGTGACTCAGGTTTTGCAGAAATATTGCTGTGACTCGGTTTTTTGCAGAAATATTGCTGTGACTCAGATGTTTGGAGAAAAAATGCCGTGTTTCCTGATTCTGTTGAATCATTGCCGTGATTCCTCTGGGGAATCACGTTAGTAGGAAGTGGATACCTGGATATCCCCCACCGGGGGTATGGATGATTTCTGACAGGATTTATAATAGTAATGAATCGATTCGAAAAAATCACGAATACATCGGGAGATGGGGAAGGAACATGTGCAAATGAAAAAGAAAGTTGTTGCTGTTATACTTGCTGCAGCCCTGGCAATGTCCATGACTGCCTGCGGAGAGAAGGGACAGACTTCAGAAGGCAGTACATCTGCTGCCGCTTCTGAGAGCAAAGAGACTGAGGAGACAAAGGAGTCTGAGAGTGGGGCAGCATTTGGGGCAAGGGAAGAGCGTATTGCTGACAATGAGGTGATCGTTGCCATTGGAAGTGAGCCGGAATCAGGCTTTGACTCCACAACAGGAGGTCATGGCTCCATTACAAAGCTGGTATTTTCCACTATGTTTGCCCGTGATAAAGAGCTGGGCTGGACAGGAGATCTTGCCACCGACTATGAGGTATCTGAGGATCGTCTTACCTGGACGGTTACTCTGAGAGATGATGCATATTTTACAGATGGGGAAAAGGTTACTGCTGATGATGTGGCCTACACCTACCGTACTGCAAAGGAATCAGGAAGTGATATTGATCTGACCATCATTGATTCCATTGAGGTTCTCAATGAGACACAGGTGGCTTTTCATCTCACAAGAATCTATTCACCGTTTATTGAGCGTCTGGCATATCTGGGTATTGTTCCTGAGCATGCTCATGATGAGAACTTTAAGGATCAGCCTGTGGGATCCGGTCCTTACAAACTGGTACAGTGGGATAAGGGACAGCAGATGATCTTCCAGGCCAACCAGGAGTATTACGGAGAGGCTCCGAAGATGCAGCAGATCACCATTGCGCTGCTGGAAACAGATACAGCTGTGGCTGCTCTGGAGAATGGAACCATCGATGTGGCTGAGATCAACGGAAATCTTGCCTCAAAGGAGATTGCAGGGGCTTCCGTTATTGATATTGAGAGTATTGAGTGCTATGGTGTGTGCTTCCCAATGGTGCCTGCGGAGGGCAAGAAGGCAGAGGACGGTGCCGAGATCGGTAATGATGTAACCAGTGATCTTGCCATTCGTCAGGCCTTCAACAGGGCAGTGGACCGAGAACTGATGGTGGAGGGTATCATGAATGGCTACGGCTCTGTTTCCACCACCGGTCTTGAGCAGATGCCATGGCTGAATGAGGATACTGTGCTGGATGCTTCTGAGTACAACGATATTGAGGGAGCAAAACAGATTCTTGCAGACGCTGGCTGGGAGGATACAGACGGCGATGGCATTGTGGAGAAGGATGGCCTGAAGGCAGAATTTCCACTTCTCTATACAACAGGCAAATATCGTCAGGAGATGGCTCTGGAGTTTGTGAGAGTTGGTCAGGAGATTGGTGTTCAGGTGGATCTTGAGCAGGTTACCTGGGATACAATCCTTCCGAAGATCCATACCTCTGCTGTAATGTATGGCTTTGGCTCCGGTGATCCATCTGAGTTATACAACCTGTACTATGGTGGTATGGCCGGTGGTCCTGTGGCATGGGACAACAGCGGTGTATATGCCAACGACGACTGTGATGCTGCCATCGACAAGGCTCTGGAGGCTGAGGATGAGGCTGATGCGATCCAGTACTGGCAGGAGGCACAGAAGTATGCCTCTGCAATTGGAGATTCACCATATTGCTGGTTTGCCAATGCCAACCATGTGTATTATGCAGCGGATGGTTTCTCCTTCGGACAGCCGGTGGTTCAGCCCCACGGCGGAAGAATCTTTGATAACGTTGTTGAGTGGACCTGGGAGTAAGAGAGTGGTTGTATGAAGAATAACATAGGTAAATTTCTTGGCAGAAGGGCTGTCAGACTGCTGCTGCTACTGGTGGCAACCATGTGCATCACCTTCTTCCTGATGGAAATATCACCCATCGATCCCGTAACAGCCTATGTTGGAACCAGTACAAAGGTAAGTGCTGAACAGAGGGCGCTTATTGCAGAGAAATGGGGGCTGAATCAGCCCCCGCTTCTGCGTTTCTGGTCCTGGTTTTCCAACATGATCCGGGGAGATTGGGGAGAATCGATTATTTACAGAAGACCTGTGATGGAGATTATCGGACAGAAGTTTCTGGCTTCGGCAGCTCTCATGTGCGCTGCCTGGCTGCTGTCCGGGCTGCTGGGCTTTGTGCTGGGCATCATTGCAGGAGTCAGGGAGGATAAGCTGGCGGACAAGTTGATCCGGGGCTACTGTCATGTGCTGATCTCAGCACCTACCTTCTGGATCGGAATTGTGTTCCTGATCATCTTTAGTGTGAAGCTGGGATGGCTTCCTGTGGCTCTCAGTGTGACCATTGGTGTGGTTGAGGAAAGTGTTTCATTGGGAGACCGGCTGATTCATATGGTGCTTCCGGTGATGACCCTCTGTCTTGTCAGTGTGTCCAATATCTGCATGCACACAAGGGAGAAGACCACAGCCATCATGAATTCGGATTACGTTCTGTTTGCCAGAGCAAGGGGAGAGAGTACGGGAAGTATTATTAAAAATCATCTTCTTCGCAATATTTCTCTTCCTGCCATTACCCTGCAGTTCCTGTCCTTCAGCGAACTGTTTGGAGGAGCTGTCTTTGTGGAGCAGATCTTTTCCTATCCCGGACTGGGCAGTGCCACTGTGCAGGCCGGTCTCAGAGGGGATGTACAGCTGCTTATGGGAATCACCATCATCAGTATGATATTTGTATTTGCAGGAAATACCATTGCAGACTGCCTGTACTATCTGATCGATCCGAGAATCCGGGAAGGAGGTGCAAAAGATGTGTGATAAGAAAAAAGTCTTTGCACTGGGTCCCAGGGAAAAGGCACTGATCTCTGTGGTGGGCTTTACCCTTATTGTGGCGGTGGTAATGCTGATCGGAAGCAGAATCCCGGATTCTGCCATTATGACGGATTTTGCCAATATCAATCAGGCCCCCTCCTCCAGCCATATCTTCGGAACCGACTGGATGGGACGGGATATGCTGCTTCGAACCCTGAAGGGTCTTTCCCTGAGTATATGGGTGGGAATCATCTGCTCTTTAAGCAGCACCTGTGTGGCTGTGATTATGGGAATCATCGGCCCTGTTTTCGGAAAAAAAGTGGATGCTGTGATCTGTTTTCTGGTGGATCTGGTGCTTTCCATTCCCCATACCATCGTTGTAATCCTTGTATCCATTGCCTGTGGCGGTGGATTCAGAGGTCTGGTGGTGGGAGTGGCCATTACCCACTGGACTTCCCTTACCAGAGTAATCCGTGCTGAGATTCTGCAGCTGAAGGAGGCAGAATACATAAAAACTGCGGAAATGTTTGGAAAGACCAGGGCGCAGATCTGTGTGCAGCACATGTTGCCCCATATTGTTCCCCAGCTCATTGTGGGAACTATTCTGGTATTCCCCCATGCCATCATTCATGAGGCTTCCATTACCTTCCTGGGCTTTGGATTACCATCCCATGAACCTGCCATTGGAATCATTTTGTCGGAATCCATGAAATACCTCACCAGCGGACAGTGGTGGCTGGCAACATTTCCGGGACTTACCCTGGTGCTGATCTCCCTGGCTGTTTCCAGCGTGGGCAGAAACCTGGAGAAGATCATTGATCCGGCAGCGGCATACAAGATTTAGGAGGACCCATGAATAGTAAACCGATTTTTCAGGTGGAGAATTTTGGAGTGTCCTTTTCTCAGTATGTAAAGGGAATTGAGAGAAGAGAGCTTCATGTAATCACCAATCTGGATATTAACCTTTATAAAGGAAAGATTCTGGCTGTTCTGGGTTCTTCGGGATCTGGAAAAAGCCTGCTGGCCCACGCCATTCTGGGAATTCTTCCCTACAATGCATCTATTTATGGAAAGATGTATTTTAAGGGACAGGAGATTTCTCAGAAGGACAGAGAAGCCCTTCGTGGCCATGCCATCTCACTGATTCCCCAGTCTGTCAATTATCTGGATCCTCTGATCAAGGTGGGAAAGCAGGTGGGCTTTTCCCTGAGACAGAAATCAGAGGCAGAGAAAAAGCAGCTGGTGCTGCAGCAGTTTGCAAAATACGGACTGGCGCCGGAGGTATATGACTATTATCCCCATCAGCTTTCCGGAGGAATGGCAAGAAGAGTGCTGCTTTCCACCGCTCTGCTGGCGGAATCGGAGATCATTATTGCAGATGAGCCCACCCCGGGACTGGATGAACAGTCTCTGAAGGAGGTTCTGGCGGATTTCCGAAAAACCACAGATGAGGGCTGTGCCGTTCTGATGATCACCCACGATATCAATGCGGCCAGAACCATTGCAGATCAGATTGCCGTCTTCTATGCAGGCAGTACACTGGAGATTGCCAATGTGGAGGAGATGACAGGGGACGGGTCAAAGCTGCGCCATCCCTATACAAAGGCCCTGCTGAGAGCCATGCCTGACACGGAATTTGTGCCTGTGGAGGGAACACAGCCAATGCCGGGAGAGATGACAAAGGGCTGCCTGTTCAGTGACAGATGTGCATATAAAACAGAACAATGCCTTGCAGAAACACCACCTTTGCGGGATGTGAGAGGCGGAAAGGTAAGGTGCTTCCATGCTTCTTAAGGCAGATGCTGTTACATTTGGATATACAAAGGATAAAACAATTCTGAAAAATATCGATTTTCAGATCGAAAGCGGAGAGATTGTGGGGATCACTGCCCCCAGCGGTTTTGGAAAATCCACCCTGGGAAAGCTCCTTGCAGGATACCTGCAGCCAAATACCGGTACTGTTACTCTGGATGGAAAGCCTCTGAAAAAAGGGGGCTATAATCCGGTTCAGCTGATTTTTCAGCATCCGGAGAAAAATGTGGATCCAAAGTGGAAGATGAAAAAAGTTTTGAGAGAGGCCTGGAATCCCCCTCAGGAGATGATAGAGGAGATGGGAATCAGGGAATCCTGGATGAATCGCTGGCCATCAGAGCTTTCCGGAGGAGAATTGCAGCGTTTTTGTGTGCTGCGTGCCCTGTCTCCTGAAACAAAATTTCTCATTGCCGATGAGATGACCACCATGCTGGATGTGATCACACAGGCCCAGATCTGGCAGGTGGTGAAAAAATATGCCCGGCTTCACAACATGGGAATCATTGTGATCAGCCATGAGAAGGCTCTGGTGGAGCGACTGTGCACCCGGGTGGTGTACCTGGATAATAATTAAACCACTGCAGGCGGCAGGGGTTATGCCAAAACAACAAAGTGGATTGTCAGGATCTGCTTTAGGAAACAGATAAGAGGGAAACCATGGTTCAGACTGTGGTTTCCTTTTTCTTATATTTCATGGCTTGTAGAAATATTGGAACATCTTTGATACAATAGCGTTAAAAAACGAAGGACATAGTATATGGCAAACAGAGAAAGTACAAGAGGACAGACCGGCACCGGTACCAGAACCAGGGTCCGGGAGCCGAAAAAATACAAGGTGATCATGCACAATGACAATTTCACCACCATGGAATTTGTGGTGGAGGTGCTGGTGACTATTTTCCATAAAAATGAGCTGGAGGCGGAGCAGCTGATGCTGGCGGTGCACCAGAAGGGTCATGCTGTGGTGGGAATCTATTCCCTGGACATGGCCACAACAAGAATCAGGAAGGCGACCCAGAGGGCCAGAGCCCAGGGCTTTCCCTTCCGTTTAACCATGGAGGAGGAATAAATGACGATTTCAGATGATGTGAATCAGGTGCTGCAGGAGGCTGTGAACCTGGCTGCAGAAAATCATTATGAATATATCACTCCGGAGCTGATTCTCTGTGCCCTTTGCACCAATGAGTCATTTGTCCGGGCCTTCGACTGGTGTGGAGGAGATATCCATACTCTGGAGCAGGAGCTTCAGGAGTATATGCAGGAAAATCTGGTATTTCCCGGGGAGGAATCCTTTGAAACGGTGGAGCTGGAGTATTCCAGATCCATGCAGGATGTGCTGAATATTGCCATGCAGACGGCGGCCAGCAGTGGAAAAAACTGTATTTATCTGGACAATCTGGTGTACGGATTCCAGCATCTGGAGGAATCCTATGCAGTATATTTTATGGAATCCCAGGGTGTTGAGGTTTCTTATCTGGTGGCTGCTCTGGTGGATATCCTTGGTACTGATGCAGGTGTGGATCAGGAGGAATCCTGGCAGCTGGAGGATGCTGAGGGGGAAGAGAAGCAGAAGGAATTTGAAAAATTTGCTCCCTGTATGAATGATCTGGCGGAGCAGATGAATCCGCTGATCGGCAGGGAGGAAGAGCTGGAGAGGACCATTCAGATCCTGTGCAGAAAGGATAAGAACAATCCCCTTCACCTGGGAGAGCCTGGGGTGGGCAAGACAGCCATCACCTACGGACTTGCCCAGCGGATCAACAGAGGACAGGTGCCGGAGCCGCTGAAGAATGCAAGGATCTATGCTCTGGATCTGGGTAGCCTGCTGGCGGGCACCCAGTACAGGGGAGAACTGGAAAAGCGACTGAAAAGCCTGCTGGAGGATATCAGCAGAGAGGAGAATCCCATTATTTACATCGACGAGATCCACAATATGGCCGGAGCCGGTGCGGTGGGAGAGAGCTCCTTTGACACATCCAACATGCTGAAGCCCTACCTTGCATCAGGCAGCATCCGCTTTATCGGAGCCACCACCTACGAGGAATATAAGAAATACTTTGAGAAAAACAAGAGTCTTGCCAGACGATTCCAGAATGTGGAGATTCTGGAACCCTCTGAGGAGGAGACTGTGAAGATCCTCCAGGGACTGAAGAAGAAGTATGAGTCCTACCACGGGGTGAAGTATGGCAAGGGTGTACTGGAGTACGCGGTAAAAATGAGCAAAAAGTACATCAATGAGCGATATCTGCCGGATAAGGCTATTGATCTCATGGATGAGGCAGGGGCCTACAGACGGATCCATCCACTGGATCAGAAGAGTCAGACGGTGGGGAAGGATGTGATCAACCAGATTCTTACGGACATCTGCCATGTGCCTGTGGAGGCGGCAAAGCAGGAAAAGGGAGAGGTAAAAGCTCTTGCAACACTGGAAAAACGACTGAAATCCAGAGTGTTTGGTCAGGATGAGGCGGTGGAGCAGGTGGTGCATGCCATCAAGTTTGCAAGAGCCGGTCTTCTGGAGGATGGAAAACCTCTGTCCAGCTTTCTGTTTGTGGGCCCCACCGGTGTGGGAAAATGAAGGAGCTGGCGGCCCTGCTGCTGGCAAGAAAGGTGGAGTTTACCTGGACGGAGCAAGCAGCGGCTCTTCTGAAGGAGCTGGGTACCTCCAGAGAATTCGGTGCCCGGGAGATGGACCGTGTGATCCAGGATCGGATCAAGCCTCAGCTGGTGGACCAGCTGCTGTTTGGAAGGCTGAAGAAGGGCGGTGCCGTGGTGCTGGATACGGCGGACAGAGAATTTGTGATTCTCTGATATCCTGCAGCTCTACTGGTGCAGAAGATTCTGATAGGAAGATATCAGCTAAAGCTGACCAGAATCGCGCGCCAAGTCTCCGCAAGCGTCGACTTGAATTTTCAGTAAGTTTGAAACGGAGAGTGTGATCGGCAAGCTGACACGGGTCTTGCTCATGTTTGTCGAGGCGTACTCGAAAGGGCTTTGTATCTGAACAACAGGAGGAACAGAGGATGCCTGTATTTGCGTTGGATGAAACTATATCATTTCCCTATCCGGAATATGCAGAGCCGGATGGACTTCTTGCCATCGGCGGGGATCTCAGTGTGGATCGCCTGCTGCTGGCCTACACCAATGGGATCTTTCCCTGGTACAATCCGGAGGAGGAGATCCTCTGGTGGGCGCCTAAAAGGCGCTTTATCATTCGCCCCTCAGAGATCCATATATCCCGTTCTATGAAGAAATACTTCAGACAGCATGATGTTTTTCTGGATATCAACAGGGATTTTGCTGATACGGTACATCGATGCAGGATGAAAAGGGAGCATACAGAGGAGGGCACCTGGATATCGGATGATATCGAGAAGGCCTATCTGGAGCTATATAAGGCGGGCTTTGCCATGAGTGTGGAGGCATTTGTGGATGGAGAGCTGGCAGGAGGACTGTACGGCGTGCTGATCGGCCGCTGCTTCTTCGGGGAGAGTATGTTTTCTGACCGGAAAAATGGCTCCAAGCTGGCACTGATCATGCTGGCGAAAATGCTGGAGGAGGAGAATTTCCTGATGATCGACTGTCAGTTCCATACGGACCATCTGGAAAGTATGGGAGGAGAATACATTGGCTGGACGGAATACAAGGGAATGCTGGAAGCGGGAATCCAGTACGATCTTTTGGAAGAATCAGGGCAGCAGCAGGGATCATAGCGGCAGTGGAAGCACCGAAGGAGAGCAGTGCCGTTGAGAACAAAATCCGTTGGAAAGCAGGGCAATAAGCGGAAGTAAAGTGGAAGGTAAGAAAAAAGATGAGCGAACATCAAAAACGAAAAAAATAGTAAAATGGATCAAAACAAGAACCTTCAAATCTTACATGATCAAATTTGCAGGACGTATTCTTATTTTTCTTTTTTTCCTGTTCTTTTATATCAGGGATAAGAATGAATTGTACCGACTGATGAATCAGCCCATTCGCATGGGCATCACCCCTGTGCACATTCTGTGGGTAATCTTTATGCTGATCATGCTGGAACATATTTTTCCGCCGGAGCAGGTGACCATGGCCATGAAAAAGGCCAATATCCCTGTTCCCGAGAGCTGGGCCAGGGAGAAAGCCCCCTCAGATAATCCTGTGTACCAGGAGCTGGAGCTGCTGAAATTTGTGCAGGATATGAACCAGAAGGCCTGGAAGGTACTGCTGGTGTGGCTGATAGGAAATGGCGTGGTGGGACTTCTGTACCTGGTCGGAGTGTTGCAGGATGTGGATCTCTTTATGTTGACGGTGTTTTTCTTCCTCAGCGACTATATCTGTATTCTGGTTTTCTGCCCCTTCCAGACAGGAATCATGAAAAATCGATGCTGTGTCAACTGCAGGATCTATGACTGGGGGCATTTTATGATGTTCACCCCCATGCTGTTCATCAGAAATTTCTTTAGCTGGAGTCTGTTTTTTACCTCCTGCGTGGTGCTGATCCGCTGGGAGATTATCTATGCGAAGTATCCGGAGCGTTTCTGGTATGGCTCCAATGAGAAGCTGCAGTGCAGAAACTGTCAGGATCGCCAGTGTCAGTTGAAGAAACGGCTGGGAGGAATGGGAAGAGAGTAGAGTGTGAGACCGCAGGATGAATTTATGGAGAATTCATCCTGCGGTATTTTTGATATAAAAATATTTGAAAATATATATAACTACAGGGAATACGGAGTGCTGAAAAAAATGGATTCTGATAGATGTCAGGAGAAATAGCAGACTGTTTCAGAAGAAATCAGGGCAATACAGGAGAAAAACAGGAAAACCCTAGGAGCTATTCTCTTCTGCTATCGGAGATTTTTCCCGGGAAAAGAACAGTTGTGACAGGTGTAGAAACAAAGGGGCAAAAAGACAGTGCAAAACGGGACATAAATCGAAATAATAGTGGTATTTATAAAAAATATCCCTGATATGGTTGTCCTGAAATACACATATAACAATGCTGAATGGGAAATGCATTTACAGTGCATATCCTTTTTGTTATAATTCTGTTGATTTAAGAAATCAGGAGGTTTTTTGTGATGATATTCAGGGGAAGACATCATGCTCATACACATACACAGGATCATCACGGACATTCACATAGTCATCGCCATCGTTTCGGACACAGCCATGATACCGGAGGTTTCTCCATTGATTATTATGCAGTAAATTCCGGGATCCGGCACTGGGATCCGAGATTCAAGGCGGCATTTTCCATGCTGCTTCTTTTATGCTGTCTTCTGGGAAATCATCCTCTGATCTCATTGATCTCAGTGGTTACCGCCGCTGTGATCACCGTGGGAATGGGAAGACTTGCCGTTGACAGGTATATCAGTGTGCTGACCATTCCGCTGGCATTTATCATTATGGGAAGTCTTGCAGTGGGAATCAATTTCTCCAGGCAGCCTCTGGGGGACTGGAATCTGTTTCTTCACTGGGGCTATATGTATGTCACCAGGGAAAGTCTGATGGAGATGCTGTTTCTGATGCTGAAGGTGTTAGGAGCGGTTAGTGCCATGTTTATCATGACATTGTCCACCCCCTCCTTTGAGCTGTTTTCAGTATTGAAGAAGATGCACTGTCCCACTCTTCTGGTGGAACTGATGCATATGATCTACAGATTTATTTTTATCCTCACAGAGGTGCAGAGAAATATGAGGGTCGCTGCTGAGTCGCGACTGGGCTTCTGTGATTTCAGAACCTCCTGCTATTCCTTTGGTCAGATTGCCAGCAATCTGTTTGTGGTATCACTGAGAAAGGCCAATGCGTTCTATGATGCCATGGAGGCAAGATGCTATGAGGGAGAATTTGTATTTCTGGAGGAGGATTCCGTTGTTCCAGCAAAAATGATCCTGACAGCGGCAGTATATTTTGCAGCTCTGTTTCTGCTCTGGTGGTTCCTTCGCTGAGAATGGGATACTGCCCTTAGCGTATTCTGCTCAGAATCCTTTACAGGGTTCTTTCGCTGAGAAAGAGAGACAGGTTCGCAAATAGATAGGAAAAGAGAAAGAAAGATGATTTTTAATAATACTAAGGCAACAAACACAGATGCCTCTGGGGCTATTCTTCAGGTGAAGGATCTGCATTATGTCTATGATGAGATGAATGTGGCACTGAAGGGCATCAATGTATCCATATATCCCGGCGAGAGAATTGCCGTTGTGGGCTCTAACGGAGCCGGAAAATCCACATTTTTTCTGAATATCAATGGAGTGCTCACCCCGGAACAGGGGGAGATTCGCTTTCATGATATTCCTGTCACAAAAAAGACTCTGAAGCAGCTTCGGAAAAACATCGGAATTGTCTTTCAGTATGCGGACAACCAGATTGTTGCATCCACTGTAAAGGCAGAGGTGTCTTTTGGACCCATGAATCTGAAGCTTCCCAGGGAGGTTGTGCAGGCTAAAGTTAAGACAGCTATGGAGTATATGAATATCTCTGAATTTGGGGACAGACCGCCCCATTATTTAAGCGGAGGAGAGAAAAAAAGGGTGGCAATTGCGGACATTATTGCCATGGAGCCGGAGGTGATCATCTTTGATGAGCCCACAGCTGCTCTTGATCCTGTCAATGCTTCCATGCTGGAAGAGGTACTTTCCCGTCTTTCTGAGGAAGGAAAAACACTTCTGATCTCCACCCATGATGTGGATTTTACCTACAGATGGGCAGAGCGTGTTCTGGTATTCTGTGATGGACAGATCATTGCAGACGGAACACCCCTTGAGATCTTTCGGAATCAGGAAGTGGTGGAAAGGGCAAACCTGCAGCGTCCTATGATGCTGGATGTGTATGAGGGGCTTGTATCTGCCGGGGTTCTGCCTGATGATCAGGCCTATCCAAAGGTACCCTCAGAACTGCAGGCATATCTGAATAACAGATAAGAAAAGAAACATCACATTCTGGAAAATGCGGAGTTTTCAGACAGCGGCTGTCAGCCGCACACATCATTTTTTAAAAGAAGGGGATACAACTGATGAACAAACGTGAAAAAACCTTTTTCAGTGCACTGCTGATGTTTGTGGGCATCTTCGGTGTAACAGCAACTGCCAATGCAATGCATATCATGGAGGGATATCTGCCACCTGCCTACTGTGCAGTCTGGGGTGTGATCTGTCTTCCCTTCCTTTTCCTGGGCTTCAGAAATCTGAACAGACAGGTGAAGGAGTCAAGAAAGAGCATGACCATGATCGCCATGGCCGGAGCATTTATCTTTGTAATTTCTTCCCTGAAGATTCCTTCCGTAACAGGAAGCTGCTCTCACATGACAGGAACAGGTCTTGGTGCAATGCTGTTCGGACCTGCAGCTGTATCTGTTCTGGGAATTATCGTACTTCTGTTCCAGGCTCTGCTGCTGGCTCACGGTGGTTTAAGCTCCCTTGGTGCAAACTGCTTCTCTATGGCTATTGCAGGACCAATCGTGTCTTTCCTGATCTATAAGGGTCTGAAAAAAGCCAATGTAAACAAAAAAGTCACAGTATTCCTTGCGGCAGCTATCGGTGATCTTTTCACCTACTGCGTAACAAGTGTTCAGCTGGCTATGGCGTATCCTTCTCCTGATGGAGGCTTCATGGCTTCTCTGGTTAAATTCCTCGGAATCTTTGCAGCAACACAGGTTCCTCTGGCAATCATTGAGGGTATCCTTACAGTTATCGTTGTAATGGCCCTTGAGTCCTTTGCACAGCGTGAGCTGAAGGCAATCCATTTCAATTAACCAATGATGTAAGAGCGCCTGAAGGGGAGAAGCAGAGAAGTTCTTCTTTTTGGGATCAGAATGACAGAGGAGGTATTTCCATGACAAAACAGAATAAAACAACGATTGCAGTGCTGCTGGTGATCGCGGTACTGCTGGTGGTGGGACCATTTGTAGCATTAAGAGGTGCAGAGTTCGGCGGATCCGATGATGCAGGTAGTGAGATGATCAGTGAGATCACAGGTGAGGAGTATGAGCCATGGTTTGAGCCTGTGCTGGAGACAGCCATCGGCGGAGAGCTGCCTGGAGAGATCGAGTCTCTGATCTTCTGTGTTCAGACTGGTATCGGAGTTGCTGTTGTGGCATTTCTGATGGGTAAATTCACAGAGAGAAAACGTCTGGAGACAAAATATCCGGAGATTGCTGCAAAAGAAGATGCAGAATAAGTAAATTATGGGGCTGTCGCAACAGTTGTTGCGATGGCCCTTTTTTCTGTTCGCTGGGAACATGCCTCCGGCTCCCGGAAGAGAAAAAATGCGGATATACCGCTTCACTTTGTGATTTCTCTCAGTTGCCGAAAATGGGTGAATTATTGTATGATAGAAGTGATTATCGTGGAAATA
This sequence comes from Lachnospiraceae bacterium, assembly GCA_030526405.1. Lineage (GTDB taxonomy): Bacteria > Bacillota > Clostridia > Lachnospirales > Lachnospiraceae > JAKSRN01. The sequence continues at coordinate 31,772 of JAUNCZ010000017.1, read as the reverse complement.
TGAAGGAGTAAAACAGTATGAGAACTGTGCAGAAAGCAGTCTGTCCCTATGACTGCCCGGGAACCTGTGGGTTGTTGGTGGAGACTGAAAATAATAAGATTCTGAAGGTAAAGGGAGATCCGGAGCATCCCCTTCATCATGGGCTGATCTGTGAGAAGATGCAGGGCTATGAGAAGGCTGTGAATTCCCCTGAGAGAATCACCACTCCTCTGAAAAGAGTGGGAGCCAAGGGGGAGGGCCGGTTTGAGCCCATCAGCTGGGAACAGGCTCTGACAGAGATCACAGACAGATGGAAACAGATTCTGAAGGAGGACGGTCCGGACGCAGTGATCGGTCTTTCCTCCTCCGGAACCCAGGGGTGGATCCAGAAGAGTATTGTGGACTGTCTCTTTAACAAAATGGGTGCCAGACAGATGATCATGACCCTTTGCAACGGTGCCAAGGGAGCAGCAGTGGATTCCCTGATGGGAGGAAGAGGCTGTCTCTGCGGTACAGAGCTGAAGGACAGTGATTATTACATTGTGTGGGGTTGCAATATGAAGGCAACCCGTCTTCATACCCTGGCCCTTCTGAATCAGCAGCGGAAGAAGGGAAAAAAGGTGCTTCTGATTGAGGTATGTGCCGTGGACAATGGAAAATACTGTGATGAGGTACTTCTGATCAGACCGGGCTCTGACGGTGCACTGGCTCTTGCCATGATGCAGGTGATTACAGAGGCAGGTCTTGCTGCAGATGGGTTTATGAAGGAGTTTGCCTCCGGCTGGGAGGAATTCCGGGCTACCCTGCCTCAGTATACCCCTGAATGGGCCCAGGAGATCACAGGTATTCCTGCGGAGGTTATCAGGAGAGTGGCCCTTGAGATCGGCCATGCCAAGGCTCCTGCCATTGTGGGTGGAACAGGACCCTGCAGACGAAAGAACGGTGGCATGAATATCCGCCTTTCCATTATCCTGTCTGCCATTACAGGGGGCTGGGCTAACCCTGGAGGAGGATATCTGGGAGAAAATCCAAGGAGCGGCCCTGTGCTGAACCGCGCGCTGATCCATCGACCGGATCTTCGTACCCATTTCGGGGAAAAAGCCAATATCAACCTGCTTTCCGAAATTCTGGCAGACACTACTCCCTCCGAAAAGGTGAAGGCCTTCTACGTATCCGGAGGAAATCCGGTGAATGCCATCCATAATCAGAAAAAGATGGAGGAGGCACTGCTGAGGGAGGATCTTTTTACCGTTGTGCATGAGCAGTTTCACACAGATACCACCAGCTACGCGGATTATGTGCTTCCTGCAACCTTTTCCGTGGAGCATACGGATGTGTACACACCGGCCAGCTTCTGCCATATCAGCACCGGTCTGAAAGCAGTGGATGCGCCGGGAGAGGCAAAGAGCAACTGGGAGACCATCTGTCTTCTGGCCCAGTATATGGGTTATACAGATGAGCAGTTTTCTCTCACTGCGGAGGAGATGCTGGAGCGCCTTCTTTCACAGCCTCTGGAACCCCTGTGCAATATGGATCCCGCAGCGGTGGAGACTCTCAGAAGAGGCGGCACGGTGGCTCTTCCCTATTCGGATCATCTGCATTTTCCCACACCGGATGGAAAATTCAGGATCATAGATGAAACCCTGGAGGAACCCATGCCACGGTATATTCCTGATTTTGATGATCCCTATCCTCTGGCTCTCACAGCCATTCCGGGAACCCTCAGCCTGAACAGTGTTTTTGCTGCCAGAAGAGATCTGATGGAGCGCCGTGGGGCCATGATCCTGTATCTGAATCCGGAGGATGCCGCAGAAAGGGCTATTGTTACCGGTGACAGGGTGCTGGTGAAAAATGATCTGGCAGAGGTGGAATTTACCGGAGTGGTAACAGAGCTGATGGCTAAAGGCAGTGTGGGAGCGCCCGGAGTATACAGCAAAAAGGATGCAGGGCAGCGGCTTCTTATGAATGCCCTGACCCATTCCAGACTGTCTGATATGGGAGAAGGCACCGCCATGAACGGAAACTATGTGGAGGTGGAAAAGCTTCGGGAGAGAAACTGAGTCTCCCCCGGAGGGCAGAGATGCCATCCAAAAAAATGCAACTGAAAACGCAACAGAAAGGAGAACCGTATGATTATTGATGAGATCCTGGCCTACAACAAGAAATTTGTAGAAGAAAAACAGTATGAGAAATATGCTGCCGGCAAGCTTCCCCAGAAGAAGATTGCCATTGTAACCTGTATGGATACACGACTGACAGAGCTGCTGCCGGCCGCACTGGGTATTAAAAACGGTGATTGCAAGATCATCAAAAATGCCGGTGGCGTTGTTTCCAGCTCCTTTGGATCCGTAGTCAGAAGTCTCCTGGTTGCGATCATTGAGCTTGGCGTGGAGGATGTTATGATCATCGGTCACACCGACTGTGGTGTCAGCCATATTGATGCGGATATGATGATCGAGCACATGCAGAAGAGAGGCATCAATACAGATGCCATCGAGCTGATCAAGTACTGCGGCATTGATTTTGAAAAATGGCTGGCAGGCTTTGAGACAGTGGAGAAATCTGTTAAGGAGACGGTGGATATGCTCAGAGAGCATCCTCTGATTCCAAAGGATGTGCGTATTGGAGGCTATGTCATTGATACGGTGACAGGTGAACTGACAGAGATCTCCAAACCTATGGAAGGTGTAATTAAATCCCGCCGTTACGAATAAGAAAAGTAATTGGAGATTGTAGAAATGCTGGGAGACTGTATTGAAAACCTGCGGAAAGCAGGTCCTCTTGTTCATAATATAACGAATGCGGTCACCATCAATGATGTGGCAAATGTGATACTTGCCTGTGGGGCAAGACCCATTATGTCGGATGAGCCGGCGGATATTCTGGAGGTTACCTCCATCTGCGATGCCCTGAATATCAATATGGGCCAGCTGAAAAAATACACGGTGGAGGGGATGTTTCTGGCTGGAAAGAAACAGAGGCAGCTGGGACATCCCGTGGTGCTGGATCCTGTGGGAGTGGGGGCCTCCTCCTTCCGCAGGGAGACGGCCACAGGATTGCTTGGAGAGGTGGATTTTACTGTGATCAGAGGGAATATCTCTGAGATCAGAACCCTGGCTCTGGGCATCGGAAACACTGCCGGTGTGGATGCTGCTGTGCAGGATCGTGTTACGGAGGAGACGCTGGAGCGGGTCATTCCCTTTGTGAAGGCATTTTCCGGAAGAACAGGGTCTGTGATCGCTGTGACAGGTTCCATTGATCTGGTCAGTGACAGCAGCACCTGCTATGTGATCCGGAACGGGCGTCAGGAGATGGGAAAGGTCACCGGAACAGGCTGCATGCTGTCCGGAATGATGGCTGCATTTCTGGCTGCCAACCCGGAACGGGAACTGGAGGCAGCAGCGGCAGCTGTGTGCACCATGGGCCATGCCGGGGAAATCGGCTGGTGCCGCATGCAGGAGGGGGAGGGCAATGCCTCCTACAGAAACAGGATCATTGATGCTGTTTACAATATGAATGGAGAAATTTTGAACAAAGGAGCAAAGTATGAACTGCGATAAAAAGGATCTGCTGCTGTATGCAGTAACGGACAGTACATGGCTGAATGGCAGAACTCTCAGTGAGGTGGTTGAGGAGAGTCTGGAGGGAGGAGTAACCTTTCTTCAGCTGAGAGAAAAGAAACTGGACAGAGAGGCATTTCTGGAGGAGGCAAAAGCGCTGAAGAAGCTGGCTGAGAAATACCATGTGCCTCTTGTGATCAATGATAACGTGGATATTGCCCTGGAGATGGATGCAGATGGTGTTCATGTGGGCCAGAGCGATATGGAAGCAGGAGATGTGCGTGCAAAGCTGGGACCGGACAAGATCATCGGTGTGTCAGCAAGAACTGTGGAGCAGGCCATTCTTGCTGAGCAGAGAGGTGCGGATTACCTTGGTGTGGGGGCTGTATTCCAGACTGGAACTAAGCTGGATGCGAAGCCGCTGGATCATAAGGTGCTGAAGGCCATTACAGAGGCGGTTTCCATTCCTGTGGTTGCCATCGGAGGTATCACAAGGGAGAATATTCCGGAACTGGCAGGAAACGGAGTGGCAGGAGTAGCTGTAGTCAGCGCCATCTATGCCCAGAAGGATATCAGGGCAGTAGCGAAAGAGCTGAAGGAAATTACAGCGAAGATGGTACAGCAGTGAGAAAGGTACCAGATCTGTTGGCAGCGTTAAATCAAAAGTAAAACTACAAAAAGAGAGGGGCTATCGCAGACATTGCTGCGACAGCCCCTCCCTTTTCTCTCATTGGGTAAATGTTTGAATAGTAATTGTTGTATGATTAGTGAATATCATTTTTTACAATGTAGTTCAGCATAATTGCCTCGTCCTCTTTGCTGTCGCAGAAGAGCTCGAGATCCTCGCCAGCCTGGTTAACAAGCGCTGCGATTGCAATATACTGGCTCAGCTGAGATTTCAGATTGAATCTGTCGCCGTACTGAGATACAAGATATACCTGATCTTTACACTGATTTACTGCTGCAAGAAACTCATTTACCTGTGCTGCGTCTTTTAATTTCATAGTATATACCTCTTTCAATGATTATTGAATCCGTAGGGATCAAGTTCTTCTTTACAAGCTTGATTATAGCAAAGTCGATATAAAATGCAATACGAATAATCATAAAATTATCAGTGAAAATGGTGGCTGAACTGTGTAATCTGACCAAATAGTGCAACGATTTATTAGTATGCTGCCTTAGAACAGTTTTCTGAATTTCAGGGGAGTGACCTGATATCGTTTTCGGAACATACGGATAAAATGTGTGCTTCCGGAAAAGCCGCACTGCTCTGCAATGGACTCCACAGAATCCCTTGTTTCCGTGAGAAGGCGGGCAGCGTTGCTGAGGCGAATCTGCTGCAGGTATTCGTGGGGAGCCTTCTGGAGGGACTGGCGGAACAGTCTTGTAAGATAGACGGAACTGACATTGCACAGGGAGGACAGCTGCTCCACAGTGATCTCCTCCTGATAGTGGTGGCAGATATAGTCAATGGCGGGCTGGATCAGGTGCAGCTGTTTCTTCTCATCACTGGTGTCTGCAAGGTCTGCAAGAATGCTGTGGATGAGAAGGGACATGTGGTGATCCTGCGCTACGCCCCTCTCCAGAGCCTGCAGAATCTGATCCAGCAAAGAGGAGGCTTTGCCTCTGGCCTTCAGGCAGGGTCCGTACCGGGACAGGATCAGGTCATGGTAGCCACGGGCACTGTTACCGTTAAAATGGATCCATTTTTTGCGCACCGGCTCCTCTGCCCAGTAGCAGTTGGGACGATGGCAGTCCAGAAACACAAAGTCCCCGGGTCCTGCACAGAATTCCATTCCTTCATATCTGTAATACATGGTTCCCTCGATAATGGAAAAAAACATGAAAGCATCCATATAGTCCCTGTCTACCCGATAGGGAGCGGTGCATACATATTCAGCCCCCCACATGGGATAGTACAGATGCTGCAGAGCAAATTCGGAGGGTTCATAAAACCAGATTCCCCTCTTCTCTGCAATGCCCAGTTCATTTTCAAGAACACCTTCTCGTTTCATGTCTGCTCCTTGCTCTGATTCCCGGAAGAACGGGAAACAGTATCGAAAATGTATATTTTTGGCTTGAATATGCCAGTGACTAAAGTGTAATCCGGAATTATACTACAGTCAACAAGGAAAACCTGCAGTGAGGACTGCAGATGAAACATCACGCAAAAGTATGGAAAGGATGGAATTTATTATGAAAAAAATAAAAGTAGGTATCATCGGTGTTGGACGTCTTGGATATGAGCATGCATGTAATCTTGCCACTCGAGTTCCTCAGACAGAGTTGGTTGCCATCTGTGACGGTAATTTTGACCGTGCAAAGGAGGTGGCAGAGGAGCTGGAGGTTTCTGCAGTATATTCTGATCCAAAGGCCCTGTGTGAAGATCCTGAGGTGGAGGCTGTTGTGATCGTCACCAACACTGCGTCCCATCCGGAGATGATCCGCATTGCCATGGAGGCAGGAAAGCATGTGCTCTGTGAGAAGCCCCTGGCAGATACCGTTGAGAAATGCCTTGAGGTGGAAAAAATCGTGGAGGCCCATCCGGATCAGGTATTTATGCTGGGCTTCATGCGTCGGTTTGACAAATCCTACAGAGTGGCAAAACAGAAAATCGATAACGGTGACATCGGAAATGTGATTCTGGTACGCTGCTATTCCCAGGATCCCATTGCCATCATTGAGGGCACCCTTGCCTTTGCACCAAAATCAGGGGGACAGTTTATTGACATGTCCATTCATGACATCGATCTGATCCGCTGGCTTACAGGCTCTGAGCCGAAAAGTCTCTGGGCTATCGGCGGATGCTACGAGTTTAAACAGTACAAGGACTGGGATGACGGAGACAATGTTACCTGTCTGATGCAGTGTGAAAATGATGCCATGGCATTCCTTTTTGCAGGAAGAGCAGCAGCTCACGGTGCTCATGTGGAGACTGAGATCATCGGAACCAGAGGAACCCTGCGCATTGCCAGCACACCGGCAGATACCATGGTGGAGGTAATGAGTGAGCATGGTGTATGCAGAGAATGCTATCAGGATTTCCTGACAAGATGGCACGATGCCTATGTAACAGAGATGGAGGTATTTGCAGATCACGTCCTGAATCATACAGTTGCCACCCCGAATGTGTATGACGGAACAAGATCCACCAATATCGCATATAAGTGTAAGGAATCCTTCATTTCCGGAGAAAAGATCACACTGAGCTGATCATACTGACGTTGTTGTTAGGACAGTATTGTATTATTCGGACAAGATGATGTGGAAAAAGGGTTAAAAAACGGAAAATATTGTGAAAATTACGTGAGTTTGCTTGCGTTACAGATTTTCTTGTGGTAGGATATCAGTGTTGAGGGCGGAAAGCCGGAGGTTCTTTGGTGAACTTGCCCAAACGTTATGTTAATCCATTGATGATTTCCCTGTCCATTAGGTATGAAATAGGTTCATACACAACAGTTTCGTGTGGGAGAACGTTTGCTGTGGTTTCTTTTTATAAGAAAAAACGTTGATGACGGGGAAAGATCAAACCGGATAATTTTAACACAAACAGGAGGAAAAAGAATGAAAAAGAGAGTATTAGCATTAGTACTTGCAGGAGCTATGGCAGCAGGCATGACAGCTTGTGGTGAGAAAAAAGAGGCAGAGGCTCCAGCAGCATCTGAGGCAAAATCTGAGGTAGCTGAGGAGTCAGCAGAGGCTCCAGCAGAGGGTGGAGATTACACAATCGACGTTATCCTTAAAACAACAGCTTCTGAGTACTGGGGATATGTAATGGCAGGTGCTAACGCAGCAGCAGCAGATCTGGGCGTTAAAGTTGATGTTAAAGGTGCTACATCTGAGACAGCTTACGATGAGCAGCAGAACATGATCGAGACAGACCTGAACTCTGGCGCATATGATGCAATCATCATCGCTCCACTTCAGGGTGATCAGGTAGCAACACTGATCTCCGGAACAGATATCCCGATCTTCGCAGTAGATACAAGAATCACAGCTCCAGAGGTTATCTCCTTCATCGGAACAGGTAACGTGGCAGCTGCAACACTTGGTGGTGAGAAAGCTGTTGAGCTTGCAAAAGCTAACGGATGGACTGAGATCAAAGCAATCGAGATCGCAGGTGTACAGGGCGACCAGACTAACAGCGAGCGTATGGAAGGATATGCAGCTGGTATCAACGGTGCTGGCGGAGAGTTCCTTGAGGACGAAGTACAGTACGCTGATGGTGTAGCTGATAAAGCTGTAACAGCAATGGAAGCTATCATGCAGAAATATCCTGATGGAATCGCTATCATCTGTGCAAACAACGATGACATGGCAGCAGCAGCAGCTCGTGTAGCTAAAGAGAACAAAGCATACGAGAACACAATCTTCCTTGGATTCGATGGAAACAAAGCAGCTTGTGAGTCTATCCTTGCAGGTGGACAGACAATGTCTGTAACACAGAACGCTTACGGCATGGGATACCAGGCTGTAGAGGCAGCTCTCAACTACCTGAACGGCGAGGAGCAGCCAGAGTTCATCGAGGCTCCAGCAGGAGTTGTTGATCCTGAGACAGCTCAGGAGCGTATGGACCTTCTTGCTACATACCTTGGATAATTACATGAATGAAACCGAAGAACAGAGACTGTTTCAGGAAAGAGAACCAGCTTGAATGAAGCAGCGAAAACCTGTACTTCGCATTTGATCTGATCTGAAAAGAGCACGATTGAATAATCACCCCCGGATCCGTCTCCCAAACGGATCTGGGGGTTTTTGTATACCTGGAAACTGTTCCAGGTACCTGAGAAAACACAGATACACAGGTTGTTTTCCTTTGCCTTTAATACATTTTTTTGGTGTGACACTGTATTTCTACTATGCTATAATCAGTGTAACCAATAAATCAGTACATGATGAAGGAGAAGAGAATAACATGGACATGAAGAAAATTGCAGGAGAAGAAGCTGCTAAATACGTGAAAGACGGAATGGTCGTAGGTCTTGGAACCGGTTCCACCGCTTATCATGCTGTTAATGCGATCGGTGAGATGGTTAAGAATGGTCTGAACATCAAGGCAATCCCAACCTCCAACGCAACAGAGGCACAGGCAAGAGAGCTGGGCATTCCGCTGCTCACCATCGATGAGGTGGAGTATGTGGATGTTGCCATTGACGGTGTTGATGAGATCGATCCTGATTTCAATGCCATCAAAGGCGGCGGCGGTGCTCTGTACCGTGAGAAAGTAGTAGCAAGCCTTGCAAAAGAGGTAATCTGGATCATGGATGAGTCCAAACCGGTAAAAGCAATCGGTGATTTCCATCTTCCAATCGAGATCGCAAAATACGGCTCCAAACAGGCAATGGCCAAGATGGAGGCATTTGGATGGAATCCTGTTCTGCGTGTAAGAGATGGTGAGGTTTTTGTAACAGATAACGGAAACTATATTGCAGATCTTCACCTGGGCGCAGGTTTCGATATCCAGGATGTAAAAGAGAAAATCGGAACAATCGTAGGTGTTCTGGAGCATGGTCTGTTCCTGAACTTCTGCAAACGAATCATCGTCGGACATCCGGATGGAGTTGAGGTTATCGAGAACCCAACAAAATAATGTTGTAGTTCAGAGGGACTGTCGCAGCGCTGTTGCTGCGGCGGTTCCTTTTTGTTCCAGGGGAGTCCGGACTCTGAACATTGAGAAATATGCCCTGTTCTGGTATAATTTCTGTAAAAGAAGACAGAGAGGAAGGAGGGCACAGATGAAGGATCCCAATGCTGTTATTTTTCATATTGATGTGAATTCTGCTTTTCTGAGCTGGAGTGCATTGAAGCTTCTGCGGGAAGGATCAGAGGTGGATTTAAGAGAAATCCCGTCCATTGTGGGAGGGGATCAGAAGACCCGCCATGGAATTGTTGTGGCAAAATCCATTCCTGCCAAAAAGTATGGGATACAGACGGCGGAGACTGTGGCTTCCGCTCTGCAGAAATGCCCCAATCTGGTAATGGTTCCTCCGGAACACAGCTACTACCGGGAACAGAGCAGAATGCTGATGGAGTATCTCTCTGAAATCTGCCCGGTGCTGCAGCAGGTCAGTGTGGATGAGTGCTATATGGATTTTGAGCCGGTGAGGAAAAAATACAGATCACCGGAGGAGTGTGCCAGAAGGATCTGTGACGGTGTCCGTGATACCTTTGGCTTCACTGTGAATGTGGGAATCTCAGACAGAAAGGTTCTTGCAAAGATGGCATCGGATTTTGAAAAGCCAGACAAGGTCCATACTCTGTATCAGCGGGAAATCAGGGAAAAGCTGTGGCCATTGCCCATAGGAGAATTACATATGTGCGGGAAAAGTGCCGCTCAGAAGCTTCGGACCATGGGAATTGGCACCATCGGAGATCTGGCCCGCCTGGATGTTTCCTATGCGGAGAACTGGCTGAAAAAACAGGGGGTCATGCTCTGGCAGTTTGCCAATGGCATAGACGACAGAGAGGTGGAACCGGAGCCCTTTAAGGCCAAGGGAGTGGGGAATTCCACCACACTGTCGGAGAATGCCCTTACCCGTGAGGAAGCATTTGCTGTATTAAAGGGTCTTTGCAATAAGGTGTCAGAAAGGCTGGATAAGGGAGAATTTCTGGCCGGTGGAGTATGTACGGAGATCAAGTATGCCACCTTTCAGTCAGTATCCCATCAGACAATTCTGAAGACGGAAACAGCAGATGCGGGAAAGCTGTATCAGGCTGCCTGTGAGCTGTTTGATGAAATCTGGAACGGGGATCCCATCCGGCTTCTGGGAGTTCGTACCACCAGACTGGTGGACAGGGGGACACCTGTACAGATGAATCTGTTTGATTATCAGGTAACACTGGAGCAGGAAAAGAAAACCAGGGCCATGGAGGCGAAAAAGCAGTCACTGGAGGACGCCCTGGGTTCTATTAAGAGACGTTTTGGGGAACAGGCCATCCGAAAGGGAATGGATCTGAAACAGGCGGACACAAGGAAAGGAAGAGAAGAACATGAACAGATTTGAGAATTTAAGAGAAACAACCATCTCCTCTGATAAGGTATTTGACGGAGTGCTTCTGAAGGTATTCAGAGACAAGGTGGAGCTTCCTAACGGAAAAACAAGTACCAGAGAGCTGATCCGCCACAATGGTGCAGTGGGAGTGGTACCGGTAACAGATGAGGGAAAGGTGATCATTGAGCGTCAGTTCCGCTATCCCTTTGATCAGGTGCTGACAGAAATTCCGGCAGGTAAGCTGGATACCGCCAGTGAGGATCATCTGGAGGCAGCAAAAAGAGAGCTTTCTGAGGAAACCGGCTATGTGGCAGATGAGTGGATCGATATGGGTGTGTTCATTCCCACCTGTGCCTATTCCTCAGAGAAAATCTATCTGTATCTTGCAAAGGGGCTCCATAAGGGGCAGCAGAAGCTGGACGAGGACGAGTTTCTGAACGTGGAGGAGGTTCCTCTTTCCGAACTGGTGGAGCAGGTGATGGCAGGAGAAATCACAGACGGAAAAACCGTGGCGGCACTTCTGAAGGCAGCCAGAATTCTGGGGGTATAACTCAGCGGATGCGAATGTCCGTTTTACTGGAGATAGGAGGATAATGTGATGATCAACACTGTGATTTTTGATATTGGAAATGTATTGATGAAATTTGACTTCTTTCCTGTGCTTCACAGAGTACTGCAGGATCAGAAGCTGGAGGAAGCGGTGACGGAGGCTTATTTTGCCTCTGGACACTGGAACAGACTGGATCTGGGCACAGCGGATGAGGAGGAATTTCTCAGGGCGGCATCAGAATATGCCCCTGCCATTGAGAAGGAGATTCGTCTGATGTTTGAGCATGTTCCGGAAACACTGGTGCAGGAGGAATTTGCTGTTCCCTGGGTGAGAGGACTGAAGGAAAGAGGGTACCGTGTGCTGTTTCTTTCCAATTATTCAAAACCCATCATGAGAATGGGGCCTGATGCCCTGGCATTTCTGCCTCTGATGGATGGTGGTGTATTCTCCTGTGATGTACATCTGTGCAAGCCGGATCCGGCAATCTATGAGACCCTGAGAGAAAAATACGATCTGGATTTCTCCACCTGTGTGTTCCTGGATGATACAGTTCCCAATCTGGAGGCGGCAAATAAACAGGGACTTCGCACGATCCATGTGCAGAATCATGAGCAGGCTGTCCGTGATCTGGAGCAGCTTCTCGGTGAGGAAGGAATCGGATGAGAGAGGACAGAGAAAGAAAGCTTCAGGCATTGGGAGAATACGCTCTGTTTCTGGATCTGGATGATACCCTGTATGATCGTTCTGAGCCCTTTAAGAAGGCGTTTCTGGGGAGATTTCCGGAGGCGGCAGAGCTTGCAGCAGCTGCCTACTGGGCCTGTGAAAAGAGGGGAAATGAGGTTTTTCTGCCTTCCCAGAGAGGGGAGATCTCCATGGAGGAGATGTACATCTACCGCTATCAAAGGGGACTGGCAGATGTTCAGATCAGCATATCACCCCAGGGGGCCCTGGAGTTTCAGGAGACCTACAGGGAGTACCAGAGGGAGATCACACTGGCTTCGGGTATTCCAAAGCTGCTGGATTTTGGAAAAAAATACTGTAGGACAGTGGGGGTGATCACCAATGGTCCTGCAGAAAAGCAGAGAGGAAAACTGAAAACCCTTGGTCTGGAACGCTGGATTTCTGATGAAATGATACTGATCTCCGGTGAGGTGAAGATCGATAAGCCAGATCCTGCTATCTTTCAGATGGCCAGGGACAGGGCCAACACAGAGGACAGAAACATGATCTTTGTGGGGGATTCCTATGCCAATGATATCTGCCCTGCAAGAGAACTGGGCTGGAAAACGATTTTTCTGAACAGAAGGGGAAAGGAATCAGGGGAGAACTGCTTTGAGGCAGATCTTGTACTGGGGCAGGAGGAGCTGCTGACAGAAGAGCACCTGCTATTGCTGATGAAGTAAAAAAGAGAGAAACCGGACATCGCTGTCTGGTTTCTCTCTTTTTTGCAATCGTATCTTCGAATTACTGATATTTTTCCTTCAGATCATCAATGCTCTCGCTGGAGAATTTCTTCAGCGGTGTGTTGAGAATCTCTTCCCTCTCGGCCTTTTCCTTTCTGGCCTTTTCATCTCTTTTCTTAAAGGATCGTTTGATAAAATATGCAAGGACTGCGAAGAACAGTGCAATGGCAATGCAATAGGGGACAATTGATCCTGAAGAGTTGCTCTGATCCTTATTCATGATCCGGTCGGCTGCTCTGTCAAAGGCTTCTCCGAAAACGCCCTCCTCGGTCAGGTCATTGTCGTAGTAGCATAGCTCCACATAGTCAAGAAGGATGTTGCAGGCCTCTTCATCGATGACATGCTTTGCACTGGAGCCTGTGGTCAGCCACATCTGATACTCTCCGTAGGCGTTGTCATCCTGACGGAAGAGAAGTACAAGATGTCCTCCGTCGGAGAACAGGTCAGTATAGATGTCCTCGCAGTAATCCTGCATCTGCTGCTCTGTGGGACGGGTGGTTCCCTGCACTGTGTCGGTCAGGAACAGATAGGGCTGTACACCGGTTTCGTCATAGAATTTTTCCATGCCGTTTGTAAGCTCATTGCCGTTTCCGAACCATCCCAGTTCATCGGTATAGTAGGAACCATATTCCACACATGCAGAGGCATCAAGCGGTGTTCTCTGGATTGTGGACTGTGTGATGTCAGAATCAACAGAGGTGGAGCCTCCGTCTGTTATGGTAAATATAGCCAACAGAATAAACAAGATCATCATGATAAGGAGCGGTGTAATCAGAATGGTTGAACAGCAACCTCTTCCTGTATTTACCGGTCCTCCTGTGCCGTAACCACCGGATGGTCTGTAGCCATCGGATGGCCTGTGTCCGCCGGACGGTCTGTAGCCGCCGGATGGTCTGTAACCGCTGGATGGTCTGTAACCGCCGGATGGCCTGCTGCCACCGGATGGACGGGAGCTGCTTCCTCTTCCGGAGCCCCCGAAACTGCCGGAGGATCTTCCTGTTCCTCCAAAACCACCGGAGGAACGACTTCCTCCACTGAATCCGCCGGAGTGTCCTCCGCCGCCTCCTCCTCTACCCATAGACGTATCTCCTTTATCTCTTTATTCTTTCTTATTCTCCGTATTTGCTCTGGAGAGCTGCCAGCTCATCCTCCACAGATACGGAACCGGATGAATCCAGCTCCATGGTATCATATTTTGCCTGAAGGGCATCCATGGTGGATTCCTTTTCTGCCTTCTGCAGCTCAGCTTTGGCTGCTGCAACATCTTTTTCATGCTGTGCCTGCTGTTCCAGAGCAGACAGCGTATCTTTGGCAGTGGCATCATTCTTAGCAGACATCTCCTGAATCTTGTTCAGGGCTTCCTGGGCAGCTGCTTCTGCCTGGGTGGCTTTGATGGACTCTTTTCTGGCCTTCATATCCTCGATCTTGTCCACCAGCTCATCATTCATGGTGCGCAGCTGCTTTGCCTGGGTGGATTTCACCTCGTAAACCTTAAACAGGCGATCCCGAACCAGGGTCTGTTTCTTTTTCTCCTCCAGAAAGCGTCTTGCATCCCCTTCGTTGCCGGACTGAAGAGCTTTGGCGGCGTAAATCTGCAGATCAGAGATCTGTTTATCGCAGGCATCCAGTTCAGCCCTTGCCTTTTTCTCCTCCTCCGTTGCTTCCTCGGCGGTTTTGCGGACCTCTTTCCAGTTTTTGATCATCTCAATAATGAAATCATCAACATCTTTTTCCTTTGGTTTTTTCTTGAAAAAAGCCATGCGCTCATTTCCTTTCTTTTCTATGTCTCTATGCACGGATCATTGCCGGATTATCCAGAACAGTATCGGTAAATGCTGAAAAACGGCAGCATCTACAGGAACCTGTCTGTATATATAATAGCATACTATCCGGTTTCTGAAAACGTTCATAGTAAGGAAACATGTGCTGATTCTATAGGATTCTGCCTGAAAAAACAGGGGCAGGGGAAGTGTTATTCTGCGGAAATCTCTTTCCTGATATATTTCAGAAAATGCATAGTCTCTGCATTCAGGGTTCTGTCGTTGCGGAACACACAGCCGAAAACCACGGGTTTTTCATCACCGTACAGAGAAACAGCGGGCCTGTGAAGGGAGTATTCCTCCTTGCTGATGTAGCCGGAGCTGATATTTCCCAGACTGGTGTTGTTCAGCATCTCATTCATCAGATAATCGCTGTTGGTGGTGACAGCAACCCGAAAACGATGGGGGCTCTTATCATAAAGCTTTGTGGAATTCCAGAAGGAACGAAGGGTAAACTCGTCCTCGTAACCCTGGATCAGAGCAATTTCCTCCTCTTCGGGCTCTGAATCTGGTCCGTCCTGGGAGATGGCAGAGGAGAGGGCCTGCTGATTTTCCTCCTTGTTGTATTCTGCACCCAGATAGAGAACGGCACTGAGTTTTTTTAATGGAGAAAAACTCAGATGATTGCTGGAAAGCTGTCGTTCCAGGAAGGGCAGCTGCTGCTCCATCACATAGATAAAGGCCAGGCTGGCAGTTTCTGCCGTAAGACTGTTGATGATATCGTGGGTATTGGAACTTAAGAAGGTATAGTTGGTGCTGGCAGAACCATATTCCTTATAGTAGCGACAGAAGGCATTGGCCATCCAGGAGCTGGGATTGGTAAGGATCTTCAGTTCTGTTTTTGAGGTCTGTCCTGAGCAGTTCAGGATTCTGTCAGCGCTGTCAAGGGTGGCAGCGGCATACTCATAGATCTGTTTTCCCTTCTCCGTCAGCATGACACCCGTCTGGCTTCTGCGGAACAGAGGCTGTCCCAGTTCCTCCTCCAGGGACTTGATCACCTTACTGACGTTGGACTGGGTTGTGAACAGAAGGCTGGATGCCTTTCTGAAGGATTGGGTTTCCGCGCATATTACAAAATACTGCAGCTGTTTTAATTCCATGAAAATATCTCCGATTCATTTTTCTGGTATGTGTTCTTTTATTACATATTTCTATTTAAGTATACCTGTTGGGGAGGGGATTCCGCAACCCGTCCGGGGGGATGAAAGTGATCACTGCAGTGGCCAGGGTCTTACGCAGGCAAGGATTTTGATTCGTTGCTGGCGCAAAAAAAGAGAGGCATCTACTGTTTGTAATACAATCGACACCTCTCGATTTGGGAAGGGGCGCTGCGGGAGCGCCCCTGGGGTTTGATTTCTTATTTCAGCCAGTTTTCTACGGTTTCTGCAATTCTGTTGCCGGAGAGACCGTATTTCTCAAGAAGAGCCAGAGCGGGACCGGATTCACCGAAGCAATCCTGCATACCGATGCGTTTTACAGGAGTTGGCATTTTTTCGGAAAGAAGCTCACAGACAGCGCTGCCCAGAGCGCCCAGTACGGAATGCTCCTCCACGGTAACGATTTTTTTGCAGTCCTTTGCTGCGGCCAGCACCAGTTCATCATCCAGAGGTTTGATGGTAGGCATGTTGATGACTCTTGCCTGAATGCCCTTTTCTGCCAGCAGTTCTGCTGCAGAGAGAGCCTCATGCACCATGATTCCGCAGGCAATGAGAGCCACATCGGAGCCCTCTCGCATTACGCGGCCCTTTCCGATGGTGAAGCTGTAATCGGGAGTATCATTGATCACTGCCACCGGCTGTCTTCCGAAGCGCAGGTATACAGGACCTTCCATCTCATATGCGGCTTTCAGTGCTGCCTTTGCCTCGATATCATCGGAAGGACAGATGACAGTCATACCTGGAATGGTACGCATCAGAGTCAGGTCCTCGTTGCACTGATGGGAAGCGCCGTCCTCCCCGGCGGAAATTCCTCCGTGGGTGGAGCAGATCTTTACGTTCAGATGAGGATAACCGATGGAGTTTCTCACCTGCTCAAAGGCGCGGCCTGCCACAAACATGGCGAAAGCACATACAAAGGGTACTTTTCCTGTGGTTGCGATTCCTGCAGCCATGCTCATCATATTCGCCTCGGCAATACCGCAGTCAATGTGACGCTCCGGATATGCGGAACGGAATGTGTGGGTCATGGTTGCCATGGCAACATCCGCATCCATAACTACGAAATCCTTATGCTCAGCTGCCAGCTCTGTAAGCCCGTTTCCGAGACTTACACGTGTTGCGATTTTCTTTACATCTGCCATTATGCTTCACCTGCTTTCTGAAGTTCCTCTTTTGCCTGCTGATACTGTTCTTCGGTCATTCCCTTTCCGTGCCAGCCTACCTGATTCTCCATGAAGGAAACACCTTTTCCTTTTGTGGTACAGCAGATAATGCAGGTTGGTTTGCCTTTGACACTTCTTGCTTCCTCCAGAGCTGCGCTGATGGCAGCGGTATCATTTCCGTTTTCAAGAAGGATCACATGGAAGTTGAAGGCCCGGAATTTTTCATCGATGGGATAAGGTGAGTTTACCTCTGCCACAGTGCCGTCGATCTGCAGATTGTTGTTGTCCACAAAAACCACCAGATTGTCCAGCTGGTGAGATCCTGCGAACATGGCTGCCTCCCATACCTGACCCTCCTGGAGCTCACCGTCACCTGTGATGGTGTAGACACGGTAGGAATCGTCAGAGAGTTTTGCAGAAAGTGCCATTCCCACTGCGGCGGAGATCCCCTGTCCTAAGGAACCGGTGGAGATATCCACACCTGGGGTATGCTTCATATCAGGATGACCCTGCAGGTAGCTGCCCACCTTTCTGAGGGTGAGAAGATCCTCCTTCGGGAAAAAGCCTTTCATGGCAAGAACAGAATACAGGGCAGGAGCTGCATGTCCCTTGGAGAGGACAAAACGGTCTCTTTCCGGCATCTTCGGATTTGCAGGGTCGATGTTCATCTCTTTGTAGTAAAGGCAGGCAAGGATGTCTGCGATGGACAGAGAACCGCCCGGATGACCGGAACCGGAAGCGTGCAGTGTTTCAATAATGTTCAGCCGGATCTCGTTGGCGATGCTCGGCAGATTGCAGGTAGGCATAATACTGATCCCCTTTCGTAAATGCTGTTTTCTTTGATTTTTTTCTCATAGCTAAGGTGCATCCGAATTGCTGAATCGCAACAGTTCAGATGCACCTTTTTCATTATAGTCTTCTTATTTTTTCTTTTCCATGTCAATAATATGGATTTTAATGTCCTGAAATAACAAGAATACAAACAGATTTCACAGCTTCAGTAAACTAATCATGTAAAGCCTTTTTCAGTTCTGCAATCACAATTTTCAGAGCCTTGATGCGGGCGTACTGCTTGTCCACAGACTCCAGGATATGCCAGGGGGCAGCGGCAGTGTTTGTCTTCTGCAGCATATCGTTCACCGCAACCTCGTAGAGATCCCATTTTTCTCTGTTTCTCCAGTCCTCATCGGTGATCTTCCACTGTTTTTCCGGTGTGTTCTGGCGATCCTGGAAACGGCGCAGCTGTGTATCCTTATCAATCTGCACCCAGAATTTGATCACCACAGCCCCCCAGTCTGTGAGATCTCTTTCGAATTCGTTGATCTCCAGATAAGCTCTCTGCCAGTCTTTTTCTGAGCAGAAGCCCTCCAGACGTTCTACCATGACCCTGCCGTACCAGGTGCGGTCAAAGATAGCAATGTGTCCCGTTCTGGGAAGTCTGGTATAGAAGCGCCAGAGATAGTGACGGTTTTTCTCCGGGGGCAGGGGACTGGCGATGGGGTGTACCGTGTAGCCTCTGGGGTCAAGACAGGCGGAAAGACGCTTGATATTTCCTCCCTTTCCCGCTGCATCCCAGCCCTCATAGGCGATCACCACCGGGATGCCCTTTCTGTACAGTCGATTGTGCAGAGATCGCAGCTCCTTTTGCAGCTTCTTCAGCTGGGAACGATAGTCTTCGTTGGTGACAGAACAGGTATCCAGAGGGATATCGGAAAGAAGGGGAAGTTCCAGTTTGGGGAATTCATCCTTCAGAAGAGGAGTATCGGTTCCCGGTCTCTGATCCAGAGCTTTCTGGATTTCTGTATTCAGGATTTCCAGAAATGCCAGCTCCGCATCCTTCTTACTGCTGCTGTCAATGATATGCCAGGGGGCATAGCTTTTATCTGTTCTTGCGATGCAGCTGTTGAAAACCTCCTGATACTCTCTGTATCGATGGTTCTGCTCCAGGTCGGAAACAGAAACCCTCCAGGCAGTGTCCGGATCAGACAGAAGAGCCTTCTGACGCCTGGTCTGTTCCTCCCTGGTGATGTTCAGGAAGCATTTGATCAGCAGATAGCCGTTATCCACCAGCTGACGCTCAAAGGACAGAATGCTGTTCAGGTGCTTTTCCGGCAGGTCCCTGTCTGTTTTTTTGTCCAGAATCTCCTGGGCCAGATTGGTAAACCAACCGGAATCCATGAAAACAAATTTTCCGTTTTCGGGAATTTCAGTAAAATATCGCCACAGGAACGGTTTGCGCCTGTCCTCCTCACGAACTGCTTCAAGGGAGGCAACCCGATAAAAACGGGGATCCAGCTGCTGGATTGCTTTTCCGATCAGGCTGCCCTTTCCTGAAGCAGCCCAGCCCTCCACCAGTACCAGTACAGGAAGTTTTGCTTCTGCAGCCCTGTTCTGGTATTCCATCAATCGGATCCGTTCCTCCCGCAGACGGAGTTTCCGCTGTTTTTCCGGCGAGAGCGTATTGGTGTCCTTTGTTTTTCCCATATAGTACCCCTCCGATCTTTTGATATGTCCCAGAAGCAGATCAGGATACCTGCTGTCAGGAATTCCCGGCATCTGCCACTGTGAACTGATAAACTGATACCATAAGTATAGCATTTTTTGTCGTAAAAAAACCACTGAATCCGGATTTTGGGTCAGTGGTTTTTCCGGGGGAATATGAGGGTGGATTTTTGAAAAGTCAGGTGGATTCGGTTCTTGACAGGGCCAGAATAAAAGTAGAAAAGACGTCTGAGTTGTGGAGAATCTCAGGCGTCCTTTCAGTGGAAAGAGTAAAACTATAAAAAATGGTTATATAGCCAAAAAATTTCTTTTTGGATATAATCACGAAAAATTACCGCTAATCCGGTTGTGTTTCGTATAGGATGAGTATATAATAAAACCAAGTATTTGTAAAGTTAATTGTTTTGCTTATTTCAATCGAAAAAATAGATTAAGGAGAGTTGAATATGGATATAAAAACTCTGAATACTTTTATTGCTGTTTCAGAGCTGCAGAGTTTTACAAAGGCAGCAGAAAGGCTGGGGTATTCGCAGTCCACCATCAGCTTTCAGATTCGTCAGCTGGAGGCTGAACTGGGTGTGATGTTGCTGGATCGCATCAACAGGACGGTGGCGCTGACAGATGCAGGCAACAGATTCCTGAAGGCGGCCTATGGAATTCGTGGCGCGTTACATCAATTTCATACGGATATATCCGGAAATACAGAGGTATCCGGTCATGTGAGACTGGCGGCAGCTTCTTCTCTGTGCTCTGGGTTTGTGGGGAAAATCTATATGGAGATGCAGGCCCGTTTTCCGGAAGTGACACTGGAGATCATTGAGGCAGATACCCATGAGATGTTCCGGCTTCTGGATCACAATGAGGTGGATCTGGTATGTACACTGGATTTTCCTATTTACGATAGGGGATATACAATTCTGTGTGAGAGGGAGACTGAGGTGCGTTTTGTTGCGTCTCCCTCCAATCCCCTGGCCAGACAGGAGCAGATTACACTGGAGGATCTTCTGGAGGAACCATTTTTGCTGACAGAGAAAAATATGAGTTACAGAAAGATTCTGGATGATCGCCTGGCGGCTGAATCCATGGAGATCAAACCGAAGCTTACCAGTGGTAATACGATGCTTCTCACATCATTGATCCAGAATAATGCAGGTATCTCTTTTCTTCCGGAATATGTGATCCATCCCTTTGTCAAGGATGGCAGCATTGTGTGTCTGGATGTGGATACGGAGCCCTGTTATCTGTGGATCCAGCTGTTGCATCACAGGGATAAATGGCTTTCCGATGCCATCAGCGCCACAGCAGGTATATTCAGAGAGTTTCTGGAGAAAAAATCAGGTCTTTTCAGAAAGGAGTAGTTCCACATGAAGAAAAAGGTCATAACAGGGATTCTGATCGCAGCTGTTCTTCTTGGAGCAGCAGCGTGGGGAATCACCAGATCGTCAGGAAGCAGAGAATCTGCAGGGGCAGCAGTTCCCGTGATCTCCGTGGCTTCCCTTGGCGGTGAGGAGGCAGGGATTTCCAACCGTTTCAGTGGTGTAGTGGAAACTCAGAAAAAGAAAAAGCTGAAGCTGGATCCTGAAAAAACAGTGAAGGAGATACTGGTTTCAGAGGGAGAGCATGTGAACGAAAATGATGCTCTTTTTATCTATGATACACAAAAAACAGAGCTGGAGATTGCCCAGAAGGAGCTGGAGAAGGAGAAACTGAATTCCTCCATTGCTGCGGCAAATGAGCAGATTGCCCAGCTGAATGATCAGCTGAACAAGGGAAATCTCAGTTCCGCAGACAGGATGACAATGAATGCCCAGATTATGGAGAATCAGACCTCCATTGCCCAGGCGGAATATGATCTGAAGGCAGCAGATGCTGAAATCGCCGGAATGAAGGCATCCATAAAAAATGCCACTGTTCGGTCCCCAATGGCCGGAACCCTGGAGAAGGTGGAGGACCCGGAGCTTATTACAGATCCAGAGGGTGATTTTATCACCATTGTGGCAGAGGGTGATTTCCGGGTAAAGGGAACTCTTTCTGAGCAGAGCATCGGTGTGATCTATGAGGGTCTGGAGATGCTGGTGCGCTCCAGAGTGGATGCGGATAAAGTCTGGAAGGGAACGGTTGTCTCCATAGAAAACAGACAGCAGGAGGATGAGGAGAGCGATATGATGGATTCGGGCATGGGTGAGATGGCATCCAGGTATTCCTTCTATGTATCCATTGACTCCAGAGATGGCCTGATGCTGGGGCAGCACGTTACCCTTGAACCCTTCCTGGGTGAGATGGAGGGGCTTGTAATCCCCTGCGGATATCTGAACTATGATGAAACCGGCAATATCTTTGTCTACGGGGTGGATAAGCCGGGAGATAAGCTGGAGAAACGCCCGGTGGAACTGGGAGAGGAATATCCTGATCAGGGAATGGTTCAGATTCTCTCAGGACTGTCTGAAACAGATTATGTAGCCTGGCCGGAGAACGGAGACTGTACAGAGGGGGCTGCAACCACAGCCAATTCCTTTGCGGATCCAGGCTCAGAGGGCTGAAGGAGGGATGCATATGATTCTTGATCTTCAGAATATCTGTAAAAGCTACGGGGAAGGAAAATATGCGGTTCCTGTTCTTTTTGACGTGAATCTACAGGTGGAAAAGGGGGAGTATGTGGCGATTATGGGCCCCTCCGGTTCCGGAAAGAGTACGCTGATGAATATTATCGGTTGTCTGGATGTTCCCACCTCCGGCAGTTTCATGCTGGATGGACAGGAGATCGGAAGCTGTCAGGAGGATCAGCTGTCTGAGATCAGAAACAGGACCATAGGATTTGTGTTTCAGAATTTTAATCTTCTTCCCAGGGAAACAGCCCTGGAAAATGTTGCCCTCCCCATGCTGTATGGGAAAGTGAACAGAAAAGAGCGTCTGGAACGGGCGGCAAAAGCCCTTGAAGCAGTGGGACTGGGAGACAGACTGACATTTCTCCCTACGCAGCTTTCCGGCGGTCAGAAACAGAGAGTTGCAATTGCCAGAGCCATGGTGATGAATCCGCTGCTCCTTCTGGCGGACGAGCCCACCGGTGCCCTGGATACTGCCTCCGGCAATCAGGTGCTGGAGATGTTTGATGAACTGAACAGACAGGGGGTCACCATTGTGATGATCACCCATGATCCGGAGGTGGCTGCAAGAGCAGGCAGACAGGTGCTGATCCGTGATGGACGCCTGTATTCAGAGGGAAATACAGAACAGGGAGAAGGTGAGCTCCTTGAATAGGAAGAAAAAACACATTACGGCAGGTATAACACTGGCAGCAGTGGTGGCGGCAGCGGCAGGAGGAGGCATTGTATATGCCAGAAACAGAGTATCGGGAAAAGCGGTTTCTGTGTATCCTGTGGCCAATGTCAGCTACTATGAATTCGGAAATGAAACCTCCATGTGGGGAATGGTGACAGATTCTGCCCTGCAGGAGGTACGTCTTGGCAGCAGCCTTGTGGACTCCGTTCAGGCAAAGGTGGGAAAACAGGTTAAAAAGGGCGATTGTCTCATGAAGTACAATAAGGAGTCTGTGCTGCTTACCATCCAGGGAGATGAGGCATCCATCGCTCTGTTGGAGGCGCAGATGGCATCGGCAAGGGCAGAGATGGAGCGGTATCAGACACTGCATCCTTCTGAGGAAATGCCGGAGCCGGTGGAGCAGGTGATCCACCACACAGCAGAAAAGGTGAAGACTCTCTCTGTGATTGATGAGGGAACAAAGCCCTCTGAGAAGGAGGGAATCTACTATTGTACAGCGGATACAAAGGTGACGGCAGCATTTCTTCAGAAGCTGGATGACACCGATGGGACTGCAGAGTTTAAGCTCTATGAGGAAAATATTGAGATGGGAAGCTTTCTGGTGGATGGCGCCACCATCACATCAGGAACGAAGATTATCTATGTGAAGGAGGATTCTCCTGAGCCAACTCCTGGGCCTACTGATCCGGACGAACCGGAACCGGTGGATCCGGATGTGCCGGGACAGGATCCTGATCCCTCAGGTCCCGATGTTCCAGATGGGGGAGAAACCCCCTCTGAGCCGGAGGAGAATCCGCCTTCCACAGAAACTCCCCAGGACCCTGGGGCTGCCCAGGCAGATGAGGGACATGCAGCTGAACTGGTGGCCCTGAAAAAAAGAACCGTTCTTCTGAAGGCTGAGAAGACAGAGCAGGAACAGCAGGTGATCCGGGAAGAACAGGGACCCTATGAGGACTGGATTCTGGGTGAGGGTGTGAACTTCAACGGAGACGGTACAGTATCCCTTGATTCCAGTGTAAGGCATTACGGAACCTTTGTTTCTCTGGTGCCGGAAGAGGGAGAATGGGATGAGGTCATCTATATTGACCCGGCTGTAAGCGGCACGGGAGATGACTATGTCTACAGTAGAAAAGAGCTGGCGGAGATGGTGAAGGAGAAAGCTAAGGAACTGGAAAGTCTGGAGCTGGATCTGAAGGCTGCAAAGCTGAAGCTGGAGGAGGATAAGCTGATCTCCACAGATGGAAAGGTTCTTGCCACCATGGATGGTGTGATCACCGAGGTGAAGGACCCCAGCGAGATCAAGACCGGGGAACCGCTGATCACCATTAAGGGGACAGGGGGCTTTACCGTTACGGTGGAGGTTTCGGAATACGATATTAAGGATATGCAGCTGGGGGACATGCTGCAGGTCAACACCTATGAGACTTCTTCTTCCTTTATGGCAGAGATTTCCGGTATCTCTCTGGAGCCATCAGAGAGCTGGAGGGGCTATGGCCAGAATGTGACCTACTATTCTGTAACAGCAACAGCACTGGATGAGGAGCTGGAGCTGAGAAGAGGAGAGGGCTGTGAGGTGATGCGGGAGTCCACTGATGAGATGTCAGGAGAGAACTTTGTACTTCCCGCCATGTTTATCAGAAAGGACCAGCAGGGCAGCTATTGTCTCATTGCTGATGAGAACAACAGACTGAAGAGAGCGGATATCCGTACCGGCGGCACCATGTGGGGCAGTGATGTGGTAATCAAAGAGGGACTTCTTCCAGAGGACAGAATTGCATTCCCCTATGGAAAGCATGTGAAAGAGGGTAGCCCTGTGGTGGACAAAGACAATTATTATGATGAGTATTAAGGAGGTGTAGCTGTGACTGAAAATATCAGACTGTCTTTTAAAGGCATATGGAGTCATAAACTGCGCTCCTTTCTCACCATGCTTGGAATTATCATAGGAATTGCAGCCATTATCGTGATCATATCTCTGATTCAGGGTACAAATAAGCAGATTGAGGAAAACCTTGTGGGGGATGGTTCCCATACGGTGAATGTTGTGCTGACCCAGGATGGGTATGAGGATCCATTTTCCTATTCAGAGGTTCCTGACGGCATTCCTGTGTTTGACACCAGGGCTGTGGAGGCCATAAAAGAGATGGATCACGTGGAAAGCGTCTCCATGTACAGAAAAAGAAGCTATGTGGATCAGATGTACTATGGAAAAAAGGATATGTACGGTAATTCTGTGCTGGGGATCGACAGTTCCTATCTTCTGACAAAAAATCTTGAGGTGGTTGCAGGCAGAGGAATCACGGAGCAGGACCGACAGCGGTATAATAAGGTCTGTCTGGTGGATGAGAGTCTGGTGGACGGTGTGTTCGGTGGAATGAATCCTGTGGGAGAGACCATTGAGATCAGCAGGGAATGCTTTGTGGTGGTGGGAGTTGTGAATCAGAAAAGTACCTTTGAGCCGGTGATCGAGAGTATTTCCGATTATTACACCTATATGCAGGATCAGCCCGGTGCCATCTACATTCCTGAAAGCGTGTGGCCGGTGGTGTTCCGGTATGATGAGCCTCAGAACTTCCTGATCAAGGCGTCTGCCACCAATACCATGACCTCTGTGGGCAAGGAGGCAGCGGAATATCTCAACAGTCAGCTGCAGGTGCAGGAGGGAAATGTTTCCTATGCCAGTATGGATCTTGCCCAGACCGCAGCACAGCTCCAGAGTCTCTCTGCTTCCACAAACTTTCTTATGATTGGAATCGCAGCCATTTCCCTTCTGGTTGGAGGAATCGGTGTTATGAATATTATGCTGGTTTCTGTTACAGAGAGAACAAGAGAGATTGGTCTGAAAAAGGCTCTGGGAGCAAAAAAACGTGTAATCCTTGGACAGTTTCTCACAGAAGCGGCACTGCTCAGTGCCATCGGAGGTATCCTGGGTGTGGTCATCGGCATTGCTCTGGCAAGGGTGATATCAGCGGTGGCTATGATTCCTTCGGCCATCAGTATTCCTGCCATCGTGATTTCAGTGGCATTTTCCATGGCTATCGGTATTATCTTTGGGCTTGCTCCTTCCATGAAGGCGGCAAATCTCAACCCCATCGATGCTCTTCGCTATGAATAAACGGAATAAACGGTTTTTAAGGGTAACAAATAAGTGCCTCGGACTGTAGCAACAGTCCGGGGCACTTTACTCTTTAACAGGATTTGGGTGTCAAAAGCACTTTGTTTCATATACCCTTACAGGCAGGATTCCACAGAAGCAATGAAATTGTTCCACTGATCGGGATACTCCACAAAAAACTTTGGACAGGGCTTCTGGTTCACATCGTAGTGACGCAGAATCTGATCTGTGGAAAGATTATAGTCTGTACAGAGCTTCGCGGTCAGCAGAACCAGCGACTGATAGGTTTCCTGAGTGAATACACCGGAATCATCCATATGACAGAACTGGATGGAAATGGTGTCGTTGTTTCTCTCTGCTGTGGCATAAGCCACCTCGTTGTCAGGGATACACTGAATAATGGTTCCATCTATACCTACGATATAATGGCAACTGCCGTATACACCGCTGGCTCCGTCCTTCAGGTTCTCGAAGTAATCCCTGTTGGCCTGGGCATCTGCTCCCGGATTTCCAATGTAGTGAATTACAATTCCGTTGATGGCATCCAGAGCAGTTCCGGGACGGGAAAACTCATTCACTGTCAGCAACTGTTCCTGAATTGGAAGCTGCTGTTCCTCTGCAGGCTGCTCCACGGTGGATTTTCCGGAAGTGAGAATATTCCATACAGGGAGAAAGCCGCCCTTGAATACACCAAAACGGAGGACGATAATGTCCAGAATAAGCACCAGAAGAATCAGGATACGAACTGTAAAATGAGCCCGGTTCCAGATCTGTGCTTCTCTTCTCTGACGTCTTCTCTCTCTGAGGCGCTCTGCTGAAGTCATCGCAGACTCACCCTCTCTGATTCTGGAATGTTCCGCAGATGAATGGGATCTTCTTCTGGATGAGGGATCGGAATCTGCTGAAGAAGCAGATGTGTAGGTGATTTCCCTGCGAGTCTTTCTGATCTGACTTTCAGCCTGCTCTTCAAGACTGCGGGATAACTGTTGGGTATCAAATTTGCTGTTTTGAGATGATGGTTCCGATTTCTGGGAACCACTGGTGCGAGAGCCGGAGGATGAACGGGATTTTTTATCATCAAAATCCAGATCATATCGGTTTCGTTTGTTACTTGCCATGTCTCTTCCCCTAATAATTCTTTTTTCAGTTCACCATCCGTTCAGGATTCTGAGATAAGATTCCCGGGAACAGATCTGCTTCAGAAAGCAGCAGAGAATGAACTGTTCCTATGTTACTATTCAATAATACTATTAAGAAATATTATATTAAAAATTAACAAAAATGTAAAGAGAAAAAGGAGACGGCGGTTTTGACCGCTGTCTCCTTTACATGTATATTTACTTACTCAATTCTCACTGATCTGCTGCTGCGGATAAGATCCGGTGGATGGCTTTCAGTCCCTGGTGTTTATTCCAATGAGACAGATCCCTCTCCCTTTTCCATGATTCTGCATACGAATCAGCTGGCTGACGGTGGGTACCGGTCCCTGACTGGAAGCATTGTGGGCTGTAAAGCCCTGTGGAGATCTGGAAATATGAATGGTGTGGATCTCCTCAGTGATATCCTCCCTGTTGTTGTACAGGGTAAGAATCAGACTGCTGTATCTCTGACCCAGAGTATCAAAGCAGCTGGAGTCTGTGATCAGCTCAGCGCAATATCCTTTTTTGATGAGATACCGGAGCAGAGCTCTGGGGGATGTGCCAAATCGGCCGGAAAGCACCATTCCATCTGCCTCAAAATCAAGAATCATATCAGGAAGAGAGGGGCAGGAACTGCTGTCCAGTGTGTTCAGCGCATTGTATACAGCCAGTATTTCACAGCCGGTATCCTTCAGCAGGGTGCGACCATAGGTCATATCACCGTAGTTCTGCTGATCCTCCACATAGCCACCGGCCTTCCTGATGGAGGGCAGATGCTGGAGGTAAGCGGCTCTGTTTTGCTCCAGTCTGGCAGAATCCGCTGTCTGCAGCGGAAGTCTGACCCAGCGGATCAGATCATAGAACCAAAGCAGAACCCTGTCATCCACAAACCTTGGAATAAAGCTGCGGAGAAATTCACCGGGAGTCTGCATCAGGCAATGAATGTTTTCTCATCCGGGAAAGAATAGTAGGTATTGTTCTCATGCACATAGAACTGAAGCTTCTTGCCAGCCAGCTCTCTGCTGAAACAGTTCCAGATCCACTCGGCCAGTGCTCTTGCATGCTCTTTGGTCATACCCACAACAGTGACAGTATCCAGTGTATGAAGCAGCTCCTGCAGCTCAATCTTGAAGATCAGATAATCCTTCGGATCATTGCCCAGAACGCTGACATAGGAGTAGGTTCCTGTTCCGTTGGTGGACTGGAAGAAGTTGATAAAGCTGTTTGTCTCCAGAATGAAGGAACCAACATTAAACTGGCGGGATGGCATATACTGCTCCATGAGTTTTTTTGTTTTCAGGAACAGCTGTCTGTTCAGTACCGCATTTGCATGGGAGGCAAAAGGCGGTGTGGCAGGTTTCTCCACAGGAGCCAGATTCAGAAGAGCGGCTGTCTCCTGGTTTGTGAATACCTTACGGCCGCTGGCAGTCAGCACATACAGTCTTTCGAAACTGCTGTAGGCAGGACCTGAAAGCTCAAATGCCTTCAGATAGCCATTGTCCACCAGTGTGTCACAGGCATCCTCCACAAGATCCGGATCCTCCTTAATCAGCGCCGCCAGCATCAGAGGACTGGTGGCTCCGTAGCGGTAGGCATCCTTGAAGGCCCACTGTTTCTGGAATCTGTTTTTGGCCTTCAGAGACATTTCCTTCTGGAAATCAGAAACAGAGAATTTTTTTGGTTTGTCACAGCGGAAAATCTGCATCCTGTCGTCAGGAACTGAGTAGCAGATTGCGGCAGGATTGTAGATGCCGATCTCGCCCCATGGATCCTTCACAGTCTGTGAGGAATGCGCATTTCTCTCACCGGAAGGTGCTGTGGTGTGTTCCACATCAGCAGCCAGAGATGCTGCAGTTCTCTCGCGGGAGAGCACATAACTCAGCTCAGTGTTCAGACCGTTTTCAATGCCTGGATGGAAAACCGGAGCCTCATCCGGTACCGGGCGGTCAGAAACAGGTCTCTGAGGTACTGTGTAGGATGGAACCGGAGCTGGAGCAGGTGCTGGCTGTTCCACGTAGGTGGGAGCAGCAGAAGCAGGAGAGTCAGCCGTAACTGCGGCATCCTGAGCAGGCTGGGCTGCGGGTTCATCCCTGTGGCTTACTAAGGCGTTGGTATTCAGGGCAACAACGAGAGGGAAGTCAATGAGAGGACTTAACTCGATGATATCTGAAAGACGCTTTGTTGGATCCTGCTCTTCGTAAGCCTTTTTTAACAGGATATATTTTTTAAGATCACTCTCGCACTGCTGCACAGAATTAGCGCGGCAATCATAGTCTGCAGCAAACTCCTTATGCTGCTCCAGAGCTGTTTTTGCGGAAGCGTTGTCAGAATCCAGAGAGAGGATAAAGTTGATTACATCTACATAGGTAGCTTTTTCAATAATATAGTTCTCGTAATCATCTAACTCTGTTCTGCATGCAGTGAGAGTGGATGGTGTGGTACCGAAATCAAGGGCTTCATATCCGGAAAGGAATGTATGCTGATCCTTTTTGATATCTGACAGCATGGTGCAGATAGAAGTATTCAGCTCTTCCGGGATAAATGCCTGCTCACTGCGAAAGGATTTTAATTCTTCTAATAAGGCATCTAATTCTCCAAAACGATCAGTCAGACTGGTCTGCTGAAGCTGGAGATCTTTAATGCGACTGATATCATGCATAATAATCGGTCTCCTTCCTGATATAGGAATTTCATATTGCCGTATAGTTGGCTACTCTGTATTGTAACACAATTTTAATATAAAAGGAAATAAAAAGTCGTTATATTTTCAAAGTGTTCCCCTTCACCCACGTGGATATGGGAAAAGAAAACCAGCCCCGGATTGGGAGAACCGGGGCTGACTAGGAAAAAGAATATGAATAGTGAATAATTGAGTTTTCAAAGGAGAAGTTCTCTTATGGGTTTACATTCAAGTATGTCTCTCTTTGATGGTTTTATCATACTACAGGAAAGTGTAACAATCATGATAAAAAGTTCATTAATATTGCCATAATATAGAAAATACACTCGAATTAAAGCGATTAAATTCTTTATGCGTTCTCGAGCACATATAGAAAATATAAGGCTTATTTTTATTATATCATGAACAAAAACAAAAAAGACAATGTACCATGTATATTATCTTGCTGTGATTATGGCGCAAAGCAGATACAATTGATGAAATTGTCTCTCCGCCCTGCAAAAGAAAAGTTGACGAAACTGTCCGGAACAGAGTACTATAAACTGACTGTATGTATCCTCCGAAGTAGGTGGAGTAGTTGAAAAACCGGGAATCAGGAGCCGTGGAAGCCTCTGAAGGCCCTGTAGAGAGGAATAGGTGAAGAATGATAAAAGTAACAGATCTTTCTTTTGGTTTTCCCCAGAAGGATTTATACAATAAAATCTGTTTTGAAATAGAAGAAAGAGAGCACGCAGTGCTCATCGGAAGCAACGGCACCGGAAAAAGTACACTGGTGGAGATGCTGATGGATACGGAAAAATACCTGTATGACGGAAAAATTGAGAAGGATCCATCTGTTAGAATCTGCTATATTGCCCAGTATGTGCAGCATGAGGGAACCATGAGCTCCTATGATTTTCTGAATGAGCCCTTCCTGCAGCTGCAGAGTGAGGCGGACGCTATCTGTGCTGAGATGGGCACAGCAGAGGATATGGATGAGGTGTATGGCCGTTACCAGCAGTGCCTGGACAGAATTGAGGCGGTAGATGGTTACAATGCAGATACCAATATCCGGAAACAGCTGGCCATCGCAGGTCTGACTGCTCTCACAGATACACCTGTGGATAAGATCAGTGGAGGAGAGTATAAGCTGCTGTCAATTATCAGAAATATGCTTCTGAAACCACAGCTTCTTATTATGGATGAGCCGGATGCATTTCTGGACTTCGAGAATCTGATTGGTCTGATGAAGCTGATCAACCAGTATGAGGGCACCATCCTGGCAATTACCCACAACCGACTTCTGCTGGCTCAGTGCTTTAACAAGATTCTTCATCTGGAGAATATGGAGCTGATGGAGTTCCCGGGAACATTTGCCGAGTATAATCTGTCTATGCTGGAGACAAAGATCGATATGCAGGAGCAGCATGTGAAGGATACAGAATGGATCGAGATTCAGAAAAAGGTAGTGGAGAAGATGCGCAACCTCGCCACAAATGTGGACAGCGCTGCCAAGGGACGTCAGCTCCATGCCCGTGTTTCCTATCTGGAGCGTCTTCAGGAGAGAGCTGCAAAGAATCCGTTTATCGAGGATCATGACTATGATTTTACCTTCCCTGTTCCGGAGGAGGACTGGCCGGAGAAGGATTCTCTTCTTCTGGAGGTGAAGGATTACAGTCTTTCCTATGACAGAGAGATCCTGAAGGATGTTTCCTTCTGCATCCGTGCCGGTGAGAAGGTGGCCATTGTGGGTGCTAACGGAACCGGAAAGTCCAGCATTTTAAGGGATATCTATGAAAAGTATTGTGGAGATCTGAAGACTGACTTCTTTACGCAGATCTATGAGGATGAGGAGCAGCTCTCAGGAGGAGAGAAGAATCTGAAGCAGCTTCGTGAGATCGCAGCAGGATCTGCCCCTGTACTGCTTCTGGATGAGCCTACCAGCCATCTGGATACTTATGCACAGATTGCGCTGGAGCAGGCCATTGAGGCATATCAGGGAACTGTGATCATGGTTTCTCATGATTTCTACACAGTGACAAACTGTGCGGACCGCATTCTTCTGCTGGAGAATCAGACCATGCGTGAGATGAGCGGCCGTGCATTCCGCAAGATGATCTACAAAAACTATTTTGAAAGTGATGTGTTTGAGCAGGAGAAGCTTCGCAAGGAGCGTGAGATCCGCATCAATGCGTTGCTGAAGAACGGAAAATATAAAGAGGCCAGAGAGCTTCTGTAAAAATGGAAGGGGCTGTCGCAACAACCGTTGCGATGGCCCCTTTTTCTTCCCCTTTTTGAATATTGCTAAATGTCAGTAGTTACTTCAGGGACCGCTTTCGCTTAGGTCCTCGCTCCAGCGGTACTAAGCTTCAAGCATCGACTTCGTCTTGC
>JAUNCZ010000016.1 GCA_030526405.1 Lachnospiraceae bacterium | reverse complement strand
TTAGAAAGTGTATATCGTGGTCGCGTCAATCCCACGAGAAAAATGATTGACCCAGGAAATCCCTGAAAAAGAAACACATATGTATTACAGGCGCGAAAGCGTTTTCAATAGGAGGTGTTTGCATGAACATCAGTAAATTTACACAGAAATCTATGCAGGCGGTACAGGAGCTGGAGAAGACAGCCTATGAGTTCGGCAATCAGGAGGTGGAGCAGGAGCATCTGCTGTACATCCTTCTGAAGCAGGATGACAGTCTGATCCTGAAGATGATCGAGAAGATGGAGATCCAGCCGGAGTATTTTGTAAACTCCGTGGAGCAGCTTCTGAATGGCCGTGTGAAGGTGCAGGGAGGAAATCCCTACATTGGACAGTATCTGAATAAGGCTCTGGTCAGCGCCGAGGATGAGGCAAAGGCCATGGGTGATGAATATGTATCTGTGGAGCATCTGTTCCTGGCTCTTCTGAAGAATCCAAGTCCTTCCGTGAAGAAGCTTTTCCAGGAGTTTGGCATTGACAGAGAGCGTTTCCTGAAGGCCTTAAGCACCATCAGAGGAAATCAGAGGGTGGTATCTGACAATCCGGAGAGCACCTACGATACCCTGAACAAGTATGGTATTGATCTGGTGGAGAAGGCCAGAAACCAGAAGCTGGATCCTGTGATCGGCCGTGACGGAGAGATCCGGAATGTGGTTCGTATCCTGTCCAGAAAGACAAAAAACAACCCGGTTCTCATCGGTGAGCCCGGTGTAGGTAAAACGGCTGTTGTGGAGGGACTGGCCCAGAGGATCGTCCGGGGTGATGTGCCGGAGGGACTGAAGGATAAGACCATCTTTTCGCTGGATATGGGTTCCCTGGTGGCAGGTGCAAAATACAGAGGTGAGTTTGAGGAGCGTCTGAAGGCTGTTCTTGAGGAGGTTAAGAACAGTGACGGACGGATCATCCTCTTTATCGATGAGCTGCATCTGATCGTGGGAGCCGGAAAAACAGACGGTGCCATGGACGCCGGCAATATGCTGAAGCCTATGCTGGCCAGAGGAGAGCTTCACTGCATCGGTGCCACCACACTGGATGAGTACAGAAAATATATTGAGAAGGATGCCGCTCTGGAGCGTCGTTTCCAGCCGGTGCTGGTGGACGAGCCCACCGTGGAGGATACTATTTCCATCCTCCGTGGACTGAAGGAGCGTTATCAGGTTTTCCACGGTGTGAAGATCACCGATACTGCCCTGGTGGCAGCGGCTACCCTGTCTGACAGATATATTTCCGACCGTTTCCTGCCGGATAAGGCCATCGACCTGGTGGATGAGGCCTGTGCCCTGATTAAAACAGAGATGGATTCCATGCCCACAGAGCTGGATGAGCTGAACAGAAAGATCATGCTGCTGGAGATCGAGGAGGCGGCACTGAAGCAGGAGACCGACCATCTCAGCAAGGAGCGTCTGGAGGATCTCCAGAGAGAACTGGCAGAGAAAAAGGATGAGCTGAACGCAGGCATGGCAAAATGGGAGAGTGAGAAGAGCTCTGTGGATAAGCTTTCTGCCCTCCGTGAAAAAATCGAGGATATCAACAGACAGATCGAGGCTGCCCAGCAGAAATACGATCTGAACAAGGCAGCAGAGCTGCAGTACGGAGAACTGCCCCGTCTTCAGAAGGAGCTGGAGCAGGAGGAGGAGCGGATCCGGAATAAGGACCTGTCCCTGATCCATGAGAGTGTAACAGATGAGGAGATTGCAAGGATCATCTCCCGCTGGACAGGTATTCCGGTGGCGAAACTCACAGAGGGTGAGAGAAGCAAGATTCTGCATCTGGAGGATGAGCTGCACAAGAGAGTCATCGGCCAGGATGAGGCGGTGACACTGGTGGCAGATTCCATCATCCGATCCAAGGCGGGCATCAAGGATCCCACCAAGCCCATCGGTTCCTTCCTGTTCTTAGGACCCACCGGTGTGGGAAAAACAGAGCTGGCCAAGACTCTGGCTGAGAAGCTTTTTGATGATGAGAACAATATGGTCCGCATCGATATGAGTGAGTACATGGAGAAATACTCTGTATCCCGTCTCATCGGAGCGCCTCCAGGATATGTGGGCTACGAGGAGGGCGGTCAGCTCACAGAGGCTGTGAGAAGAAAACCTTACTCCGTAGTGCTCTTTGATGAGATTGAGAAGGCCCATCCTGACGTGTTCAACGTGCTGCTCCAGGTGCTGGATGACGGACGGATCACCGATTCCCAGGGCCGTACCGTTGACTTTAAGAACACCATTCTGATCATGACCTCCAACATTGGCTCCTCCTATCTGCTGGAGGGCATCAATGAGCAGGGAGAGATCACAGAGGTGGCAAGAGACCGGGTAATGAACGATCTGAGGAATCATTTCAGACCGGAGTTCCTGAACCGTCTGGATGAGACCATCCTGTTCAAGCCTCTGACAAAGGACAACATCGGAAATATTGTGGAGCTGCTGATCCGTGATCTGAACAGACGCCTCCAGGCCCAGGAGCTGTCCATTGAGCTGTCAGAGGAGGCAAAAGCCTATGTGATCGAGGGTGGCTATGATCCTGTTTACGGTGCCCGTCCTCTGAAACGCTATGTGCAGAAATATGTGGAGACCCTGTCTGCCCGTCTGATCCTGGGTGGAGAGGTACACCAGGGTGATACCATTCTGCTGGATGTGCAGGAGGGTAAACTGGTGGCTGTGGTGAAACCATGATTCTGGCGAGAACCGCCTGGGATACAGGGCTTCAGAATCTGTGCTGATAGGATGATTCTGCAAAAGGTTCTGCGAAACAGTGATTCTGCCCGAACAGGTATGGTACAATACTCTTGATGAAATGTACTGTGCCGGAATGGTTCAGTCTGAAAGGAGAGAGTCTCTATGATGCCAAATGATCCAGTTATGCTTCTGAGCTATGTGAATACACAGCTTCGCGACCATTATGAGAGTCTGCAGGATTTCTGCAGCGCCAATAATGCGGATCCGGAAGCGCTGAAAGGAAAATTAGCTGCCATCGATTATGAATACGATGCAGAGACAAACCAGTTTGTGTGAGACTGTTCTGACAGAGACTGCAGAGAGATAACAGTCTGAAAAACTGTGAAGAAAGAAGGCGGAAACACCTCCGGGTGTATTCCGCTTTTCTGATGGACAGCTTTGTATTGTCCGGACGTTGTATTCTGCTTTTCTTATGAACGGCTTTGTGCTATACTTTGTGGAAACCTGCGCAGAGGGCGCAGGCTCTGCAACATACCCAAGGAGGAAACGGATGGCTGCATATGAGAGCTTTGCAGGTGTGTATGACCTGTTTATGGATAACGTAGATTATGATATGTGGGGCACCTACCTGATCCGCATGCTGAAAAAATTCGGCGTGGAGGAGGGGCTGGTGCTGGAGCTGGGCTGCGGCACCGGTTCCATTACCGAGAGACTGGCAAAGGCAGGCTACGATATGATCGCCCTGGACAGCTCCTACGAGATGCTGGAGGTGGCCATGGAAAAGCGGCAGGAAAGCGGTCTGGATATTCTGTATCTGAATCAGGATGCCAGAGAGTTTGAGTTGTACGGCACCGTGGCGGCCATTGTGACAGGCTGTGACTGTCTGAACTACATCACAGAGGAGGAAGAACTTCTGGAGGTGTTTCGGCTGGCCAACAATTATCTGGATCCGGGAGGAATCTTTCTCTTTGATATCAACACAGCGGCCAAGTACAGAGCCATCGGAGAGAAGACCATCGCCGAGAACAGAGAAGAGGGCAGCTTTATCTGGGAGAATTACTTCGACGAGGAGCAGCAGATCAACGAGTATGCGGTAACCCTGTTCCTGCCGGAGGAAAATGGCCTCTACAGAAAAGAGGAGGAATTCCATTATCAGAGAGCCTACACTCTGGAGGGCATTAAGGAACTTCTGGCGGAGGCAGGAATGGAATTTATCTGTGCCTTTGAGGCATTTTCGGAACAGGAGCCCACAGAGGGCAGTGAACGTCTGTATATAGCTGCCAGAGAAAAGGGAAAATCCTGGGATGACATAGAAAAATATAAAGAGATTTGGAGTGAGATGGAATGAAAGATTATATAGTAAGAGCTACAGCGGCAAACGGACAGATCCGTGCCTTTGCTGCCACAACAAGAAATCTGGTGGAGGAGGCCAGAGGCCGCCACAACACCAGTCCTGTGGCCACCGCTGCCCTGGGACGACTGATGACTGCCGGTGTAATGATGGGTATCATGATGAAGGGGGATAAGGATCTTCTGACTCTGCAGATCAGAGGGGACGGCCCTCTGGGAGGCATCACTGTTACTGCAGATTCCAAGGGCACTGTAAAGGGCTATGTGGACAATCCCATGGTGCTGATTCCGGCAAATGCAGTGGGCAAGCTGGACGTAAGAGGGGCTGTGGGAAGAGGAACCCTCACCGTGATCCGTGATCTTGGTCTGAAGGAGCCCTATGTGGGCACCATTGATCTGCCATCGGGAGAGATTGCAGAGGATCTGACCTACTATTTTGCCATCAGTGAGCAGGTGCCATCCACCTGCGGACTGGGTGTCCTGATGAATAAGGAGGATGCCACTGTAAAACAGGCCGGGGGCTTTATCGTTCAGCTGATGCCGGGAACAGAGGACGCTGTCATCGACAAGCTGGAGTCAAATCTGTCAGGTATCATGTCTGTTACCTCCATGCTGGAGGCGGGAGATACACCGGAGCAGATCCTGAACCGTCTTCTCGGAGACATGGATCTGGAGATTCTGGAGACCATGCCGGTGTCCTTCGACTGCAACTGCAGCTGGGAGAGAGTATCCCGTGCCCTGATCAGTCTGGGACAGAAGGAGCTGCAGTCCCTGATCCAGGAGGGGAAACCGGTGGAGCTGAGATGTCAGTTCTGCAATGAGGCCTATACCTTTACCGTGGAGGATCTGCAGGAAATGCTGCAGGTGGCCATGCAGTAAAAGACAGAGGAAGATTTCTATATTTTTCAGCAATGAAAATATACCACTTAAGCCAGATTCGCAGGAGTCTGGCTTTTGTTGTATAAAAAGTAAATACTGCCAACAAAATATCCGGGCATCGGGTGTGGCGAATACTATGAGAAACACGCTTTGCGAGTTTCTCAAGTTATCGCGGCAGTCGCCAAGGTCTCGTGCAAGCACGGACTTTGGCTCGGTGCTCGCGTAAATCGAAAGAGGTGTGAATGTAGAAAAACAGGGATGCCTTCAAACAATGGATTATGTCAGGGTGGATGACTATGAAAGCAAGACGATTGCGAGGCTTGCGTCGGGAGGGAACGCGCTAGCTTGCGTCCGGAGTGCACTGTCTGAGCCCCTAAAGGGCGAGTTTTGCACGCAGGACGCATTATAGGCGCGCGGACCGAGCAGCAAATGAGCATGTCTTGCGTCTGGTCATCCACCCTGACATACAAAAAAAAGAGAGGCATCCATTGTTAAATACAATAGACACCTCTCGATTTGGGAAGGGGCTTAGTGCGACAGCCCCGATTATGGTACAATTATCAGCAGAGATTACCGCCTGAATGATAAGGAGGAACAGCGATGTCATTGCAGATCATTGCCGGAAGCAGCGGCTCCGGAAAATCACAGTATATATACGAAAGAATCGTGGAGGAGGCACAGCTCCACCCGGAACAGACCTATCTGATCCTTGTGCCGGAGCAGTTCAACATGCAGACCCAGAAGCGTCTGACTGCCATGCAGAAGGGAAACTGTCTTCTGAATATTGATGTGCTGAGTTTCAACCGACTGGCCTACCGTGTGTTTCGGGAGCTTGGAGGAGTGCAGCAGCCCATTCTGGAGGACAGTGGAAAAAGTCTGATCATCCAGAAGGTGGTGTGGGAAAGCAGAAAGGAACTGCAGGTGCTGGGCAGCACCATGAAGAAACCGGGGGCAGTGGAGAAGATGAAATCCCTGATCTCGGAGTTTATGCAGTACGGCATCCGACCCTGCGATCTGGAGGGGTGGCTTCAGCAGGAGGACAGCGGAAAAAATGCCCTGCTCTCCGCCAAGCTGCAGGATGTACAGCAGATCTATCAGGGCTTTTCTGATTATCTGGAGAGTCGCTATCTCACCACAGAGGAGGTGCCGGAGGCACTGGCTGCGGTGATCGGCAGATCCCGATGGCTGGCGGGCTGTACCCTGGTGCTGGATGGCTACACCGGTTTTACCCCTGTGCAGCTGCCTCTGATCCGGGAGCTGCTGATGCTCTGCCGGAAGGTGTGGGCGGTGGTGACACTGGAGCCAGGCAGGGATCCTGTGGGCGTGGGAAATCCTGCAGATCTCTTTTTCATGAGCCGGCAGATGATCCGTACCCTGTCAGAGACGGCTTCCCAGGCCCAGGTGGAGACAGAGGAGATCCTGTGGATCTCTGCAGAGGAAAAGGGAAGATTTACAGGGAATCCTTCTCTGGAATTCCTGGAAAAACAGCTGTTCCGGGGTGGAAGAAGAGGCAGCTGGAGAGGAGATGCCAATATCCGCATTCTGGAGGCCATGACCATAGAGCAGGAGCTGACCTGGATCGCAGAGCAGATCCTGTACCGGGTCAGGGAGCAGGGCTGCTGCTACAGCGATATGGCGGTGGTAACCGGGGATCTGGCCATGTATGGACGACTGGCAGAGCAGATTTTCACCAGCGCCGGAATTCCTGTTTTTGTGGATAAGAATTACCCCATTCTTCACAATCCACTGGTGGAATACATCCGTTCTGCAGTGGACCTCGTGGTGAAGGGCTTTTCCTATGAGAGTGTGGTGCGCTATCTTCGCAGCGGCTTCTCCGGCTTCACCCGGGAGGAGGCAGATCTGCTGGATGAGTATCTTCT
Organism: Lachnospiraceae bacterium; assembly: GCA_030526405.1. Classification (GTDB taxonomy): domain Bacteria; phylum Bacillota; class Clostridia; order Lachnospirales; family Lachnospiraceae; genus JAKSRN01. The sequence continues at coordinate 48,365 of JAUNCZ010000016.1, read as the reverse complement.
GGCCCTGGGAATCAGGGGCTGGAAGCAATATCAGGAATTCTGGACCAGAACCTTCCGGGGAATGAAGGAGGAGCGGCTTCTGGAACTGAATGGCCTCAGAGAGCGCTTTGTACAGGAGCTGGAGGGGCTGACAGAGGAGCTGAAGGGCACCTCTGCTCTGGAGGAGAAAACAAGGGCCCTGGTGGAATTTCTCATGAGGGGCTCTCTCCAGAAGCGCTGCAGGCAGCTGTCAGAGGCCTTCCAGCAGAGAGGAGACCGCACAAGAGCCTCAGAATTTCAGCAGATCTATCCTGCTGTGATGGACCTGCTGAACAAGGCGGTGGAGATCCTTGGGCAGGAGAAGATGGGCCTCACAGAGTATCAGCAGATTCTGGATGCCATGTTCCAGGAGGGAACTCTGGGACTGATTCCACCGGGAGGAGATCAGGTGCTGGTGGGAGATATTGAGCGAAGCCGTCTTTCCTCTGTAAAGCATCTGTTTTTTGTCGGTCTGAATGAGGGCATTGTTCCGAAATCGGTGGAAAAGGGAGGACTTCTCTCGGCACCGGACAGAGAATTTCTGAAGGCAAGAGAGGTACCCCTGGCTCCCGGGGAGAGGGAGAGAATGTACCAGCAGAGATTCTATCTGTATCTGAATATGACAAAGCCATCGGAGACATTGTCTCTCTCCTACTGTAAGATGGATGCCGGCGGCGGTTCCCGTCTGCCCTCCTACCTGATCGGTGTGATCCGGAAGCTGTATCCGGATGTGCCTCTGGAGGTAAGGGATGAATCTGCCGGGACAGAGGAGGGTCTTGGAAGACTGGAGACACCGGAGGGGCGCCTTCAGGTGCTGCTTTCAGGCTTTCAGGATCTGGAGAGGGCTGTGGAGGACCCTGTCTGGAAGGAGCTGTACTGCTGGTTCAGAGACTGTACAGACCAGGTGGCGGCAGAGCGGATGCTGGAGGCAGCATTTTTCAAAAATGAGGACACACAGATCGGAAAGGCCATTGCCAGGGCCATGTACGGAGATGTGCTCCAGGGCTCTGTCACCCGCCTGGAGCAGTTTGCAGCCTGTGCCTATGCCCATTTTCTGCAGTTTGGTCTGGGCCTTCGGGAACGGCCTGTCTATGAGATCACACCTGCGGATTTCGGCAATGTACTCCATGACAGTCTGTACCGGTTTGCGGATTCCCTGAAGAAGCAGAAGCTGCGCTGGTCTGAGCTGGATGAGACCCGTCGGATCCAGCTGGCGGATGAGGCTCTGGAGGCCTGTGTCCATGACCAGAATAATCATATTTTCCACAGCACCAGGAGAAATGCCTATCTGATCACCCGCATGAGAAATCTGATGCGCTGCACGGTGGCTGTGCTGCAGGAGCAGATCCTTGCGGGGGACTTTGAGCCCCAGGGCTTTGAGATCAGCTTCCCCACAGGGGAGATGCTGGAGACAGCGGAGATTCCTCTGAAGGACGGGGCTTCCATGAAGCTGCGGGGCCGTATCGACCGTCTGGACCTTCTGGAGAAGGATGACACCATCTATGTGAAGATCATCGATTATAAAACAGGCCAGGCAAAGCTGGATCTGGCTTCTGTCTATTACGGTCTGCGTCTGCAGCTGACGGTATATCTCCGGGTGGCGGCAGAGCAGCAGAAAAAGCTCCATCCGGATAAGGTGGTGCTGCCTGCCGGGGCCTTTCTGTACCATCTGGAGGATCCCTTTGTGGAGGATGAGGAGGACAGTATCCTTCCCCAGATGAAGATGGGTGGTCTGGTGAGAGGAGAGCTGGAGACGGCCTCCCTGATGGACAGAAATCTGGGCCCAGGAGTGGTTTCCAGGGTGATTCCTGTGGGCTATAAAAAGGATGGAAGCCTGCGGTCGGATTCCCCGGCTCTTCTGGAGGAGGAATTCCACACCGTGACCCGCTATGCGGGGGAAAAGGTGCGCAGCATCGGACAGGAGATTATGGACGGAGAAATTTCGGTGAATCCCTATCAGATGGGCAGCAGCAATGCCTGCAGTTACTGCAGGTTTAAGGGAGTCTGCTGCTTTGACAGAAAGCTTCCGGGCTATGAATTCAGAAAGCTGCAGGAGGGAAAAACCCAGCAGATAATAGAAAAGATGAAGGAGGAGATGTGATATGGCAGTGTCCTGGACAGAGGATCAGAAGCTGGCGATCCATCAGTCGGAAAAGAATATTCTTGTCAGTGCAGCAGCCGGTTCCGGAAAGACTGCTGTACTTGTGGAGCGCATTATGCGCATCATTACAGATCCCCGGAACCCTGTGGATGTGGACCGGCTTCTTATTGTAACCTTTACAAAGGCAGCGGCGGCGGAGATGAAGGACCGAATCGGAAAAGCCCTGGAGGAGCGTCTCTCCCAGGATCCGGAAAATGAGCATCTGCAGCAGCAGGGAATTCTCCTTCATCATGCCCAGATCAGCACCATCCACGGCTTCTGTACCTACGTGATCCAGAATTATTTTCATCAGATCGGCCTGGATCCCGGCTACCGGATCGCGGAGGAAAGCGAGCTGGCCATGATGAAAAGGGATGTGCTGGAGGATGTACTGGAGGAGGAGTATGCAAAGGAGGAGGAAGATTTCCTGCATTTTATTGAGTCCTTTGCTCCGGGAAAAAGTGACCGGGCGGTGGAGGAGCTGATTCTTCGTCTCTATGAATTCTCTGTCAGCGATCCGGATCCAAAAGGCTGGCTCAAAAGCTGCCTTCAGGTGTATGAAATGGATTCGGAGGAGGAGATTTCCAATAGCCTGTGGCTGAAGAAGGGAATGACGGAGGGTCGTTCCCTGCTGGAGGATGTGCGGGACAGGATTCAGGATACATTGGAGCTGGCCATGGGAGAGGGTGGCCCCTGGGAGTATATCCCCCAGATCGAGGCGGATCTTCAGATTGCAGAGGGACTTCTGGAAAAGGAGAGCTACGGTGAGCTGGTGAAGGCATTTTCAGAGGTGAAGCACCCGGCTCTGTCCAGGAAAAAGATGGCGGAGGCGGATCCGAAGCTGAAGGATCAGGTGAAGGAGAATCGTGATGCCTACAAGGCAGCCCTGAAAAAGATCGGAGAGCAGTATTTTGGCATCCCTGTATCCCGGATTCTGGAGGAGATTCGCAACTGTCGGGTGAATGCGGCGGAACTGGTGCGTCTCACAGAGCTGTTTTCTGAAGGCTTTGCAGAGAAAAAAAGAAAGAACAATGTGCTGGATTTTTCGGATCTGGAGCATTTTGCCCTGGAGATCCTGCTGGAGAAGCAGGGAGAGGGATGGAAGAGAAGAACCGCTGCCAGGGAGCTTTCCCAGCAGTATTATGAAATCATGATTGACGAGTACCAGGACAGCAATTTTATCCAGGAGGCTCTTCTTCGGGCTGTGTCCGGAGAGGAGGAGGGCCGGTTCAACCGCTTCATGGTGGGGGATATCAAGCAGTCTGTCTATGGCTTCCGCCAGGCGAAACCGGAACTGTTTCTGGAAAAATACCATACCTACGGCAGGGAGGAGAACTGCACCAGAATTGATCTGAAGCAGAACTTCCGAAGCAGGGAACAGATGCTTTCCACTGCCAATGCCCTGTTCAGAAGACTGATGGTGCCCTCCCTTGGGGGCATCGAATACGATTCTGCTGCTGCATTGCATCTGGGCTTCGGATATCCGGAGGTGCCGGAGGGGGACTGCAGTACAGAGATGATCCTGATCGACGGCCAGGATCCGGATATGGAGGAGCTGACGCTGAAGGAGGACCGGGTGGAGATGGAGGCCCTGGCGGTGGCCCAGAGGATCCGGGAGCTGATGGAGACACAGCCGGTTTATGACCGGAAAACAGAGAGCTTCCGTCCTGCCACCTACAAAGATTTTGCCATTCTTCTGCGGTCCTTTACCGGTAAGGCGGAGGTATTCCTTCGGGTGCTGAAAAATGAGGGCATTCCTGCCTTTGCCGTATCAAAATCCGGATATTTCAGCACCATTGAGATCAGTACTGTGCTGAATTATCTCCGTCTGCTGGATAATCCCCGCCAGGATATTCCCTATGCGGCGGTGCTGCGCTCTCCTATAGGAGGGGTCACCGATGAGGAGCTGGCGCTGATTCGCTGTGCAGGAGGAGAGAGTCCTCTGTTTGAGGCTGTGCCCCTTCTTGTGGCGTCTTACCTGGCCTTTCGTGCCGGAGAGGGTCCCCTTCCGGAGGGAATCCTGGAGGAACTGCTGCAGAAGCTGACCGGTTTTGTGCAGCAGCTGGAGCAGTACAGAGATCTGGTACCCCAGCTTCCTGTGCATGAGCTGCTGAATCTGGTGCTGGAGGGCACCGGCTACCGATGTGCCGCCGGCAGTCTCCCCATGGGAGAGCAGAGGCTGGCAAATCTGAACCTGCTGGTGGAGAAGGCGGTGGATTTTGAGAATACAAGCTACCACGGTCTCTTCCAGTTTCTGCGATATATCCAGCAGATGGAAAAGAACAGGATTGATATGGGAGAGGTGAATCTGTATGGAGAAACTGCCGATGCGGTGGCCATTATGACGATTCACAAGAGTAAGGGTCTGGAGTATCCCTTTGTATTTGTTTCCTGCCTGGATGGGAAATTCAATACCATGGATATGAATAAAAGCATCATTTTCCATCCGGAGCTGGGTCTGGGAATGAACTATGTGGATCCGGAAAAGAGGGTGCGCCATTCCACCATGATCAAGGGAATGGTGGCACAGCGCCTTCGCCAGGAACTGCTGGCAGAGGAGCTGCGAGTGCTCTACGTGGCCCTGACCCGTGCAAAGGAGAAGCTGATCCTCACCGCCATTGTGGATAACCTGGAAAAACGTGTAAAAGAATGTGAACAGACTCCCTCTCTGAAGGAAAAACCCCTTCCCTACGGAAGGCTGATGGCTGCTTCTTCCTATCTGGACTGGCTTCTCCCTGTGATCGCAGGAACAGAGGGCTTTCAGAGTGTGTACCAGATGTTTCTGGGACAGCAGCATCCAAAAGTAACGGTGGAGGCACCTGTTGCTGTCCGGATACAGACACCGGCTGCCATGACTCTGGATCAGCTGCAGGAGGCTCTGGAAAGGGAGGCTCTTCACGGGAAAATCTGTTCTCTGGGACAGGATCCGCAGGAGATCTATGCCGAGGAAGTCCGCGCCTTTCTTCAGAGAAGGACACAGTGGAGCTATCCCTGGGAATACAGGAAAACTCTGCCCTCTGTGATGAGTGTGTCAGAGCTGAAGAAAAAGCGGCCCTCCCAGTCTGAGGAGGAGATTTATGTCGGGGACGGAGAACTGCCACTGGAGAAGATTCCGGTGCTGGAGTATTCCCTTGCCGGAACCGGAATCCCGGAAACTGTGACAGCGGGAGCTGCCGGACTGGAGTACTCTGTGGAAGAACAGGTGGAAGACAGAGCTTCAGAGGAGAAATCTGTGGCACCGGAGGAGGGGGAGGAGGTATACCTGCCTGCCTTTATGAGACAGAAGGAAGCCATGGAAACCGGCGTCGGAAGAGGAACCGCCTACCATCGCTTTTTTGAATGTGTGGAGTATGGAAATCTGTGCTGGCAGGAGGGAACTGTTCTGGAGGATTCTGTGAGAGAGCAGATAAAAGGGATGGTTTCTGATGGAAGACTGGAGCAGGAGGAGGCGGACTGTCTGGAACTTTCTGACCTCACCACCTTCTTTGAAAGCGGTATCGGTCAGCGTATGGGTAGGGCTGCTGCTGCGGGCAGACTTATGAGGGAAAAATCCTTCCTGATGGAGCTGCCGGCTGTGGAACTGAATCCGGAATGGAATGTGCCGGAGCGGATCCTGGTGCGCGGTGTCATTGATGCCTGCTTCCTGGAGGAGGGCGAATTTGTCCTTGTGGACTACAAGACAGACAGAGTCTGGCGTCGTGACGGCAGAGAGCTGGTGAATAAGTATGCAAAGCAGCTGCAGTTTTATCAGAGAGCACTGGAAAAGGGCAGCGGTATTCCTGTGAAGGAGAGGGTGATCTATTCTGTGAGCCTGGGAAAAGAGATTGCAGTTCCGGCAATTAATCAGTATAATAAAGATTAGAGTGTATATTCTCAAAAATATGAGTGCGGAGGAATGGGAATGTCAGACATGGATACTATTTTCACAAGAGAAAAACTTGAATTGACAGAGGAAAATCTGCCACTTCTGGCACAGATGTCTGAACTTGTACCGGGCGGTTTTTTTGTCTATTGTGCATCCGGATATCGTGAGATCCTGTTTGCAAATTCTGATCTGGTAAAGCTGTTCGGCTGTGATGATCTGGAGGATTTTCTGGAACTGACAGGCAAGTCCTTTAAGCGGATGCCTGTGGAGGAGGATTATGACGGGGCGGAGCGGAGAATCGCTATCCTGAACAGGGAAAAGAGAACCAAGCCGGAGCCCATTGAGTACAGGATCCGTACAAAGCAGGGAGAACTTCGCTGGGTGCAGCATTACGGACGCCAGACAGAGACAAAGCAGTTCGGAAAGATCTATACTGTATTCGTTTATGATACAACAGAAAATACCATACGAATGCAGGAGGACAGAAGAAAGGCAGAGATCATCAGCGGTCTGGGACGGGATTATAATTCCATCTATCTGGTGGATTTTGAGACCCATGAGATGATTCCCTATTCTCTGAACAACGGCGTATCCAGAAAGATGCGCTATGCCTTTAATCAGGCTATGGATTATGAGATCGCCATTCAGGAGTTTGCAGATATGTATGTGGTACCTGAGGAGTACGACCATTATCTCTACGAGACCAAACCGGAGAGGATCCGGGAGCGGATCATGGGAGAGCAGTCCTACACGGTACCCTTTACCAGATACAATGAGAAGCATGTGCCGGAGCTGGTGCATATGACCATCTCAAGAGTGGAGGATAAAAACCGCTTTAACAGGATCGTTATGAGCTATAAAACCATAAAGTAAGAGCTGCAAGTGGCCTCCAATCCTTGCATTTTATGCATTTGTATTGTATGATTATGCCATCTGTTTCCCAAGGGAAGCAGATGGTTCTTTTTACAGTAAATCCTATTACAGGAACAAACAGAGGGGTAAAAGAAATGGTTAACTTAAAAGGAAGAGATTTTCTCACATTAAAGGATTTTACACCGGAAGAGATCACCTATATGCTGGATCTCGCCGCTGACTTAAAGGATAAGAAGAAGAGAGGAGTTCCAGTGGACACACTGCGTGGAAAGAATGTTGCTCTGATCTTCGAGAAAACAAGTACAAGAACACGTTGCTCTTTTGAGATCGCAGCCCATGATCTGGGAATGGGCTCCACCTATCTGGATCCATCCGGATCCCAGATCGGAAAGAAGGAGAGCATTGCAGACACTGCAAGAGTGCTTGCTTCCATGTTTGACGGAATTGAGTACCGTGGTTACGGCCAGGAGATCGTGGAGGAGCTGGCGAAGTATTCCAAGGTTCCGGTGTGGAACGGTCTTACCAATGAGTATCATCCTACACAGATGCTGGCTGATATGCTGACCATCCGTGAGCAGCTGGGTGAGCTGAAGGGTCTGCGTCTGGTATACATGGGAGATGCCCGCTACAACATGGGTAATTCCCTGATGGTAGCCTGTGCAAAGCTGGGTCTGCATTTTGTAGCCTGTGCACCGGAGAAATATTTCCCATCACCGGAGCTGGTGGCTCAGTGTGAGGAGTATGCAAAGGAGAGCGGTGCAACCATTACACTGACCTCCAATGTGGTGGCTGGTACAAAGGACGCAGATGTTATCTATACAGATGTATGGGTATCCATGGGTGAGCCGGACGAGGTATGGGAGGAGCGCATCAACGATCTGACTCCTTATAAGGTTACCTCTGCAGTAATGGCCAATGCAAAACCATCTGCCATCTTCCTGCACTGCCTGCCTGCATTCCATGATCTGAACACAGGAATCGGCAAGAAGATCTTCGAGAAATTCGGAATCACTGATATGGAAGTAACAGATGAGGTATTCGAGTCTCCTCAGTCCAGAGTATTTGAAGAGGCAGAAAACCGTATGCACACCATCAAGGCTGTTATGGCAGCAACATTAGGAGCAGTATGATAGAGACAAACAGAATTCTGTTGGATTCTGAGATGATTCGCAGCCGGCTTATCCGAGAGGGAGTCGGCTGCGCTCTTTTCTGGGCAGAATCCATTGATTCCACCAACGACTGGGCCAAAAGAGAGGCGGCAAAGGGAGCGGAGGACGGAAGCGTGTATCTGGCAGATCACCAGAGTGCCGGCAAGGGACGCCGGGGAAGAGTCTGGAAATCTCCGGAGGGCACTTCTGTGTCCATGAGTCTTCTTCTGCGCCCGGATATTCCGGCAGAGAGAATCTCCATGCTGACCCTGATCATGGGTCTGTCCGCAGCCCAGGGAATGAAGGCAGCCACTGGCCTGGAAGTGGGGATCAAGTGGCCAAACGATGTGGTGATCCGGGGAAAAAAACTTTGCGGAATCCTCACAGAGACAGATGCAAAGGTGGAGCATGTGATCATCGGAATCGGCATCAACTGCAATATGGAAGCATTTCCTCCGGAGATCGCTGAGATTGCCACCTCACTGAAGCTGGAGCTGGGAGAGGGCGTGAGCCGCGAGGCTGTGACAGCAGAGGTGCTGAAGGCATTTTACAGAAATTACAGACTGTTCAGAGAGAGCTGCACCATTGCAGGCACTCTGAAAACAGAGTACGAGGAGCTGCTGGTAAACAGAGGGCAGCAGGTCCGGGTGCTGGATCCCAAGGGAGAATATGAGGGTCTTTCCCTGGGAATCAATGAGCTGGGCGAACTGCTGGTACAGCGAATGGACAATGGTGAAACAGAGGCAGTTTACGCCGGAGAGGTGTCTGTCCGGGGAATCTACGGATATGTCTGAATTCTGGAAGGGTTCCAGAAGCAGGCAGACAGGGATAAGCAAGAAGAAAGCAACGAGGTAAACATATGGAAGAGAACACTGTTTTATGCGGGGCAAATGCCTACGAGAAAAAGTATTATCTGAATCCTGATTTTCAGACTCTGCCCCAGCAGATCCAGGATGAACTGCAGATCATGTGTGTAATGTATGCAGAGGAGATCGGCGGCATTTTCACCGTGGAATACGATGAGATGGGAAATCTGGAGCTGAGAACAGAGGCACTGGAGGCAGATGCCATGTACGATGACATCGGCGGAGCGCTGCGCATCAAGAAGCTGCAGGAGGAGAAGCGAGAGCTGTTCCGTTCCCTTGAACTGTTCTATCAGGTATTTTTCCTGGGAATGGACGCACCGGAGGATGAGCTGCTTCCGGTGGAAGAATAAATAATCCGGAGGACATTCTGTGAATAAAACGAAACCTTTAAAAATCGGAAATGTGGAGATATCCACGCCGGTGGTGCTGGCACCTATGGCCGGCGTTACAGATCTGCCTTTCCGCCTGCTCTGCAGGGAGCAGGGAGCAGGACTTCTCTGCATGGAGATGGTTAGCGCCAAGGCCATCACCTACAACAATAAGAATACCCAGGCCCTGATGACTATCCATCCCGGGGAGAATCCGGTATCTCTGCAGCTGTTCGGCTCTGAGCCGGAGGTGGTGGCGGAGGCAGCTGAGATGATCCAGGAGCTGCCCTTTGATATTCTGGACTTTAATATGGGCTGTCCTGTACCAAAGGTTGTTAATAACGGGGAGGGATCTGCGCTGATGAAAAATCCGGCTCTGGCAGCAGAGATTGTCCGGGCTGTGACAAAGCGTATCCAAAAGCCCATGACCGTAAAGATCAGAAAGGGCTTCACAGAGGATTCCGTCAATGCAGTGGAAGTGGCAAAGATGATGGAGGACGCAGGTGCAGCAGCCATCGCGGTGCATGGCAGAACCAGAGAGCAGTATTATTCCGGAAAAGCGGACTGGGAGATTATCCGTCAGGTAAAGGAGGCGGTATCTGTGCCTGTGATCGGAAACGGTGATATCACCTCTCCGGAGGATGCAGTGCGCATGTTTGAGACCACAGGGGTGGATGGCGTCATGATCGGAAGAGGCTGCGAGGGAAATCCCTGGATCTTTTCCCGGGTGAAGCAGTATCTGGAAACGGGAGAAATGCTTCCACCTCCCACAAAGGAGGAAACTGCGGAGATGCTCCTTCGTCATGCAAGACTTCTTCTGGAGTACAAGGGAGAGTACACAGGTATCCGGGAGATGCGCAAGCATGTGGCCTGGTATACCGCCGGATTCCCCCATTCCGCTCAGCTTCGAAGAGCAGTGAATGAGGTGAACAGCTATGAGGAGCTGGTGGAGCTGATCAGCACCAGATTTCTGGAATCCTGATAAACAGCAGAAGAGCAGGGAAAAAGAACTGCCTGCCAAAAGGGAGAAGAAAAGCAGGGAAAACTAAAGATGCCTGCTGAAAACAGAGAAGAAAAGCATAGAATAAAACAGATACAGGTTGTATCGAAATCTTAGAATGATAGAATCATGGAAAGGAATCACTCCTATGGAATACGAAGGAATGGTATACAGACCCCCCAGTGAGGCCCACAGCCTGATCATTCAGGTAACCATCGGCTGCGCCCACAACAAATGCACATTCTGTACCATGTACAAGGAAAAGCAGTTCAGAGTCAGAAAGATGAAGGACATTTTCCGTGATCTGGATGAGATGGCCGGGTATTATGGAAACATGCCTCTGCGCATCTTTCTGGCAGACGGTGATGCTCTGGTGCTGTCCAATGAAAAGCTGACCGCTATCCTGGATCACATTCAGGAGAAATTCTCAAGGGTTGAGAGGGTTACATCCTATGCCACTGCAAAGGATGTACTGCGAAAATCAGTGGAGGAGCTGAAGGAGCTGAAGGCAAAGGGTCTGGATATGGTCTATATGGGAGCAGAATCCGGAGATCCGGAGATCCTGAAGGCGGTAAGAAAGGATGTTACCTGTGAAGAGCTGATTCAGGCATCAAAGAAGCTGAAGGAGGCAGGTATTGCCCTTTCTCTCACCCTGATCTCAGGTCTGGGCGGAAGAGCCAGAAGGGATGAGCATGCCATTCGGTCTGCCGAGCTGGTTTCAGCCATCAAACCGGAGTATCTGGGCTTTCTCACCCTGATGCTGGAGGAGCCCGCTGAGATCCTTGAACCCATCAGAAAGGGTGAATTTGAGCTGCTTCAACCGGAGGATATTGTGGAGGAGATGCGTCTCTTCCTGGAGCATGTGGATTCAGAGGGAACCGTGTTCCGGGCCAATCATGCCTCCAACTACATTATCCTGAAGGGAAATCTCAACAGAGATATCCCCGCTATGCTGTCCTATTTAGGAGAGGTGGAGCAGGGAAAACGCTTCCGGGCAGAGCGCTTCCGAAGACTGTAGAGAGAAGGCGGCATCGGCAGGAGACACCGGTTCTTCCTTGCATCATTCCCTGTCTGTTTGCTAGAATAAGAGCAAAAGAGTCAGAAAAGAACAGGAGGAATTACCATGCAGAGAGTATATGATTTTCTGAAAAAATGCGGAACCTATTATCTTGCAACTGTGGAGGGGGATCAGCCCCGTGTCCGTCCCTTTGGCACCATTGATCTGTTTGAGGATAAGCTGTATATTCAGACCGGAAAAGTAAAAGAGGTGTCAAAACAGATTCAGGCCAATCCGAAGGTTGAACTGAGCGCTTTTGACGGAGAGAAGTGGATCCGTGTGGCCGGTACACTGGTTCGCGATGATCGCATTGAGGCAAAGACCCACATGCTGGATGCCTATCCAAACCTGAAGAATATGTATTCTCCGGAGGATGACAATACAGAAGTGTTGTATTTTAAGGACGCAGAGGCTACCATCTGTGCCTTTACAGAGGCCCCTGTGGTGATCCGTTTCTGATTTTGTGCAGTTTTACCAAAACAGAGCAATTCGTGACAGAAAGGTTTTCCCTGTGGAAACGGGCCACTGTATTGACTTTCCTTACCTTAAAAGGTATAGTTGAAAACTGGATGCTGAGGTTATGTGGAATATGAGTTGGAGTCTTCAGCAAAGTAAAAAACTTTTGAGGTTGGTTTAAGGAAAATGATGAAGAAGAATATCAAGGTCTGTATGGAGAATGGTCTTGAGATGAGACCGATCGCAAATCTCGTACAGATCGCAAGTCAGTGCAACTGTGAAGTTCAGATTCAGAAGGGCAGTCGCTGGGTGAATGCCAAGAGCCTGCTGGGAATGATGACTCTGGATGTAGGCAATGGTGAGGAAGTAGAAATCACCACAGATGGCAAGGATGAAAGAACCGCTATGGACAGAATCTGTGAGTTTCTTTCAGGTGTCAGATAATAAAAATCTTGAAAAGGAGAGAACCGGAAGCCTTTGCTTCCGGTTCTTTTGATTTTTATCATGGGACGTTATAGAGACAGGATTACTCCCGCAGAACAAAATCCTCTTTTCCATGCTTACAAAGAGGACAGATGAAATCCTCCGGAACCTCTTCGCCCTCATAAATATAACCGCAGACAGAGCATACCCATGCCTTTTTATCCTCTGGCTTTGGAGCTGCAGGCTTTGACTTTACCTGGTCCTGATAGTAGGCGTAGGTGGCGGAAGGGGTATTATTCAGAACATCTCCGTCTGTAACCCGGGCGATGATCAGGGTGTGACTGCCCAGATCTTTTCTGTCAAGAATTTCGGCGCTTAAGTAGGCGTTGGCATGGACGGTGAGGTACAGAAGACCGTTTCCGGAGCGGGCTGCATTGGAGTAGCCCTGAAATTTATCCACATCTCTGCCGGATTTCATTCCGAAATGCTGATACAGCCAGAAGGGAGCACTCTCAGATAAAACAGATATATTGAAGGTATCTGTCTCCTTAAGGATCTCTGCTGTATGATTTTTATTGATCACGGAGATTGAGATCAGATTGGGATCATTGGCAACCTGGATGCAGGTGTTGATAACACAGCCAAAATCTTTTCCGGCTTTATTGCAGGTGAGAAGATACAGACCATAGGATAACTTGTACATTGCTTTCTTATTCATGGGAAAACCCTCCTTTCCGGAGCGAGATGATTCTGTGTGATATCAAAAAAGAGAACCATTTGCATGGTTCCCTCTTTTGTTATAGTAAGGTTTAATCGTACACTTAAATTAGCCGAAGTATCTCTCAAGAAGACCTTTCAGAGCTTTTCCGTGGCGAGCCTCGTCGCGAGCCATCTCGTGAACTGTGTCATGGATTGCATCCAGACCATTCTTCTTAGCACATTTAGCCAGCTCGAATTTTCCAGCTGTTGCACCGAACTCGCAGTCAACTCTCCATGCCAGGTTGTCTTTTGTTGTAGCTTTCATGTTAGGCTCAAGATCCTCTCCCAGGAGCTCAGCGAATTTAGCTGCATGCTCAGCCTCTTCGTAAGCTGCTTTCTCCCAGTACAGACCGATCTCTGGATATCCCTCACGATGAGCGATACGAGCCATGCACAGGTACATTCCAACCTCAGCACACTCACCTGTGAAGTTAGCTTTCAGCTGCTCGAAGATGAATGCTTTGTCCTCTGCAGAGATGTCATCGTTATTTTTTACAGTTTTCTCGTAGATGCCGTACTCATGCTCAGCTGCCAGAGTAAGCTCTCCCTGAACCTCGTTAAATGCTTTTGCAGAAGCGTTACATACTGGACATTTGAAATCTGCAGGAACTGCCTCGCCCTCATAGATGTAGCCACAAACTTTACATACGAATTTTTTCATAGTTTTTATTTCCTTTCTTTAAATAAAATCGTTCTTTTCGAACAGGTTGTTCTCTTTGGTTTCTTTACTCTTTTTTTAAATTTCTCTGACAGAAGAAATCCTTATAGTCAAGACATATGTTCATGGGAACAGTTGTCACAAATTCCCGAAAATGTCATCGAACAGTCTGTGATCGTACCGCTGATCTTATCAGCAGCCTCCCTTTCCACATCTCTGGATACTGCATCTGAAAGAAACAGATCCTGAATCTCGCCGCATACGCTGCAGACGAAGTGATGATGGGGAACCATATTTCCGTCAAAGTGGTCTGCACCGTTGGCGGATGGAAGCTTTCTGATCTCACCCAGATCGGCAAACAATGACAGGTTTCTGTAGACTGTGCCAAGACTGACATTTGGGTACTCCTTACGGATATCTGCGAAAACCATATCTGCGGTGGGGTGATCCCTTCTCTCCAGCAGGTTTCGCTTAATGGATTCTCTCTGTCGGCTGAATTTTCTTTGCACCGGCATCTCCTTTCGCCCCTCTCAGAATGTTCAATCTTCTGTCTGAAATTACAATACCACAGGAAAATGCGTCTGTCAATAAAAATAGTAATAATTATCAAAATTATTTTAGAGATGAGAATTTCCGGGAAGGATTCGGTGGGGAAATGGAACTATATAGAAATGAATACAGAACGGAATATATTGAAAATAAAAAAATGAACAATGGTCAATTTTGTAACATTCCTAATATTGTTTTTACTTATTTATCATGGTATGATAATAACGCTATGAGGTTTCTTTCATCTGAACCTCAGGACCAAAAAAGTCCCTTCCATTCGGGGACGGAAAAGGAGATTTTAATTAATTATGGAAAAAATCAGAAAACGCTATTATATGACCACAGCGATCGCTTATACATCAGGTAAGCCACATATCGGCAATACCTATGAGATCGTTCTTGCAGACAGCATTGCAAGATTCCACAGAGAGCAGGGATACGATGTATTCTTCCAGACAGGAACGGATGAGCACGGTCAGAAGATCGAGCTGAAGGCTCAGGAGAAGGGAATCACTCCCAAGGAGTTCGTCGATGATGTGGCAGGACAGATCAAGGATATCTGGGATCTGATGAATACTTCTTATGATAAGTTTATCCGTACAACAGACACCTATCATGAGGAGCAGGTGCAGAAGATCTTCAAAAAGCTCTATGAGCAGGGAGATATCTATAAAGGATACTACGAGGGAATGTACTGTACTCCATGTGAGTCCTTCTTTACAGAGTCTCAGCTGGAGGATGGAAAATGTCCTGACTGCGGACGTCCCTGCACTCCTGCAAAGGAGGAGGCATATTTCTTCAAGATGAGCAAATATGCAGACAGACTTATTGAGCATATCAATACACATCCTGAGTTCATTCAGCCTGTATCCAGAAAGAATGAGATGATGAACAACTTCCTTCTGCCTGGTCTTCAGGATCTGTGCGTATCCAGAACTTCCTTTACATGGGGAATTCCTGTAAGCTTTGATCCAAAGCATGTGACCTATGTATGGCTGGATGCCCTGACAAACTACATCACCGGTATCGGCTATGACTGTGACGGCGAGGGAACAGAGCAGTTCAAGACCATGTGGCCTGCAGACCTTCATCTTATCGGAAAGGATATCATCCGTTTCCATACAATCTACTGGCCAATCTTCCTGATGGCACTGGATCTGCCGCTGCCAAAACAGGTATTCGGTCATCCATGGCTGCTGCAGGGTGATGGAAAGATGTCCAAATCCAAGGGCAATGTAATCTATGCGGATGATCTTGTAAAACTCTTCGGCGTAGATGCAGTTCGCTACTTTGTTCTCCATGAGATGCCATTTGAGAATGATGGTGTCATCACCTGGGAGCTGCTGGTGGAGCGTCTCAACTCCGAGCTGGCTAACACATTAGGAAACCTGGTAAACCGTACCATTTCCATGTCCAATAAATACTTTGGCGGCGTGATCGCTGACAAGGGTGTAACAGACACCATGGATGAGGATCTGAAGGCTGTGGTTACAGGCACCATTGTAAAAGTAGTGGAGAAGATGGATAAGCTCCGTGTGGCAGATGCCCTCACAGAGATCTTCAATCTGTTCAAACGCTGCAATAAATATATTGATGAGACCATGCCATGGGCACTGGCTAAGGATGAGGCACAGCAGGATCGTCTGTCCACTGTACTGTACAATCTGACAGAGGCCATCACCATCGGTGCCTCCATGCTGGAATCCTTCATGCCGGAGACAACTGAGCGTATCCTGAAACAGCTGAATACAGAGAAACGTGATTACGAGGTTCTGGATCAGTTCGGTCTGTATCCATCCGGAAACAAAGTGACAGATACTCCTGAGATCCTGTTCGCAAGACTGAAGATGGAGGATGTTCTCTCTGAGGTTGAGGAGATGCAGAAGGCACAGAGAGCCGCTGCAGGAATTCCTGAGGAGGAGACAAAGGAAGAGGCAGAAGAGGAGCTTCATGTGGAGCTGAAGGAGGAGATCTCCTTTGAGGATTTCGGAAAAATGCAGTTTGCCGTAGGTGAGATCATCTCCTGCGAGGCTGTGAAGAAATCCAAAAAACTGCTGTGCTCCCAGGTAAAAGTGGGAGACCGCACCATCCAGGTGGTTTCCGGAATCAAGGCTGCCTACAGCCCAGAGGAGATGAAGGGCAAAAAAGTAATGGTTCTCATTAACCTGAAGCCTGCCAAACTGGCAGGAATGCTCTCAGAGGGAATGATCCTGTGCGCAGAGGATGCAGAGGGAAATCTGTCTCTGATGACACCGGAGAGACCAATGCCGTCCGGAGCAGAGATCTGCTGATCCTGCAGGAGAAGGAACGGTACATGGAAACAATGATTTTTGAAACACATGCGCATTACGATGATGCAGCATTTGACGCTGACCGGGAGGAGCTTCTTGGCTCCTTACGGCACAGCGGTATTGAGACAGTGGTCAATGTCTGTTCGGATTCAGCCAGCCTTGGCACCACAGAGGAGCTGACAAGGCGTTATCCCTTTGTGTATGGGGCCTATGGAATTCATCCTGATAACGTGGGTGAGATGGATGAAGGGCTTATGGATCGGATCCGCATGCTCTGCCGGGGGGAAAAGGCAGTGGCAGTGGGAGAGATTGGACTGGATTATCACTGGGATACAGAAAGTCATGAAACCCAGATTTGCTGGTTTCAGCGTCAGCTGGAACTGGCAAGGGAGGAAAAGCTTCCTGTGATCATTCACAGCAGAGATGCGGCGGAGGATACCCTTCGTGTTTCCCAGGAGTGCAATCTGGGAGAAATCGGCGGAATCGTCCACTGCTTTTCCTATTCCAGAGAGATCGCGGCTAAATATCTGGATATGGGAATGTATCTGGGAATCGGTGGTGTTGTGACTTTCAAAAATGCCAAAAAACTGAAGGCGGTGGTGGAATATGCACCGCTGGAGCAGATCGTTCTGGAGACGGATTGCCCGTATCTTGCACCGGATCCCTACAGAGGAAAAAGAAATTCTTCCCTGTATCTGCCCTATGTGGCTGCTGAGATCGGCAGAATCAAGGGCGTGGAGCCGGAGGAGGTCCTCCGTATTACCAGGGAGAACGGACTGCGTGTATTTGGGTTGTGAAGATATTTCATAAAAAGGTGGGTTATAGTATGGCAAGAAAAAAAACTGAGGAAGCAGAGAAGACAGTAAAGACTACAGCGAAGAAAACAGCTGCAAAGAAACCGGCAGCTAAAAAATCTTCCGCCGGTAAGGCAAAAGCGCCTGCAAGGAAACGGGTAAGATTCGGCAAGGCGGATCAGAAGATGTTCAGCAATGCGATCCATTACGAGCTGTACAACAAGATGGGCGCACATCCTGACACAGTGGATGGTCAGGAGGGAACCTGGTTTACTGTATGGGCACCAAATGCGCAGGCAGTGTATGTTACAGGAGATTTCAATGACTGGGAGCCGGAGGCAACACCTCTGAAAAAAGTGGCAGACATGGGCATCTGGGAAGCATTTGTACCAGGTGCTGTAGAGGGTCATCTGTACAAATATTATATCACAGGAAGAATGGGCAACAGTGTCTATAAGGCAGATCCTTACGCCTTTGCCGCAGAGAAGAGACCGGGCAATGCCTCACGTATTGCAAATATCGAGAACTTCAAGTGGAAGGATACACGCTGGATCAACAAGCGTGGAAAAACAGATGTGTATGAGTCCCCGCTTGCCATCTATGAGGTACATCCGGGTTCCTGGATGAAACATGCGGCAACAGAGGAAAACCCGGAGGGCTTTTACAACTATCGTCAGTTTGCCCATGCTCTGGCAGGCTATGTGAAGGATATGGGATACACCCATGTGGAGCTGATCGGTATTGCGGAGCATCCGCTGGATCAGTCCTGGGGTTATCAGGTAAGTGGCTACTATGCACCTACCAGCCGTTACGGAACACCACAGGATTTCCAGTATTTCGTGGATTATATGCACCAGCAGAATATCGGTGTAATCTTTGACTGGGTACCGGCGCACTTCCCGAAGGATGAGTTTGGTCTTGCAAACTTTGACGGCGATCCTGAGTATGAGCACTGGGATCCAAGACAGGGTGAGCATCCGGACTGGGGAACAAAGATCTTCAACTTCGGACGTCCTGAGGTTAAGAACTTCCTTCTTGCCAATGCCCTTTACTGGATTGAGAAATTCCATCTGGACGGCCTTCGTGTAGATGCTGTATCCTCCATGCTGTATCTGAACTACGGAAAGCAGGACGGACAGTGGGTGGCTAATAAATACGGCGGCTATGAGAATCTGGAGGCTATGGAGTTCCTGAAACATCTGAATTCCCTTGTGGCAAAAAGAAACAAGGGCGTTATGATGATCGCAGAGGAGTCCACTGCATGGCCGAAAATCACCGCAGATGTGGAGGATGACGGCCTTGGCTTCACCTTCAAGTGGAATATGGGATGGATGCACGACTTCCTGGAGTACATGAAGCTGGATCCATATTTCCGTAAATACAACCATCATAAGATGACCTTCTCCACCAGCTATGCAAGTGCAGAGAAATACATTCTTGTGCTGTCTCACGATGAGGTGGTTCATCTGAAATGCTCCATGGTCAACAAGATGCCGGGCCTTGGATCCGACAAGTTTGAGAACCTGAAGGCTGGCTATGCTTACATGCTGGGTCATCAGGGCAAGATGCTTCTTTTCATGGGACAGGATTTCGGACAGTTTCGTGAGTGGAGCGAGGAGCGTGCTCTGGATTGGCCGCTGCTGGAGGAGACAGACAACAAGAATCTCCAGAACTATGTCCGTGATCTTCTGACCATGTATAAAAAATATCCTGCCCTCCATGAGAGAGAGGATGATCCTGCAGGCTTTGGATGGATCAATGCAGATGACAATGACAGAAGCATCTACAGCTTTGTAAGATGGGATAAGACAGGAAAGAATCACCTTTTGTTTGTGATCAACTATACACCGGTGGCTCGTCCTGATTACCGTGTGGGACTTCCTGTGGCAGCAAGCTGCAGACAGATTCTGGACAGCAGATGTGAGAAATACGGCGGAGACCATAATCTTAAGAAGAAGGTTTATAAAGCAGTGGAAGTAGAATGTGACAATCAGCCATATTCCTTCGCCTATGACCTTCCTGCCTATGGTGTGGCAGTATTTAAGTTCAATACTGTGCTGTAAGCAGATAAACAGAGGATGATCCGGATGCTCAGCGAGAAGCATCGGGAGGATCCTGTATAGGGAAACATGGAAAACGGAGGGGAATGAAGGGTATTCCTCTCCGTTCTTATAGTTAATGGGAAATTACTCAATTTCCTGTTAAACAAAAAACAAGGAGAGTAAATATGAATAAGACAAATACAGGGAGACCGGGCAGAGAATCGGATCTTCAGGCAAGGAGTGCCTGGAAGCGTGTGGCTGCTGCTCTGAGAAAATCGGAGGAAAACAGCAGGATGGAGGGTCAGGAGCTTCCGCTGGAGCTGCGCACAAAGCTGGGGGTGCTGAAGCGCGTGCTCAGAGAGATGGGGTCTGTGGCGGTGGCTTTCTCCGGAGGAGTGGATTCCACTTTGCTGTTGTATGTGGCAAAGCAGGTGCTGCAGGATAAGGCTGTGGCTGTTTCTGCCGAGGCGGCATTTATTCCGGGGAGGGAATCCGGTGAGGCCAGGATTTTCTGCAAGGATCTTCAGATCCGGCAGAGAGTCTGCAGACTGAAGGAGACGGAGATTCCAAATTTCTGCGAGAATCCGCCGGATCGCTGTTACCACTGCAAGAAAGCTATTTTCACGGAGTTTCTGAGGATTGCGGAAAGAGAACAGCTGGCCTTTGTTGCAGAGGGTTCCAACATGGACGATGGGGATGATTACCGTCCTGGCATGCGTGCCATTCAGGAACTGGGGATCAGAAGCCCTCTCCGGGATGCGGGGCTGTATAAAAAGGAGATTCGGGAGCTGTCTGCCCATTTTGGACTCAGCACCTGGAGCAAGCCCTCCTACGCCTGCCTTGCTTCCCGCTTTGTTTACGGTGATACCATCACCAGAGAGAAGCTGATCATGGTGGATCAGGCTGAGCAGTATCTGCTGGATCAGGGTATTCGACAGATGCGGGTGAGGATTCATGACAGAATGGCAAGGATCGAAGTGGACCCTGCAGAGATGGGGAAAGTGCTGCAGAAACGGGAGGAACTGACAGAGGTCTTTAAAGGTCTGGGCTTTTCCTATGTGACCATGGATCTGCAGGGGTACCGCACCGGCAGCATGAACGAAACACTGAAGGAAGAGAGGAAAGAACCGTGAAGGAGACAGCATTTTCCAGAACAGAGAGAGTGATCGGAAGAGAAAACCTGGAAAAACTGAAAAATGCCCGGGTGGCAGTTTTTGGTGTGGGCGGCGTAGGCGGCTATGTGGTGGAAGCACTGGCAAGAAGCGGCGTTGGTGCCCTGGATCTGATCGACAGTGATGATGTGAATATCAGCAACCTGAACAGACAGATCCTGGCTCTCCATTCCAACATCGGTCGACTGAAGGTGGAAGTGGCGGCGGAGAGAGTAAAGGATATCAATCCGGACTGTCAGGTCCGCATCTATCCGGTTTTTTATCTGCCGGAAACAAAGGACCAGTTTGATTTCAGGGAATATGATTATGTGGTGGATGCCATTGATACGGTGGCAGGAAAGCTGGCTCTGGTGGAGCAGGCAACAGAGGCGGGAACTCCCATTATCTGTTCCATGGGAGCAGGAAACAAGATGGACCCGGCAGCCTTTCAGGTGGCGGATATCTATAAGACCAGCGTTTGTCCACTGGCCAAGGTCATGAGACGGGAGCTGAAGAAGAGAGGCATCAAAAAGCTGAAGGTGGTATATTCAGAGGAGCAGGCCCTCTCCCCCTGTGTATATGAGGAAGAGCAGGCCCCTGAGTCCTCCTGCCAGCTGCAGGAAAAAACAGGAAAAGCCCCTGCAAAGAGGGTTACACCAGGCAGTGTTGCCTTCGTCCCTTCTGCAGCGGGCCTTATTCTGGCAGGAGAAGTGGTGCGGGATCTGATCAGTTTTGACCCTGAGAACAGGGCATAGAGCGGCAGCCTTCAGAGGCTGGAGACAAAGCCGATCCTTCCTTCTGTAATGCGTAAAGGTGCATGCCTGCAGTGGTTCAGAAAAGCAGAACCTTTATCCCAGTCAGAAGCAGCAGATGCAGGGGATAAAACAGGTAGAAGAAGTATTTTCTGCCCCGCCCCCGTTCTCCGTTATAAAGGGAGAGGGGGATCAGAGAGAGAAATGCTCCTGGCATGGAGAAGAAGTCCAGCTGCAGACAGATACAGCCCCAGAAGGCAGCCTGCTTCCGGGAGCCTCTGAAGCAGTACATGGCACCGATACAGGCCATGCCCATAAAACCATAGTCCAGTCCCAGTCTCTGGGAAAGGGACCCAAACAGAAGAATCACCAGAAGTCTGGCAAGGGAAATCCGATCATAGGCAGAAGCTCTGCGAAGCAGCAGGGCTTCTGTTTTTTTTATGGCAAGAAGCATAAGAAGACCAAGACTTAAGGTGAACAGGGTATTCTGGTGGGTAAAGAACCCGGACAGCAGTTTCGGATCCAGAAGCTGGAGAAAACCGGAAAAAGAGGCAGTCTCCCGGGAGTTTGCTCCGCAGAAAAGGGCCAGATCATAGGGCAGCTCTGACAAGAGCGCAAAAAGAAACAGATTCTGAAAATATCGTTTACTGTTTCCTGTATGCAGAAAGCCCTGCACTAGCAGAAAGGCAAAAACCGGAAAGGCCAGTCGTCCGATGAGGTGACGGCAAATAAATTCTGCCGGGCCGGAAAATCCAAACACAAGAGCTGTATGATCTGTCAGCATGGAGAGACAGGCAAGAAGCTTTAATTCATTTCCTGTGAATCTGATCCTGATTTGTTCCTGATTTGTTCTCATTTTGTTCCTCCTTTGTCTTTTACTTTAGCATAGCTTTAGTGGATAATCATAGTACAAATCCGATATAAATGATGGGAAGAAAATTGCTTCTGCAATGCCTGTCACCATCAGAAAAGAGAGGTGGGATAGAACTATGACAGAATGGATCGCTGTGGGCTATGCCCTGCTTGCAATGCTGCAGGACCTGTCAGGAAGAAGAATCAGCAACTGGTTTTTGCTGGCAGGATGGCTGTCTGGCGGAGTTCTGGCTCTGGGGCAGTCCCTTCCCGGTGGACTGCTGCAGTATCTGGGAGGGGCTCTGCTGCCCCTGGTGCTGCTGTTTATTCTTTTTTATTTTCGCATGATGGGAGCTGGTGATATTAAACTGCTCTCTGTACTGGGAGGATTTCTGGGTATCCAGGCTTCCCTTTCCCTTCTGATCGGATCCTTTCTGGCAGGGGCTGTTATCTCAGTGGTGCTGCTGAGTGTTACCGGTTCCTGGTTCCGGCGTTTCCGCTTTTTTTACCGCTATGTCTGCAATTACAGAGCTACGGGACTTCGTATTCCTTACCGACCTGAGGGGGGGAGTATTGCGGAGGTGCATTTTGCGGTTCCGGTATTTGTGGCAGTGGTATTACTGAAGGGAGGTGTGTTCTGAAGATGGATAAAAAAACACTGGCAATCTATGACTCGGATCCGGAGTTTGTGTTCCGCTTTATGGAGTTTGCCAGAACCAAGGGGTTTCTGGCCATGGAGATCCGGGCCTTCACCTCGGAAGAGCATCTTTGTGCCTTTGCAGAGAGCAGAGTGCCGGAACTGCTTCTTGTTACAGCAGATGTTCTGACAGAGCAGGTGAAAAAAATTCCGGCAAAAAACAGAGTGATTCTTCTTGAGGACCAGAGCGGAGAAACCTTTGGTGATCCGGGGCTGTATAAGTATCAGTCTCCAGAGGAACTGCTGAAGAAGGCGGCAGCCCTTTGCAGAAATGACAGGGAGACCGGCAGCTCCATCCACAAGGGAAGGACAGAGATGATCGGTGTATACAGTCCGGTGGGCAGAACAAGGAAAACCTCCTTTGCCATCGCACTGGGGCAGATCCTGGCGGAGGACAGGTCGGTGCTCTATCTGAATCTGGAGACCTTCGCAGGCTTTGAGCAGCTGTTTGCAGAGAAGTATGAGAGAACTCTCAGTGATCTGCTGTATTTTGGCAAGCAGCAGGAGGCCACCCTTTCGGAACCTCTCTCTTCCATAATCCGGAGCATTGGAAGACTGGACTATGTACCGCCGGTATTGTGTCCGGAGGATCTTCAGAGTGTAAAAGAGGAGGAATGGCTGGAGCTTTTAGCAAGGCTTGGAGGCGAAACCGGTTATGAGGTGCTTCTTCTGGATCTGGGAGAGGCGGTGCAGGGACTGACCAGTCTGGTGGCTGCCTGTGATCGGGTCTATATGCCTGTGAGAAGTGATCCTGTTTCTCTGGCAAAGCTGGATCAGTTTTTCTGGCTTCTGGGAGAACTGCAGGGAAAGGAAGCGGAGGGCAGAATCAGAAAGCTGAAGATTCCCTTTGTCCAGATCAGCAAAAGGGGAAGAGAATTTTTCCAGGAGCTGCTCTGGAGCGAGATGGGTGAGTTTGTCAGAAAACTGCTGACTGAGGAGAAGGAAGCAAATTTATGAAGACAGAACTGATGAAGCAGCAGGAAAAACTCCGGGCAAGGCTGATCCGACAGCTGGAGCAGGAGGGAGAACTGACAGATGAACAGATCCTACGTATGATCGATGAGCTGATCCTTTCGGAAAATCGTACCCTGTTCCTGAAGCTGCAGGAGAAGGAAGAACTGAGAAGGGGGCTGTTTTATTCAGTACGGCGTCTGGATATCATACAGGAACTTCTGGAGGATCCCTCTGTAACGGAGATTATGATCAATGGTCACAGACAGATATTTGTGGAACGCCAGGGGAAGATCACCCTGTGGGAAAAGTGCTTTTCCTCTCAGGAACGGCTGGAGGAGGTGATCCGGCAGATCGCAGGAAACTGCAACCGGGTGGCCAATGAGCAGCAGCCCATTATGGATGCCCGACTGCCCGGGGGAGAAAGGGTGAATGTGGTGTTGCCGCCCATTGCTCTGAACGGACCGGTGATGACGATTCGTCGTTTTCCGGAAAGCCCCATCACTCTGGAGCATATGATCCAGTCAGAAACACTGACAAGGGAGGCGGCGGAGTATCTTTGCCATCTTGTACAGGCGGGCTACAGCATTCTGGTGGGCGGGGGTACTTCCACCGGCAAGACTACCTTTCTGAATGCTCTCTCCTCCTGTATTCCCGGCGAGGAGAGAATCATAACCATAGAGGACACTGCGGAACTTCAGATTCAGGGGATCCAGAATATCGTGCGCCTGGAGGCAAGAAGTGCCAATCTGGAGGAAAACAGAGAAATCTCCATTCGTGATCTTATCAGAACGGCTCTTCGCATGCGGCCCTCCCGCATCATTGTGGGGGAGGTGCGATCTGCAGAGGCGGCAGATTTTCTGACCTGTCTGAATACCGGTCACAGCGGAAGTCTGGGCAGCGCCCATGCAAACAGTGTCCGGGATATGATCCAGCGACTGGAGATGATGGTGCTGATGGGACTGCAGATCCCTGTTCCCGCCATACGCAGGCAGATTGCCTCCGGGGTGGAGATCCTGGTGCATCTGGGAAGAACTGCTCAGGGGAGGCGGCAGCTGATGGAGATTGCTGAGATCACTGGTATGGAAGGGGAGGAGGTGAAGATCTCCACCCTGTTCCTGCGGGGAGAGGATGGGATTCTGCGGAAAACAGGAACTCTCACTTTCCGGGAAAAATGGGAGAAGATACAGAACTGACATGAAAAGAATAATAAGGAATGAAAGGGCAGAAAACAGAAGAAGGTCCGGGGATACCCGGCCGGTGATCTATGAGCTTTCTGCGCAGGAGCTGTTGAGGATGCTGCTTTTGTCAGGCGGAATCAGTTTCTTTGCTGTATGGATCTGTTATTGCTCTCTGAGGGCTTTGCCGGTGGCATTGCCGGTGTGGATCTTCTTCTTCCTGTGTTTTTACAGGGAAGCGGTAAATAGACACCGTCAGGAGATGAGAGGACATTTTCGAGAGTATCTTACAGCGGTGCATATGGCAGTTCGCTCCGGCTATTCTCTGGAGAATGCGGTGCGCTCCGGTTACAGGGATACCGTTCTCCGGTATGGAAGGCAGGATATTCTCTGCCGGGAGCTGGAGCAGCTGCTTCGACAGCTGGAATACAGGATTCCTGTGGAACAGCTGTTCCGGAATCTGGGCAGAAATACGGAAATCCGTGAGATACAGTCCTTTGCAGAGCTGATCAGCATCACAAAAAGAACGGGCGGCAGTCTTGGAAAGGTGCTGGGAGATACCTGGCATATCATGACAAGAAGGATGGATACCCAGCAGGAGATTGAGACACTGCTCTCTGCCAGAGCCTACGAGCAGTCGGTGATGAGTCTGATGCCTGCAGGCATGATCCTGTATCTGCGGTTTGCCTTTCCAGGCTTTGTGGAGCAGCTGTACGGAAACGGGACAGGTGCTGTGATCATGACCTGTGCACTGCTTCTGTATCTGGGAGCATTTGCCCTTGGCAGATGGATGGTGCAGGTCAGAGTATGAGGAAACAGGAATGAGGGAATTGTTTACAGCAGGGATTGCTGCCGCTGTGGCACTGATCCTGTACAGAAAAAAGAAGATCCCTATCAGTGCTGTGCTTCTTACGGCGGCATTTCTCATTACAGGTCTGGTGTGCTGCTTTGTGAGGGGATTCTCCGGAGAAGCTCTTCCTGTGGATTCTGTTCCCAGAGGTGAGGAGGGAACAGAAGGCAGTCAGGCCGTGCTGGAGGCTGAGGTGGATCAGGTAAAGCAGAGGATCACTCTGGATATTCCTGCTCTTCGGCTGAAGGAGGAGGAAGCAAGGGAACAGCTGAAGGACTTTATGAACAGGCTGGATGGGGAGATTCTGGGAGATAACAGCTCCTTTGGTCAGATCTGTTATCCTCTGCAGCTGCAAAATGGTTATGAGGGGTCTGATATTGATGTTCAATGGCAGTCGGATCATCCGGATTATCTCGGCTATGACGGAAGTCTGGGAGCTGAGATTCCTGAGGAGGGGGCAGAGGTTCTGCTGAAGGGAGAACTGCTGCTGGGAGAGTACAGTGAAACCTATACCAGACGGCTGCGGGTCTATCCCTCCAGGGCTGCTGCAGACCTGACGGAGAGACTCCGGTGGGAGGCGGAGCAGCTGAACAGAGAAGAGGAGGAGGTATATCGTCTTCCGGAGCAGATTGATGGCAGAGAGATACACTGGTACAGGCAGGGGGATTCCACCGGATGGATGATCCTTGGGATGGGTCTGCTGCTGCCGGGACTCCTGCTTCTTCTTGAACAGGAGAAAAGGAGGGAGAAAGAGAAAAAAAGGGAGGAGCAGCTGGACCGGGAATATCCGGATCTGGTGAGCCGCATGCAGCTGCTTCTGGGAGCTGGTCTCAGTATGCGGATGGTTTTTGAGCGGATAGGGGCAGAGTATCAGGAGAATCTGGAGGCTGCAGAAAAACGAAGAAAGGGCTCCAGCCGTGAACTGAAAAGTCCTGCCTGTGAGGAGATTCTGGTCTGCTGCCGTGAACTGAAAAACGGATACTCTGAGACAGAGGTATACCGTCATATGGGCAGCAGATGTAAAACTGCCTCTTACAGAGGACTGGCTCTGCTTCTGGAGCAGAATATCACAAAAGGAGGTCAGGGTCTTCTGGACCTTCTGGAGGCGGAGGCGCTGGAGGCCTTTGAACTGAGACAAAGAAGGGCAAGGCAGGAGGGAGAGAGAATCTCGGTGCGGCTTCTGCTGCCCATGGGAATCATGCTGGTGATCGTGCTGGCGCTGATCATGATTCCTGCATTTCTGAACATGTAAGGAGGAAAAAAGATGAAGGAATTACAGGCGTTCTGGAGAGAAGAGGATGCAGTTGCAGTGGTGGAGATCATTCTGATCGTGGTGGTGCTGGTGGCACTGGTGGCGCTGTTCTCCAATTCAATGAAAAGTCTGGTGACAGATATTCTGAAGAAGATCACCAGCAACAGCAAGGCAATATGAGAAAGGGCAGCATAGCCCTGTATCTGGCTCTGATGCTGGGCGTTATGCTGTCGCTTCTCTGGGCTGCCCTGTTTTCCGCCAGAAGGGCGGGCGGAAGAGTGGTGCTGGGAAGTGCAGCAGAGCAGGGAATGTTTTCTCTGTTTTCCCAGTATGACAGGGATCTGTTTGACCGATTCGGTATTCTGTCCCTGGATGGGGGCTACGGTGGCTCTGCTCTTCGTCTGGGATCTCTCCAGGAGGAGGCAGAGGAGGTGGTCCTCACTGTTTGCGGCAGTTCCCGGGAAGTGGGCGGTTCCACCAATCTGATGCATCTGACTCCTGAGAGGGGAGAGGTAACAGGCTATACGCTGCTGACAGACGGTCAGGGGGCGTATCTGAAACAGCAGATTGGTCAGGTGCTGCCTGAAAAGGTGGGGCTCTCCCTGCTGGAGTATCTGAAGGAGCGGGTCAATGCTTATAAGAAGGAACTGGATTCTCTGGATGAACAGCAGGAGTCCATAGATACAAAAGGGATTGAATCGGAATATCAGAAGCTTCTGGAGGGGGACAAAGGACTGGAGGAAGGTTCCTCCGGGGATTTACTGTCATGTTCCGGTACCTCTGTCGGTTCGGTGCCACAGGTTATGCTCTGTACCTACGAAGAGACAACCCTGCCGGCAGCTTCCGGAGAGGAGAGGCAACTTCCGGAGACTGCTGCAACTGTTCCTTCAGAGAATCCCATTGAAGTGATACGGAGACTGCAGAAAACCGGAATCCTGGGACTGGTACTGCCAAAGGACAGAACCCTGTCAGAGGGCAGGATTTCCCAGGATCGGGTCAGTACCAGAGAGCTGCAGCAGGGAATGGGGATTATTCCCCCGGAATCCTCCGATTTTGTGGATGGATTCCTGATGCGGGAGTATCTGATGCAGTTTTTTACAGATTTTACAGAGTCTGGTGACAGTGACAGCCAGGGACTCGCCTATCAGGTGGAATATGCCATCGGAAAGAAAAACTCCGACAGGGAAAATCTGAAGTGGGTGCTGCTGCAGATTCTGGGTGTCCGGGAACTATCCAATTTCTGGTATCTGTATCATGATTCAGTAAAAAAGCAGGAGGTGGATGTTGCAGCAGAGGGAATCTGTCTGCTGCTCCATGTACCAGCTGCCAGACCCCTGGTTGCCCAGATGCTGCGGCTTTGCTGGGCCTTTGGAGAAGGGATAATGGATCTGCGGGTGCTGCTGCAGGGAGGGAAGATTCCTCTTGTGAAAGATAAGGATTCCTGGCAGCTTTCCCTGGAAAACCTGAAGGAACTGCAGGGAGAGGTTTCTGAGCAGCACAGCTCCCAGGGGGGACTGGATTATCAGATGTATCTTCGCCTTCTGCTGCTGAAGGAGAGTGAAGACTCTGTGACAGACTCTGTAATGGATCTGATGGAGCATGAGATCAGAAAAACAGAAGGAAAAGAGTTCTTCCGGCTGGATAACTGTCTCACAGGAATGAAGATCTGCTTTCGGGCAAAGCAGGAGGGGCTGTTTCAGATGGAGGCGGAACGCTACTACGATTATTCAGAGCAGGGTAACTGATACATATTCTGCTTTACTACGGAGAAAGGAGGTGCAGAGAGGTGCTCTTTCGTGGAGGTCATAACAATCAAAAAAACAAAAAAAATAATATAATCTCTCTTCCCGGAAATATTTCCACCTGTCGGAGCCAGGCCCCGAGTGGCTCCGGCAATGATGTCCCCGGAAGAGCAGCTCTCTGCATCTTTCTGTATCCGGGAATGAAAGAAAGCAGGAAGAACGATCGAAGGCCCTGCCGGAAGGGAACGTGTTCCGGTGTTCTGAAAAGAGCCAGCATCACAGTGGAGGCAGCTCTGGCACTGCCTCTGTTTTTCCTTGTGGTGGTGAGCCTGATGGGTCTGCCCACCCTTTACAGCTCCTATGCTGAAAAAACTGTGGAGCTGCAGCAGGAGGCGGAGAACCGGGCACTTGCCAGAAGCTTTTGGGGAGAAAGGGGAGATATTCCGGTGCGGATATCCGGGACAGTGGAAAAGAAGCTGATTCTGCTGCCCTTTGAGGCAGGCACACTGAAAGCCCGGTCCGTAGCCTGCGTGCGTCCCTGGACAGGGCGAGCCAGCACCCAGGGGGCAGGAGAGACGGATGCTACAAAGGGACAGCTGTATTATCTGTCTGACTACGAAAGTGTGTATCACACCAGTTCCTGCTGTTCCTATCTCTCTTTACAGATTTTCACGGTGGAGACCGGAAAAATCTCCCGGGAGAAAAACCGGGAGGGGGACAGATATCTTCCCTGTGAATACTGTGCAGGGAAAGGAGAAACCGGATCCTTTGTCTATGTGACAGAGCAGGGAGAACATTATCATACCGTCTCCGACTGTACAGGCCTCACAAGAAGCATTCACCTGGTGGATGCGGCAGCCACAGAGGGACTTCAGCAGTGTACAAGATGCAGCCGAAGGGAGGATCAGCAATGATTCTGAAAAAATGTCTCCTGCTGTTCTTTCTTGGAGCCAACGCCCTGCAGGATCTGAGAAAAAGGGAGATCCTGCTGTTACCAACGGTGCTGTACGGCTTTTGTACCCTGTGGCTGGTGCTGCTTACCATGGGAGAACCGGGAGAACTGTTGCTTTCCCTGCTGCCCGGAGTATTGCTGTTGCTGCTTTCCGTTGCCACAGCAGGTGCTGTGGGTCTGGGGGATGTGTGGATCACACTGATTCTGGGCTTGCAGCTGGGTCTGCTGGGAACCATGGAACTCCTTTCCCTGACAGGGGTTCTTCTTCTGATTGTGGCGGTACTCCCCTGTAACAGGGGAAAGGGTAAAGAACTTCCCCTGGTGCCCTTTTTGTTTCTGGCTCTTTTGCTGCAGCCGTTATTCTAAAGGAATAATATTCCGTTGAAGGAACGATCAGATACTCAGGTGAAGAAAGGGGATGAACTGCAGATGAGAAACAGAAGAGTACAGAAAAAAGTGAAGGAGGTGAGAGGATGAAAACAGACAGAACAGCAGCCGGAACCGGAATACAGAGGAAAAAAGAAGTTCTGCAGAGAAGGATCCGGAGAGGAAGTGTAACGCTGGAGGCAGTATTTCTTGTGCCCCTGGCGGTTTTTATCTCTGTACTTCTGATTCTGCTGTGCTTTTATGAGCACAATAAGTCCTGGTACACCAGTGCAGCCCTTGAGGTGGCTCTGGTGGGGACTGCAAGAGAGGAGCCGGGAACGGACAGGGAGGGACAGGCAGCATTTCGAGCCCAGGACAGGATCAGGGAGCAGCCCTTCCCCGGGGGGGATCCCAGCTGTCAGGTGCAGATGGAGAAAAATAGCTGCAGGGTTTCCTATGTATCCGCCGGAGAGACATTTTTTCACTGGTCTCTTCCCTATCGTGCAGAGGGGAAGATCAGACAGACGGATCCGGTGGGACAGGTGAGGGCAGTCTGGCTGAAAGAGAAAATCTGGGACAGTGTCAGATGAAGGATGAAAAAGAGCCTGAGAAATAAGGCTGAAAAAGAACCATAAAAATGGAATGGAGGACAGAATATGCAGGCAGAATACAGGAGAGATACCCATCACAGCTATCTGGTTTTATATGAGGATGAGAAGGAGAAGAGAGAATCTTTTCAGACCAGAATGTTCCTTGAGAATGCTGTTCCCGGCTTTCTTCCCTGCAGAAGATACGATATTGACTGCAGTGGAAGATTTTTTTATGACATTTCCTCCAGACAGAGTCTGGCCAGTATTCTTGCAACCCGTTCTATGAACAGAAAACTGCTGGAGATTCTGATCACCTCCCTTTTAAAGGCGCTGAACGGGCTTCAGGAATATCTGTTGGATGCAGGGGGAATCTGTCTGAAGGCAGAATGGATTTATTGTGATCCTGCCTGCACATCCTTTGCCTTCTGTTATTATCCCGACGAGGATCTGAACTGGGATCGTCAGCTGCAGCTTCTGGCAGAGTACCTGCTGCCCCATCTGGAGCATAAAAACAGGGAAGCTGTCCGGATGGGCTATGCGCTGTATCAGTATGCCATGGAGGGAAAGAATACAGCTGCTGAGCTGGAGCAGCTGCTTCGCTGCCAGATGACAGAGGAGCAGGAGGAATATCAGGAGGAACAGCTGGAGGCCGGACAGGAGGAGCCACTGTGGGAACAGAAGGAGTGCCAGATGCCGGTGAGTACCAGGTTCCAGACCCAGAGACAGCAGATGAAATCCCAGGGAATGAGATCTCAGATGCGGAATCCGGCAGGGGAGGAGCTTCCTGTCAACAGGGATCAGCTGCTGGATTCCTTTTTTCAGGAGGAGCCGGAAAGCGGGGAGAGAGAAAGACACAGGATTGCATCGCTTTTGTCAGATCGTGTGCCATTTCCTGAGGGGATTCTCACAGGAACAGCGGGAGGCACAGTCTCTCTTGTGTTGTTTTTCAATGGATTTCCCATTCCAGCAGCTGTTCTTACAGGAGGTACGCTGCTGCTTCTGTTGTTTCTGGCAGTCCGCAGATGGAAAAAAACCAGGGAACAGCAGAGAGAGGTGGAGATGGAGCAGTATGTGATGGTGCAGGACTGGCTGGAGGAGGAAAAGCAGGAGGAGCGGCTGCAGGAGGAAAAACAGAGAAAGCAGGAGTTGCAGGAAGAGCCCTCATTTGATGAGAATGCCACCTGTATTCTCACCAGTGAAGCGGTGTACAATCGTCTTGCCAAGGGATATCTTGTGCCGGAGCTGTCCTCCGGAGGACAGACGATTCCGGTGAATAAGGAAGTTACCATGATCGGAAAAAGCAATCAGATGGATGTGGTGCTTTCCGGAGTGGGGGTCAGCAGGAATCATGCCAGGATCATCATCAGAGGTGACCAGTGTTTCCTTGCGGATCTGAACTCCAGAAACGGGACCAGAATAAACGGCGTGTTGCTGAAGCCCCAGGAGGAACAGCTGCTCTCTGATGGGGACAGGATCAGTTTTGCCAATATCGGTTATGAATGGCGCTGTTACAGACTGTAAATTTCTGTCTGACTCTGCTATACTGGGATACAGAAAAGAAAAAGGAGGCATTTTTCTATGGATTGTATTTTCTGTAAGCTGGCAAATGGAGAGATTCCAACAGCGACATTGTATGAGGATGAAGATTTTCGTGTGATCATGGATATGGGCCCGGCGGCAAAGGGACATTCTCTGATCCTTCCAAAACAGCACTACGCAAATATTTATGAGCTTCCGGAGGAGCTGGCAGTAAAGGCAATCTGCCTGGCAAAGAAACTGGCACCGGTTATGACAAAGGCGCTGCATGCAGATGGCTTTAATATTGTTCAGAATAACGGAGCGGCAGCAGGACAGACTGTTTTCCATTTCCATATGCATCTGATTCCACGCTACGACAACGACGGAGCCGGATTCGGATGGAATCCGGGAACCCTTACAGATGAGGATCGGGACGACGTGCTCGCAAAGGTGACAGCAGAACTGAATAACTGAGAAAAACAGTCCCTGGGGTACAATCTTACCTAAAAATCTACAGCCGTAAGGTGGAAATGCACATCGGCAAGGAGTATACTGGTAGATGCGTAAGGGTGCACACAGGTGCCAGACGTAAGAAGGTAATATTGTATAAGTAAAGGAGAATGAGTCATGAGCTGTTTCTATTGTGATCCGGATAATGAGAATCGCAAGGCAATTATGTTCCGCGTTGGAAAGATGAGAGAGGGTGTTCTGTACCTGTTTAAGGACCAGGCCCACAAGGGTCGCTGTGTAGTTGCAGTGGACGAGCATCTGGCAGAGCTTTCTGATCTGACTCCGGAGCAGAGACATAACTACATGGATGATGTTGCTGATGTGGCAGCTGCAGTGAAAAAGCTGTGGGGCTGCACCAAGATCAACCTTGGAGCATACGGTGACAAACTGCCACACGTTCATTTTCACGTTGTTCCAAAATACGAGGGTGGATTTGAATTCGGCGGAGGATTTGAGATTACAAATCCAAATCCTGTGCATCTGACAGAGGCAGAATATAAAGAGATGATGGATGCTCTGAAAAAAGAGCTGAACATCACAAAAGACTGATCAGTCTGAACTGCAGGGCCGGTGCTTTTTTCAGGGCACCGGCCGTTTTTGCTGAATATACAGAGGGAGACTGCATATCCAGCAAAGGCAGGATGCGTCTGCAGATTTCAGCAGGAATTCC
Source organism: Lachnospiraceae bacterium (assembly GCA_030526405.1). Classification (GTDB taxonomy): domain Bacteria; phylum Bacillota; class Clostridia; order Lachnospirales; family Lachnospiraceae; genus JAKSRN01. Next base: position 15,027 of record JAUNCZ010000016.1, on the reverse strand, counting down.
TCCCAGGTGCAGGATGAACCGGAGAGGGAAAAGAAAAAAAGAGCGGGGTAAAAGAAATGGGTGTGACATTACAGCAGATTGCGGAGGCGGCAGGAGTCTCCAGAGGAACAGTGGACCGGGCACTGAATAACAGAGGAAGAATCAATCCTGAGGTGGCAGAAAGAATCAGGACCATTGCAAAGGAAATGGGCTATCAGCCGAACCGGGCGGGAAGAGCACTGGCTCTCTCCAGGCAGGGAATCAAGATCGGAGCCATTATCCAGGGCGTGGAGACTCCTTTCATGAAAAAACTGCTGGAGGGAGTAGAGGAGGCAAAAACAGAGATTGGTATGTTTGGTGTGGAACTGGTGATCCGTACCTTTGAGGGCCAGAGCACCAGCAGAACCATTCTGGAGATGGAACTTTTGAAAAATGAAGGCTGCACCGGCCTGGTGCTGATGGGCAGTGACGATGACCGGCTGATTGAGAAGATCGACAGCTATGCAGAGGAGAATATTCCGGTGATTACCTTCAACTCCGATGCAGAGAATTCGAAAAGAGTGTGCTACATCGGACAGAACAGCCGTCAGTCAGGAAGGGCAGCAGGGGGACTTATGTCCCAGGTGCTGGCAGGAGAGAAGGGAGTTGCGGTTTTATCCGGTTATCCCCTGAACCACTCCCACAGCAACCGGGTGAAGGGCTTTCTCCGGGAGATGGCCTCCTGCAGACCGGATGTGGAGATTCTGGATGTGCGCTATGTATACGACAGCGATTCCAGGGCAGAGCAGATCGCAGAGGAGCTGATTTCCTCCTGTCCGGAGCTGGGGGGCTTCTATGTGGCTGCCGCCGGCGCAACAGGAGTGTGCAGAGCAGTGGAAAGGGCAGGAAAGCAGGGACAGATCAGGGTGATCTCCAATGACCTTACAGATGAAAATATCGAGGAGCTGAAAAAGGGAACCATTCAGTTTCTCATTGGTCAGGATGCCCATGTTCAGGGCCATGAGCCCATCACAAGAATGTTTTCCCTGATCGTGGACGGAATCCGGCCGGAGCAGGAGAAGCTTCACACAGATATTGTGATCAAAACAAAGTATAATATTTAACAGGATCATGGATATAACAGCTTTGAGGAACCAATACAGGAGGAATCGACAATGCGATATTATCTGGCTCCCCTGGAGGGGATCACCGGAACCATTTTCCGAAATGCTGTCAATGAACAGTTCGGAGAACATATAGATAAATTCTTCACACCTTTCTTTGTGCCCTGTCATAAAAGAACAGCTGGCAGAAAGGAGGAGAAGGAGATTGATCCGAAAAATAACCAGGGTCTGTATCTGGTTCCCCAGGTGCTGACGGATTCTGCGGAGGACTGTCTCCGGTTTGAAAGCAAAATGCACCCGCTGGGATATCAGGAGATCAATATCAATCTGGGCTGTCCCTCCGGCACAGTGACCAGCAAGGGAAGAGGGGCAGGCTTTTTAAAGGATCCTGACAGGCTGGATGCATTTCTGGCAGCTGTGTACCAGGGGAAGGCAGGCAGGATTTCTGTAAAGACACGACTGGGTATGGAGGATCCGGAGGAGTTCAAAAGAATTCTGGAGATCTATAACAAGTATCCCATGGAGGAACTGATCATCCATCCAAGGGTACAGAAGGAGGCCTACAGAGGTGTACCCCATGCAGATGTGTTTCTCTATGCCCTGAAGAACAGCAGAAATCCCGTGTGTTACAACGGAGACATCTGGACTGTGGAGGACCTGCAGCGTCTGGAGGAGATGATCCGGGCAGAAGGGCTGGAATGGAGAGATCCCGCAGTGATGCTGGGCAGAGGTATGGTGGCAAATCCTGCTCTGATCCGGGAACTGGCAGGGGGAGAAAAACTCACAAGAGAGGAGCTCAGGAGCTTTCTCAGAACAGTGACGGACCGTTATGCAGCGGAGTTTTCAGGAGATATGCCGGTGCTGCATAAGACAAAGGAGATCTGGAATTATATGATCCGTCATTTTCCGGGATGTGAAAAACAGCTGAAGGCCATCAGAAAGGCAAAGCATCTCCCGGAATATGAGGATGCAGTCCGATCAATTCTCGGATCCTGAGGGGAGGAGAATCCTTCTTCACAACCCTTTGGCACTGTGCTATAATAAATTCAAGTTGGCCTCGGCCCGCCTGCAGCGGCAGAAAGCAGTGGCTGTGGGAGTGGATTGCAATTGCCGGCATGTCTGCCGATGGAAGCATATCTGCCGAAGGCAAGAGGGAAAATCAGTAAAGAACAGAAAATGGAGGTTACACATATGATTTCAGAAAAAATGGCGGGACTTGGAAAAGTAAGATCCGTGATCAGAGAGATTTTTGAATACAGCAAGGTGAGAGGAGCGGAGATCGGACCGGAGAATGTATTTGATTTCAGTATCGGAAATCCAAATGTGCCTGCTCCTGCAGCAGTCAATGAGACCATCAAGGAGCTGGCAGACTGTGGTAATGATTACTGGCTTCACGGCTACACCTCTGCACAGGGTGATATGGAAACAAGACAGGCCATCGCTGATAACCTGAATGAGCGTTTCGGAACAAAGTTTCACAAGGATAATTTTTATATTACCTGTGGAGCAGCTGCGTCCCTGAAGATCTGTATCACAGCCCTGTTCACACCGGGAGATGAGTTTATCACATTTACCCCATTCTTCCCTGAGTACAAGGTATTCGTTGAGACTGCAGGTGCCGTTCTCAATGCGGTTCCAAGTGATCCGGACACCTTCCAGATCGATTTTGAGAAGCTGACTGCAGCAATCAATCCAAATACAAAGGCCATTATTGTAAACTCTCCAAATAACCCATCCGGCGTTGTGATCAAGGAGGAGGGAGTGAAAAAACTGGCAGCCCTTCTTTCTGAGAAATCTGCTGAGTACGGTCACCCCATCTATCTGATCGCTGATGAGCCATACAGAGAGCTGGTATACGATGATTCTGTAGTAGTTCCATACCTGACAAAATATTATGACAATACACTGGTATGTTATTCATACAGCAAGTCCCTGTCTCTTCCGGGAGAGCGTATCGGCTACATTCTTGTTCCTGATGAGATGGAGGATTTCGGTGATGTGTATGCGGCTGTATGCGGAGCAGGAAGAGCTCTGGGCTATGTATGTGCACCAAGTATGCTGCAGCATGTAATTGCAAAATGCACAGGAATGGTTTCTGATCTCAGTGTATACAAGAAAAACCGTGATCTTCTCTACAATGCCCTCACTGAGTATGGCTTTACCTGTGTATATCCGGATGGAGCATTTTATCTGTTCGTGAAGGCTATGGAGGAGGATGCATCTGCATTCTGTGAGAAGGCTAAAAAGCATGAGCTGCTTCTGGTTCCTGCTGACAGCTTCGGTACACCGGGCTACGTTCGTATCGCATACTGTGTTCAGACAGAGATGATCCAGAAAGCGCTGCCTGCATTCAAGGCACTGGCGGAGGAGTATAAATAAGATATTTTCTCATTATCGAAAAAGATGTAAAAATGGACGTGAAAATGATCCGACATAGTATTTTGTTATATGAATACGTAAAATATTGTTGAAAAACACCTGAAAAATACCACAAAATCCTGTGAGAAACTTGACGGATCACAGGATTTGTGGTATTTTTACTGTGTTGTATAAATTCTATATCAGCTGTTTAAGTGCACCGGCAGGCGGAGCCTGTCAGGTGAAAAGGGAATCAGGTGAAAAACCTGAGCGATCCGGTCACTGTAATCAGGGAGCGAAGCACGGGAATCCATTGTATGTCCGCACATATGAGAAGGAGTGTGAAGCGTCGATCTGAGAGCCAGGAAACCTGCTTAGTCAGTCAGGGTTGAAGCTTCCGAGCAAAGCTTTCCATCTACATCGTATGATATAGAATGCCTGCACGAGTGATCACTCAGCCGGGAACCTGTGAAACGGAATTTATACCGCGTTTAAACGGCAGGGTGAGTTGCTTCGTTGTCTGGGCAGTGTTTATACTTTACCATTTTCCTCCGCATATGAATGGCAGAGTTTTTCCGCTTGACAGTGTTTCAGACACGAAGGATCTTTACCCAAAAAGAATATCGATCTTCTATCCATGCAGCCGCATGGATTTTTTTTCCTTTAAGGGAGCAACGAGCCAAAGTCCGTGTCTGTAGGAGACCCTGGCCACTGCCGCCATAACCTGAGAAACTCACAAAGCGTGTTTCTCATAGTTTTATTGACAAAACGGGAAATACCGATATAATGAGAACATATGAAATGCTATGATGAAGAGGAGTATGCAGAAATCGCCCCGCAAGAGAGAACTGTCCACTGGCTGCAAGACAGTTTCGGAAGGCAGCTGCAGAATGTAGCTTCTGAGCAGGGGGTCTGAAGCCGGAGGGATTTTCGGTGGGTAGGACTTCACGGGTGGTTTCCGTTAAAGACTGTGAGCTGTCGTGGAAATCAGCCTGATGCATGCTGGGAAGAGAATACAGCACAGAGCAGGCACGGACCAGGACAGGAATAAAGGTGGTACCGCGAGACATTCGCCCTTTGCATACAGTGTATGCCAAGGGTGTTTTTTTGTTCCATGAAAAAACAGGAGGACTTTTATGAGTAAGGAATTAGCAAAAACCTACGATCCCAAGGGTCTTGAGGATCGTCTGTATCAGAAATGGCTGGACAAGGGATACTTCCACGCAGAGGTGGACAGAGAGAAAAAACCATTTACCATTGTAATGCCGCCGCCAAACGTTACAGGACAGCTGCATATGGGACATGCATTGGACAACACCATGCAGGATATCCTGATCCGTTTTAAGAGAATGCAGGGATACTCCGCACTGTGGCAGCCGGGAACTGACCACGCAGCCATTGCCACAGAGGTAAAGGTTGCCAACATGCTGAAGGATCAGGGAATCGACAAGCACGAGATCGGTCGTGAGGAGTTCCTGAAACATGCATGGAAATGGAAAGAGGAGTATGGAAACCGCATCATTCATCAGCTGTATAAGCTGGGTGCTTCTGCTGACTGGGAGAGAGAGCGCTTCACCATGGATGAGGGCTGCTCCAAGGCAGTAGAAGAGGTATTTGTAAGACTGTATGAGAAAGGCTGGATGTATAAGGGAAGCCGTATCATCAACTGGTGTCCTGTATGTCAGACATCTCTGTCCGATGCTGAGGTTGAGCATGAGGAGCAGGCTGGTTTCTTCTGGCATATCAATTATCCGGTAGTAGGAGAAGAGGGCAAATTTGTGGAGATCGCCACAACACGTCCAGAGACTCTGCTGGGTGATACTGCGGTGGCAGTAAACCCTGAGGATGACAGATATAAGGATCTCATCGGAAAGATGCTGGAGCTGCCTCTTACAGGACGTCAGATTCCGGTAATCGCTGACGAGTATGTAGATAAAGAGTTCGGAACAGGCTGTGTTAAGATCACACCTGCCCATGACCCGAACGATTTCGAGGTTGGAAAGCGTCACGATCTGGAAGAGATCAACATCATGAATGACGATGCCACCATCAATGAGCTGGGTGGAAAATACGCAGGTATGGACCGCTACGAGGCAAGAAAAGCAATGGTTCAGGATCTGGAGGAACTGGGACTTCTTGTAAAAGTAGTGCCACATTCCCATGCAGTAGGAACCCATGACAGATGTCATACTACAGTAGAGCCTATGATCAAGCCACAGTGGTTTGTTCGTATGAAGGATATGGCGCAGGCTGCAATGGATGTACTTCAGACAGAGGATCTGAATTTCGTTCCGGAGAGCTTTGGAAAGACCTATCTGCACTGGCTGGAGAATATCCGTGACTGGTGTGTATCCAGACAGATCTGGTGGGGACACAGAATCCCTGCATGGTACTGCCAGGACTGTGGTGAGATGATCGTTAAAAAGGGCGGTGCTCCAGAGGTTTGTCCAAAATGCGGCGGCACCCATCTGAATCAGGACGAGGATACACTGGATACCTGGTTCTCCTCTGCTCTGTGGCCTTTCTCCACACTGGGATGGCCGGAGAAAACACCGGAGCTGGAGTACTTCTATCCTACCAGTGTCCTTGTAACAGGATATGACATTATCTTCTTCTGGGTTGTACGTATGGTATTCTCCGCTATGGAGAACACAGGAAAATCTCCGTTCAAGCATGTTCTGATCCACGGACTGGTTCGTGATTCCCAAGGACGTAAGATGAGTAAATCCCTTGGAAACGGAATCGATCCTCTGGAGGTAATCGACAAATATGGTGCAGATGCCCTGCGTCTTACCCTGATGACAGGAAATGCTCCGGGAAATGATATGCGTTTCTACTGGGAGCGTGTAGAGGCCAGCAGAAACTTTGCAAACAAGGTTTGGAATGCATCCCGTTTCATTATGATGAACCTGGATGCGGCAGAGGTTCCGGCAGAGATGGATCCATCCGCACTGGCACTGGAGGATAAATGGATCCTGGCGAAAGTCAATGATCTGGCAAAAGAGATGACCAGCAACATGGAGAAGTTCGAGCTGGGAATCGCTGTTCAGAAGGTATATGACTTTATCTGGGAGGAGTTCTGTGACTGGTATATCGAGATGGTGAAACCACGTCTCTATGCTGAGGAGGCAGGCACAAAGGCAGCAGCTCTGTGGACACTGAAAACAGTTCTGTCCAACGCCCTGAAGATGCTGCACCCATTCATGCCATTCCTGACAGAGGAGATCTTCTGTACTCTGAATCCGGAGGAGGAGAGCATCATGATCTCCAGCTGGCCGGAGTTTACAGAGCAGTGGAACTTCACAAAGGAGGAGTCTGATGTGGAGCTGATGAAGGAGGCCATCGGACAGATCCGTGCCCTTCGCACTGAGCTGAACGTTCCACCGAGCAAGAAAGCAAGTGTATACCTTGTTTCTGAAAATGCTGACATCCGCGCTGCATTTGAGGGCGGAAGAGCCTTCTTTACCTCCCTTGCAAGGGCATCAGAGGTTCTGATCCAGTCCGACAAGGCAGGAATCGCTGACGATGCGGTATCTGCTCTGATTCCAGGAGCGAACATCTTTATTCCGTTTGCTGAGCTGGTTGACATTGAGAAAGAGCTGGAGCGTCTGAACAAGGAGAAGGAGCGTCTCACAAAGGAGATCGCCCGTTCCAACGGAATGCTGAACAATGAGAGATTTATCAGCAAGGCTCCTGCTGCAAAGGTACAGGAGGAGAAGGATAAACTGGAGAAATATCAGCAGATGATGGCGCAGGTAGAAGAGCGTCTTGCACAGCTGGGCTGATACAGATATCATAGAAGTAACAGAGACCGTAAAGCCGGAGTTTCTCCGGTTTTACGGCTTGTCAGAAATTAGAGGGCATTTATTATGGAAAAAGTGAAAATCAGTAACAGGGGGGGCCTTATACTGAACAGACTTTCTCTGCTGCTTCATGCCGCAGGCAGTCTTGTTCTTTATTTTCTGATAGAGTCGGTTTCCAGACATTCCTTTGTGAAGGCCTGGAGCTTTATGACAGAAAAGCCGTTGGTTTTTCTGTATAATTCATTGTTGATCTTTACCACCACCACGGTGGTATATCTGTTTAAACGCCGTATCGCTGCCAGAGTGATGATCTTTGGACTGTGGGCTGTGTTGGGCTGTATGAACGGAATCATCCTGTCAAAGAGGGTAACTCCCTTCACAGGACCGGATCTGAAGCTGCTGGACGATCTGAAAAAGATCATCAAGGGTTATATGCCCCTTCCCCAGCTGGTGATGACCGTTGCCATGATCCTGGCAGTGGTGATCTTTCTTCTGTTTCTGTGGATCAGGGCTCCGAAATACAGCGGAAAGCGCAGATGGGTTGTGGATATCCTGGTGATTCTGCTGTCTGTGGCAGCCTTTGTGGGAGCCACAAAGACAGCTATTAGTAAAAGAATCCTGTCCACCTATTTTGGAAATATTGCATTTGCCTATGAGGATTACGGTTTTCCTTACTGTCTGTCTGTAACTGTATTTGATACAGGTATCTCCCATCCAAATGGTTATTCGGAGGACTTTGTTCTGTCCATGACCAATCCGGGAGAGGAGGAGGATCCTCAGACAGATGTAAATATCGTATTCCTTCAGCTGGAATCATTTTTTGATCCTCAGATGGTGAACTTTCTGGAACTTTCAGCGGATCCGATTCCCTATTTCCGTCAGCTGATGGAGGAGTATTCTTCCGGATATTACAGAGTGCCCTCTGTGGGAGCAGGTACTGCCAATACAGAGTTTGAGAGTATTTCCGGCATGAGTATGCGCTATTTTGGTGCGGGAGAATATCCCTACAAGACCATCCTGAAGGAAACTACCTGTGAGAGCATTCCCTACGACCTGAAGGCCTACGGCTATGCAACCCACGCCATTCACAACAATGAGGCTTCCTTCTACGGAAGAAGGAAAATTTATCCCATGCTGGGCTTTGATTCCTTCACTTCTGAGGAATACATGACAGATGTATCGGATGTGACGGAGACAGGCTGGGTGAAGGATCATATTCTGACCCAGGAGATCCTGAACTGTCTGGAGTCCACTGAGGAGAAGGATTATATCTATACGGTTTCTGTACAGGGACACGGAGATTATCCCACAGAGGAAGTGATCGAGGATCCCTATGTTCGTGTGACCGGTGCAGAGGACAGAGACAAGAATAACTATTCCTGGGAGTATTACTGCCAGCAGATTCATGAAATGGATCTGTTTATCAAGGAACTGACAGAAACCCTTGCGGAGTATCCGGAAAAGGTGGTGCTTGTTATGTACGGCGATCATCTTCCCACCATGGGACTGAAGACTGCAGACATGAAGAACCGCTATCTGTTCCAGACACCTTACGTGATCTGGGATAACTTTGGCATGAAGAAGAAGGACAAGAATCTCTGTGCGTACCAGATGGGTGCAGAGGTGATGAAGCGTCTGGACATGCACAGGGGAACACTGGTGTACTTCCACCAGAACCGCCAGGGAACAAAAAATTATCAGAAAGATCTGGAGATTCTTCAGTATGATCTGCTGTACGGAAAGAGCTATGCTCTTGGGGGAGAGAAGCTGAAGAAGGCATCCATGCAGATGGGTGTATTGCCCATTACCCTGACAAGTGTGACGCAGCCCCGGCCGGATATGCTGCTGCTGGAGGGAGAAAACATGACCGCCTGCAGTGCGATTCAGGTAAATGGAAAGGTTCCGGAACAGAAAACACTGCTGATTGACGGTGCACTGGTGGTCAGCGATGTAAACCTGAAGGACGGAGATGAGATTGTGCTGGTACAGCGCTATACAGCCTCCGGAAAGGTGATCACCAGAACAGAGCCCTATATCTGGGAGAAGGGAACCATCACCAGGGTGGCTGAGCTGACTGAGGAAGAAGAAGCATCTGCATCCTGACAGATCTGCTGATAGGTACAGAGGAGAATTGGGTTGAATTACGAAGAAACTGTAAAATATATTGAAGAGGTGCCTAAGTTTACAAAGAAGACCACTCTGGAGCATACACGGAAAATCCTGGAAGAGCTGGGGAATCCGGATCAGGGTCTGAAGATCATCCATGTGGCCGGCACCAACGGAAAGGGAAGCGTCTGCGCCTATCTGAATTCCATGCTGACAGAGGGTGGATATAAGGTGGGACTGTTCACTTCGCCACATCTGATCCGCACCAATGAGCGATTTATGATCGGCGGTGTACCGGTGGATGACGATACCTTCTGTGCTGCCTTTGAAAGGGTTATGGAGGCTTCAAAGCGAACAATGGAACGGGGGGAGAGTCATCCCACCTATTTCGAGATCCTGCTGCTGATGGGCCTTGTGATCTTCAGTCAGGAGAAGGTGGATTATGTTGTATTGGAGACAGGTCTTGGTGGAAGACTGGATGCCACCAACGTGATCACTGATCCCCTGGCCTGCATTATCGTATCCATCAGTCGGGATCATACAGAGTATCTGGGGGAGACCATCCCGGAGATCGCAGCTGAGAAGGCCGGCATCATCAAGGCAGGTGTTCCTGTGGTGTATGACGGAAGAAACCAGGCTGCTGCACAGGTGATCGGTGCAAAGGCGGAGGAGCTTCACAGCCCGGCCTATGTGCTGGAGGAGTCTATGGTGGAGCTGCTTTCCAATACAAGAGAGGGAATCCGTTTTCTGTTTAACTATCCGGGCCAGGAGCCGGTGGAGATGAAGATCCCCTACGTGGCAGAGTATCAGATGATGAATGCATCACTGGCCTATTTTACAATGAAAAAGCTGTATTCCCATCACGGGATCTCCGATGAGGCACTGATGAGGGGAATCATGCAGACAAAATGGGCCTGCAGAATGGAGACTGTGATGGAGGGCGTCATTATTGACGGAGCCCACAACGAGGACGGAGTGGCACAGTTTATCAAAACCGCTGTACATTTCCGGAAGGATAATGCCATCACCATCCTGTTTTCTGCTGTGTCCGACAAACACTATAAGGATATGATCCGTGAGATCGTGGAGGGAATCCGTCCTGACCATGTTGTGACCACACAGATCCAGGGTTACAGAGAGGTTCCTGCAGAGGAACTGGCTGAGCTGTTCCGTCAGCAGGGGGCAGAACAGGTGGAGGCGGTTACCCAGATTGGTCCGGCCTTCGACAGAGCCTGCCAGCTGAAAGGAGAGGGTATGCTGTTCTGTGTGGGCTCTCTGTATCTGGCAGGTGAGCTGAAAAGCTGGATCCAGCAGCATAAAGGAGATGCAACATGCTGAAATACGAGGAAGAACTGAAAAAATTCAAGCCATGCCTGGATGTGGATGACGTGGAAAATGCCATCTACAGCAGAGACCTGACAGACATTATTGATATTCTCAATGATCTGCAGAAGAACAGAGCAGATCTGGGAGGCGCAGGAATCATTAAAGGAGAGAATTAGATGATCTGTATTCAATGCGGAGCCACCGTGCCGGAGGATCCATTCTGTCCGGTGTGCGGAAGCGACCTGAAAATTCAGACGATTGCCTGCCATCTGTCCAATCAGTTTTATAACCAGGGTCTGGACAAGGCACAGATCCGTGATCTGTCAGGAGCCATTACCCTGCTCCGGCAGAGTCTGAAATACAACAAACGAAATATTGATGCCAGAAATCTGCTGGGTCTTGTGTACTATGAAACAGGAGAGGCAGTGTCTGCCTTAAGCGAGTGGGTCATCAGCAAGAACATCAAGCCGGATGATAACCTTGCCTCTGATTACATCGAGAAACTGCAGGCAGATCCGGAAAAACTGGATCAGATCAACGACAGCATCAAAAAATACAACCTGGCTCTTATCTGCTGCCGGGATGGCAACGAGGATGTGGCCGCCATTCAGCTGAAAAAGATCCTGAGACAGAATCCACGTCTTATCAAGGCCTACCATCTGCTGGCACTGATCCTCATTAAGAACAGGGATTACAAGCAGGCACGGAAGGTGCTGCGAAAGGCTGTAAAGATTGACAGGACCAACTCCACTACTCTTCGATTCATGAAGGAGATTGATGAGCAGACAGGAACAGTGACCACTCTGGACAATCGACGCCGTTTCCCCTGGCAGAGGGAGGAGAAGGAGGAGAAGCAGCTTTCCGACAGAGAGCTTGCTGCAGCGGAGAATCAGTCTGTGATCCAGCCTGTGGCATTCCGGGAAACCTCCGCCTTCTCAGGCACGGTGAATATCATCATCGGTCTGTTTCTGGGAGTGCTTCTGGCCTGTGTTATCGCAGTTCCCACTGTGCGCCAGCAGATCAACAGAAATGCAGATGAGAGGATCCTGGCCTACACCACAGACCTTTCTGTAAGGGAGAAGAAGATTGAGGATCTGGAACAGCAGATTGCAGATTCCAACAACACAGTGGACTCCGCCAGAAATCAGATTGCTGCGGCGGAGGACCAGGTAAAGGTCTACGAAAATCTGGTGAAGGCAAATCAGGCCTACAGAAGTGACAATCTGGAGGGTGCCATGAACCTGCTGCTGGAAACAGACAGTTCCAAGCTTTCCGTGGAGGGAATCACCCTGTTCAACGAGCTTTATAACTCTGTGGCAGAGCCGGTGCTGCAGCAGTACTCCACCAGAGGAGTGACCTGTTACTCCCAGGGACAGTACGGCCAGGCTGCCGGATATCTGGAGAAGGCCCATGCCATCAGTCCGGGGGATTACAATATTCTGACCTATCTCGCCCATTCCTACCGTCTGGGAGGAGAGACAGAAAAAGCAATTAAGACATTTACAGAGATTACAGAAAACTATCCGGATACAAGAAGAGCCATTGTGGCACAGCAGTATATTGATCTTCTTAATTCCGGTAATTCCGGATCTTATGACAATCCTATTGTGGAGGAATAATGCTGGAGGGGATGTGCGATGAGTGACAGCAGGATACTCACCACCCTGTGCTACATTGAAAAAGAAGAGCAATATCTGATGATGCACAGAGTGTCAAAAAAAGAGGACGCCAATGCCGGAAAATGGATCGGTGTTGGGGGGCATTTTCAGCCGGCAGAGAGTCCGGATGAGTGTCTTCTCCGGGAAGTCTGGGAGGAGACAGGCCTCCTGCTCACCTCCTACCGTCTCAGAGGAATCATTACCTTTGTCTCTGACGAATGGGGATATGAGTATATGTTTCTCTATACAGCAGATGGGTATGAGGGCTCTGACCATGAGACTGACCTTTCCCGCTGCAATGAGGGCGTACTGAAATGGATACCGAAGGATAAGATACTGGATCTGAACCTCTGGGAGGGAGACAGAGTCTTTCTGAAACTCCTTCTGGAAAATGCCGGCTTCTTTACTCTGAAGCTGGTATACAGAGGGGAGGAACTGATTGAAAAAGAACTTAAGGTGTGAGGAAACTATGACAGAGAGAGTATATGAATCCCTGGTGGGAATCACCGGTAAGGAAAATGTAAAACGGGATGAGCCCATGAAAAACCACACAACCTTCCGCATCGGCGGAAATGCCGACCTGTTTGTGACTCCGGGCACAAAGGAGGAGCTGCAGCAGATTCTGCAGCTGCTGAATAAGGAATGTGTGCCCTTTTTTATTCTGGGAAACGGAAGCAATATCCTTGTCAGCGATGAGGGCTTCCGGGGTGCTGTGATCCAGATCGGACGCAATTACCAGTCCATCAGAAGAAAGGGCTGCACCCTTGTGGTAAAATCAGGAATCACCATGGCGAGAATGGCAAGCTTTGCCCTGGAAAACAGTCTTACAGGACTGGAGTTTGCTTCCGGTATTCCAGGAACAGCCGGTGGCGGAGCAATCATGAATGCCGGTGCCTACGGCAGCGAGATGAAGGATGTGCTGAAGGAAGTGCTCTGTATGAACCGACAGGGAGAGATCTTCTCTCTGAAGGGTGAGGAGATGGGGCTTTCCTATCGAAACAGCCGTATGAAAAAGGATGATCTGATTGTTCTGGAACTGATCCTGGAACTGCAGGAGGGAGAGCAGGAGAAGATCCGTCTCCGTCACGAGGAGCTGAAGGAGGCCAGAACAAGCAAGCAGCCACTGGAGTATCCAAGTGCAGGAAGCACATTTAAGCGTCCTGAGGGAATGTTTGCAGGCAAGCTGATCATGGATGCAGGACTGAAGGGATTTCAGATCGGCGGTGCCCAGGTGTCTGAAAAGCATGCAGGCTTTGTGATCAATGTGGGGGGAGCAACCGCTGCAGATGTGAAAGCGCTGATGGAACATATTGTGAAGACAGTACAGGAGCAGTTCGGGGTAACCCTGGAGCCGGAGGTGCTGTTTGTTGGTTGATATGAGTCTGGAGGAATGGGGATGTCATTTTCCGGAGATGTGAAGGAAGAGCTTTGCAGACAGAGAAGCAGTGCCCGTCATTGTCAGATTGCGGAACTCTCTGCCATGATCCTTCTCTGCGGAAGCATCTGTATTTCTGCCAGAAATGAATTTCAGATCCGCCTCAGAACGGAAAGTGACAGTATGGCAAAAAAATTCTTTGCCCTTGTAAAACGTCTGTTCCGGGCGGATGTGGAGATTCAGATCAGGAAAAAGAAGGGAAGACAGGGAATGCTGTATACCCTTCTGGTGCCGGAGCACAGGCAGGCGGTTATGATCCTGCAGGCGGTGCGGCTTCTGAATTCCGGAGGCGAGCTGGAGGAGGAGATTCCTCTGCTGCACAATCCTGTGCTTAAAAAGATCTGCTGCAGAAGGGCCTTTCTTCGGGGAGCATTTCTGGCGGCAGGATCCATCAGTGATCCCAACAGTTCCTATCATTTTGAGATTGTCTGTGATTCGGAATACAATGCAGAACAGCTCCGGGAGCTGATCCGCTCTCTGGATGTGGATGCCAAGACGGTGAAAAGAAAGAAATATCACGTTGTCTATGTGAAGGAGGGTATGCAGATTGTGGAACTCCTTGCATCCATGGAGGCAAGACTTGCCCTGCTTGAGATGGAGAATGTGCGTATTGTCCGGGAGATGAGGGGCAGTGTCAACCGCAAGGTGAACTGTGAAACTGCCAATATCAATAAAACAGTGAATGCAGCAGTACGCCAGGTGGAGGATATCCGATATATACAGGACACAGTGGGACTGAATATACTGCCTGATAACCTTGACGAAATAGCAAGAATTAGGTTACAATATCCTGAAGCATCCTTAAAAGAGTTGGGGCAGCTTTTGCACCCGCCGGTTGGGAAATCCGGTGTGAACCACCGTTTAAGGAAGCTTGGGGAGTTAGCGGAAAAACTGAGGATGGAAAGAGGAGAGGAGAAAGAGAATGGTTGAGCGGTCAATGACAGTTCAGGTAGATAACGGACTTGAGGTGAGACCGATTGCAATGCTGGTTCAGATTGCAGGACGCTTTTCCAGTGAGATTCATATCATCAGCGGAAGCAGAAAAATCAATGCGAAAAGTATCATGGGTCTGATGGCACTTGGAATTGACAATGGCGAAGAGATCGTTGTTACTGCCAATGGACAGGATGAGAATGAGGCGCTGAACGCTATCGAGGAATATCTCACAAAATAAAACGGGTGGCCCTGAGCCACTCCGGGGAAAGAAGGGGCTGTCGCACTAAGCCCCTTCCCAAATCGAGAGGTGTCTATTGTATTAA
>JAUNCZ010000120.1 GCA_030526405.1 Lachnospiraceae bacterium | reverse complement strand
AAAGAATTACAACTTTTGGATAATCTCATCAAAGCCCGATTTGTCGAGATGTTTGGTGATCTTGCTTACCCTTGTTGCGCTTGGGAACAATGTAAATTGATTGAGGTATGTGCTAATTCAGATGATATAATGCATATTACGACACCAAACGGTCAGGATTATGCTCCCAAACGGCCGGATTCTGTTTTAGAACGGCCGGAGAGAACCAGCAAACCTTATGCCGCGAAAGGTTCTTTATTTGAGTAGCATATGATAGGCTTGTTAGCCTGGCAAATCTGCTCCAGCAATGTTTTGCCGTATTTGCCACGATATCATATGCGATGGAGGCTCATGTCAAGAACACCGTGGAATAATGTTTGCGTCCGGCTGTTGGATCCGGAAGTTGGACGTTCTAAAACGGAATGAAGGCCGATGGGCACCGTAAACTGCAGATATAAAGTGTGGGCCATTTGGAACACAGCTTAACAAGGACGAATATATTGATACAGGTATTGCAGTGTGGGAAATTCCTCAGATTAATTCGGCATTTACAACGAAACCTATCCACTTTTTGACGGCTGAAAAGGCTGAACAGTTAAGGGCATATTCACTGATACCTGGCGACATTGCTATGTCTCGTAAAGGAAATGTTGGAAAATGTGCTATTTTTCCTGAAGAGTATCCAGATGGTATTATTCATTCCGATGTTCTTCGTATAAGAGTGGATACTAAAAGTGTAAATCCTGTGTTTATGATGAGACAGTTGCATTATAGTGGAGCTGTTACGCGTCAAATCGAACTGGTTAGTTCAGGCGCGATTATGGCAGGAGTGAATGTTACGAAATTAAAGCAGATATTTGTTCATATTCCACCGTTGGAACTTCAAAATCAGTTCGCCGATTTCGTTAAGCGAATAGACAAATCAAAATTTCACCCTCTTCACACTCACTGGAGGATACAACATGATTATACAATTTTTAAACAAAATAATAAAAAAATATATTGAGCATTTCAATGTTTTAAACAATTCGGATCATGCTGAATACATGAAGTGGGAAGCTGCCTATGCGTTTCAGCATTTTGACTTTGAATCACCTGATGATTTTGCAGGCAGATTGAAGGAATTGTGCAAGATATGTAGTGTTGTTATCGATAATAAAGCATCTTTTCCGCTGGGTTGCTTATGCTCCTGTGCTTCAATAGATGATGAAAAAGCGAATCGAGTGAGAAAGATGTTTCTTGATCTTTTTGTTGATGATAAGAATGATCTGCAGGTACGTCAGAGTAAAATTGATACCTTTATCCGGGAGAGTGATGCACTGCGTTCTGAATGTGGTAAGAACGGCTATATGTATGCCAACACACAGACCTCTGTTATGGCCTATCTGGCGTTGAGAGATCCGGAAAATAATTATCTTCTCAGCACCAGTAAAGCAAGAGAACTGGCATCACGGATTGGTTTTGGTGATGATTGGGGTACTCTCAGTAGCTTTAAATTGGATGTATATTACCGATTCTGCGATCAGCTTGTTGATGCCATGAAAAAGAATCAGGATTTAATGGATATCAACAAAACAAGATACCAGGAAGAATTTTGTGATGGAAATCATAGCCCTTTCCACGAAGATAAGGAACTCCATCTGCTTGCTTTTGATATTATCTACACTGCTGCATCTGACACCTATGGTCTTGGTGAAGAGATTCCAGTGGATCCAGATATTGTAAAGAAATA
>JAUNCZ010000073.1 GCA_030526405.1 Lachnospiraceae bacterium | reverse complement strand
ATCATAATCATCACCGTGATTCCAATCTACCCATGCAGTTGGAATGTGATTAAGAAGTATGCGATAACGCTGTGTATTCTCAAAAGCATCAGCAAAAGCAATAGATTGGGTAATTTGGTCGGAATCTGTGGTCAGCATTCCCCAGGAGCGATAGTATCCCATGTATCCACCAATGCGCACGGGCAATCCTTTCAGATCAATATCCACATAGTTCTTATCAAGAACAACTGCTCCCAATAACTCTAATTCTGCCCGGAGATTTGTATTGAAGGATGATTCCCAGGCTGTTTCATGATTCCCATAGCTGTAGTATACAGGGGCAATTGTGACCAGTGTTTTCACAAGTTGCAGTGCCACGTGGATATCACTGTTGTCCGCATTAAGCATGTCACCGGTGATAAAAATTATGTCTGGATTCAGACTGCTGATCTTTGAAATCAGATTGGAGTTGTTATTGCCGAATTCAGCACAATGAAGATCACTGATCTGGAGGATGCGAACAGGACTTTCTGAAGGGGCTTCGATGGCATAGTGTGATATTTCGATTCTTTGTCCATCTATATATCCTATCGTTACATACAGGGCTCCGGTGAGAAACAGTAACAGAAAAATAAAAAGCAGTATTCTTTTGGGTTTTCTGGAATGGGACTTCTCAGATATATGAGCTGTTTTAAAGAGTTGCATAATCCTATCCTTTCTGTCATAGTTATAGTAAACTTATCATGAAGAACGGTGAATTACAATATGAAAGAACAATATCAATTATACATATCTATTATGAAGGCATTTGTCCAGCAGAAGGGTATTGAATTACCGGAACAAAAGGACTGGGACAATGTAATGCGGCTTGCAAAGATCAATGGCACTACCGGAATTGTCGGATATGTGCTGATGACCAATCCAGGTATTGCTGATCCGGAATTGCATGCCTTTGGAAGACGGGCCTGCATGCAGGAACTGGCAATCTATGCTTCCCGCGCAGAGCAGATGAGAGTGCTGATTGAGAAATTCAACCAGAAGAGCATTGATCATCTTCTGTTTAAGGGCTACATTGTTCGCAACTATTATCCTGTTCCGGAGCTTCGAACCTTCGGAGACATTGATTTTGTCATTCGAAAAGAGGATCGTGCCAGATGCGACACCCTCATGAAGGAGATGGGTTATGAGCCCCATACAGACTGGGAACCGGTTTTTTCATATACAAAGGGCATGGAGTATTACGAGATCCATACAGATGTCATGGAAATTGATGTGTCTGATAAGGCTGACTTTAAGGGGTACTTCAGCCATATCTGGGAAAATACGGTTCATACAGAGAATAACTCCTTTGAGTTTACTCCAGAATACCACCTGATCTATCTTCTGACTCATATTGCGAAGCATATCAACAGCTCCGGTGCCGGTATCCGAATGTATCTTGATATAGCATTTTTCCTGAAGCATTTCGGTGATACTCTGGATTGGGAATATATCCGGCAGCAGTTCGCAATTCTGAAGTTTGAAGACTTTGCTAATA
Organism: Lachnospiraceae bacterium; assembly: GCA_030526405.1. GTDB lineage: Bacteria > Bacillota > Clostridia > Lachnospirales > Lachnospiraceae > JAKSRN01. The sequence continues at coordinate 9,496 of JAUNCZ010000073.1, read as the reverse complement.
TTACCTTTACAGCAGTGGAGCAGTGGTTTGGCGTAAAAGCTCCGATTGAACTTAGAGATATTCCAGAAGAGATTAAGGATTCCTTTTTGGAGTTTACACTGGAGGGCGGTGTTTTTGGCAAGGCTGCCCGGGATCCTGGTCTTACCTATCTGAAGAATGAGGATCGCAGCAGTGAGACGGTTTCCAGAACTGCTACTATTATGAAACGGCTGTTCCCGAAAGCAGCAAACCTGGAAAAACGATATACCTATTTAAAGGGAAGACACTGGCTGTTACCTGTTGCCTGGATTCACAGGCTTTTCATCACAAAGGGAAAAATCCGGTATCATGCCCAGCAGGCCCAGAGTATCATGCAGACCGATGATGAAGAGGTATTAAAGCTGAGACGGTTGTATAAGGAAATTGGATTGTAATAGACAGGGAGAAACAGATGAGCGTACTGAAGGAGATCATTTACCGCATTCGCGGAGAATATACCACGGAAAAGCTGATCAAGATGGGATTGACAGTGGGAAGTAATTTTTCCAGAAATAAAGGTGTTCTGCTGGATCCCACCCATTGCTGGCTAATTGAAATTGGCAATAATGTAACGTTGGCACCCAGAGTTCATATCTTGTGTCACGATGCAAGCACAAAGCTGTACCTGGGCTATACAAAGATTGGACGGGTGAAAATCGGCAACAATGTATTTGTCGGTGCGTCCAGTGTGATCATGCCCGGGGTTACCATTGGAAATGATGTCATAATTGGTGCCAACAGCACTGTTACAAAGGATATCCCTGACAATTCTGTGGTTGTAGGTTCTCCGGGTAGGATTATTGGAACCACATCGGAGTATATCCAGCGTGAAAAGGAGAATATGCAGGTATTGCCCTGTTATTCGGAGAAATACACGGTGGATGGTGGAATTTCTGATTCAATGAAACAGCAGCAGAAGGATGAATTGAAGAATAGCAAGGGTTTTGTGGTCTGATCTGTTTTACTTAATGCTCCTGGAGTTTGAGTAAAAACTGTCATATTCGTTACCTTTGCTACACAGGTGATTGGGACTGTTCTGTTTGTTTTATTACTATTGCAGTAAATAAATGGTTTAATATTAGCAGTGGTGCTGAATTATTTATATTATCCTGATAAAGGATTGACATTTTCTGCTGATTGGTATATCTTTTACATGTATATGAAGTAGCCAAACATGTGTGGTAGGCCGGTTGTGTCATAGTGCCGGGTGTTGAGCCTGGAGACTCGTTCGAGAATTACTGAATGAATCATCTATGACATGATGAATTCTGCTGGCAGGTCTGGCAGACAGGGCCTTTGATTATAGTATTGCAGGTTAAGAAGATTAAATTATGAAGGAGTGTGTGTATATGAAAGCATGGACAAAACCAGAGTTATACATTGAAGAGTTTCAGTTAGAGCAGCATATCGCTGCAGGTTGCGGTACAATTACTATTCCTCCTGAGGCAGGCGGATCTGTTACAGGAAGCTTCAAGTGTACTCAGATTCAGGGACAGAATCCAAAGGGACATTGGGATTTAAGTGATTTAACTGTAACCGATATCAACGGTGATGGCAGAATCGTATGGGACGAGATCATGGCTGCTGCTGAGGAGTACAACAGAACTGCCCTGAACGGACAGATTACAGGTAATGGACATCAGAACCATGCTCCTGTATTCCAGCTTCCAGGTGGAGAGACTGTTGTTCATCTTAACTCATAAGTTTGAAGAAATTAAAGAGAAGCGTTTCGCTTCTCTTTTTTTTAAGGAAAATACCAATGAAATATTCATTTTGCAATTTGATTATCGAAATTGAAAATATCCCTGTTCTGAAACTGGAGAATTACAACTTATTCAGAACGGAATCCTCTGACCCGGCGGATATTTTCGTTCAGACCACTGCTGTGGATCAGATTTCTCTGCCGGATCTGCAACCCGTACATGAAGAGCCCTGTGTGAAGATCTACAGGAATGATGGGGGTGAGGTGCTCAGATATAATACAGATTTCTGGGGAAATCCCCTGGGACTGTCAGTGAGCACCGGAAGAGAGACCACCTACTGTTATCTCAGGGACAATTATCCCAGGAACAATCATTCCAGGGACAATGGGCAGCGGGTTCTTACGGAACTGGATCTGATAAATGGAATCGGCTTTGAACAGCTGCTGGCTGAGAAGGGGCGTTTTATTCTGCATTCTTCATTTATCAGGACGAAATACGGTGCTGTTCTTTTTACTGCCCCCTCCGGTACCGGAAAGAGTACCCAGGCGGAGCTTTGGAGGAAATACCGTGGTGCAGAGATTCTGAATGGTGACAGAACAGGCATTTGGAAGGAGAATGGCAGATTTCTGGCCGGTGGTGTGATCTGGTGCGGAACATCCGGAATCATGGAAAATGAAATCCTTCCTGTGGCCGCCATTGTGGTGCTGAAGCAGGGACCTGTCAACCGGATTTCTCCCCTTCGTATGATTTCTAAAGTGGGAAGAATGATGGAGCAGACAACCATCAATGCATGGAATCGGGAGATGTATCTGAAGGCCCAGGAGTTCTGGATGGATCTGTGCAGCCAGGTGCCGGTGTTGGAGCTGACCTGCAGGCCGGATGAAGGGGCGGTTCAGGTACTGGAAGAGGAATTAGAGAAATATGAATGAATTTGATCTTGAGAATTATCTGTTTGCCAAGGGGAAGCAGAAGGGTGTCCCTGTCCGGGCTGTCCTTGAATTAACCCCTGTGTGCAATTTCCGCTGTGGTTTCTGCTATATCCGACACTCCCATAAGGAATGTATGGAGCTGGGAGGAGAAAAACCTGTCGAATTCTGGAAGATGCTGATTCCCCAGATGAAGGAGATGGGTATTCTGATCGTTACACTGATCGGTGGGGAACCATTTCTGTACCAGGGATTTGGGGAATTGTATTCCGAACTGCTGGATAACGGCTTTCTTGTGAATATTACCAGCAATGGTTCCATGATTACGGATGAACTGATTGAACTTCTGAAGGAGAAGCCCCCAAGATATGTGACTGTTTCTCTTTACGGGGCCAGCGATGAGACCTATCACAGGGTAACAGGCAATCCAAAAGGCTTTTCCATGACTATTGCAGGGATTGAGCGCCTTCTGGAGGCGGGGATTGCTGTGAAGCTGAATTATGTGACTGTTCCCGGGAACCAGGAGGATTTTGATGCCATCTATGAACTGAGTAATCGGTATCATTTGCCCCTTCTGGCGGATGCCTATTGTTTTACTGCCAGACGGAGATCCTCTGAGGAAGGGTTTCAGCGTCTGTCACCGGAACAGGCTGCCAGATATCATATGGAGGCAAAAAAACGGGATCCAAAGGTGGACTATCCGGGGATGTGCCGACGAATTGCATCCGGTGAGGTGGTTCGGGTGGAGGAAATGCACTACTCCCGCATCAGCTGCTATGCAGGCTCTGCTTTGTTCTGGATCAGCTGGAAGGGGGATATGATGCCCTGTGGTTTTCTGGAGCAGCTCCGTGTTCCCCTTGAAGAGAATCAGCTGTCCCCGGCCTGGGAGAAGCTGAAGGAAAGGGTTGCGGCTGTTCGTACCGCTGACCGCTGCAGCAGTTGTAAACACAGAGAAATCTGTTATGTGTGTCCTGCCTCCATGGTATCGGAAACCGGCAGCTTCCATGAAGCACCGGAATACCTCTGCCAGATGACAGAGGAGATTGTTCGGATCGCGGAACGGGAGAATGATGGCAATCCATGAGCAGGTAGCGAAGCGGATTGCGCATGTCTGCTTTACCTGATCGGAATCCCGTGCCAGATCTGAGGGAACGTTGCCTGGAATGAATAGTACTGCAAAAAGCATTGAAGATGCTTCTGGTGAAGAAACATCCTCAATGCTTTTTTGGTAGAACAGGTCTTTACCAGGTCTTATCCTCTCTTGTGGTGGTGATAAATCCTCTGGTTAACAGAGAAGCGATAAATTCGATGGTTTCCTGCCGGGCAGTTTTCTCATCGACATCAAATTCGTTTAAGATCATGTCAATCAGCTGATTCAGACTTTCTGCCTTTTCCAGATTTTCCCAGATAAACTGGCCGCTGGGAGATAAGCTTACCATTCCGCTGAATTCAAGGGCGGTTTTTCCTGTTGGAACCAGAACACATTCGCCTGCTATTTCACGTACAATGAAGTCTTTGATGATTTTCATGCCTGTATCCTCCGCATGTTTTGATAGGTTCATCATACATGGCTTTCTGGTGGAAGTAAATCATAAAAATAAAAAACCGTAATCTTTTCTTTATAAAAAATGGAAATTTGATGAGTATGGGTATATTTAAAATAATAAACAGGAGTGATGGGTTTAGTCGGAAAGCTGGATTTTAAGGATTTATTCTGTTTTATACTCATAGTGCTACTGATTTAAGTCGAATGAAAAATGCATTTTTTCATGTACTTAAATTCATCACTGTGGTATAGTAATTATAAATATTAAAGTGTTGAGGTGAAGATATGCAAATTGAAAGTATCAGTGTAAAGGGGTTCAAAGCATTAAAGAATGTTACATTTGAACCGGGTAATGTCAATGTGTTTATCGGAGCAAATGGAGCGGGAAAATCTACTGTTCTGGAGGCAATTGGTGTATTAAGTGCTGCCATGACGGATCGTGTTGATAATTCCAGTCTGGATCGTAAAGGAATCCGTCTTAGTACACCTGGATTATATAAATCCAGTTTTCGAGATAATAAAAAAGCTCCGACCATAGGATTTGAAGTTCAGTGGAAGGATGGAGCGGACAGAATTACATATGATGTTCATCTGAATAATCCTAATGATGATTCAGCCTGGCGCTACCATTCAGAAGCATTATATTTAAATGAAGAAAAGCTGTGGGGTAGAAGTGGGAATTCTCAGATTCAATATGATAATCGTGTTGGCATGCTTATGCTTGCTCAAGAAGAAAAGTTAGGCATTATCAAACCATCTGCAGAACAGTTTCGTAACTATGCGATCTATCAGCCCAGTACTCCTATATTACGAGGAATCAGCCCGGATAAATATCAGGCAATCCCCATGGGATTGTGTGGAGGGCGTCTGGCAGAAGCAATTGAAGAGCTGTTGTATGATGAGGATGGCGATCTGAAATTTGGTGATCTCTATATCGAAGAAGTACTGGAATTAGTTGACTGGGCTGCTGGTTTTTCGGTTGCGGCTCCAAAGAAAAGCAGCATTAACTCAGCTGTACCAACCTCTAGAAGAGTTATCGAATTTCAGGATAGATTTATGCGAGAGAAAGATCGTTTCACTGCGTACGACGCAAGTGAAGGATCCCTGTATGTTCTGTTTCTTCTCTGCCTTGCTATGCATGACAAGTCTCCTATGGTTTTTTCTATTGATAATTTTGACCAGGCTATGAATCCGCGTCTTGCGAGGGCAACTACGAAGCTTTTTTGCGATATAATTAAGGAAAAGAATAAAACTGTATTTATTACAACTCATAATCCGCTGGTTCTGGATGGGTTGCAGCTGAGCGATCCGGCAGTTCGGCTGTTTACAGTTGAAAGAAGCTCTTTTGATGGATCAGCAAAGATAAAAAGAATTGAGGTTTCAGAGGATCTGATTAAGCTTGATCAGCCGTTATCTCGACTTTGGATCAATGGACGTTTGGGAGGTGTTCCTAACTTATTATGAAAACCATAGGTTTTGTATGTGAGGGACCTCGTGATTCAGATATGCTTGAAGCGATTGCCAGACATATTTTACAGGAAGACATTTCTTCGCTATATCTACAGCCGGAGTCTTCTTTGCTGGGAGAAAACGGAAATGGCTGGAAGGGAGTATGGACATGGTGCGTGAAAAATGGAGAGACCTTCGATCAGTTAATAGAGGGGGCAATGCCTCAACCTGATATGGTTATTATACAGATGGACGGAGATGTTGCCAGAAAAGAAAAGGAAGTACACTGTAGCTGTCATGCTACTGCATGTGTGGATAGCGGTCATGTATTTCCACTGAATTGTAATATGCTGGATTGTCCTGTTACTATTCCATGTCATAATCATGAAGGTGGGACAGAAGGATATGTTTCGCTTCTTCGTGAGATGTTGCTAAGCTATTTTCAGGGACAACATATTCCGGTATGTGTTATTCCCTGTGACAGTACGGATGTCTGGATCGTTGCTGCGTATGACGAAATGGAGAATATTGAATCAATTGAGGATCCCTGGGTCACGATTATCAGTAGAGCAAAAGAGTATCATGGAATTCGTATTCCAGGACACAAAAAGACAAGAAACGTTTATCAGAAATTAATACCGAAGGTCTGCAGTGAATGGGAAAAGGTAAAAACAGTATGTCCTCAGGCAGAATATTTCGATCAGGCGATTCGAAGTATTCAATAATCTCGTGAGATAACAGCAAATATAGTTTTACACAAACTTTACCTGAATTTTTCCACCCCCTGATTGTGCTGTTTACTTCTGTTATATATGATGGACCTGTAAGCGAAGAGGATATATAATAAGAGAAAAGAGAGTTCTGTTGAACTGTTACGATTTTCGACAGTGAACTCTGCAGACGAAAGAATGAGGAGAGAAAATGATCAATTTTAACGAGAAAAAAGGTTTTATCTGTGATATGGACGGTGTAATCTACCACGGCAACAGACTGCTGCCGGGTGTCACCGAGTTTGTTTCCTGGCTGCAGGAGAATAATAAGCAGTATCTGTTTCTTACCAACAACAGCGGTATGACCCAGAAAGAGCTGCGTCAGAAGCTGAAAAGAATGGGTCTGGATGTGCCGGAAGAGCACTTCTATACCAGTGCCCTTGCCACTGCGGAGTTCCTTCGCAAGCAGGCACCGGGCTGTTCTGTGTATGCGGTGGGAGAGGCAGGTCTTCTCAATGCCCTGTATGACGCAGGCATTATGATGAACGATGTGAACCCGGACTATGTGGTGATTGGGGAGGGCCGTACCTACTCCCTGGAGTCCCTTACAAAGGCTGTAAACCTGGTTCGCAATGGTGCGAAGCTGGTAGGTGCTAATCCTGATATCTCAGGTCCCATCGAGGATGGAATCGCACCGGCCTGTGGAGCCCTGGTGGCCCCCATTGAGATGGCCACCGGAAAGAAAGCCTACTTCTGCGGTAAGCCGAACCCACTGATGATGCGCACCGGTCTTCGTCTGCTGGGCTGTCACTCTGAGGAGGCTGTGATCGTGGGGGATCGCATGGATACAGACATTGTTGCCGGCACAGAAAGTGGCTGTGATACCGTACTTGTGCTGTCCGGTATCTCCGACAGAACCACACCTGCAAAGTTCGCTTATCAGCCAACTGTGATTCTGGAGGGTGTTGGTGAGATCGTGAAGGCCGCCAGAGGGGAACTGAATACGAATGAATAACCAGGGCTGATATTGCCATCTGTATCATCAGTGCAGGAATGAGCAATGAATATTGGTACCTTCTCAGGATCCATACCCCTCAGAGGTGCTGATGATGGATATCTGATGAGAGAAACAGGCTGACACCACAGTGGAAACATTGTGGTGTCAGCCTGTTTATGGTATCATCATATAGTAATAGGTAATGACAGGTGATAATAAGTTAAGATGAATATGTCGCAACAGAATCAGAACAGTGTGAATATGAATTTGTTTTTTATCTGACTGTTCAGAAAGGAGCATAAACCATGGGGGTATATCTGAATCCTGGCTATGATGGATTTAAAAAATCTCTTCGCTCAGAGATATATATTGATAAAAGTGGTCTGATTGCCTATACAAATTCTGTATTGGATACAGAGCAGCAGAGTATCTGTGTCAGTCGCCCCAGACGATTCGGAAAATCAATGGCGGCAAAGATGCTTACAGCGTATTACGACTGTTCAGTTGATTCCAGTGAACTGTTTCAGGGGCTCTCAGTTACTGAGGCTCCTTCCTTTGAAGAGCATTTGAATAAATATGATGTGGTATCTGTGAATATGCTGGACTTTCTGTCTATGACTGGTTCTGTGGAGCAGATGCTGGAATGCTTTCAGGAGAACATTCTGGATGAACTGGAGGAAGCGTACGGGGATATTCTGCAACACACGAGAAGAAATATTCTGACCTATTTCAGTAAGGTATATGCGGTTAATAAAAGAGGCTTTGTTATTATTATCGATGAATGGGATTGCATCTTCCGATATGATCCGGACCATACGGATGGGCAAAAACAGTATCTGGATTTTTTGAGATTATGGCTGAAGGATAAGAATTATGTGAAGCTTGCTTATTTGACAGGTATTCTTCCTATTAAAAAGTATGGTGTGCATTCTGGGTTGAATATGTTTGAAGAGTTTTCCATGCTGGATGCAAAGCGTCTTGGAGGATGTTTTGGCTTCGTAGAGTCTGAGGTAAGGGAACTGTGTAGCAGATATCAGATGGACTTTTCAGAGATCAAACGCTGGTATGATGGGTATCGGTTAAAGAATGCCGGACATGTTTACAGTCCAAAATCTGTGGTGGATGCCATGAGAAACCATGATTATCACAGCTATTGGAACAGTACGGAGACCTACGAAGCACTGAGAATATATCTGGATATGAATTTTGACGGTCTGAAGGATTCCATAGTGAGAATGATTGCAGATGAGAAAATTCGGATTAATTCACAGACCTTTCAGAATGATATGAAAAACTTTGCAACAAAGGATGACGTTCTGACTCTACTGGTTCATCTTGGCTATCTTGCGTATGAGTCTGAACAGCAGTCTGTATATATTCCCAATGAAGAGATCAGGCAGGAATTCATCAATGCTATTGAGATATCGAAATGGACAGAGGTGATGGATGCAGTAAAACAATCGGATTCTTTGCTGCAGGCACTATGGAACGGAGATGAGGAAGCGGTTGCAGCAGGAATTGCCAGGGTACATCAGGAGAATACGTCCATTCTGCAATACAACAATGAGAATTCCCTGAGTTGTGTGGTATCGTTGGCATTTTACAGTGCGCGAGACTATTATACCATTCATCGAGAAATGCCTGCGGGAAAGGGATTTGCGGATCTGGTCTTTCTTCCCAGAAGTATCCATAGAGAAAAGCCTGCCATCATTATTGAGTTAAAATGGGATAAGGATGCAGAGGCGGCAATACAACAGATAAAAAAACAGGGATATGTGCATTTTCTTCAGGACTATTCAGGTGATGTAATTCTTGCAGGCATCAATTATGATAAGAAAAAGAAAGAGCATAGCTGCAGGATTGATATTATGCCAGCAACCAGTTAAAGTCCGTGCCTGCAGGAGACACTGGCGAAGCGTGTTTCTCACAGTTTTACAAATAGAAAGAAATTTTACGACTACGGTTTCTTCCGATTCTACCTGGAAGGAACCGTTTCCGTTTGGTTTCAGATTGTTTTAAAAATAAAACAATTTTTAACTTGTTTTTTTGTGGGTAATACATAAATTCATTCTTTACTTAACATAAACAGAGGTCGTATACGGTAAATCATAAGTACCGTAGATTATTAAAGGCCGCCAGTCTGGCGG
>JAUNCZ010000119.1 GCA_030526405.1 Lachnospiraceae bacterium | reverse complement strand
TTATGTGCTATATTCATTTCAACACTAACATGCAAAAATGAACTATTAGAAAGAAATTCAATGTATTTGAGTCTGCTATTACAGGAAGGAGGATCTCCATGTTAACAAAAAAAGAATTACCAGAGTGTCCTGTGGCAACCACAGTGGGATTAATCGGAAGCAAGTGGAAGCTCCTGATCATCCGAAATCTTCTTGTTCGTCCCTGGCGATTCAATGAACTGAAGAAAAGCCTTGAGGGGATCAGTCAGAAGGTATTAACTGATTCTCTTCGTTCCATGGAAGAAGACGGACTTATCACAAGAACCGTTTACCCGGAGGTTCCACCCCGTGTAGAATATGCACTCAGCGATCTTGGGGAAACACTCCGCCCCATTCTGAATGCCATGCAGGAATGGGGAAATACGTATAAAGAATCCCTGTAGGCCCGCAACACCAAAAGGGGAACCCACTGTCTATGCGGGTTCCCCTTTTGTGTTATTCCATCTCTTACCTCTGCCCTTTTTCGGCAACAGTTCTTCTCTTACTCATCCACCTTTGTAAAGGCTCTTACCATACTGGATACAGCAGCAAAAAGCACACCGGCCACCGGCCAGAGAATCCAGGTAATCTCCCATCTCATTGTCCAGAAGCTCCATCCAAGGTAAATCGCAGTTGCAAGACACCAGTATGCCCCGGAGAATGCATCCAGCTTATTTTTCATCTTCTTCTCTCTTCTGGAATACTCCCCCTCCTGAAGCAGGGTATCATAGCTGCTCCTGATCATGCTCACACGAACCATAATATTCACACCAACAGCAATCATCACCAGAAGACCGGCAACACAGATTGCACAGATATAATCAGGTGCTTCAGCTGCCCCTGCAATAATAACCGGTACAACGGACAGGATACAGAGAACTACGCCGCCTGCAATTCCCATTGTAAAGGTCTGCTCATAGGCACGGCTCTTTTCCCTGACCATCCCTGTTACGCCATACTCTGTCTCAAACATTTCCTTTTCCAGATGCTCAGAATGGCTCATTTTCATTCCGATGGTGATAAACAGAAATACAGCCACCGCAATCAGAGCAAACAAAACAGTACAGCCCACACCAGCAGCAATGCCTTCTGTGATATGGAACATATGACTTTCAGAAAATGCTCCAAGAAGCAGCAGAAGAACCGGACTCAAAATACACAATGTAACTGCATTTGCGATCACCGGTGCAGACTTCCTTCGCACATCCAAAAAGTCATTGGCTTCCTCCATGGAAACTCTTCGTAAAGGTCTGTCTGAATCATCCTGAGCGGTGTACTCTCCCTGGCGATCCTCTGCCTCCATTTCATCCTTCAGCAAATAATCTGTACTCACCCCAAATATATTTGCCAGTTGAATAATCTTTTGAAGGTCCGGTACCGATCCGGCACTCTCCCACTTGGAAACAGCCTGTCTTGAAACGCCAAGCTGCTCTGCCAGCTCTTCCTGGGACCAACCATTCTTTTTTCTTTCTTCTGTAATTTTATCCGCTAATATCATCTGCGTTCTCCCTTCTGTATTTGATAGGCAAATCTTAGCTTTTTTGCCGGTTGCATACCACCAAGCAAACCTGTCAATTTGTCAAATCCCAGTTGCAACTGCTGAAAAAGCGAGCATACGCGGGTCTGGAACCGTTATTTTTCTTTTTTTTATTCCAAAGTGATTCAAAAGTCACTTTTATTATAAAGAATTATAATTACCTTGTGAAGTCTCACATGTTTTAAAACACGTGCTTCCCATTAGTGCCTACGGCACATA
>JAUNCZ010000072.1 GCA_030526405.1 Lachnospiraceae bacterium | reverse complement strand
AACACTTTCATCACTATTTGTGCCGCGGCTTGCCCGCGGAATGGAGATTAGTATGGAGGGAAAAGGAAATGAATGAGAATCAGAATCAGATGACTTATTCAAGAGGACGACGCATACGGAATCAGATCCGGTCGGTGGTAACCAATCCGTATAATGTGATTGTTGTGATTGCGTTGATTCTTCTTACATATTTCATCGTACTGCCGTTGCTGGATATGATCTCCACATCGGTTACTCTGGCAAAACGTGATGTACGTCTGGCTGGCGGACATGCCGGAGATTTTACTCTTTATTACTGGAAACGAATTTTTGCAAGTGAACTGACCAAAAATCTGCTGCTTGAGCCGCTGTTCCACTCACTGACCATCGGTTTCTTTGTTTCCGTATTATCCATCAGCATCGGATCCATCCTTGCATGGCTGATGGTACGTACCGATCTGCCATTTAAGAAATTCTTCTCACTGGCAGTAATCATTCCGTATATGATTCCATCCTGGTGTAAATCCCAGGCATGGCTGAGTATGTTTAAGACAGAACGAATCGGAGGAGCCCCTGGATTCCTGGCATCTCTTGGTATCCATGTGCCGGATGCCCTTGCCTATGGTCCTGTTGCCATTGTCTGTGTATTATCGCTTCACTATTATGCCTATGCGTATCTGCTTGTATCCGGTGCGCTGAACTCCATCAACTCCGAGCTGGAGGAGATGGGTGAGATCCAGGGTGCAGGAAAAGCGATGATCCTCAGAAAGATCACACTTCCGCTGGTGCTTCCGGCTATGCTTTCTGCGGTAATCCTCACCTTCTCGAAAGCCATCGGAACCTTCGGTGTAATCAACTATCTGGGAAATAAAGTGAACTACTTCACACTGTCCAGCAAGCTTTATATGGAGAGTAAATCCCAGAATACTGCAACTGCTTTTGCTCTGGCGCTGATCATGATCTGCATTGCCTCCATTACCGTATTTATTAATCAGAAAATGATCGGCTCCAGAAAATCATATGCAACCATCGGAGGAAAGGGTGGAAGAACCACACCTCTTCGTCTGGGCGTGTATAAGCCAATCATTACCGGTGTTCTTCTGGTATTCTTTGCAGTGGGTATCCTGATGCCAATCGGAATCCTTGTACTGGAAAGTCTGATGCTGAAGGAGGGTGTCTACACTCTGGATAATCTGACACTTCATTACTGGATCGGCGATGGGGTTCCAACCATCATGGAGGGACTGCCGGGAATCTTCAAGAACAAGGATTTCATCAATGCTCTGGTGAACTCCCTGAAGCTGACCTTTGTCAATGGTATCTTTGGAACCATTTTCGGACAGATCCTTGGTTACATCTGTGCAAAGGGAAGAGGAAAATTCCATGGAAAACTGGTGGAGCAGCTGGTATTTATCCCATACCTGATTCCATCCATCGCCTTCGGAGGAATCTTCCTGTCCATGTTCTCCCATGAGCAGACTCTGTTCGGTGTAACACTGATTCCATCTCTGTACGGAACCTTTGCACTGCTGACACTGACATCAGTTGTTAAGCATCTGCCATTCGCATCCCGTGCAGGTACAAGCAACATGCTGCAGATCTCCGGAGAGCTGGAGGAGGCAGCAAGTATTGCCGGCGCCGGCTTCTTCAAGAGACTGGTGCGAATCGTATTCCCTCTTTCCAAGAGTGGATTTGTTTCCGGATTTATGCTGATCTTTGTTTCTATCATGAAGGAGCTGGATCTGATCATCCTGATTATGACACCAAAGACCTCCACTCTGCCATATCTGGCCTTCCAGTATCAGAGCGGAAATGCACCACAGGCATCCAACTGCGTTGCAATTGTAATGTTCTCCATTGTATTCCTGGTATATGCACTGGCTAATATTTTCGGAGACGCAGATCTTGCCAAGAGTATGGCTGGCTAATCAATAAGGAGAAAAGAAATGAGCAGAATTGAACTGAAGAATATTGATAAATTTTATGGAAAAAATCATATCCTGAAGGGAATCAACCTGACCATCGAGGATGGAGATTTCATGACTCTGTTAGGTCCCTCCGGATGCGGAAAAACCACAACACTTCGAGTAGTATCCGGTCTGGAGAAACCGCAGAACGGAAATATCTATATGGATGGCAAGGAGATCGTAAATGCCAAAGAGGCATACTTTGCCAGCCCCAGTGAGCGTGATCTGAACCTGGTATTCCAGTCCTACGCTCTGTGGCCACACATGACAGTAAGAGAAAACATCGCTTTCGGACTGAACATCAAGAAGCTTCCAAAGCCTGAGGTGGAGAGAAGAATCTGGGATGCCCTGGAGAGAATGCAGATTTCTGCCTATGCAGACCGCTATCCAAATGAGCTTTCAGGCGGACAGCAGCAGCGAGTTGCCATTGCCCGTGCCATTGCATCTGAGCCTCATCTCCTTCTTCTTGATGAGCCTCTTTCCAACCTGGATGCAAAGCTCCGTGTGGATATGAGATCTGAGCTGAAGAGACTTCACACTGAGACAGGAACTACCATGATCTATGTAACCCATGATCAGGTAGAGGCCCTTACCATGTCCACAAAGATTGCCATCTTCAAGGAGGGTGTCATTGTTCAGGTGGCAAAGCCTCTGGAACTGTACAACAACCCAGCAAATATCTATGTTGCGGATTTCATCGGAAACCCATCCATCAACTTTATCCCTGCATCCGCTTCTCATGATAAAGACGGACTGCATACAAAGAGTGTTCTTGGAAAACTGGATTTCCCGAAATCTGATCTCACAGAGAAGATCCGTCCGGAGGGTTCTGAATTCGTAGCAGTTCTCGGTATCCGTCCTGAGCAGGTGGTGATTAATAAGACAAGAACCTCTGAGCAGGATGTGGAGGCGAAGATCTATACTCACATGCCTGCAGGATCAGAGACTCTGATTACTGTAATGGTGGGACAGGAGAAGATCACTGTAAAAGCCCTTGGCATCTGTGAATACTCAGCAGATGAGACCGTATATCTGACCATCGATACAAAGAAAATGAATGTGTTTGAAAAAGAATCTACTGATCTGATCAAGTATTCTATTTCATAAAAAGGAGGAAAAAAGGATGAAAAGAAAACAGTTTTTTGCAGCTGCGTTAGCAGCAATGATGGCACTGTCCATGACAGCCTGCGGATCAAAGGCAGAGGATTCCTCTGCAGCCGGAGATGGCGGACTCACTGAGTGGGAGGAGTCTTCCCAGATCCTCAACGAGGAGGAGACAGACGAGGAGCTTTACGAGAAGGCAAAGGAGGAGGGAACAGTAACACTGTACTCCATCTCTTCCAGATGTACAAAGATCGCAGAGGCATTTAATGAGAAATATCCAGGTGTTGAGTGTGTTCCTTTTGATATTTCCACAAATGAGCTGCTGGAGAAGGTTACCCGTGAGTATGATGCAGGACAGCATGTTGCAGACGTCGTACATGTAAAGGATGAGGATGGATCCCTGTATGCAGAGTATGTATCTGAGGGTATCTTCTACAACTACAGACCGGCAGATATCATGGAGCATATCCCGGATCAGTTCAAAGAGACACAGACTCCTCTTTACATCGAGATGACACAGCTGTTCTACAACGGAGAGGCATATCCGGATGAGGCACCAATCTCCAACATCTGGCAGATCACAGAGGAGGAGTGGAAGGGAAGAATCCTGATGCAGAATCCACTGGATAACGTTTCCTGGGGCGCATGGCTTACAGGCTTCTGTATCGGCGATACACCAGATCAGCTGGCTGAGGCATACAAAGAGCAGTACGGCGAGGAGATTGTTCTCTCTGATGGCTGCGAAAATGCAGGATATGAGTTCCTGAAGAGACTTCATGACAATGAGCCAATCTATACCTCTTCTTCTGACGAGGTTGCTGAGGCTGTAGGTACAAAGGGACAGAAGAATCCACCAATCGGTTTCTGTGCTTCCTCCAAGGTAAGAAAGAATGCAGACAATGACTGGTGCCTGGTTCCTGTAAACCTGTATCCTACAAACGGTGTTGCAAACGTGAATACTCTGTATGTGGTGGAGGGCTGTGAGCATCCTTACGCTGCAAAACTCCTTACCCGCTTTATGATGGGTGGAATCGACGGTGATACTTCCGGATACGATCCATTCAACACACTGGGCGGATGGCCAGTTCGTGACGACATTGAGCCGGCAGAGGGATCCACACCATTTGAGGAGATCAACTATTCCACAGTTGACAAAATGGAAATGTATGAGTCAGTAAACACAGTTCGTGATTTCTGGACACTGTTAAGCTGATCACCGTCTGAACATTGATTCTTTTTCCTGCTGTCAGGGCGGTGCTGCTGCATCGCTCTGACAGCAACTTTTTACGCGAGCAACGAGCCAAAGTCTGTGCTTGCAGGAGACCTTGGCCAGCGCCGCGAAAACCTGAGAAACTCGCAAAGTGTGTTTCGCGTGGTTTTTAAGTTCATTAGCAACGCAGGGCAGATACTGTCAAAGAAACGGAGGATATTACAATGCAGGGTTTAAATCTTTTTACAAACAGAGATGGAAGTCGAAAGAGCACGAATTCCCTGAAACTGTTTTTTCTGGGAATCGCATTTTTTCTGATCTACTCTATTACGAATATGCTGCTCATCGATCCCCTGTATCAGCTGATCGACACAGGTAATACTCCTTTTACCACCTTCATTCACTGTCTGATCATCGGTATTACAGGAACAGCCATCTGTATGCTGTTTTTCCTGCTTCCGGACAAATCACTTGTACCCATGACCTATATCTGCCTTGCTGCTGTTTTGGCAGTAATTTTACTGATCACTTTTTTTATGGAGTCTGAAGTAAGGAGCTCCTTGCTGAAAATGGTCCTTCTTTTCGGTGCTGCGCCGGTTGTCATCGGCAATGCAGCCTCATGGATCATATATAAGATGAAATTTAGCAGAAAGGAGTCATATTCATATGATAACTACCGTAATTTTTGATATGGGTGGCACCCTTGAGGACATCTGGTATACCGATGAAACAACCCGTGATGCCTGGGAAAAAGCCATTGCCATATTGAACTCCCATGGGCTTGATCCGAAATGCTCCCTGGAGGAGTTTGGTGAGAAGCTGATGGAGGGTATCAAAAACTATAAAAAACTCAGTGAGTCTCAGATGATCGAGCTGAAACCGGAGCAGATCTGGCCGGAGTATTATCTGGCAGCTTTTGACTTTGACAGGGACACTCTGAGAGCCTGTGCTGAGGAGCTGGCGGGAATGTGGGAGGTAACCTATTATCACCGGGAACTGAGACCCCATGTAAAAGAGATGCTTTCCAGCCTGAAGGAAAAGGGATATCGCATCAGTGTAATCTCCAACACCGCATCCATCTACTCTGTGTTTGATGTGCTGGAGGACTACGGCATCAGAGAGTATATGGAGGATGTAACACTTTCCTCTGTAACAGGCTACAGAAAACCTCATACAGATATTTTTAAAATTTCTCTCCGTGAGATGCGTTGCAAACCGGAAGAGTGCTGCTATGTAGGAGATACCATCTCCCGTGATATCATCGGTGCCACAAGAGCCGGATTTGGAAAAACCATCAGAATCGATTCTTTCCTGTCCAATCAGAAGGATAAGGATGTTAAGGATCTGATTCAGCCGGATCATGTGGTGAAGGATCTGATGGAAATTGTGGATATCCTGCAGAGCAATAATGAATGAAAGAAAGAGGAAGCGTCATGTACAAAATTGAAACACATCTGCACACCACCTATATCAGCAAATGCGGCTGGCTGGGTGCTGCACCTCTGATTAAATATTATGCGGAGGCAGGCTACTCTGCAATCTGTGTAACGGATCACTATAATCGAACCTGCTTTGAGTATGCGGGTATTGATCTGGAAGCTGAAGGAGATAAGATCGAGGCCTTTCTTGAAGGCGTAAAAAGACTGAAGGCAGAGGCGGCTAAGCACGGAATCAGAATCTATGAAGGTGCTGAGCTGAGATTCGACGAAAATGAGAACGATTATCTGCTGTACGGCTTTCACCATGAACTCCTTGCAGATCCGGATGCAGTGATTCGAGGGGGACTTGCAGAATTTGCACCAAAGTATCGTGCAGATGGAGCGCTGATGGTACAGGCACATCCCTTCCGGAAAAAATGCACACCTGCAGATCCGGCACTTCTGGATGGTGTAGAGGTTTTGAATCTGAATCCCCGTCATGACAACAGCAACGGCGAAGCACTGGCCTTTGCCAGAAGGAATAATCTGATTATTACAGCCGGTTCTGATTGTCACAGACCGGAGGATATTGCTCTCACCGGAATCATGTCTGAAACACTTCCGGAGGACAGCTTTGAATTTGCAGAACTGCTTCGATCCGGCAATTATACATTGATGATGTAAGATGTAACAGGAGGGAGACGATGGAAATCGTCTCCCTTTTCTGAATTTCAGAAAGGAAAAGAGGATGCTGTATTTTAGAGAATTAAATCTGATATCAATGCTGTTCCGCCTGATTCTGGCAATGTTCTGCGGAGGACTGATCGGTCTGGAGCGAGAGCGGAAACACAGACCGGCAGGACTGCGGACCTACATGCTGGTCAGTCTGGGAGCAGCTTTAACTGTATTGCTGGGACAATATGAATATACCATGATCAATTCGGCCTGGGCTGATACAGCTCAGCTCATCGGAATCAAAACCGATATATCCAGATTCAGTGCCCAGGTGATCAACGGAATCGGCTTTCTTGGCGCGGGAACTATCCTGGTAACAGGAAGAAAGCAGGTGAAGGGACTGACCACCGCTGCGGGTCTGTGGGCCTCTGCCTGTATGGGAATCTCTGTGGGAGCCGGTTTTTACGAGTGTGTACTGTTCGCATGCCCCATGATCTTTCTGTGTATGCGGCTGTTCCCCTGGGTGGAGAGTGTTGTGGTGGAGAAATCAAGGGACATGATCCTGTATGTGGAGTTTGATTCTCTGGACAGGATCCCGGCCTTTTTGTCATTTTTGAAAATCCGATGCACCAGGATTCTGGATGTGGAGATTGAGCGCAGCCAGAGAAAGAAGAATCAGATACATCCCAATGCCACCATTGCACTGCGCCTGTATAAGGATCAGACCCATTCCCAGATGATGGCCATTGTGTCGGATTATGACGGACTGTTACTGGCCGAGGAAGGATAAGGTGAAGAGAGATGACAGAAGTTTTTAATTCCATGAGAGAGATGACCACCCTGTCCATCGGATTTCGTCTGTTTCTGGCTCTGGTCTGCGGGGGAGCGATTGGTCTGGAGCGTTCCTTTAAGCAGAGACCGGCAGGATTCAGAACCCATATCCTGATCTGTATGGGGGCAGCCATTACAACTCTTACCAGTCAGTATTTCTATCTGGTAATGCATTATTATACCGATATGGCCCGTCTGGGAGCCCAGGTTGTGGCCGGAATCGGATTTATCGGTGCCGGAACCATCATTGTTACAGGCAATCAGAGGGTGAAGGGACTGACCACCGCTGCGGGGTTATGGACCACCGCCATTATCGGTCTGACACTGGGGGGAGGATTCTTCGAAGCAGGCATCTCAGCCACCATTCTGATTCTTCTCACAGAGCTGCTGCTGACAAGATTCGAGTATTCCACAGTGCGAAGATCCCAGGAAATGAATATATATGTGGAATATCAGGACAAAGGCACCCTGGACCAGATTCTGCAGTTTTTCAGAGAGAATAATACGAAGGTACAGAAAATTCAGATTACCCGATCCAACAGGAATAAAAAACACAATGCCAGTGCCTTTTTGTCTCTTCGATTAGGCAGAAATACCGGAGATATTCAGCTGATGGAGCAGCTGAAGCTGGTGAAGGGCGTGGTGTCTGTGGAAGAGTTGTAGGAGATATCAGAAAAGCCGACCAGAATCGCGCGCCAAGTCTCCGCCAGCGTCGACTTGAACCATTACAAGCATCCCCC
Source organism: Lachnospiraceae bacterium (assembly GCA_030526405.1). Taxonomy (GTDB): domain Bacteria; phylum Bacillota; class Clostridia; order Lachnospirales; family Lachnospiraceae; genus JAKSRN01. The sequence continues at coordinate 3,398 of JAUNCZ010000072.1, read as the reverse complement.
TTATCCCCGCCTATGTCTCTTCGCTTTAGAGGTGGGGGACTGCTTGAAGTGGTTCACATAAAGGGATTCCAGAAGCGGGATCCATTCCTGTAATTGAGATACAGGGCAAAGAGGAATACTGCCACACTGAATACCATGGCCAGAATATCGGAAATCCGGAATTTGCGCCCCATATACCAGGTTCTCTTTTTGTTCTTTCCGAAGCCCCGGAGCTCCATGGCGTTGGAGATGGTCTCGATCCTGTCCATACTGGACATGATGAGAGGAATCAGGATGGCGCTGGCGGATTTCAGACGATGTACCAGATTCTCCTTTTTGCTCATCTCAATTCCCCTTGCCTGCTGAGCCTGGGAGATTTCGTGGTATTCCTTCTGGATATCAGGAATATAACGAAGGGCCAGAGCCACGGAGTAGGCAATGGAGTACTTGATTCCGATGCGGTTCAGTGAGGCTGCGAATTCACTGGGGTTGGTGGTGGACACAAACAGCAGTACCACAGGAATGGTGCAGAGATACTTCAGAATCAGATTCAGATGGTAGAACAGCTGCTCTGCGGTGATGGTATAGCGGCTGGTGAGCACCAGCAGTACATGTCTGGTTCCGTAGATACTGACTCCGTGCTGGGGGGCGAATACAAACACCAGAATATTGTTCAGCACCATAAAGATCAGAGTGAAGGTCAGAAGGAAGGACACATCCTGAAATCGGATTCTGGATACGGCAAACAGACCAATACTGAAGAGGGGCATCACCACCAGCATCCTTGTATCGTAGGTGATCATGGCTGCCAGGGTAAGAAAGATCAGTGCCACCAGCTTTGCAGCACCTGTCATCCGATGAATGGGAGATTCCCTGTCTATATAGTTGAAGATGTTGATCATGGGCGAATACACTCTCTTTCGTAGTTGATGAAGCGGCGGACAAAGCCGGTGCCGTCCTGGATGCCGCATTTTTCAGCCAGCTGGTACAGGGAGGTTTCCTTCAGGTTGGCTGCCTGGATCACCTGCTGATCTGTGAGAACTGTTGCTGCGTCAGCGTCAGCAATGATGTTGCCCTCTGAGAATACCAGAGAGCGGTGGGAGTACTCCAGCATCAGATGCATATCATGGGTGATGACCACCACTGTGATGCCCAGATGGTTCAGCTGAGTAAGAAAATCCATGATTTCTGTATAGTGACGGTAATCCTGTCCTGCAGTGGGTTCATCCAGCAGAATGATTTCCGGCTTCAGCACCAGAATGGAGGCGATGGTAACACGCTTTTTCTGTCCATAGCTGAGAGCGGAAACCGGCCAGTTCCGGAAGGGCCAAAGGCCACAGATCTTTAAAGCCTCCTCCACCCGCTCTCTGATCATGGATTCTTCCACACCTCTTGTGCGAAGTCCGAGAGCCACCTCGTCAAAAATCATGACCTTGGAGATCATCTGATTGGGATTCTGCATTACATAGCCGATATGATCAGCCCTCTCCTTGATGGAGAATTCTGAGAGATCCTGTCCCCTGAACAGAAGTTTTCCCTGCTGAGGCCGTTCAAATCCACAGATTACCTTGGCAAAGGTGGATTTGCCGGCTCCGTTTGTTCCGGCAATGGCAAGAAACTCTCCCTGCCGAATCTGACAGCCCAGACCCTTCAGAGCCTTGCGACCGTTTCTGTAGGCAAAATGGATATCCCCTGCCTCCAGAAGCACAGGATTTTCTGTGTCCTCAGAGGGGGCTGGCTGGGCATTGAACCACTGCTGAACCCTGTTTTTTTCATCCTGGGAAAGCTGGATTGTATCAATATTCCAGGGCTGCATCTCCGGAGTGATCTCCACACCGGCATATTTCAGTGCAGTGATATACAGGGGTTCACGGATGCCGTGTTCTGTGAGACTGTTGCTGCTCAGCAGTTCATCTGGGGAACAGTCGGTTATGATTCGTCCGGAGCTCATCAGCACCACCCGGTCCACATGGCGATACAGAACATCCTCCAGGCGATGCTCGATGATCACCACCGCGGCTCCTGTTTCTCTGTGGAGCTGGTCAATGAGCTCAATGGCCTGTTTCCCTGTGGCGGGGTCCAGATTTGCCAGAGGCTCATCAAAGAGAAGGAGATCCACATCCTCCACCATCACGCCGGCAAGGGCCACCCTCTGCTTCTGCCCGCCGGAAAGCTCTCCGGGAGCATGCTTCAGGAAATCCTGAATATTAACAGCCCGGGCAGCCTTCAGCACCCGCTGATGAAGATCCGGCTCTCCGATGGCATCATTTTCCAGAGCAAAGGCAATATCCTCTGCCACGGTAAGACCGATAAACTGTCCATCAGAATCCTGAAGCACAGTGCCAACAGAACGGGAAATCTCAAAGAGCCCCATTTTCTTTGTTTCCCTGCCTTTAATGGTTACACTGCCGGTGGCTTCTCCTGGATAGGAGAAGGGAATCAGACCGTTGATACAGTGAGCCAGGGTGGATTTGCCGCAGCCGGAGGGTCCTGCAATGAGTATTTTTTCCCCTCTGGATACGGTGAGGTTGATATCGTATAAAGTAGGACTTGCCTGAGCATCGTACTGGAAGCCGAAATGCTCAAAGGCGAGAATTGGTTCAGACATGAAGTATTTCCTTTCTATTACAAAACTGGCGGGGAAATATTCCCCGCCATAGTATAGCATGTTTGCGCCATATTCAGAAGACAGTTCATAAAAATGCGCCGAGCCGTATCCCGGTAATAGCGCATCTCTGTCATCGGAATGAGAACGAAGCTTTACTGCTCCTCCTTCAGACTGCCCTTCTTTGGTTTTGCTGCCAGATAAGCGGAAACCAGGATGGTTCCCACAATGGCTGTGGTGACGATATTAGCCAGTGCAGATACAAGACCCTGAGCAAAAAGCTTCTCGACGGGCTCTGCATAGATGGCAATATCCAGCATTGGAGCGGCTGCGCCCCAGCAGATAATGTGAGCAATGATCTGTGTCACATTGAATTTGATGATGTCAGCCTTGCTGAAGCCATTTTTTCCGATACGGAGAACCATGGAACCCAGCCCCATCAGGATACCGAAGATACCGGAGGCGATTACCCAGCTCCACCATACACCCCAGCCGTAGCTGAAGTCGATGAGAGCATGGCCGATGAAGCCGATGAGAAGCCCCTCAAGAGGTCCAAACAGTACAGACATAAATGCAAGGAATCCATACTGAATAGAGATGTTTGTATTGGGAACGGGGCTTGGGATTGCAACAAAGCGTCCAAGCACAAAGAAAAGTGCTGCACCAATACCAATGGCAACAATAGATTTAACTGGTGATTTTTTCATTGCTGTTTCACTCCTGTTCATTTTTGATAGTGCCATTATAGCAACAGAGAAGAAGATAATAAAGATTTTTTCGTGAAAATATGCGATACTATAGAGATATGGAGGTG
>JAUNCZ010000071.1 GCA_030526405.1 Lachnospiraceae bacterium | reverse complement strand
GACCCGGAACACTTTGCAGTGAGACAGTACAAAAAATACAAACTTGCTGCCGGTGCTGTATGCTTTAGAAGACTTCTTAATCAGTCGATTAGGAAGTCGCCTAAAACATACAACCTTACATAATCGAAGAAAGGAGAAATCGCATGGATACAAGAATGATAACTGCCCTGTACGAGCGACTAAGCCGTGATGATGACTTAGAGGGCGAATCCAACAGCATATCCAATCAAAAACGCCAGTTGGAAGACTATGCCCGTTCTCAGGGCTTCCCGAATCCAGTCCATTTTACGGACGATGGCATAAGTGGCACTTGCTTTGACCGTCCCGGATTTCTGGCAATGATGAAAGAAGTTGAAGCTGGACGAGTGGAATATCTGCTGATAAAGGACATGAGCCGCCTTGGGCGTGACTATCTGAAAGTCGGTCAGATAATGGAAATTCTCCGACAGAAAGGTGTCCGTCTCATTGCCATCAATGACGGCGTGGACAGTGCCAGAGGGGACGACGATTTTACCCCGTTCAGAAACATTATGAACGAGTATTACGCACGAGATACAAGTCGAAAAATTCGCTCCACTTTCCAGTCCAAAGGAAAATCCGGCAAGCACGTCACAGGGACAGTCATTTACGGCTATCTCTGGAATGAAACCAGAGACCAATGGCTTGTGGATGAATATTCCGCAGGGATTGTGAAGCGTATCTTCGCCATGACAATCGAGGGCATGGGTCCTTATCAGATTGCCAGCAGGCTGAAAGAAGAAAAGGTACTCATTCCCTCTGCTTATCTGGCAACGCACAATGAGGGCGTGAACAAAAACAAGACATTCAAGGATGTATATGGTTGGGGTTCTTCTACCATCGTCAACATTCTGGATAAGCGTGAATATCTCGGTCATACCGTCAATTTCAAGACCCGAAAGCACTTTAAGGACAAGAAAAGTCATTATGTGCCGGAAGATGAATGGACGATTTTTGAGGACACCCACGAAGCCATTATTGACCAGGAGACTTTTGACCTTGCACAGAAAGTCAGAAGCAAAGTCCGCAGATACCCAGACGGATGGGGCGAGGTCGCACCGCTGACGGGCTTGATGTATTGTGCGGATTGTGGTGGCAAGATGTATGTTCACCGTACCAACAATGGCAAGCGTATCTCACAGTACACCTGTTCCCAGTACACCAAAGTTCCTTGCGGGACGCTCTGCAAAACACAGCACCGCATCAATGAAAATGTGGTTCTGGAACTGATTTCAGATTTGCTGAAAGCCATTGCCGAGTATGCACAGCATGACCGAGCCGAATTTGTCCGTGTGGTGCAGGAAGCACAGGACAGTCATTTTGCATCCGATGTAAAAAAGAAGCGAAACAGGATGATCGCAGCACAGAACAGATTGAATGAACTGGAAGTCCTGCTCTGCAAAATCTATGAGGACAACATCCTGGGCAAGCTGCCGGATGCCAGATATGCCACTCTGGATGCACAGTACGGCAAGGAACAGGCTGAACTGAAATCCGAGGTGAAAACTCTGGAAGAATTTCTGGAATACCACGAGAAAAACAAGAAGTCCGCAGAACGCTTTATTTCTCTGATTGAGAAATATGAGAACTTCGACAATCTGACTATTGCCATGCTGAACGAATTTATTGATAAAATCCTCGTCCATGAGCGTGATCGCAAGGGCAGCCGAGAGACTACGCAGGAAATCGAGATTTATTTCAACTTCGTTGGTAAGTTTGTTCCACCCCATTTCATGGAAGTGGAGCTGACCCCGGAAGAACTGGAAGAAATCCGCAAGCGTGAAGAACGCAAGGACAGACTGCATCAGAATTATTTGAAGCGAAAAGCAAGCGGGGCACAGAAACGCTATGAGGATAAAATCAAAACCAAGAAAAAGGCTGAAATGGATGCCAAGAAAGAAGCAATCCGTGCAGAGGATGTGGCAAAGGGCGTATTTGTTCCCGTCTGCAATATGCCGAAGTTAGAGCCGAAAATCGCACCGAGGAAAGGAGCATGATTATGGAACTGAATTATATTAAGTGTGGGGACTATTTCATTCCCGACATCCGACTGGAAAAACCGAATATCCGTCTGGGACACTACGGTATGCTCCGAAAGGCTTTTCTGAAAGAATACCGTCCTATCCTCTACACGGATTTGGTGCTGACAGAAAAGCTCTATGAGCATTGTGCAGAGATTGAGCAGTCCGCACGAACACGCATGGAGCTGATCGTGCCGGAACTTGCAAAAAGAGACGGTATCACGGAAAGGCTGAAAGCTGAAAACCAACTCGAATGGGTTCGCCGTATGAATGCCTGCAAAGCACAGGCAGAGGAAATCATCAAGGCAGAATTGATATACTGCTGAGAAAGGAGCGTTTTATGTTATTAGAAGCATTATTCAACGGAGATATTTATGCAAGTGAGAATGTTGTGCCGAAATCCGAGCAGTTCAAAGAGACTTCCGCACATATCTCCGAGACTATGACATACTTTGAGGGCAAGTTGTCCCCGGAGGATTATGCCATGCTTGAAAAGCTCTGCGACAGTTACGCAGACGAGGGCAACATGACAAATGAGTGTCAGTTCAAGTATGGGTTCACAATGGGCGTTTTGCTGATGTGCGAAATCTTCCACAGTCCATTCTTCCCACATACCGAGTAAGGAGAAAAACATGGCTCTGATAAAGATGTTTTTAAAGCTGCTGGTACTGCCGCTGATTGTGGCAGTCACCCTGATACAATGGGTCGGTATCTTCCTCACGCAGTTCTCGACCGTCATATTCAATCTGCTTGCAGGGCTGATGTTCCTGATAGCGGTTGCCGGATGGATGTTTGGCATCGGCACAGGAGCAGATACACTCCGAATGCTGACGGTTGCCTTTGTGGTCTTTATCATCCCTCATATTGCTGAATGGTTGATTATCAGAATAGCCGCTATCAATTACGGACTGCGTGAATTCATCAAGTCCTGACCCAACAATTTCATATCGACAACAAAGCGACAGGTATTTCCTTGTGAAGTCTCTGTCGCTTTTAATTTTTCAAAATCTTAGGAGGAAAACACAATGAAGATGAACATTTTTGAGAAGAAGGCTCTGTACTCTTTCGGATGCCCCAATCACGAAGCAACGGTTGACCGTCTCCAGATGATTGCGGCGATTGCTCCCGACTACGAGACCCAGAAATTTTTCTTGGGACTGGCAATCAAGCTGGACACGGACGATGCGAAGCGTTGGTATCAGTGCTTCTTCCGCACTCTCCGAGAGGAAATGGAGAGTTACTACGATGCCGAGCTGACCATGAAACTGGCAGAACTTAGCACCTATGACATGGAGGACGAATATGGCAAAGCTAACGAAGTATGAGAAAGAAACCATTGTCCTGTTCAATGAGGGCGAGGACACAGCAAGCATTTACACCTACAATGCCGGATTGCGAAAGCGACTGGCGAATTTCAGCAAGAAGTACCCCGACTTGTGCCGACTGGAAAAGTCCTGTGAGCAAGGCGGGGTTTCTTATGTTCTGGAAAAGTCCAGATTATCCATTCGTCTGCAACCTCCGATGAGCGAGGAACGCAGACAGAAAGCAAGTGAATACGCAAAACAGAATAGATTTAATGCAAAATCCGACAACGACTAAGGAGGACAACACAATGATGATGAGTATGAATGACAAGAAAATCCTGTTCACTTTCGGATGCCCGAACCGTGGCTTGACCGTTACAAGACTTCGCCACGCCGCAGCTCTGGCAGTTGACCCGACTGCAAAGAAAAACTTCTTCCGTCTGGCTGTTATGCTGAACGAAGAAGCAACCGATGACGGATATCGCAACTTCTTCTACAATATGAGATTGGAGGTTGAGCGAGTACCCCACCACAAGTATGTGCCGGACAGTCAGCCGGTTCCCGTGGATATGTCCATCAGAGACCTATCATAAACGAATGAAAGACCATTTGAGCGAACGCAGAGACCGTTACAGACGAATGATGAAGTAATGTATCAATAAAGGTTGATTTGCGGTCAAAATGTCAGGTCTCTACTTGATGTTTTGACCGCAATTACATAGCAAGGTATAGAGTATCAAGTAGCATAATGTTATTGAAAAGCCGCTTTAGAGGTGGAGATTTGTAAATTCTTTCGTAATTTCATAGCTCTGCTATTGCATTTCCATAGCAAACTTGCTATAATTTATAGTGAGTTATTGTATAAACACCGCATATTATAGAGGTGAGAATATGAATTTTTCAGAAGGAATTAAATACATCCGAAAGGTCGCTTATCTTAGTCAAGAATCTTTTGCAAAAGAGATAGGTGTATCGTTCTCAACAGTGAATCGTTGGGAGCGTGGGAAGTCAAAACCGAACTATGCTGCTATGAAAAAAATCAGTGCTTTTTGCAATGCTAACTCAATTAAGGTTGATTTTGACGAAGATGATACTTAATTGAGGAGGTAACACTATGGCAAAGATAATGCAGATAATAGCCAAAGAAACGAATGGCAAAAGCTATAATACAGAAAAGTATTCGTTTGATACCATAGGAATGCCATCGTTTGATTATGACGATGATGGCAGTAAAATAATGAAATGGCAAGTATCTGGCGAGACCACACGTCACAAAAAGCCAGTCCCCCTCGGAGACTATGCAAGACAGTTAGCTGGTAGTCCCCCTGTTATCAGCTATTTCTTAGACGGTTCACGCCATGCCTATAAAGTTGACGATATTTCATACAACAAGCAAGTTTATCCAGTTGTAGCTGGACAAGTTGGTGTTGGATGTTGCAGACGAGTAGATGGCGTTATGCACGCCGAGAAGTTTTACAGAAGGCTCGTATTGTCATTGCCCAATGTATGCAATGCAGATGGGTGGGGCGATGAAGAGTTCTTCGCAGCAAAAACAGTAAAGCTAAACAAGAGTGCTGAGTTGAAGCGATTAGGGATTGAGTTCTCTGCTATTCTTCCGTACACAATGCCAAAAGACAAGAGAAAAGGCAAAGTCGAGGATAGCGGCATAGCTTGCATCCAAGACTACATGATACAGTCTGAAAAGGAAATGGTTGCAGAGCTTGTGAAAGCAGGCAGAATCAATCAGAATAATTATTTGCTGAAAGATGGTTCTCTTGAATACAAACCGATGAAAACCGGCAGGGGCGATTTACGAGAACTTCAAAAGATAAAGCACAACTATCGTTGGGTTATAGGTGTTTCAAAATCCTTTAATCCCGAAAGCATCTTAGACCATACTGGTAAACCGAATGCGAACTACATCGCTGACCTTCCTCTATTTCATAGAACGCCAGTTGCGCTCTATGAAAACAAGGCTTTTTTGGGAGATGTCCAGTTTGCAGTCTGGTATATAAGAATCAGAGATAAGAAACACACCAGAACTCCTTTTGATGGTGTGATTAAGGTCGAAAAGATACTTATGGATGAGGAATATGGTATCGGCATAGACAGTGATGAAATTGATTTGTTGAGTGCTACGCTGATAAATGAGCGAACTCCAACGTGTTATGGTACGGACAAGAGATGGGCAAACCATCTTTACCCCGTTTTCTTGACAGAATCTTTTGTGAAAAGCAAATACATGAGTACAGAAATGTTTCTGCACTTATTCTAAGGAGGAAATATTGTGACAGATTCTAAGATTATAGGTCGAGTGTTGGCAACAGAAAAAGCCCCTACGACTATTGATAATTTTGCGTTTTGGACTAATCCGACGCTGATATTAAATCCGTTTGACATTGTAAAAGTCGAACACGTTAATGGCTCTTTTTCATATGGTATGATTGAGGATATATCTCATATTACCGATGCAGCGAGCTTTTTAACAAATTACATTTCAAGTGATTTCGGTGATGTGGGTGTAGAAAGTCCTACTTTGCGTGTTGGCATGAACTATGTTCAAGCTAAAGTTGTATGTAATACCAAGAACATCTACATCCCTTGTCAAAGCAATGCAAAGGTGTACCTTGCAACAGCCAACGAAATTGAATACGCATTAGGCTTAAAAGATATTCGCAATCCGTTGGTATGTGGCTATCTTGAAATGTACGAAGGAACCGCTGGCTGTGAAAAGGTAATGCTTCCTGTACGGTTGAACTCTAAATTTATTATCGGACCAGAGGGCGCACATCTGAATATCTCTGGTATTTCTGGACTTGCTGCAAAAACATCCTATGCAATGTTCTTGATGAAAGCAATCCAGGATAGATATTTGAATAGCGAGGATGAGGAAGATTCCGTTGCGTTTGTAATGTTTAATGTTAAGGGCAGAGATCTTTTAACCATTGACCAGCCAAATGATTACAGCGACGAAGATAATCCGGAACAGGCACGAAAAGAAAACCTTGCTATGTATGAGGAATTAGGCTTGTCAGCAGAGCCTTTCCAAAATGTAACATATTACTATCCTTATTCCACTGAAAAATACTGGAATACGTATTTGAAGCCGGAAGAAGTAGCTGACAATGTAAAGAAGAAAAAAGCAAAGAAATTCAAGTATATCTACAAGTATGACCGCAATAACTTGGATTTGATGTTCTCCAATATTGATGATACCACTCAGACAATGGATGCAATCATCAATTATATTATGGCTGGTCAAGGTAAATTTAGTTCTGTCAATGATTGGCAGGAGTTCCTTGAAGCCATTAAAGAAAAATGTAATGCTGGCGGAACAAGCGACAAGGAAATTCCTATTTCAAGCTGGCGAAAGTTCTACCGTATTGTAAATAAGGCGATTAACGACAAGACCGCCATTTTTGCAAGAGCTGTTGATGAAAGCAAGGCAGAAACAAGACTTGGTGATTCGTTGAAGTACATCCAAAAGAACGAAGTCCATGTCATTGACATCGCAAAACTTTCTGAAGATAAGCAAGCGTATGTATTTGGTGATGCAGTTAGGACACTGTATAACTTGCAGCTTGGTGAATACAACGGAGATGAGGGCGTAGCACCTCCGTCCAGAATTGTTATTTTTATCGACGAGCTGAACAAGTATGCCTCTAAAGATGCACCTCGTCACTCTCCGATTCTTCAGCAGATCCTCGATGTTGCTGAAAGAGGTCGTTCGTTAGGTGTGGTTCTGTTTGCTGCAGAACAGTTCAGAAGTGCAATCCATGATAGAGTAACGGGTAACTGTTCTACTCATGCATACGGAAGAACAAACTCTATCGAGGTTACAAAGAGTGATTACAAGAGTGTTCCGGCTGTATATAAGACAATGATGACAAGATTAAAGCAAGGCGAATACATTGTGCAAAATCCTATCTTTAGGTCTATGCTGCACATCAAATTCCCGAAGCCAATTTATAAACAGATAAAATGATGGAAGTGAAATGACATGGCTAAGATAGGAAAGAATATTCTTGAAAATCTGACAACGGGTATGTATTTAGACTCAAAGGTAGCCTACAGAGAATATGTGCAGAATGCCTGTGACCAGATTGACAAGGCAATAGATAGCGGAATTGTAACTCCCGAATTAGCAGAAGTTGCAATCTTCATCGACCAAAAGAAACGATATGTTTCGATTGAAGATAATGCTACGGGTGTACGAGAAAAAGATTTCGTTGCACAGTTGGGTGACATTGCAAACTCCGACAAAAAGATTGGTGTAGACAAGGGTTTCCGTGGTATTGGACGACTTTGCGGTTTGGCATATTGCCGGACTTTAGTATTTACAACATCATACGCAGGAGAAACGGTAGCTTCTCGAATGAGCTTTGATGCGAAGCTGATGCGTGAGATGTTGATTTCGGACAAGAAGTATACCGTTGATGAAATTCTTGATGCAATCGTAACAACTGAAACTGACACGGAAGAAAAGGACAAACATTACTTCAAGGTCGAGCTGATTGATATTAACCACGAAAATACTGATTTGCTTGACACCGCTGGAGTGCGTGATTATTTGAGTTTTGTTGCCCCTGTTCCGTATACAAACAAGTTCCATTATAGGCATGATATTTATGGTCATGCTAAAAAACTCGGCTTTACCATTGACGAATACAAGGTTACCGTTAATGGAGCGCAGCTATTTAAGGAATATAAAACTCGTTTATATGAAGGTGCAGAAAATGCACGAAAAATCTATGACGATGTTTTTGGCGTAGAGTTTAAGGATTTTTACGATGGAAAAACATTGATAGCGTGGGCATGGTATGGTTTGTGCCGATTTGAAAAGGCTATTCCCAAGGCATTAAATCCTATGTATGGATTTAGATTGAGACAAGGAAATATCCAAATCGGAGATAATACGGCTGTTGCGTCCTTATTCAAGGAGGACCGAGGAAACAGCTATTTTATAGGAGAGATTTTTACTGTTGATAAGAATCTTATTCCTAACTCTCAGAGAAACTACTTTAACGAAACTCCGGCAAGAATAAATCTGGAAGAACAGCTTAGAGTATTTTTCTATGATGAGCTTCATCGTTTGTATCATGTGGCTAACGAGACCAAAAACCATTATAGGAAGTTGGAAGCCTATAATGATGCTGTTGCAAAACTTCAAGAGAAACACGCAAAAGGTTTTGTTGACAAAAAAGAGCAGAGCCGCATGGAAGCTACGGTTGAAGATGCAAGAAAGAAAAAAGATGCTGCCAAAAAGAAGCTCGAAAAGACTGTTGAAACTCTGACGACAAGTAGCACGTTGACCCCAGAACAGCGTGTTCAAAAAGAGATTCAGTATAAATTTGAGAAAAAGAATGTTTCTTCTGCTACACAGAAAGCAGAAAAGAAAGAAACGGAGATTGTTGAGCAGAAGGAAGAAAAGAAATCCAAATATTTCACAGACAACCTTTCAAAGCTCGACAAGAGTAAGCGTAAACTCGTAGGACAAATAATGGGGATTGTTAGCCAAATAGCTCCTGAGAATATCGCTGAGGAAATTCAAGCAGCAATAGAAAAGGAGTTTAGATAATCATGAACAGAAAAGTTCTTTTGGTTGAACCCAATTACAAGAACAAGTATCCGCCAATGGGACTTATGAAGTTGGCGACTTATTACCGTCAATCTGGCGATGATGTTCGCTTTTTCAAAGGAGACTTGAGAGACCTTGCCGCTGATTTGGTTATTGAAGATTTGCTTGAGCAGCTTTCTTCTATCGACCCAGATACAAAGTGGAAGAAATACAAATTGGTTCTCATTGATTATATCCGCAAGGCTAATACATCTGCATTAGATGAATGCGAAGCGTTTGCTTCAAATGCAATGGCGTATCAGCTTGCAAAAGATGCTCGCTTATCATACAAGAGAAAAGATTATTTCAAGAATCCTCCCTTTGATAAGGTTGGCATCACGACATTGTTTACTTTCTATTGGGACATAACAATAGACACCATCAACTTCGTCAAGCAATTATGCAAGGACGAAAAAGATGTTATGGTTGGCGGTATCATGTCTACATTGTTGCCGGAAGAAGTTTACCAAGCAACGGGCATCCACCCTTTTATTGGATTACTTAATCATCCCGGAGACATTGATGAAGGTGATACAACAATTATTGATGCATTACCGCTGGATTACTCGATTTTGGACGAGATTGAATATAAATATCCTGCGAACAATGCTTATTTCGCATATATGACCAGAGGTTGCATCAATCACTGTGCTTTTTGTGCAGTACCTACACTCGAGCCGACCTACTGTGATTATATCGGTCTAAAAGAACAGATAAATATAGCAAGGGAACGCTTTGGAGAGCAAAGAGATTTGCTTCTTCTCGATAATAATGTTCTTGCGTCAAAGTGCTATGACAAAATCATTGATGAGATTAAGGAGTGTGGATTTGGGAAAGGTGCAACCTACATTCCACCAAACCAATATGAGATTGCAATTCGTAATCTGAGAGACGGATTTAATGACAGAGCATACATTCGGAAATGTGTGGTACTGTACAAGGCTTTGATGGAAAAATTACCGTCTGAAGAAAAAACAGAGTTTTATCTCAAACTTGAAGAAGTGGACTGCTTGCATCATGAGACTGCAACGAAAGAAGATATATTGTCATTGGACGAATATGTTGCGCCGTTGTATGAGAAGCACTTCAAGCACAAAAAAGGGTTAAAACGCATCGTCGATTTTAATCAAGGCATTGATGCACGTCTTATCACAGATGCTAACATGAAAAAATTATCCGAAGTAAATATCTATCCGTTGCGTGTCGCTTTTGACCATTGGGAACAGAAGGATATTTATGAAAGAGCAATCAAAACGGCAGTATCAAATGGAATTACGAACCTTTCCAACTATATGCTTTATAATTTCCACGATAAGCCGGAACATCTTTACTACAGAATGAAGATGAATGTTGATATGTGTGATGAACTTGCCGCCAACATTTATTCGTTCCCGATGAAATACCACCCAATCAACGACCCAGAGTTTTTCATGAATCGAGATTTCATCGGAAAGCATTGGAATAGAAAATTCATTAGAGCAATTCAAGCTGTGCTTAATTCGACAAAGGGCAAGGTTGGCAAAGGAAAAACATTCTTTGAAGAAGCGTTTGGAGCAGACGAGCATCGCTTCTGGACGATCCTCTGGATGCCGGAAACATTTATCATTTACAGATTTATGTTTAAGGACAATCTTGCAAAAGAATGGGAAGAAAAATTCTGGAGCTTACCTGCCGACAAGTTAAAAACTGTGCAGGAAATTGTAGCACTAAACCAATTCAAAGAGTTGGATATGAGCCAGTACGATGAGCAAGTGCGAGATGTGTTGACTTACTATCAGTTTACAAGAGACGAAGCCGAGGAACTCATCAAGCAAAACAAAACAGAATAATGACCAAGCCAAAAGGCACTAACCGTAAAAAAGTTAGTGTCTTTTGTTTTGTCCATTATCAAAAATCTGAAAGGAGTTGACCCGATGCCCAATGAAAAACTGGAAAAGCTGAAACGAGAACAGTATGTTGCGGAGAAAAAGCTGACCGCAGCCAAGCACAAGGAAAAGCGACTGGAAAACGAAATCAAGCGCCTGACCCGTAGCGAGAGAACCCACCGCCTTTGTACCCGTGCCGGGATGTTGGAAACTTTTTTGAGAGAACCGACCATCCTGACGGACGATGATGTGATGGAGCTTTTGACTTTCATCTTCCACAGCGAAGCGGTTCAAAAGAAGCTGGAGTTGCTGATTGAGAACCGAAAGAACGTAGAGCAACCGAACAGGAGCTGAAAACCCTGTTGTAAAACAGGGCGCAATTATACACCACCTAAAGATGGTGATTGCGTTCTGCCGAAAGCCCCTTGCAGGGAGCTTGATGAGTTCCGCAAAAGTCCTTTGCTCCAATCATCCAGAGGAAGCTACACTTCCCCTGCGCTGGCTTTGCCAGCTACCC
>JAUNCZ010000070.1 GCA_030526405.1 Lachnospiraceae bacterium | reverse complement strand
AATATAAGGTTTATAGAAATAAAAAAGGTAGTTTGATTGACACTACCCAGGTAATAAAGGAGGAATATAATATGAAAATTGGTTTTATCGGATGTGGAAATATGGCAACAGCCATGATTAGTGGAATTCTCAAAAAAGAACTGGTGCCGGCAGAGAATATCTATGCATCTGCAAAATCAGAGAAGACAATGGAGAAAATCAGAACAGAGCTGGGAATCAGCGGAGCGGACAACTGCACCGTTGCCTCTGAGGCGGATGTTCTTATTCTGGCTGTAAAGCCTGTGTATCTGGAGGAAGTGATCCGGGAGATTCGCAGCGCGGTAAAGAAAGATGCCATTGTGGTGACACTGTCACCGGGAAAGACCTTAAACTGGCTGGAGGGAATCTTTGAGTCTCCTGTGAAACTGGTGCGCACCATGCCGAATACACCGGCACTGGTGGGGGAAGCCATGACAGCTCTCTGTCCGAATGGAGCAGTATCTCCGGAGGAACTGCAGAGGGTATGTACAGTTTTTGAGAGCTTTGGAAAGGTACAGGTGGTTTCAGAGGCCATGATCGACGTGGTGGTTGGCGTCAGCGGAAGCTCTCCGGCCTATGTATTCATGTTTATTGAGGCCATGGCAGATGCAGCAGTTGCAGATGGTATGCCAAGGGCCCAGGCCTACGAATTTGCAGCCCAGTCTGTGCTTGGAAGTGCAAAGATGGTGCTGGAGACCGGTATGCATCCGGGAGCACTGAAGGATATGGTATGCTCTCCGGGAGGAACCACCATTGAGGCGGTTCGTGTGCTGGAGGAGAAGGGACTCAGAAGTGCCGTGATTGAGGCTCAGAAGGCCTGTGTGAAAAAAGCCAGGGGACTGTAAAAAACAGGAACAGCAGACGGAAAAGAGACGGATAAAAGACTGATTTATAAACAGGAAAGAAGAAGCTGCAGGGAAGGCCTGCAGCTTCTTGCTTTTCTTTCAGTCCCAGACAGGTTTCACCGCCGCCACACCTCTGCTGAGAAGGCTGTTCTGATAGATGCCGCTTAAGGTCACATCCTCTCCGAACCACTGGGGTGGCGTAAAGGACAGAGCAGATTCCATATCCTCAAACTCCACCTCTGCCAGAATCAGTCCCCTGTAGGGGGTGTCAAATACATCCAGCTCAATGGTAAGCTTTTCAGTGAGGGGAATCAGATACCGGCGTTTGGAGAGCACAATGCCATCTGCCTTTGGGCGGAGATGAAGATAGGCTTCTTCAGTGAGGGGAAGATTGTATTCCTCTCTGGCCAGCAGTCCGCCGCCCTTGTAGGTGAGGTAGTATTCATCATCAGACTGGCGGATCCTGACCACCGGGTTGGTGTTCAGATAACCCTGCTCAATTTTATGACTGGGATACTGCTCCAGATTTTCCGGGAGCTGGTGGATCAGATATTTACGTTCGATTTCCATTGCTTCAACCTTTCTATTTTTTGGGAAATAGTGTATGATGATATCAGTTCAGTCTGCATGCTGCTTATGAAAACAGCAGTAGCTCATAAGCAGGCAGTGAAGCGGATCGTCAATGTCCGCTTTCCTGTATCTTCAGTTTAGCAGGATGCAGGAAAGATGTCCACAGAGGAACCCTGTAAGACAGAGACTGGGTCCGAAGTCCGCCGGAAAGAGAGAAGCCGGAGAGGATTTGAGGCAGATCTGAAAATACAATGCGAAGGAGTTTTAAGTATGGCAAAAGTATATGTTTTTGTTGCTGAAGGCAATGAGGAAATCGAAAACCTGACCACCTGTGACGTATTAAACAGAGCGGGAAATGATGTAAAGATGATCTCCATCACAGGAGATGTAAACCTGACAGGCTCCAACGGCTTTGGAATCCGTGCAGATGCTGTATATGAAGAGGGCGCTTATGAGGATGGCGACTGCTTCATCATTCCGGGAGGAATGCCTGGAACAAACAATCTGGGAGATTTTGCACCACTGACAGCTCTTCTGAAAAGAAAATTTGATGAGGGAAAACAGGTGGCAGCCATCTGTGCAGCACCAATGGTGCTGGGAGATCTTGGCATCGTAAATGGTAAAAAAGCGATCTGCTATCCAGGCTGTGAGGGCAGACTGACAGGGGCGGAGATCACAGACGTTCCCGCAGTGACAGACGGAAATGTAACCACAGGAAGAGGACCTGGAGCTGCAATGGATTTCGGTCTTGAGCTGGTACGTGTTCTGAATGGAGAGGCTGTTGCCGCAGAGGTAAAGGCTGGCCTTGTATATCCATACGGTCCATACTGATAACTGAATCTGGTTATGTTTGGGATAATAAGCGGGAATCCTCGGTAATTCAATTACAACAATAGCTGAGGCTGGCTACAGGCTAAGCGACAGTTTCATAGCAGCAGGCATGCATAGTCATGTCTGCTGCTATTTTTCTGTTCTTTTGCTTGCACTTTTACAGGGGCTGTGCTATACTAGGTCAGTGTCTTTAATGGGTCAGTGTACCCATCTTTAAAAAAGAAAATTTACGATCCACAGGGTCGATAGCAAGGAGGATTAATACATGAGCGTTCAGGTTGAGAATCTGGAGAAGAACATGGCAAAACTTACAATTGAAGTTCCTGCAGAGGAAGTTGAGAAAGCACTTCAGGCTGCATATCAGAAACAGAAAGGAAGCATCTCTGTACCGGGATTCCGTAAAGGAAAAGTTCCGAGAGCTTACATTGAGAAAGTTTACGGAGCAGGTATCTTCTACGAGGAAGCAGCTAACAACATGATCAACACAAACTACGGAAAAGCTGTAGAGGAGAGCGGTCTTGATGTTGTTTCCCAGCCAACAATCGATGTTGTACAGATCGAGAAGGGAAAATCCTTCATCTTCACAGCAGAGGTTGCTGTTAAACCAGAGGTTACTCTTGGACAGTACAAAGGCATTGAGGTTCTGAAAGCAAACCTTGAGGTTTCCGAGGAGGAGATCGCAGCAGAGCTGAAGAAAGAGCAGGAGAAGAACAGCAGAACAATCGCTGTTGAGGGACGTGCAGCACAGCTCGGTGATATCGTAACAATCGACTTCGAGGGAAAAATCGATGATATCGCATTCCCAGGCGGAGCTGGAAACGAGTATCCACTGACACTGGGATCCGGATCTTTCATCCCAGGATTTGAGGAGCAGCTGGTAGGCGTTAACGCTGGCGAGACAAAAGACGTTAACGTAACATTCCCAGAGGATTACAACGCAGAGGAGCTGAAAGGCAAAGCTGCAGTATTTACATGTACAGTACACAAAATCGAGGAGAAAGAGCTTCCTGAGCTGAACGATGATTTTGCACAGGATGTATCTGAGTTCGATACTCTGGATGAGTACAAAGCTGACATCCAGAAGACTCTGGCTGAGAGAAAAGCAGAGGCTGCTAAAACTCAGAAAGAGAACGCTGTAATCGAGCAGGCAGTTAAGAATGCAGAGATGGAGATTCCAGAGGCTATGGTTCTGACACAGGCAAGCCAGCAGCTGGACAACTTCGCAAGAAGACTGCAGTCTCAGGGTATGACAATGGAGCAGTACAAAGAGTACACAGGTCAGGGTGTTGAGGAGCTTCTTGACTTCATGAAGCCACAGGCACAGCAGCAGATCGAGGTTCGCCTTGTTCTTGAGGCAATCGCTAAAGCTGAGAACCTGGTTGAGACAGAGGCTGTTGCAGCAGCAGTTGACGCTGAGATCGCAAAAATGGCTGAGAACTACAAGATGGATATCGAGACCATCAAAGGAATGTTCAGCGAGGAGAACATGGCAGCTATGAAGCTTGACATGGCATGCCAGGAGGCTGTAAACGTTCTGGTTGAGAACGCTGTAGAGGTTGATTCTCTCCCAGAGGCTTAATCAGTTAAGCAGCAGATAGAACACAGTGGGTTCCCATCTCATAAAGGGACGGGAACCCGTTTTTAAGATTAATGGAGGCTAGTGAATGAGTTTAGTACCTTATGTCATTGAACAGACAAGCCGGGGTGAGAGAAGCTACGATATCTATTCAAGACTTCTGAAAGATCGTATCATCTTCCTTGGTGAAGAAGTGAATGATGTATCCGCAAGCATTATTGTGGCACAGCTCCTGTTTCTGGAAGCAGAGGATCCGGGAAAGGATATTCATCTGTATATCAACAGCCCGGGAGGTTCAGTTACAGCCGGAATGGCCATCTACGATACCATGCAGTACATCAAATGTGATGTTTCCACCATCTGTATCGGAATGGCAGCCAGCATGGGAGCATTTCTCCTTGCAGGCGGTGCCAAGGGAAAACGTATGGCACTTCCGAATGCCGAGATCATGATCCACCAGCCATCCGGCGGTGCACAGGGTCAGGCTACTGAGATCAGTATTGCTGCTAAGCATATCCTGAGAACCAGAGAAAAACTGAACACCATTCTGGCCGCAAATACAGGTCAGCCTTTGGAACAGATTGAAATTGATACGGAACGTGATAATTGGTTATCTGCCGAGGAGGCTATGAAATATGGTCTCATCGACAGTGTGATCACGAGCCGATAACAGGCAGGTGAGGGTGTGTCAAGAGGGCAGCAGCTGTTGCTTTTGACATGCCCTTTTGCTGATTTACGCGAGCAATATAGAAAGGAATTATATAATATATGGCTGGAAGAGGAAGTGATTCCAGAGTACGCTGTTCTTTCTGCGGAAAGACAGAGGATCAGGTCAGAAAGATGATTGCCGGACCGGGCGGATCATTTATCTGTGATGAGTGTGTGGAGATCTGTCAGGAGATCATCAAAGAAGAACTGGGTGATATGCCTTCTTCAGGCAGCGACGAGATCAATCTTATGACACCCCGGGAGATCAAGTCATTTCTCGATGGGTATGTTATCGGGCAGGATGATGCTAAAAAGGTTCTTGCCGTGGCTGTATACAACCATTATAAACGTGTTCTGGCAGGTCCTCAGTCCGAGGTGGAGCTGCAGAAGAGTAATATTCTGATGCTGGGACCCACCGGTTCAGGAAAGACACTGCTGGCTCAGACTCTGGCAAAGATGCTGAACGTGCCTTTTGCTATTGCGGATGCCACTGCCCTGACTGAGGCAGGTTATGTAGGTGAGGATGTGGAGAACATTCTGCTGAAGCTGATTCAGGCTGCAGATTTTGATATTGAACGTGCAGAGCACGGAATCATCTATATTGACGAGATCGATAAGATTACAAGAAAATCAGAGAATGCATCTATTACCAGAGATGTATCCGGTGAGGGTGTGCAGCAGGCGCTTCTGAAGATCGTGGAGGGCACTGTTGCCAATGTTCCGCCTCAGGGAGGAAGAAAACATCCACATCAGGAGTTCCTTCAGATCGATACCACCAATATCCTGTTTATCTGCGGTGGTGCTTTTGAGGGACTGGATAAGATTATTGAGGCCAGACAGGATACAAAATCCATCGGTTTCAATGCATTCCTTGGTCATGAGAAGAAAGAGAATGTGGGTGATGTACTGAAACAGGTTATGCCTGAGGACTTCATCAAATTCGGTCTGATTCCGGAGTTTATCGGCCGTGTTCCTGTGGTGGTAACACTGGATTCTCTGGATGAGGCTGCTCTGATCCGCATTCTGAGAGAGCCGAAAAACTCTCTGGTCAGACAGTTTACAAAGCTGTTTGAGATGGACGGCGTGAAGCTGACCTTTGAGGATGAGGCCCTCGAAACCATTGCCAGAATGGCAATTGAGAGAAGAACAGGTGCAAGAGGTCTCCGTGCCATTGCAGAGAAGACCATGAACGATGTGATGTTTGAGACTCCATCTGACCCAACCATCGCAGAGTGTATTATTACAAAGGATGCTGTTCTGGGTGAGGCGGCACCTGTGGTGATCCGCAGAACAGAGGAGGAGATGAAGGCTCTTCAGGCGAAAGAGGAGAAGCCGGCTTCCTCCAGAAGAACAAAGGGCAAGAGTGCCGCAAAACAGGATTAATTCTGAAAAAATCCGGGGCGGCCCAGGCTGCCCGTTATAAAGGAGTTTATAGAATGAGTGAAATTATCAAAATGCTTCCGGCTGTAGCTCTCAGAGGGACTACCATTCTTCCGGAAATGATCGTACATTTTGATATCAGCCGCGAGAAATCCATCCAGGCGGTGGAGACAGCAATGCTGAATGACCAGAAGCTGTTTCTGGTCACCCAGAGAAATCCCATGCTGGAGGAGCCTGGATTTGATGATGTATACGGTTACGGAACAGTAGCAGAGGTGAAGCAGGTTGTAAAGATGCCAAAGGGTATCGTCCGCGTTATGGTGGAGGGCCTGAATATCGCAAAACTGATCAGCTTTGAGCCACGGGAGGATTTTCTGGAGGCAGAGGTGATCTCCTATGAGGGAGAGCAGCCGGAGCCGGAACTTCCTGCAGCGGATACAGAAGCCATGGTCCGTACCTTAAAGGATCTTTTTGCAGCATTTTCCCGTCAGGGTCAGAAGATCAGCCGTGATCTCAGTGCCCAGATCGGTGAGCTGAAGGATCTGAAAACCCTGGAGACACAGATTGCCAACAATCTTCCGGTTAACTGGGAACAGAAACAGACCATTCTGGAGGCCAGAGATGTGCAGAGCAGATATGAGGTGCTCACTCTTCTGATGGCCAATGAGATTGAGGTGAACAGAATCCGTCAGGATCTGCAGCAACTGATCCAGGAGAGAATCGACAAGAATCAGAAGGATTATATCCTCCGTGAGCAGATGAAGATCATCCGTGAGGAGCTGGGAGAGGATAATATCCAGTCTGATATTGATAAATTTAAGAAACAGACAGAGGAGCTTCAGGCAGCGGATGAGGTGAAGGAGAAGCTTCGTGATGAGATCCGCCGTTTCCAGAATGTGATCGGAAATCCATCTGAGAGCGGTGTGGTCAGAGGTTATATTGAGACTCTTCTGGGCCTGCCCTGGGATCATATGTCTGTGGATAATGAGGACATGAAGAATGCCAGAAAGGTGCTGGAGGAGGATCATTACGGTCTGGAGAAGGTGAAGGAGCGTATTCTGGAATATCTGGCAGTGCGAACCCTCACAAAGAAGGGGGATGCCCCGATTCTTTGTCTGGTGGGACCTCCGGGAACAGGAAAAACCTCCATCGCCCGTTCTGTGGCAAGGGCACTGAATAAGAAATATGTCCGTATCTGCCTGGGTGGTGTCCGTGATGAGGCTGAAATCCGCGGACACAGAAGAACCTATGTGGGAGCCATGCCGGGACGCATTATCCAGGGACTCCATCAGGCAGGGGTGAAAAACCCGCTGATGCTGCTGGATGAGATCGACAAGGTGAGTTCTGACCACAAAGGGGATACCTCTTCAGCTCTTCTGGAGGTGCTGGATCCGGAGCAGAACAACAAATTTGCCGATCACTATGTGGATATGCCGGTGGATCTTTCCGAGGTTCTGTTCATCGCCACAGCCAATGATATCAATACCATTCCGGGACCTCTTCGGGACCGTATGGAGTTGATTGAAATCACCAGCTACACAGAGAATGAGAAGCTGCATATTGCCAAAGAGCATCTGGTTCCAAAGCAGATGAAGGCAAACGGTATCAGCAAAAAACAGCTGAGCATCTCTGATAAGGTGATCGAGCAGATTATCTCCGGCTATACAAGGGAGGCCGGTGTCCGTTCTCTGGAGCGTAAATTCGGTGAGATCTGCAGAAAATGCGCCCTCCGCATCCAGGAGAACGGAGATCAGAAGGTTTCTGTAACTGTACGCAATCTGGAGGAGTTCCTGGGAAGAGCCCGTTATAAGGTGAATAAAGCCAATGATAAACCGGAGATCGGTATTGTCCGTGGTCTGGCATGGACCAGCGTGGGAGGCGATACTCTGGAGATCGAGGTAAATCTGATGCCTGGAAAGGGAGAGTTCCAGCTGACAGGCCAGTTAGGTGATGTTATGAAGGAGTCTGCCAGAACCGGTATCAGCTACATCCGTTCTGTGGCAGATCAGTATGATATTCCGGAAAAATATTTCCAGGAGCACGATATCCATATCCACATTCCGGAGGGAGCAGTTCCAAAGGACGGTCCGTCTGCGGGAATCACCATGGCAACAGCCATGCTTTCTGCCATTACCGGTGTATCGGTGCGCTCCGATGTGGCCATGACCGGTGAGATTACTCTTCGGGGAAGAGTTCTTGCCATCGGCGGGTTGAAGGAGAAGCTGCTGGCTGCCAAGAAGGCAGGAATCACCACTGTGCTGGTGCCTGTGCAGAATAAGCCGGATGTGCTGGAGATGGATCATGAGATCACAGACGGTCTGGAAATCTTCTATATGGAAACAATGAAACAGGTGCTGGAGAAGGCATTTGTAACAGAGAAATAAGGAGCAGATAATGGTAATTAAACAGGTATCACTGGATATTGTCTGCGGTGTCACCAGTACACTGCCTGAAACAGGTCGTCCTGAGGTGGCATTTGCAGGAAAATCCAACGTAGGAAAATCATCTCTGATCAATGGACTGATGAACCGTAAATCCCTGGCACGTACCAGTTCTCAGCCGGGAAAAACACAGACCATCAACTTTTACAATGTGAATCAGGAGATGTATCTGGTGGATCTTCCAGGCTACGGCTACGCCAATGCAAATCAGGAGATCAAGGCGAAATGGGGAAAGATGATCGAGAGATATCTTCATACCTCCAAGGATCTGAAGGCAGTTTTTCTGCTGATCGATATCCGTCATGATCCCTCTGCCAACGATCGTCTGATGTATCAGTGGATTCTGGATCAGGGATATGAGCCCATTATTATCGCTACAAAGCTGGATAAGATCAAGAGAAGCCAGATCCAGAAGCATCTGAAGGCCATTCGTGTTGGTCTTGATATGGCGAAGGGTGGCATGATCCTTCCTTATTCTGCCCAGACAAAGCAGGGCAGAGAGGAAATCTGGCAGGTGATCGACCAGCTGATCGCACCGGAGCAGGAGACTGCAGAGGAAGCAGAAGAGGGGGCTGCCATGCCAACAGAAGCTTCCCCGGCAGAAGAAGCATAAGAAAAATCCTATAGGGTTCGGACTTCAGGTTTGAGTCCGAACCTTTCCCATGAACCAGACGTCTTTGGTTTTAAGCTGCTTTAGAATCAGGAGGCCTCTGATTTATGGGAAAGGCGTACCCAAAACAGGAGCGCTGACTGATGATACAAGGAGATCTGAGCCATGGGAATCATCAAGGCACTGAAAGTAAGCTTTGACTATATTCGATACGATGAGGAAGAAAATAAAGAGGTGTCCGTACTGCATGCTGTGAAGGATGTGGATATGGATATCCAGGAAGGACAGTTTATCGCTGTTCTGGGACATAATGGAAGTGGAAAATCCACCCTTGCCAAGCATATGAACGCACTGCTGGTGCCCACAGGAGGAACCATGTGGATCGATGAGATGGACACAAGGGAGGATGAAAATCTCTTCCGGATCCGAAAAAAAGCCGGAATGGTATTCCAGAATCCGGATAATCAGATCATCGCCTCTGTGGTGGAGGAGGATGTGGGCTTCGGACCGGAGAATCTGGGAGTGCCCACAGAGCAGATCTGGCAGCGGGTGGATCAGGCCCTGAAGGCCACAGGAATGGCAGCCTACAGAAAGCATTCCCCCAACAGACTTTCCGGTGGACAGAAACAGAGAGTTGCCATTGCAGGGGTGATGGCAATGCATCCGAAATGCATCATCCTGGATGAGCCCACCGCCATGCTGGACCCAAATGGAAGAAAAGAGGTTCTGGAGGCGGTGAAAGAGCTGAACCGCCAGGAGGGAATCACAGTGATTCTGATTACCCACTATATGGAAGAGGTGGTGGATGCGGACAGAGTATTTGTGATGGATGACGGCAATCTGGTGCTGCAGGGAACTCCCAGGGAAATCTTTTCCCAGGTGGATACACTGAAGCAGCTTCGTCTGGATGTTCCCCAGGTGACACTGCTGGCCCATGAGCTGGGCAAAAAGGGAGTACCGGGAATGGAAGGTATATTAACGATAGAGGAACTGGTGGAGGCATTATGTCTATAACATTAGAGGATGCTGTATATACCTACAGCAAGGGAACTGCATATGAGATCACCGCTCTGGACCACGTATCTCTCACCATTGAGCAGGGAGAATTTGTCGGTGTGATCGGACATACCGGAAGTGGAAAATCCACCATGGTACAGCTGATGAACGGCCTGATCCGGCCCACCGGAGGACGGGTTCTCTATAATGGAGAGGATATCTGGGCGGAACAGTATGACAGAAGAAAATTACGATTTTCAGTGGGGCTTGTGTTCCAGTATCCGGAGCATCAGCTTTTTGAGACCACAGTTCTGGCGGATGTGTGCTTTGGACCGAAGAATCAGGGGCTGTCCCCGGAGGAATGTAAACACCAGGCGGTGAAGGCACTGGAGCAGGTGGGACTTTCCGAGGACTGCTGGGAGAAATCCCCCTTTGAGCTTTCCGGAGGGCAGAAAAGAAAGGTTGCCATTGCCGGTGTTCTGGCCATGAACCCTTCTGTTATGATCCTGGATGAGCCCACAGCGGGGCTGGATCCCAAGGGAAGAGACGAGATTCTGGAACAGCTTTCATATCTGAGAAAGGAAAGAGGGATCGCTATCCTTCTTGTTTCCCACAGCATGGAGGATGTGGCGGAATATGTGGACCGTATCCTTGTGATGAATGGCGGAAAGAAAATTTTTGACGATACACCGGGCAATGTGTTTGCCCATTATAAGGAGCTGGAGAAGATGGGACTTGCTGCACCCCAGATGACCTATATTCTTCATGCACTGGCAGAGAAAGGTCTTCCGGTGGATACAGGGGCCATCACTTTGGAGAAGGCCCGGGATACCATCCTGGAAGCACTGGAAAACAGAGACAGGAGGCAGGGATAGGTTATGCTGAAAGATATCACTCTGGGACAGTATTATCCTGCAGAGTCACTTCTGCACAGAATGGATCCCCGTGTCAAGATCGTGGGTACCATGATCTATATTGTGTCCCTGTTTTTATTCAATACCTGGGGCTTTATCCTGGGTACTGTATTTCTGGCAGCAGTGATCCTGCTGTCCAATATTCCCTTTTCCTATATGGTAAAAGGACTGAAAACCATCTTTATTCTTATGCTGTGTACCATGGCATTGAATATTCTGCTGACACCGGGTGATGCAATCTGGTCCTGGAAATTCATCAATATCACAAAGCAGGGAATCGTGATGGCCGGCAGAACCGGCATCCGTCTTGTATATCTGGTGCTGGGGGCATCTCTGATGACACTGACCACCACACCTACAAAGCTGACAGACGCCATTGAGAGGCTTCTGAAGCCCTTCCGGGTGATCAGGGTGCCAGCCCATGAAATCGCCATGATGATGTCCATTGCCCTTCGTTTTATTCCTATATTAATGGAAGAAACAGACAAGATCATGAAGGCGCAGATGGCAAGAGGTGCGGATTTTGAAAGTGGAGGACTGGCAAAGCGCATAAAAGCATTGATCCCTCTGCTTGTGCCCCTGTTTGTATCTGCCTTCAGAAGAGCCAATGATCTGGCTCTTGCCATGGAGGCCAGATGTTACGCAGGAGGTGAGGGTCGAACCCAGATGAAGCCTCTGAAGTACGAGAACAGAGACAGGATCAGCTATGGGGTCCTGTGGATCTATCTGGCAGCAGCCATCGCCATGAGGGTTCTGCTGCATTGGTAAAGCATCTATACAGCACTGCCGAAGTCATCGGCAGTGCAATTTTTCTATATAAGAGGAAATACATAAGAGGAAATACAGTTCATTATCATCACGTAAAGGCAGCGGATTTCTGCCTGAAAATGAAAGGGTAATTAGTATGAAGCGAGTGAAGCTTACCGTCGCCTATGACGGTACCAAATATTGTG
>JAUNCZ010000069.1:1457-12321 GCA_030526405.1 Lachnospiraceae bacterium | reverse complement strand
CTTAGGAGGCGTGTGCTCTATCCAACTGAGCTATTGGGACGTATTTAATTTTTTTGTCAGCCTCCGTAATTATCGGACTCAGCTCCCAACTAAGGTTTTTCCAAGGTGAGCGTTGTAACGTAACCTTAGGAGGCGAACGCTCTATCCTACTGAGCTACAGAGACTGATAACAGTGTTACTATACACGATTTTTCAGGGTATTTCAACCCAATTCCCTTTTCCTGGTAATTTTTTCCCGGTGAACTCCCGGCAGTTTTATGCCTCAAGATAGCTTCTGATCTCCGGGATCAGCTTCTTTGCTGTTTTTCTTCCCTGCTCATATACCTGTCGCAGCTTTGCCGGATCCTTCTCCACCTTGCTGATCTCCAGCTTTGCCTCCGGACGGATCACATAAAGCTTTCCCGCCTTCTCCTGTTCTTCAATATACTCCAGAGTCTCATTGTACACAAGATGACGGTTCCTCATGGTCTCCACCATCTTCGGATACTGTTTGTACATCCTCTTTATAAGGGGAATCAGCTTGTTTTCCTTTTTCACATAGCCCTTGGGCTGGGTAAGCACCACCACGTTTTTATCGAAACCAATGCTCTGAAAATATCTCACCGGAACAGAATCAGAAATTCCACCGTCCAGCAGCTTCAGCCCGTCGATCTCCACGATCTTTGACACCACCGGCATGGATGCAGAGGCTCTGATCCAGTCAAAACCACTGTCCTCCATTCCCTTATAGTCGTGGTACACCGGTTTTCCGGTTTCCACATCGGTGCACACCACATGGAAGGACATGGGATCCTTCTGATAGGTTTCAAAATCGAAGGGATCCAGCTTCAGGGGAACTTCACCGTAGGCAAATTCCGTGCTGAAAATATTTCCTGTTTTCAAAAGACAGGAAATTCCGGAATATCGTTTGTCGTTGCAGAATCTTGTATTGTACCGGATCACCCGGCCGATCTGCTTTGATTTATAATTGCAGCCAAATGCTGCCCCGGCAGATACTCCGATGGCTCCGTCATATACAATTCCCTGCTCCATCATCACATCAATCACTCCGGCGGTAAACATGCCGCGCATGGCTCCGCCTTCCAGTATCAATCCTTTTTTCATCTTACTTTACTTCTTTCCACAAATTTTCAGAAGGGTGTTCCCACCTCAATGAGATTTCCATCCAGATCATAGAAGCGCACCACTTTCTGTCCCCAGCTGTGGGTCATCAGCCGATTTACATATTCCGTTTCCGGATACAGCCTCTCCAGCTTCTCCACAAAGCCTTCGATATCCTTCTCCTCAAAATACAGCTCGCAGGAATTATTTCTGGGGATGATCTCCGTTCCCAGAAACTGTTTCCAGTACTTCGCCTCCTGCAGCACCAGCCCCTCTGTCAGAATCATATTTCCATCATTGTCCAGAATCATATCCAGGCCGAAGAGGTCATGATAGTACTGTCTTGCTTTTTCAATGTCATCCACAACGATCAGAATATTTTTAAGCTTCATCCACATTTTCCTCCCAGGCAGGCACCTTTAACACAAATGCCTTCTCATAGCCCTGTCCATACTGAAGATCCAGAGTCAGCTCTCCATCATGGAGCTCTGCCACCTTGTGGGCAATGCTGAGTCCCAGTCCGCTGCCGCCGCTGGTGGTCTGTCTCGCCGCATCACTTCTTGAGAATGGGGAGAAGATGGTTTTCGCAAACTCCTCCTCAATAGGAAGACCGTCATCTGCCACATAGATCACATATTCCGTTGTTTCCTGTTTTTTTCTGATCTCCATCTTCACAAGAACCATATGTCCGGTGCTGATATAGCGGATGGCATTGGTGAGAAGATTGGTTACTACTCTGGACATCTGGATTCTGTCAGCCTGCACCATGCAGACCTCCTCAGGAATATCAATATCCAGATCAATGTTCTTCTCATCAAAGTCCTCCAGCAGTATAATCACATTTTCCCGAACCAGCTCTGCCAGGTCCAACGGCTCCTTATGGAGCTGAAAGCCGTCGCTGTCCAGCTTCACAAACTCAAACAACATGGTGATCAGCTCACTGATTCGAAGGGACTTGGAATAGATGGTGCGCAGATAGTCCTGCTGCTTCTCCGGATCAGCTACAAGTCCGTCCGTCATGGCCTTTGAATAGCCCACAATGGAGGTGATAGGAGTTTTAATATCATGGGTAATATCAGAAAACAGCAGATTTCGTCTTCTGTCAAACTCCGCCTTCACCCTTGCATCCTCTTCTCTCAGCTCACGCATTTTTACAGAAATGCAGTGGATATACCACCATCCCGCAGCCACATAAGGAAGGATCGCCAGGATCAGCTGCAGAAGCAACAGCACAAGAATGGTCATGTCATACAGCTTCACCATGGTAAGTCCATACTGCTGAATAAAATCCGGTGCATGGATAGAGGCAGCCGGATGGTATTCAATATAGTTTCCCAGGGGCTTTGCAATGAAAAACGGTACAGAATCCGCCAGAATCCTCCAAAGAGGTGTGATCAGCAGGCGCAGAGAACTGGTCAGTGCCTCTCCTCCTGCCTGAATATCCTTCACCATCATCACATTGGTCAGAAGCGGTACCAGAAGATATCTGTAGATCATTGTTACGATCTGCTCGCAAACAAAGATAAACAGCATTACCTGAATAAACTTCTTTGCCAGAAAGGAACCCAGCATCCTGCCGCGGCTCCAGGTTTCTCTTTCATCCATAGTGTTCTCTGTCCTTTACTGAATACGGTATCTAAGGCCTCGAACAGTTTTAATATATGCGTTCTGATCCTCAGATAATTTGGAACGAAGCTTACTGATGCATACCATAACGTTGTTATCAGAAGCAAAGAAATCATCATCCCATCCGGCTGCATATACCTGCTGCTTTGTGTAAACACGTCCCGGATTGCTCATTAACAGCTTCAGAACCTTGAATTCCACACTTGTCAGCACGATCTCCTCATCTCCCTTATAAAGAAGACAGGATTCCTGATTCAGTCGAAGGTCACGGACAACCAGCTCCGGCAGGGTCTCCTTTTTCTGGTTTGCACCCAGAGAGTAGAAACGGCGGATATTGGAATTTACTCTGGCCACAGCCTCCATTGGCTGGAAGGGCTTTACAATGTAGTCATCTGCTCCCAGATTCAGTCCCAGGATCTTGTCAGACTCTGCAGATTTGGCTGAAACCATGATCACAGGGATATTGTTATTTTCCCTGATATTTTTCAGGGTACGATAGCCATCGATACCAGGCATCATAATGTCAAGGAGCACCAGATCCACCTGCTCCTTTTTCAGGATCTCCAGAGCCTGCATTCCGTTTTCAGCCTCCAGAACGTTGTAACCGGACTGCTCCAGATACAGACGGAACACGTCACGGATCTCTTTTTCATCATCAGCGCAAAGAATTGTATATGCCATTATTCATTTTCTCCTTCATACATAGATTTTACTTTCAGATAAAAGTCTGCCTTCACCAGTGTTTTCTTTGGTTCGATATAGAAAACAGTAAGGATTCCCATGGTCAGCAGTCCCAGGATACTCCAGGGAATAAAATACAGATCAATGAGAAATGCCTTTTTCTTATAGCCCTTCATCATCTGTTTACTTTTTGCAAACACCTCATGCCAGGTCTGGTAAGGATTTTCCGCCAGGAGATAGGGAATCAGCATGTATTCATATCCCTTGATGATTCCCGGCACAATCAGGCAAAGCATCCACAGATCTCTGAACAGTCGTTTCAAAAACATAACCTTCACGGAGTTCAGATAATCTGAGTCAAAGGCATGGGCCAGACTTGCCAGCACAACCGGCTCTCCCGGCTCCAGCGCACTGAGCATCATCTTGTCAGCCCCCACCAGCAGCGGGTTTTCAAGAAAAATGTTCAGGAACAATTTAATGATCAGTGACAGCATCAGCATTCCACCCACCATGGTCAACACTACGGCCACCATGCGGAAATCCAGTGTCCTCTCCCCGGAAAACTCATTGGCGATCACTCGCTGAAACAGACCCGGAATCTCGTTGATGGTTCCAACCAGAGCTGAATAGGAAACAGCCGCAGCCAACATCATCAGGATTACCGTGGTGACAGTGATCTTCCAATAAGCACGTCTGAGAGGCTCTTTTGTCTCTTTCATAAGAGCATCCATTGTAATATTCATCTGTTTTTCCTTTTCCTTCTCCCCTTCATTCAGGGGGATTGTATTTTGTGTCTTATGACTCTATAATTTTAACAGAACAAAGTGTAAAAATACATATGTTTTACTGATATCAAGCAATTAAGAGGAGATTTATTATGAATTTATATGAAGAAAGCTATCAGGCAGCAAAAGAACTGATTGAGATTGCAAAACTTGAGCCCCAGGATATCCTTGTGGTTGGTTGCTCCACCAGTGAAGTATCCGGAAGCAAGATCGGCTCCGCCTCTAAACCGGAGCTGGCTGAGGATGTATTCCAGGGGATCTGGACCGCAGCAAAGGAGGCCGGTGTCTATCTGGCAGCCCAGTGCTGTGAGCATCTGAACCGTGGTCTTATCATCGAAAAAGAACTGGCCAGGGACAGAAGACTGGATATCGTCAATGTGGTTCCCCAGCCAAAGGCAGGGGGCTCCTTTGCCACCATGGCCTATAAGCATTTTTCCCAGCCGGTGGCTGTGGAACATATCAAAGCAGAGGCTGGAATGGATATCGGAGACACTCTCATCGGTATGCATCTGAAGGATGTGGCTGTACCGGTGCGTCTGTCTGTAAAATCCATCGGAGAGGCACATCTGGTATGCGCAAGAACAAGAGCAAAATTTATCGGAGGCAGCAGAGCCCATTACGATGAGACTCTGGGCTAATGGAAGAAGGACACAACATGGACACTAAAAATAGAATTCTGGTGGTGCTTCCGGTACAGGACAGCCACAAAGAAAAACTGGAAAGCAGTGCTCCCTCTGGCTGCTTCTCCTATATCCCTGCTGATCAGGTTACAAAGGAGCAGGTACAGGAAGCCAATATCATCATCGGCAATGTTCCACCCGCTCTGCTTCAGGGCAGCACCAATCTGAAATGGATGCAGCTGAACAGTGCAGGCACCGATCCTTACATTCAGCCGGGAGTATTTCCCTCCCAGGCAATTCTTACCAATGCCACCGGTGCCTACGGTCTGGCCATCTCAGAGCATATGCTGGCCCAGCTGCTGATGCTGATCAAAAAGCTGAATCTCTATTATGAGGATCAGAAAAATCACCTCTGGGGCGACAGAGGCAATGTCACCTCCATCTGGAATTCAAACACGCTGGTGGTGGGTCTGGGAAATCTGGGCAGCGAATTTGCCAGAAAAATGCATGCCCTTGGCAGTCATGTCACAGGAGTCAAAAGAACTCCCGGTGAAAAGCCGGATTATCTGGAGGGACTGTATCAGATGAAGGATCTGACAGAGAAACCGGAGCTCCTGGGAAATGCAGACATTGTGGCACTGACTCTACCAAGCACCAAAGAAACGATTCATCTCTTTGACAGGGAGATGCTGGCAAGAATGAAGCCAGGAGCCATTCTTCTCAATGCCGGCCGTGGAAATGCCGTGGACACAGAGGCTCTCATGGAAGCTTTAAACAGCGGAGCACTGGGTGGTGCCGCTCTGGATGTTACAGATCCGGAACCTCTTCCGGCTGATCATCCTCTGTGGGATACAGACAACCTGCTGATCACCCCCCATATTTCAGGAATGTACCATCTTCCTGAAACCTTCGAGAGAATCCTGTCCATTGCCGCAGATAATCTGCGTCGTTTCGAAGCCGGACAGCAGCTGTGCAACGAGGTGAATTTTGAAACCGGCTACAGAAAATAAAAGGATAAAATCCTGCTAAGTCGCAGATGAACTAGTAAAGCGGACATTCGCAATCCGCTTCGCTACTTGCTCATGAACCATTGCTGCCTTTGGCAGCTCATCAGCAGGAGCTTTTACTCCTGCTGATGCAAGCATCCCCCTTTTACCCCCGCCTACGTCTCTGCGTCTTAGAGGTGGGGGACTGCTTGTAATGGTTCAAGTCGACGCTGGCGGAGATTGGACTTCCACTGAGACTAATTTGTCAATACTCACCACCTATAGAGGTGGGAGTCTTCTCGACTGAGATAAATAAGAGTAAAATATAAAAAGGGAGACATAGTAACTATGCGTTCATTAGATGAGATCCGAAAGGAAATCGACAGTATCGATGAGCAGATCAAACAGCTTCTGATCAGAAGACTGGACTGTTCCACCGAGGTGGTACAGGCAAAAATCCGGGATAACAATTACAACATCAACAGACCTGAGAGAGAGGAGGCTATGCTGGATCGCCTTGGTCAGAACGTGGTGGAGGAAAGAAAAAGTGGATATCTTTCCGTAGTTCGCAAGATTACAGAAACCAGCAGAATGTACCAGTACGGAATTCTTTTCGATCAGGTTCCTGAGCTTTTCCGGAAGCTTTCTGAAGGCATTGATCTTTCCAATGCCACCAAAACCATTACCGTTTATCTGAAGAGACCGGACATTCCCAATGCCATGTCCTCCATCCTCAGTATGATCGGTGACTACGGATATGACATGAAATCTCTGCAGTTTCTGGGCTATTCCCCTGAGGGCAAGGCTGAGTTCCAGCTGACCATCCGGGGCGATATCAGCTGTACTCACATGCAGAAGCTGCTGCTTCAGCTCTCCATGGAATCAGAGGATTTTCGTATCTGCGAAACAGAGTAACAGTTCTGCTGAAAATCCAGGGATCTCTTTGCCTGGGCAGATTTTTTCTCAGACATACATAAGAAAGGGGACACAGGGTGCGGTTATCCACATCCTGTGTCCCCTTTTTCTGAACAGTCCAAAGACTGCATACTGTCTCTTTCAACAGCAGTTTCTCTGTCCGGTGTAATCCCTCTACTCCACAAGACCCTGAAGCCAGATTTTCCCCTTGAAGCGTCTGCCCACCTCCGGTATTCCCAGAAGATCCCGCTCATTGATACAGACATCCACAGGAATATCATTGGAAACCACCTTCATCTGGTACAGTCTCTCATCTGTTCTTCTGTTTCTTGTGATATTCAGCTCCGTAATCTCACCTATAATAGAATACTGATCGCATTCCACTCCGCAGGGCATAAAGGTACTGCTGATGATGGAATAGATATCCTCTGTCTGCACTCTTCTGCTGAGAACAGTAAACAGATCGATATCCTCCATTGTCAGGCTCTCAATGGCCTCCGGATCTCCACTCTGGGCTTTTGTCACCAGCGATCCGCGTTTTTCCGAATTTTTCTTCATTCGCTCCCGTTCTTTCACATCAGAGTAGATCGGCAGCAGTATTTTTCCTTTATCCGACAAAGCGGAAAATGCCA
Source organism: Lachnospiraceae bacterium (assembly GCA_030526405.1). GTDB lineage: Bacteria > Bacillota > Clostridia > Lachnospirales > Lachnospiraceae > JAKSRN01. The sequence goes on along the minus strand of JAUNCZ010000069.1, from coordinate 4,975 downwards.
ATGTTCTGGGCAACTCTCTTCCCACCGGATTCTTCATGATCCGCAAATACTCTGCCGGATTGTTAAGAAAGAAAATCAATGTAATTCCGATATTAAAGTCGTCGTAGGCTCCGGCATAGGATTCCTTATCGATATGACGCTCAAGAACCAGATCCCTGCTGGCAAATCCCTGCTGACCTCTGTAATAGGGAAAATAGTACTCCCGGTGAAAATCTCCCTGAGCATCATATTCTCCGCATACGGAAATTCCACAGTCATAGCCAAAGTCCTTTGACAGTTCTGCGAATATACCACCATCTGCTTTTTCCACTGTTTTCTTCTGATCATAGTTTTGTTCCACATGCTGGAGTACCTCCTCCAGCATCCTGAAGGATTCCAGATGACTGAAGCCGATTGATCTCAGATATTTATGCAATGGTACCTCTTTTCTAATAGAAAACATGCTTCCCGCAAAATGCAGGAAGCATAGAATTCATCAATATGTATTATTTTTTAGGAACAAGTTTCTCTTTTCCACCCATGTATGGACGAAGAGCCTCTGGAATATTCACTGTTCCATCTGCATTCAGGTTGTTCTCCAGGAATGCGATCAGCATACGTGGTGGAGCAACTACTGTATTGTTCAGTGTATGCGCAAGATATTTGCCATCCTTTGCATTTACACGGATTTTCAGACGTCTTGCCTGTGCATCGCCAAGGTTAGAGCAGCTTCCAACCTCGAAGTATTTTTTCTGACGTGGAGACCATGCCTCTACGTCACAGGATTTCACCTTCAGGTCTGCCAGGTCACCGGAGCAGCACTCAAGAGTACGAACCGGGATATCCAGAGAACGGAACAGATCAACAGTGTTTTTCCACAGCTGATCATACCAGTACATGCTGTCCTCAGGCTTACATACAACGATCATCTCCTGTTTCTCGAACTGGTGAATTCTGTAAACACCACGCTCCTCGATTCCGTGGGCACCCTTCTCCTTACGGAAGCATGGAGAATAGCTTGTAAGTGTCAGTGGAAGCTGATCCTCCTGGATGATCTGATCGATAAATTTTCCGATCATGGAGTGCTCACTTGTACCGATCAGATACAGATCCTCACCCTCGATCTTGTACATCATAGCTTCCATCTCTGCAAAGCTCATTACACCGGTAACAACCTCGCTTCTGATCATGAAAGGAGGAATACAGTAAGTGAATCCTCTGTCGATCATGAAATCTCTTGCGTAAGAGATAACAGCAGAATGAAGTCTTGCAATATCTCCCATCAGATAGTAGAAACCATTTCCTGCAACACGTCCTGCAGCATCCATGTCGATTCCGTCAAATTTCTCCATGATCTCAGTATGATATGGAATATCAAACTCAGGAACAACCGGCTCCCCGTATTTCTGGATCTCTACGTTCTCGCTGTCATCTTTACCAATCGGTACAGAAGGATCAATGATCTGAGGAATGTACATCATACGTTTTTTGATCTCTTCCTCAACCTCTTTCTCCTTTGCAGACAGCTCAGAGATTCTTGCTCCGGAAGCAGCTACTTTTTTCTTTACTTCCTCAGCCTCTTCCTTTTTGCCCTGTCCCATCAGTTTTCCGATCTCTTTGGAGATTTTGTTTCTCTCAGCCTGAAGAGCCTGCAGCTCTCCTTTGATCTCACGGTTCTGTTTATCCAGCTCGATTACCTCGTCAACCATAACAAGTTTCGCATCCTGGAATTTATTTTTGATGTTCTGTTTTACAACATCAGGATTCTCACGTAAAAACTTAATATCTAACATACCTATCTCCTTTATTGTTCACAGCAAACTGCTCTGTTCTTTGGGTTATCCACAATCTGCTGTTGATTCAACCACATTTATCTGTATAATCCCTGTGCCTGATATGCACATCCCTTATAATACCCCAGTATTGTAATAAAGTAAATGCTATCTTTAAACAAAGTGCAGCTCCATCACACTTTCTGAGGCTGCCACAGGAAGGACGCAGTCTGTTTCCCTGTCAGAACAGTTCATCTGACTCACTGTTCACAGCGATCTTCAGAGCCTCTACCTCCTCATCACTGAGCATGATGTAGGACTCACCCTTCACGATCTCCTTAAAATATAAGAAGCAATTGTCTCTGCTGTGGATGGCATCCAGAATAAAACCGCTGTTTGTGCTATCCAGCATAGCCAGTGCAAAGCTCATCTTGCCTCCCACATCATCAAAGGCATCGTACTTCACCATACCGTATCGTGTCAGTGTTCTGTTGTGATTCTTTTTCAGAATATCCAGTTCAATGGCGTGGTCACCGGTAATCTTTGTCAGCTTGTCAAGCTGCTGAAATTTTTCAACAAATGCCTTCTCCATTGACTGGCCGTCTTTCCCTTTCATGAAGAGATAATATTTCTTCGTCAATCTGGTAAGGCGGATGGACATGCTCACTGTGATCATGGTCAGGATGATGATCAGTGCCACAAGAAGCAGAACAATAATGCCCATATCCACTCCCAGACTGTTAATAAGACTTCCTTCGCCCATATGTTACTCCTTTTACTTTTCAGCTTTCCAAATTTTCCTCAAAACTGTTACTGTAACGGAATCTCATCAAACAGATCCAGGATTCTTTCCAGTTCACTCTGGGAGTAATATTCAATTTCAATTTTTCCCCGGCCCTGCTTGCTTCTCTTAATCTCAACCTTTGTACCCACGATTCCCTTCAACCGCTCCTCCATGCTCTTGTAAGCAGCGATTACCTGAGGTGTTTCCTCCTCTTTTCGGGCTGGTTTTTCTTTACCGTTGTTTTTTACCAGTTTTTCCACATCTCGCACGCTTAAGTTTTCAGCAATGATCCTGTTGGCCAGTTCCAGCTGAAGTTCTGCTCTGTCCAGGGAAAGAAGAGCTCTTGCGTGACCGGAGGTAAGTTTTCCCTGGATCAGCATCTGCTGTACCTCTTCCGGAAGTTTCAGCAGTCGCATGGAGTTGGTAATGGCAGTTCTGCTCTTTGAAACTCTCTCTGCCACTTCCTCCTGCTTCAGATTAAACTCATGGATCAGACGTTTGAATGCCACTGCCTCCTCAATAGGATTCAGATTTTCCCGCTGGATATTCTCAATCAGAGAGATCTCCATGGTTTCCTGGGGTGAGAATTCCCGGATCACAACAGGAACCTCCTTCAGCCCCGCCAGCTTTGCAGCTCTCCAGCGACGTTCCCCGGCAATCAGCTCGTAGTACTCGCCTTTTTTCTGAACAAGAAGCGGCTGAATGATGCCAAACTGTCTGATGGAGCTTGCCAGTTCTTCGAGGGCTGCTTCATCAAACTCCCGTCGTGGCTGATCCTTATTAGGTACAATATCGCTTAATTTCAATCGGATTTCTACCGGCTTCTCAATTTCCACCGGCTTCTCCACGATTTTCTCCACCTCCACAGGCTTCTCCACGATCTTCTCTACGAACTGATACACCTCCACACGATACACCACGATCTTCTCCACAAACGGTACCACATCTACGGGGTGCTCAACGTTCTTGTCCACGATCTGTGC
>JAUNCZ010000069.1:0-1447 GCA_030526405.1 Lachnospiraceae bacterium | reverse complement strand
CTACGATCTTGTCCACCTATACCTGTTTCTAAACAATCTTTTCGACGCTCTTTTCCACCTCTACAGGTTTTTCTACGATTACCTCTACAGGCTTCTCTACGATCTTTTCGACGATTTTTTCCACCTCCACAGGTTTCTCCACGATCTTCTCCACATACTGAATCTGTGTTTCACGTGAAACATTTTCCTGTGTATCCTTCTTTTTTCCTTTGGAATCAGAAGATTTCTTGGAATTTTTCTTTTTCTCCGAGTCTTTTTCGCCGGATTTTTTATCCGATCCCTTAACCCCAACAGAATTTTCTGTGTTTCCCTGTTTTTCTTCCTGAGAAACACCAGTTGAAGATTTCAATGATTTCTGAGGGAACAGACTCTCAAGACCTTTTCCTTTATTTAAACCACCTCGTTTTACAGCCATCAAATCTCCTCCCTGCTAATAACCTCTGCAGCAAGACTTCTGTAATTCTCTGCACCGGTGGATCTGCTGTCATAATCAATGATCGGCATTCCATAGCTTGGTGCCTCGGCAAGTCTGACATTTCTGTTGATCACACTATTGTACATATACTGATCAAGGTTCTCTTTTACGTTTTCCATTACCTGATTTGCCAGATTTGTTCTTCCATCAAACATGGTGAACACAACACCCTCAAATTTCAGAGTATCGTTCAGTCTGTCCTGAATCAGTTCCACGGTATACATCAGCTGTGCCAGTCCCTCCAGAGCATAATATTCGCACTGAAGCGGAACAAGAACTGTATCTGCAGCTGTAAGCGCATTGATGGTAAGCATATTTAAAGAAGGTGGACAGTCAATAATCACAAAATCATAGTTGTCACGTACCTTTTTCAGCTGTTTCCGCACCAGAAACTCTTTATCTTTCATATCAAGGAGCTCCAGCTCTGCCGCTGCCAGATTAACATTGGAGGAAATCAGATGATGATTCTCCCTTGCAAGGGGAATAATTGCGTCTTCAATCTCACAATCACCTAAAAGCAGCTCATAAATTGTATTCTCCACCTCGTTTTTCTCAACTCCCAGACCGCTGGTGGTGTTTCCCTGGGGATCCATATCAATGGTGAGGACTTTTTTTCCTGCTTCAGCAAGACAGGCAGAAAGGTTGATGGCTGTAGTAGATTTACCAACGCCGCCTTTCTGGTTGGCCAGTGCAATCACGCGGTTCCAACATCCTTTTTTATTCTTTTTTTTCTTTTTTTCTTTGTCTTTCTCTTTTTTCATAACACTACTCTTTTCTTGTGTATTACAGTATTCATTGAGCCATTATATCATTCTTTTCTGCTTTTATCCATATCACAGTCAGAAAAGTCATTTCTGCTTCTTTTTGAACCACTTCAAGCATTCCCCTGCCTCTAAGGCGTAGAGACATAGGCGGGAGTAAGGGGGATGCTTGCATCAGCAGGAGTAAAAGCTCCTGCTGATGGGCTGACGA
>JAUNCZ010000068.1 GCA_030526405.1 Lachnospiraceae bacterium | reverse complement strand
AAGAATCTGCGGTCAGAGTGCCGTAGGTGAGAACTTTAATTCGCTGCGTGACAATCTGACACATCAGGATATTGGTCAGATGCAGATGTATGTGAATTACTATACTCGTAATATGATGAATGAAGGCGATAATCCACCAATTGGAATTGTTCTTTGTGCAGATAAGAGTGATACCTTGGTTGAATATACACTTCCAGAAGATAACCGACAGATTTTTGCTGCAAAGTATCTGCCATACATGCCGACGAAGGAAGAACTGAGACGAGAGTTGAATTTGGATGAGTTCGAAAAGATTGAGTAAAAATAAAATCTAGACTTTCGGCAAGGGACATCCTGTGTTATCACAGCTGATAACATTTTGATAACAGTAGCTGTGATAGTCAGGATAATATGAATACCACAAATAATCAGAAGAACAGGGATACATATTTCTTAAACAAAACTGTTTAAGAAAGAGGGCCTGTTGTAGAGTTCGAATAATAGAATCAAATCCGAAACCCCAGTATTTATAAGGGGTTTCGGATTTTTTTGTATTTGTTGAGTACATTTTGAGTACCATATCAAAAAAGACAATTCTAAAAGAACATTTCTTTATCGTTTTATATTCCTAAGTCACTTTTCAATATTACAAAATCAAGAATCGATTCTTCCAGTTCTAAAGAGTACGGGGCAGCTGTATTGAACGGCTCAACCGTATTATGATTGTGCTGAATTGTCAGATACTGAATTCGATCATAGGCCTTGGTCAACTTCAGAAGATCCTTCTCGATTTCTGGAGAGATTTTAAATGAAGTAAGATGTGGAGGATCTATTTCTGGATTACTGAATTTGGTTGTTATGGAAAAATATTTTTCAACTGCCGGATTAATGATGAAACGAGTAGGCTCCGTGTCAAATGTAATGATTTTCAGGAGGCGGTATTTGTACATTGTGAACAGCGTGGACAACACATTGGATTGAACAGATTCTTCAGATTCAGGCAGGGGCTGAAGAAAGTCCGGAGCTGTCAAATCGTTCATCTGGATGTTTAGGGCAGAACAGATTCTTAAAAGCTGTTCTCTTTTGGGAATCCTGACATCTGTTTCATAACGCCTGATGGTAACAGGATGGATATCGCTTTTGGCAGCCAGCTGATCTTGTGTCATATTTCGTTTTTCGCGAATGTATTTTATTTTTGCACCTAGAGTCATAAGTATCACCTTGTTATGTAATATAAATAAAAATTTGCAACTTAAGACCATTATATGACAACGAAGATAAATAGGCTATAGAAAATACATTGACAATAGCCAAAAGGTTACATATAATAAAATAGCCAAATGGCTACAAAAAGTAAAGGAGAATAATTATGAGCTATGAGAAAAGTTTTATAGGAGCGAAGGAATTATCAGAGGTTGTGGGAATCAGCATCAGCAGTTCTTATAAAGTGATTCGACAGATGAATGAAGAACTGGAGATGCAGTTTACGGTGTCCGGCGGTCGCCATTCCGTTTTAGAACGGCCGTTTTCCGAAGCCAACGGCCGCCTGTTTTAAGGTAAAAGATCACCACTTAGCGTGTATTGATCTTTATCGTGTAGTGTTTTGTGGCTCTCTTCATGATGGAATTAGCAGATACCTCATCATTGAGAATCATTGCTTTCCAGTTATCCGGATCACGCTGCGAGCATACGATAGTGCTTTTTCTTTGTTCGTTCCGTTTCTCAAGCAGCTCGAACAGGATTTTTATCTCTCGCTCGTCTGTGATTGTGTGGAGCAGGAAATCATCCAGGATGATCAACTCCCATCTGAGATACTTTTTCATCTTACGAACGTACTTATCGTAATCCTGCTCTTTAAGGGCTACCATACTTTCTAGAAGCTCTTCGCTGTGGAAATAACCGACATTATACCGATTGCATGCCTTTATCCCGATAGCTTTGGCAAGGTACGACTTTCCGGCATCCGACTCTCCCAGAATACAGAGATTATAGCCTCTTTCAATAAAATCAAGTGAAGAAAGAACCTCGGTTATTCCTGCAGGCAGATACTCACGCTTGTCAGAGTCCACGCACTCCGCCAGTTCTTCTGGAGAACCTTTCAGATGAGCTGCGGTCAGTCGATTCTTCAGTGTCGTACTGACTTTTTCCTGAAACTGTGGCCCAATCAGTTCTGCAATAAGCGTAAGGCGGTCCATTTCCAAAAACCCGGGTCTGTGGTACAGATCATCTAAGGTGGCTGCCATTGTTGAAAGTTTAAGCTCATTCAATTCATCAACAAGTTCGTTCATGAGTTCAGTTCCTGTAAGCATCAGTCATCCACCTCCTCACGCATCTGATCCGCAAGGGCTTTGCTGCGGGATAAAAGGGTGTCTATACTGGAAGCTTCCGGCGGCATTACATATCCGCCGCGTACCGGTTCTTTCTTTGTTGATGGAGAATGACGGTATCCAGCCTCTCCGAGATCGTCTGCTACAACAGCTATCGTATTCTTGATAAAGGTGTATTTCTGCTTATTCAAAGCAATCGCCTGCTTACAGCACTCCTCAAGGGCCTTATTACTGTACTTCTTTGTAAAGTTCAGAATACCCAGGCACATACGATAGGTTTGAACTTCATATGGTCTTGATTTGAGAATTGTACAGATAACAGTCTCTGTATTCTTACCAACGAGCTGAGCTTTCTGAATAAAGTAAGGACCATTCCACTGGGTAAATCCTTTATAGTTGTCCGGCAGATGATCAGGATTCGTTGACCATTGACCTTTACGGATTGCCCTTGGCCATTCACAAAGGAATTCTCCGGCAAGAGAATAAATGCGAACAATGGATGAAGAAGCCTTAATAGATACTTTCTTGTGCAAAAACGCTTTATCCACGCTATAATAAGCATTGTCAAAGCGTACATGGAAGTCGCTGGATACTTTTGCTGTTTTTCTCTCCATGTACTCGTAATGCATGGAGGGGAGCGGCATCAATTCAAGTTTCTCCTCTTCCCAATAGTAGTATCTATTGTGTTCCTTTTTCTTGAACGGTTCTTTATTCAGAGCCTCCAGTTCCTTCCAGAGATCCCTATTAAACTGTTCTAGCGAGAAGTACTGATGTTCTTCAAGCTTGTGGAAGAAGCCTTTCTCAAGAATGCCTACAGCGTTTTCTACAGAACTCTTGAACTTCGGCTTACGAACCTTCGCCGGCAGGATAACGGTGCCATAGTGGTCAGCCCAGTCAGCATAATCCTTGTTCAGCTCCGGCTCAATCCAATCCTGATTAACGATAACAGCCTGTTTGCAGTTGTCACAGACTACTAACGCAGGAACTCCTCCAAAGAAATCCAGTGCATGATTATTTACCTCGATCCACTGAGGCTCCTTCGTTGATAGCATTCCTTCTGCATAGATGTACTGTGAGTAAGGCAGGATAGCTACAAATACGACGATGGTCATGATCTCTCCTGTAAGTGGATCTGTCATCATGAAGGTCTGACCTGCAAAATCAACTTCCATTTTTTGTGCGATAACGGCATCAAAGTGGGCTGTCTCGTAGTTTTCCTCGCACCACTTGTTGTAGAGCTCACAATACTGGCTGTACTGATAGAATCGGGCACCTTCTTCTTCGCACTTTTTCTTATAGCGGTTCCAGAGAAACATGAGTGTCATATTTTTGCGAGTCGCCATTAGCTTGGCAGCTTCTTCATAATCAGGTAACTCGATATTCTCATTCCGCCCACCTGATCCAGGTACTGATCCATACACCTTCAGGGCAATACCATAGTTGGTGATACCTGCTGGTAATGGATAGCTCAGATCTTCACACTTCTTGAAGGCTCTCAAGAAGTCATTAACACCAGACTTGCTAAAACCAGTCTGACGTGCTATTTCGCTACCGGACATTGATAGCGCGTAGTGTTTGATAATGATGTCCTTGTAATCCAACTGCATACATTATCCTCCTTAAAATGATGTATTTACCATCACTGGGATGGTTACCATCATTATAAGGATTGGATTCCATTGGCAGGTAGCATATCGGCTGTTCCAAAACGGAATGCGGCCGTTTTGCTCCGCAAACCTGGCCGTTTAGCTTCGCAATATGCACTGGAGAAACAGGGGTTTCTTGTATTTACCGGAAAAGTTCCGAGAAAATATTTTGAAAAACGCTGTTTTGGAATTCGTTTGGAGAATTCAGATGAATAGAGCAACACAGGATCCTAAGACTGGCAAATGGATGATTCAGTATCGGTATACAGATTGGCAGGGGAAACGTCGGAAATCCACAAAAAGAGGATTTAAAACAAAACGGGAGGCTGAAAAGTGGCTTCGAGAGTTTCTGACTGTCAGTGAAAGGGATTTTGATATGAAATTCCAGTCTCTGGTGGATCTGTATCTGGAGGATATGCATACCAGGATCAGAGAAAGCACGATGCGTACAAAGCGATACATCATTGACCTGAAGCTGTTGCCGTATTTTGGACAACGTAAGGTGAACGAAATAAAGGCTGCTGATATCCGGGCATGGCAGAATGAACTGATGAAGCAAGGGTATTCGCAGACCTATCTCAGAATGATCAATAATCAGCTCAGTGCCATTTTTAATTATGCCGTTCAGTACTACGATCTGAAAAATAATCCCTGCCGTAAGGCTGGAACGATAGGGAAAAGCAAGGCAGAGGAGATGAATTTCTGGACCAAAGAAGAGTTTACATTGTTCTTAGATGCAGTGATTGATAAGCAGCAGTCTTATGTGGCATTTGAGGTTTTGTATTGGACAGGGATTCGCGTTGGCGAGTTACTGGCGCTTACTCCTAAAGATATTGATATTGACAGAAAAATGCTTCGTATTAACAAATCCTATCAGAGACTGAACAGGAAGGATGTGATTACTCCACCTAAAACCCCTAAAAGCAATCGGTGTATCAAGATTCCTGATTTTCTGTTGAAGGATCTGCTGGATTACAGAGAACGTCTATATGGGCTTCAAGAAGAAGACAGACTCTTTTCGTTTTCTAAATCCTATTTGGAATCAGAAATGAGTCGTGGAATCAGGGCCAGTGGTGTGAAGCGGATCAGGTTGCACGATCTTAGACACAGTGCAGCATCTATGCTGGTTGAACTGGGATTTTCTCCACTGGAGATTGCTGAACGATTGGGACATGAAAAGATTGAAACAACGCTTAATACATATAGCCATTTGTATCCGGATAAGCAGGATCGTTTGGCAGCACGTCTGGAGGAAGAACACAGGAGATCATTTGAATGAGTGGATTAGATAAAAACAGAAAGAGACCGTATACACTGGCATTTCGGGTTTCGGCAGAAGAAAGAGCAAGGATTCATGCAAAGATAAAGGTAGCTTCGATTCCGATAGGAGAGTTCTTACGTCAGTCGGCTCTTAGCCAGGATGTGCTTGTGTATGCCGGAAAATATGAGAGCGATCGTCTTGCAGTTGAGCTTAAACAGCTTCGGAAGAAGGTAATTATAACAGAAGGGAATTTCGATGAGAATCAGCAGGAAGTACTTATGGAAATCAAAGAAATTTTAAGAATTATGATTGAGAAAAATAAAAGCCTTTAAGTATCTGGAACATACTTAAAGGCTGGAGTGGTGCTGCTAAAAAGCAAACCCATAATCAGTTTGAATTTTAGCAGTTCTGCTCCTTTTTTTCAATACAAAAAGGAACAAATTATGGGTTTGGAAGAAAGGGCAAGAATATGAATGAAACAACGCAAGAATTACATCTGATCAAAATGTCTGAAGTAGAGGTGAAGGAGGTAGAATGGTTGTTCTATCCCTATATTCCTTATGGGAAGCTGACGATTCTCCAGGGGGATCCGGGAGAAGGGAAAACTACGGTGATTCTCCATATTATTGCGAAATTAACAAATGGAGAATCTTTGGAGAGGATTGTTAATCGGAGGGAAGATACTGGTGAGACTTCAAAAAATGACAGTGTAAAGCAGAATCCGGTTACTGTGATTTATCAGACCGCAGAAGATGGCCTGGCGGATACCATTAAGCCGAGACTTCTCTCCGCAGGGGCAGATTGTAGTCGGGTGCTGGTCATTGACGAAAGTGGAAAACTTTTAACTATGCAGGATGATCGTTTAGAACTGGCGATTAAAGCAACAGGGGCTCGACTTGTTGTGCTGGATCCGATTCAAGGTTATTTGGGATCTGGGGTTGATATGCACCGAGCAAATGAGATACGTCCCATTATGCAGCATTTATCCATTCTTGCAGAGCGTTATCAATGCGCAATTGTTCTGATTGGTCATATGAATAAAAATTCGATGACGAATAAGGCTGCATATCGTGGGTTGGGATCCATTGACCTGGCGGCGGCAGCAAGGAGTATGTTACTGTGTGCAAGATTGCAGTCAGATCCACAGGTAAGAGTTCTTTGTCAGACTAAGAACTCTTTGGCACCAGAGGCAAAATCTATTGCTTTTTATCTGTCAGAGGAGAATGGATTGGAATGGATCGGAGAATATGATATTTCTGCTGATGATCTTTTGAGAGATACAAGTCAATATAACAAATGTGATGCGGCAAAAAAATTCCTTGAACGGTTGTTTCAGGACTGTAAACAGAAAAATCAAGGATGCCATCAAGGATGCCAACTTCCAATGAGCGGCATCCTTGAAAGAGCATTAAAAGAGAATATCACAAAGCGAACTTTGATGAGAGCAAAGGCGGAAATGCCCATAAAATCAAGGAAAATTGGCAATCAGTGGTATTGGTGCATGGAATAAAAAGCATTCTTGAAAAGGAAGGATGCCATCAAGGATGCCAAATTCCCTATTATAGAAAGTTGGCATCCTTGCTTTAATAAGGTGAAGCATTGTGGGGAAAATATTGATATCGGAAGAACTGTTCTCGATGCTTGTTAAGTATCACTGTTTCGGATATGTCGAAGATGAAAGGATAATTAAGAGGCAGCTTGAAGAAAAAATGGAAGCAATAGACAGAAGAATTTTATATTCAAAATATAAGACAGCCAAAGATCCGGATGTTCAGGAAACCGCCAGGCGGGAATATCTTGAGAAAAAGAGGCTGCAGAATAATTTTTGATGGCAGGGACTTTCCTTGGGTGAATAAGACAGATGCGTGTTACGCATCTGTTTTAATCTAATAAGTCGGTGTTAGGCATAAACAAGGGAATATACAGGAGGCACAGGGCGACTTATTGTTCTGATATTGTCAGCAGACAACAGCATAATCGTATAGAAGAGATTTATCTGTAGGCCTGCTGAAACCATATCAGGATACTTTCCTTTTTTCTGGTGAACCGCAGATAGAAGGAAGGGCAAGCTTCCCACAATGATAGCCTTTTACGGCTATTATTGCAGCTTGCGAGGGGCATATCCCCTTCGAACCCCGATGGAATACGGAACGATATTGAAGGATGAGGAGGAATGAACAGATTTCAGGTAGAAAGAGAAACAGGCAGATCGTGATTCGGATGAACGAGGAAGAGTACCTGCGGCTTAAAGCAAAGGTCAAGGAGTCCGGAATGAAACAGGCAGAGTTTTTAATTCGTTGTATTACAGATAAGAATGTAATAAATACAGACGGATTAAGAGAATTGGCATTGGAGGTAAAAAGAGTGGGCGTTAACCTGAATCAGATTGCCCATTCGATAAATAGCTGTGGCTTTTATGACCACCATTTGTTCATAGAGAATCAAAAGGAATTAAGGGAAGTATGGCAATTATTGAAGCGATATCTGCAAGATCGCCAGTAGGAAATGCTATTGATTATATCCAACAGGATAAGAAGACGGAATGGAAAATCAGTGGCGGATTTAATTGTAATCCGGAAACTGCAAAACAGGAAATGCAACTGACAAAAGAGCTGTGGAATAAAAAGGGTGGCAGAACTTACTTTCATTTCATCCAATCATTTGCTCCTGGTGAAAAACTGGATCTGGAAACAGCTCATGCTCTGGCAAGAGAATTTGTAGAGCAATTACCTTTGTTTTTCGGTTATGAGGTGGCATATGCAACACATAAAGACAGGAGGCATATACACACGCATTTTATTGTGAATTCTGTTAATGCAGTTGATGGACATAAGCTACATATGAGCAAGAAAGATCTGCAGGGGATGAAGGATTTTTCGGATGAACTCTGTAGAGCCTATGGATTGTCGATTACAGTAAAAGGAAAGTCTTATGAGGGGGCAGAGCGGGAAGAGACAACTGCTCATAGAAAGGATACCTTCAGACTGCTCCAGAAGGCTGAAAAGAGGCAAATAGACTCTTATGTACAGAATATAGCTCTTGCAGTAATGGACGCCAGAGAAGAGGCTCTTAATCGCCAGGATTTCATAAGTATTATGTATCAAAAGGGGTATCTGGTTGCCTGGTCTGAACAACGTAAATATATAGTATTTGAAGATAAAGCGCGGAAGAAAAAGGGCGAAAAGAAATATAAGATTCAGAATAAGAAACTGGAGGAATATTATCACATTGATTTCGGAAAGGAGCAGCTGGAGCATGAGTTTGCGAACAATGCACGAAGAGCAGAAAGAGAATCGGCAGATTATAGGGGAGAGCAGCAGTATTATGTCTTCGGAGAAGGTGAGCAATCCCATATTGGAGCAGATGAATCAGATGACCAGTCAGGAAAAACAGATTCTGGAAAACAGTCTTCTGAAGGAAGCCTTGATCAGATCAGCAGACAATTGCGAGAAATTACTGACTCAATCACTGGAGACAGAGACAAGACTGCTGAAGCAGGCCAGGGAACAGGCAAAACTGATAGAAGAGTTGAAAACAGCCAATATGGAGTTGGAAAGGGGACTCAACCACATTCTAAGAGCATTTAAGAGTGAAGTGGTACATTGCATCTCTGATGCTATGAGCAAATCGGTGGATGCCAATATTCAAAAGATTGATCAGGGAGCAGAGGAACTGGAGGAAGCCATGCGCCTATATAAAGTGAAATATAAGAGTATGTTGGAACAGACTGAGAGAGATCAGGAAGCTTTTTTTCGAAGGGATGGAATTAAGGCAGGTATGTTTTGGATGAACCAATTATTCAATGTGGTGGCTGTAATCCTGATATGCTGGACAGCATTTGGGCGTTGATCACAGTTTGGCACGATCCATGAAAGATACAGTAAAGGTGGTTTGAAGATGAGTATCGCTGGGTGAATACAACTATTGAACATAATGGAAAGGAGTATTATTTGACAGTGCATCCTCAGGTTGAAATGAGGGGACTGATTGTGGTGTGGAGTTGATAAAATACAGGATAATTAACGTGCATGTTTTTGGGAAAGATGCACGTTAATTATTGACGTTATAAATGTACAGTGATATTATATAGATGAGAAGCTGGAAGGAGGGTGAGCTATGTTAGAACTGATTAAAGATCGTATTACTGATTTCGATGTAAGAAATTTTGTGAATGAACTGGCTGATGCCTCCAAAAATCTCGGGATCTTAGAGGCGAAAATTGATTCTTATCAATTTAACAGTATACTGATTCCTATGCTTCAAAAAAAAGAAGCGATTTCATCCATGTACATTGAAGGCACTCAAACAACAATTACGGATGTTCTGAAGAATGAAATATGCCCTCAACCAAGTGATGAAAAGATTCAGATAGAAGTCAGGAACCATGTTCAGACACTAATTTATGGTGCAGAGTATTTGAGGGCAGGAAAATTCACTCATACGTTTATGAAGCAGATACATTCTTATATGATGACGGGTATTATTGCTCCAGGGTTGGAAAAAACACTTGGTAAGTATAAGACTAAAGACAATCAGATCAAGAGTTCTACAGGAACTGTGGTTTATATACCACCAGCAGCTTCTGAAACAAAGAAATATATGGATGAGTTACTCACATTTATGAATACCACAGAGGATGGACTGCATCCGCTTATCAAAGCAGCAATGATACATTCGCAGTTTGAGTCTATACATCCGTTTTCAGATGGTAATGGACGTATAGGGCGTGTACTGATCAGTCTTTATCTTTATAAGGCAAAGGTGATTAATTTCCCGTTCTTCTATCTCAGTGAAGCAATTAATATGGATAAAGCTGTTTATTATCGTATGCTTACAGATTCAAGAACAAATTCTTTGGATGAATGGATTAATTACTTTCTTCGAAAAGTGAATATTCAGACAATGAAGCATATCTCTTACATCGATGCTTTGAATGCACTCTATACAAAAACAAAAAATACGGTTAAGGAATGTATCAACAGCCCGAAATTTGATGAAATCATTGAGTGTCTGTTTACGCATCCGGTGTTGAACGCCAATGCTCTTGAAGATGAGTTGGCTGTATCTCATGGACAGGCAGTTCGATATCTGAATGTATTAGAGCAGAAGAAAGTTCTTCTGGGGGATGACCGTAAGCGTGGGAAAACATTCTATTTTGCCGAGCTAATTGATCTTGCCCGAGGAAATTAATGAGACAATATGAAAGGGGTGATGCAATTGATTGTATATCAAATAAGAAAAAAGCCATTTTGATTGCTGGTACAACCAAAATGGCAAATTTCTCCGAATATCTCTATTCGTAATCTGGTAAGTTATACTATAGAGATTTCGGAGAAGAATGTCAATGTTTTTGTGAAAAAGGTATTGACAAAAGGTCTCCGGGTATCTCTGTTCGTAATCTGGTAAATTACAATGAGATGCCTCAGAGACGCAAGGACAGAGCAAAATCTTGGTTGGAAGCGCAATATTGCTCTGTTTTATGCGCAGGAAGGAGAAGGGTACTATGTACTCTCCATTTATATTATGAGGTATCAATATGAGAAAAAGAAAAACAATATTTGATGATGGTTTTCAGGAATATCTTACAGCAGGTGCTACAATTGTAGGGGCTCCTGGGATTCCGATGTTGATGGAACTGGATAATGTACAGGTTCCACGTGATATCGTTCCCTTTACTAAGGCTAAGAATTGTCCAAACAAAAGACAATACGTGCATTTTTATATGCATGATCGCGAGTTTTCAAGGGTTTTAACTGCTACAGATCAATATCTTGATATGTTGAAACTTTTTGATGGAGTTATAACTCCAGATTGTACCATGCTGATTGGGCAATCTCCGTGTTTGCAGCAGGCGAACACATACATGAACAGAGCTGTAGGATTCTATTTACAAAAACATGGAATTCCAGTCATTCCAAATATTAGATGGAGTGATGAAAGTAGTTTTGATTATTGCTTTCTTGGTGTTCCAAAAGGATCGATGGTTTCTGTCAGCACACATGGATGTATTACATCGCGAGAAGAAAGAAGAATGTTTAAAACCGGAGTATCAGCTATGTTAGAAGAAATTCAGCCAAAGATTGTTCTTGTGCATGGATACATGCCTGATGAAATTTTTGGGGAATTTATGACGCAGGTTGAATTTCACAGATATGCCAGCCAGTTTGAGCGTACACATTCAAAAGGGGGCATGTGAAATGGGGACATCATATAAAGGTAATTCTAAGTATTACCGCAGTGTAGGGCAAAATATATTGATGTCTGCTTCTAAATACGGATTCTCAAAAGGTTATTTTGGAGAAAATAGTAAACATGGTAATGATCGAACAAGAAATATTACAACATCAGACAATCTAGCTACTGCCAAAGACTTTTATGATAAGATTGCATTTGGTGGAAAAGAACAGCGAGTTAACGATAATATGAGTATCACTAGAATGGCTGATGGTACCGTCATTACGATGCGTAAAGTGTCTCATTCCGATGGGACACCTGTTGTTGATATCAACATAAAGCCCAGCACACATACTGGAGGGGTTAAAGGTCAAAAAATCCATTTTGTACAGGGGGATGATTAAATGAAGAAAATAGATGTACGTTTTTCAGCCTCTGAGATGGCTGAAATTCAAAAAATGGTAGGAAAGAAAATGGTAAAATATAAATGTGATCCATTTGAGTTTTCTACATCTGTATATGGCATTGTGGGTGTTTCGTTTGAGGATGGCGATTATGCTTTCACAAACATGACGGAAGTAATGGATTATTACGGCGAACAAGAAGATGTTGCTTTGTTTAAACTTGTACAAAAGCCTTTTTCGAGTATTCGGTCCTTGATTCAAAATCAAAGTATGATTGAAACTCCAGTGGAATCAACGGTTTCCGAGGTACTGGTTGTTAATGAGAACCAACAGCTTTTTGAAAACGGAAAGCAAATATACGAAGTTTCATTGACTCGTGGTATCATCTTTATATTCGAAGATGAACATGAACTCTCGTTTGAGAAAAATATCTGGTTTTCGGAAGACATTACAGTAGAAAAAGGCTATAAGTTGCTTGAGCGATTTACTCCAAAGACAGAGTTTACTGAAGGATGGAGCGGTAATTATTGCGGAGTGTGCTCGCGTGAAATAGTTTCTGTGAAGTGATTTCTCATGACAATTCTAAGAGAAGGTTTATAATGTAAGGACAGAGGAGAATTCTTCTGTCCTTTAAAAAATACTTGAAAAGGGAGAAGCGCAATGAAATTTGATTTGATAAAACATTTGGACGGACGTATACGGTAAATAGTCGGTACCGTGCCGAACTAATCAAGTTTTGAGATAATCTA
>JAUNCZ010000015.1 GCA_030526405.1 Lachnospiraceae bacterium | reverse complement strand
CAGCTTATTCAAGTGCGCCAGTTTATGGCTTTCCTCTACTTTCTTTCACACTAATCCTCTCTTACCTGAAAGATCCTTTACAACCTCGCCTGCTATGATCAGTCCTGCCACGGAAGGCACGAAAGCTACACTGCCGGGAATATCTCTTCTCTCTGTGCATTTATGCTTTGCTCCGGGAGGACAGATACAGTGGGTTCGACAACTGATGGACATATCCTCAATTGGACGGGTTGGTTTCTCCTCTGAATAGACCACCTTCAGCTTCTTTACCCCTCTCTTTTTCAGTTCGCGGCGCATTACCTTGGCCAATGGACACATTTTTGTTTTATAGATATCTGCTACTTTAAAGCCGCTGGCTTCCAGCTTATTTCCGGCACCCATGGAGCTGATGACAGGAACTCCCTCCTGCTGGCATTTCATTACCAGTTCAATCTTGGCTGTAACCGTATCCACCGCATCAACCACATAGTCATATTCTGAAAAATGGAAATTATCTGCATTCTCCGGCAGGAAGAAACACTTATGAACCTTCACATCAGCATCCGGATTGATTTCAAGAATTCTGTCCCTCATCACTTCTGCTTTATACTTGCCAACTGTCTTTCTTGTTGCAATAATCTGGCGATTGAGATTTGTAAGACACACTTTATCATCGTCGATCAGGTCAAATGCTCCCACTCCACTGCGAACAAGTGCTTCACAGACATATCCGCCTACTCCTCCAATACCAAAAACTGCCACCCTTGCGTTTTTTAATCGATTCATCGCCTCTTCTCCCAGAAGAAGTTCTGTTCTTGAAAACTGTGTAAGCATTGTAACTCTCCTTTCGTTATTACTATCAGCATATTGTTTAACAGGAAATCGATGTGATTTACTGTTTATCTGCGAGAAAAAACACAGCCCGGGAATCATGGATTCCCAGGCTGTGTGCCCACATCATACTACGCTTTTTCACCTATTGTGTCAATAGGTTTTATATGTCATTCTTTATTCTTCGTCAGGAAATCTGCTCTTTCTGCCTTTTCAACAGCATATTTGCAATCAGCAGCAATACCGGAAACATAACACCCACCAGGATTCCCTTTTTCAGGTTATTATCTACAAGCCCTGACACAAAGCCCACCACCGTTGGTCCTCCGGAACAGCCCAGATCTCCTCCCAGAGCCAGCATGGCAAACATGGCTGTGCCGCCATTTCTCAATGCTCCTGCTGCCTTGCTGAAGGTGCCCGGCCACATGATTCCCACGGACAGGCCGCAGATTGCACAGCCTGCAAGGGAAAGCACCGGTACAGGAGCCAGGGAGATCACCAGATAGGACAGCAGACACAGCAGGCCGCTGGCCTGCATAAACCGGTCCAGATTGATCCTGTCACCAAATTTTCCATAGAAAGCCCTTGCCGTGCCCATCATAATGGCAAAGGTCATAGGACCCGCCAGGTCTCCAATAGCCTTGCTGACACCCAGTCCCTGTTCTGCAAACACGGAGGCCCACTGGCTGACAGCCTGTTCGCTGGCCCCTGAGCATACCATCATCACCATCAGAATCCAGAAAATGCGGTTTCTGAACAGCTGTCCAAGGGACATTGCCACCTCATTCTCCTCAATCAGGGATGCAATGGGCACCCTGCAGAATGCAATTCCGTTCACCACCGGAATGAGTATCCACAGAAAAACAAGAATTCTCCAGTTTTCGATGCCAAACACCTTGAAAAATACTGTGGATACCAGAACCACACCCACATGTCCCCAGCAGTAGAAGGAGTGCAGCAGACTCATGGCCTTCTCCTTATTCTCGCTGGGACAGCTTTCCATGATGGGGCTGATCAGCACCTCGATGAGACCGCCTCCAATGGCATACACTGCCACGGACAGCACCAGGCCGGTGTATGGATCCGGCAGCATCTGAGGCAACACAGCAAGACCCAGCAGACCTGCGGCGGAAAAAACATGGGCCGCCACAATGGATACCCTGTATCCGATCTGATCGATAAATTTCGTTGCCGCCAGATCCACCAGCAGCTGTACGCAGAAATTGATGGTGATCAGCAGTGTGATCTGACTAAGCCGGATACCATAGCTCTTCTCAAAGGTGAGAAACAGCAATGGGGCGAAATTATTCACAATTGCCTGCACGATATAGCCCACAAAGCAGGCATACATGGTTCCTTGATATTTTTTATTCATTTCAATAGACTCCTTTATTATTTCATTTTCAGAATCCCTATACTATCAGGCCAGACTTCTCATCCAGGTTTTCTTTTTGAACATCACAAGTGTGATTACCAGTCTGACAATCTCCTCCACTGAAAGAATTGCGTATACCGGAACAATGGTAAGCTTCAGAACGTAGGCTGCAAAAAAGCACAATGGAATACCCACAAGCCAGGTTCCCAGGATATCGATTGTCATAATGATCTTTGTATGACCTCCGCTTCTGATAATGCCGCCGCCCAGGATCATATTCAGGACTTTTACCGGGGAATAAAGGGCAAATACAATTAAAAGCAGTTTCGCAATCTGCCTGATGGCATCCTCCACCTGGTAGAATGACACATATAATCCAGAACAGACAATCAGAGCTGCTCCCATAATCACTGCCCCAAAGAATCCCATCCACATAAGGCGTTTTGAGTCGGTGTATGCCTCATCGTATTCCTTTTTGCCAAGCTGCTTTCCGATGATGACACCTGCAGCAGCTGACAGACCGCTAAGTGCTCCGATGATCAGGCCCTGAATAGGTGCCGTAAGGGAGTAGGCAGCCAGATCATTGGTGCTTAAATGGCCGTACACTGCGGAATTCACATTCTGTCCAAGGCTCCATAAAAACTCACTGATGAGAATGGGCAGGATCATGGCAAGATATTCCTGACCGGATACTTTTTTCATATGCACCGACAACTGCATTTTCCTGTTGTCCCGTTTCAGGCAATACAGAAATCCCGCCACCATCAGCAGCAGATTGATCATCTGAGAGATGGTTGTTGCAAAGCCTGCACCCTTAATCCCCAGCTTTCCGAAACCGAACTTTCCAAAAATCAGGATATAGTTCAGAACGGTGTTACAGATCACAGCCGCAAAACTGGATACCAGAGGAATGGTGGCATGTTCATTGCAGCGAAGCCAGGTGGCAACGATGGTGCTGATGGTCATGGGAACGAAGGTAAAGGATACAATTCGAAAATAGGGAATTCCCTCTGCAACGGTTTTCAGATCCGTGGTGTAAATATTCAGAATGCTGCCTGCAAAAACAATGCCCGCAGTCATAAACAGTCCTGCCACCAACAGCCCGAAAAGGGAACTTACAGTGAAACCACTCCAGGCCTCTTCCTCATCTTCTGCCCCGGTAAACTGGGAGATAAGGATTCCTGCCACCGTTCCTATGGCACCCATTACCACGTTAAAAATCAGCATGAAATTGCTGCAAAGTCCCACCGCTGCAATACTGTTTTTTCCCAGCTGGCCAATCATCAGCTGGTCCACAATGGAAAATGATGACTGCAGCATACACTGCAGGGCCACCGGAATAGCTATTTTCCCCACGGTTTTAGTAAATTGTTTCATTGTTCTTTGTACTCCTCCTTACAACCAGGTGAACCGGCAGTGTAATCCTGTTCTCCACCGACTCCCCGGCTTTCATTTTTCTAAGCACGGTCATGGCCCGTGAAGCTCTCTCATCCGCATCCTGATGAATGGTGGTCAGGGACGGGCTGTTTTCCCGGCTGGCGATATTGTCATCAAACCCGATCACAGAGATATCCTCCGGCACCTGTACCCCCTGCCTTTGCAGAAAATGGATAAACTCCAGAGCATACACATCTGACACTGCAAAGGCCGCCGAATATTCTTTTATCTCTTCCAGATGGGCCTGATAGTACTCCATTCTCTCCTCTTTTAGTATGGGAACCTGAAGAAACCTCACCTCGCCCGGGGAAAATGCTGCCCTAAAGCCCTCCATCCGTTCTTCGTCCATGCAGATACAATTGTCCGATATGCAAAGCGCCCTGGTGTGACCGGTGTCTTTCAGATACTTTCCTGCCTGATATCCGCCATCGTAATGATCGATCACCAGATTCACAATTCTGTCGGTTTCCCTGAAATACCCATCATACACCACAAAGGAGATTCGCATATTCTCCCTCAGTTTCTTATACTCTGCTTCGCAAAAGCCAATGAGAATCAGGCCCTCCATATTCCACATGGAGGCAAACACCGGAATTTCCTCACATCGTTTTGTGGTCTTGATCATCAGGAAATAGCCCAGCTCATTTACCTGCTTCGAAAGGGCATTCAGGGATGCCATGATGAACCCGTCCTCCAGTACTCTTCCTTCGTACTTTGGATTATCATGGATCACCACCCCAATGATTTTTGAATTATTCTGTGCCAGAAGAATGCCTGCCATATTGGGAATATAGTTCATCTCCTCCAGTTTCTCCTGCACCCTCTTTACTGTCTCATCGGATATTTTTTTCGTCTTTCCATGTATGACCTTTGAAACAGTTGCAGTGCTCAGCCCCAGTGCCTCTGCAACGTCGGCAAGTCTGACTCTTTTTTCCTCCATCCCCTCACCTCTTTTCTTTACTCAGCTATAGTTTATTTTGAAAACCAAACACTTTCAAGGGTTAAGCGTGTAACCCAATACAATATTCAGATGGAATTTTTGTTGATTTATAACAAAACAGAAAAAGAAAAGGCATGATCACCAAACGGAAATCACGCCTTTGTTTTTTACATATTGCTGTCTTTCGCAACCCTCTCATTCAGTTTTTTCCATGCTGCTTCCATCATCTCCACTGTAATCGCGTATGGATAATGGCGTACATCAGACATGGTCGGAAGCTCCGGCAGAATCTGTCTGAACTGCTCCTCTGTAATCTCAATATCCTCCAGTTTCACAGGAAGACCGATGCTCTTGTTAAAGCTGTAGATTTTCTCAAACTCCTCCTCATTCTGGTCACACAGCAGTGCAAAGAGGATACCAAATCCCACAACCTCTCCGTGGTAATGCTTCTCTTCAATTACCGGGTATCGGGTCAGTGCATAGAAGATTCCATGGGCCAGACCACTGTTGTAATCCGGTGTAAAGTCTCTGGTCAGGAAGATGGAGGCGATACCTGTGGTCACAACGATGGCCAGTACGATCTGCTCCAG
Source organism: Lachnospiraceae bacterium (assembly GCA_030526405.1). Classification (GTDB taxonomy): domain Bacteria; phylum Bacillota; class Clostridia; order Lachnospirales; family Lachnospiraceae; genus JAKSRN01. The sequence continues at coordinate 56,799 of JAUNCZ010000015.1, read as the reverse complement.
TTCGTAGGAGCTTCTTCCGTTCAGCTGGTCCTCATATGCTTTCTTTCCATATTTTAAGATGGGTTCCTTACACATCTGGCTGACATTTACGCCCAGGGCTGTGTAGTGCTCCAGATTCTCATCTATGGAGGAGATGGTTGCCTCATAATACTTGGCGTAGGTATCTCCGATTCCGGCCCACATATACACAGCCGGAGACTTTGCGATCACCTCTGTATCGATAAATGCATGCATGGCAGGACGGATAAAGAAGTGTGGCTTCAGAAAAGTTCCGTCCTCATTATACATAATGGAAACAGATGTGGTGGCTGCACAGTTGGATGCAATGGTGGGGAAGGTAAAGATCGGTTTGTCATCATCGATGCAAAGGCATTTGCAGGTATCCAGAGCCTTACCGCCGCCGATGGCAAACACCATATCCGCCTCCTGATACTGAGGAAGAGCCCTCAGACGTTCCACTGCCTTATAGGTACAGTCTTTTCCATAAATCTCCTCACCGATGATCTCCAGTTCTGTCTTTGCAATTGCTGCCCGGATCTTGTCAATGGCAGAGCCAATTCCCTTCTCGCCACCGATTACCAGGATCTTTTTTCCATAATCCTTACATACCCCGGGGATTTTATTGTAGCACTCACTGCCGATGGAATAGCTGGGCAGGTGCATTTCATAGTTTTCCAGTTTCATTCTAGCGCCTCCTCAAATTTGCCTGTTTTTTGCAATTTTTCTCTCTATAATCCTTTTTTGTTCATACTAACAGGATTTATTATCATTTATCCAATGAATATGCCTGGTCCGTAAAGGGAACTTTCCGTTTCCCTGCCTGCAGTATTCTGTCTTATCTTTTCTTTGTATCAAATCTTGTGAAGACCATGTGGATCAGATAAGGAATCAGAATAACCGGAATCTCCAGGTAAGCCAGCATGCTGTATGCCTTTTTTACCAGTGTCAGAAGACCAAACTGGGCAATTCCGAAATCCACGAGACAGCAGATCAGCGCCACAAGGATGGTGGTTCTGTTCAGCTTACCGCTGCACTCCTTTTTCTCCTTCTCTCTTCCTCTCTCAATGGCAGCTGTAACACGCTTCACCATGGCAGCCACCATATTCACTGCAGTTGTCACCGCTCCAAGAATGATCAGAACTGAGATAATCGGTGTCATGAAGGAAGCACCCACTCCATTTTTCACCATAAACAGTGTGGGAACACTCTGCTGCCCGATCTCCGGATTCTGTGACACGCTCAGAAGACCCAGGGAAACCATTACCATCATAAGGGAATTGATCACAAAACCGATACCCATGCTCTTTTTGGCATCTTTTGGCTCCTCAAAGGACTCTGCATGCTGAATGAACACAGCAATGTTGATCAGCTGGAAGCTGCCGTAGAGGAATGCGCTGTACAGGGCACTTCTCAGAGTGATGCCATCCATGGGACTTGCCTTTAATGCCTCTGCAATCTTGCCGGAACCCACCGCAATATTGGGAAGATATACCAGCAGCAGACCTGCAATGATCACTACAGAAAGAACTGAGGATACCTTGCGAACCAGTCCCGTTCCGTAGATGGCAATAATAAAAATAAACACTCCGATGATGATGGTGCAGATCATGTAGGGGATTCCTGTAACCTCACTTAAAGTTGCTCCTCCTGTGGCAAATGCAACCGCCGGTGCCAGACACATGGTTACCAGGTAAATGATCTCAAACAGATTCGAGAACACCGGGGCATATTTTCCATAAAATGCATTGTTATAGGATCGATAGTCATAAACCCCATGTTTTTTTGCAAAATGCAGGGCATAGCTGAAGAATACTGCATTATAAAGCATGGCCAGCACCGGCATCAGCAGAGCCAGTACACCAAATCTGCCAAAATAGCTGTAAAGCTGTGCACCGGAGGCAAAACCGCCTCCAAAGTGGGTAGTAAACCATACAAAGGCTACTCCCATGACCACTGTCATCCTGTTTCCTGTTTTTTTGTTCATACTATTGAACTCCTTCCTGTTTTTTTGTTCCCTCCCCTCAAGAACAGCAGAGCAGCTCATTGAGCGGTTCATTAAACGGACATTCTCAATCCACTTCTGAAAGTGTTTAGGACATATCCCCTACGGGAACAATGTGCGTCTTCTGTTTTTTCCACATACCTCCACGTAAAGCTCTCCAACCTTGAAACAGGGTTCTTCTTCCAGATGTACCCAGATTCCTGTACGTAACCCAGCCTGAGCAGTTAAGGTTTTCAAACCTTCAGTTCCCGGGATGTTAAGATTTTCAAACGTCCAGTTCCCGGGATGTTAAGGTTTTCAAACGTCCAGTATTTTGGGTACAGTCCAACAATCCGTTTTTAATATCAGGTTAAGAAAACCGACATATTACAGAAAGACAGCACAGTTAGTATTATCTCATCGAAAGGCAAATAATTCCACCAAAAAATCTCCTGTAGGAGTAAAGAAAGAGAGGCATTTTATGTTAAATAAATCCATCCGAAACAATATGAAAAAATCAGTAGCTCTTTTATTAGCAGCCATGATGGTGTCCGGTGGTTCCGTCCTTGTATCCGCCAATGAGCAGGTTCCTTCCATTGCACTGGAGCAGTCACTGGGCTCTGAAACAAAGGTTGTTGAAATTCATTCCACTGTTGTACGCAACCAGAAACACAATTCAGCAATCGTTTGTCTGGCACCGGAGGATTTCCTGAATGCAGGCTTCCAGCTGGGAGACAGCTGCGATATCGAGTTTGACAATGGCCATGTGCTTACAGATATTCCATTTTATAATGGTTATTATGTGAAAAATGGTGCCCCTCTTGTGGTGGCCTATCCAGGACAGGGCTTCATTCAGATTGCCCGAAATAATCAGGGACTCTTTGATGAGATGGAACTGCAGGAGGGAGATGGCGTTACCATCCGCCTGCATGAGGCTGGAAAATACTATGACATCTATGAATGCTTTGCCCAGACCTACTCCCTGGATCGCAGTGATTACAACAGCGATATCGAATTCTGTAATTTCAGAACCATGCAGGGTGGAAATTTAAAGGAGAATCTCCTGTATCGCGGAGCCTCCCCGGTGGACAACAGATTGGGAAGAGCAGCTTACACCGATGCCTTATTAAGGGATACCGGTATTCAGTATCTCCTGGATCTGTCAGATACTCCTGAGGATATGGAAGCTCATTTTGCAAAGGATGACTTCTGTTCTGAGTATGCAGCAGAGCTGTATCACAACGGAAAAGCATCTGCTCTTGGTATTGGATCCGGCTATGGAACAGATGTCTACAAGCAGAAAGTGGTTCAGGGAATGCGTGAAATGCTCTCTTCCGATACTCAGGGACCAGTTTACATCCACTGTGTAGAAGGAAAGGACAGAACAGGCTTTGTGTGCTTCCTTCTGGAATCCCTGGCAGGTGCCAGCTACGATGAGATGGCTGCCGATTACATGGTTACTTACAAGAATTACTACTCTGTAACAGAGGAAGGAACTCCTGTAAAATACGATGCCATCAAATCTCTGTATTTCGATGCCTTCGCTGCATGCCTCCATGGCACAGAGGATCTGGATCAGCTGAAACATGCGGATTACACCCAGGATGCAGTAAACTATCTTGTATCCGGCGGTATGACCTTAGAGGAAGTATCTGCTCTGCAGGCTTTCATCACAAAATAAAATAGTATCAGAAAAACAGGGAGTGTGAAAAACGTGAATTCGTTTTTTCACACTCCCTTCTTTCAGGCTGTTATGTCACAGCCCCTGTATTTTCTTTATTATTCTTTATCGATAGAATTCTTTTCTTCTTAACTGGGTATAGGGTCTGCTGTCCCTGATCTTCTTTGACTGGGACAGATCCACTTCCACATACAGAATCTGTTCCTGATCATCCGCCTTTGCCACAACGGCTCCATTTGCATCCACCACAATGGATTCACCGGAAAAATCCATCTCTCCCTCTGAGCCCACTCTGTTGCACATGGCAACGGCCACACTGTTCTGAAATGCCTGAATCCGCAATTCCCATTCAAACACTTCAGATGGCTCCGTTTTTGTATTTACCGTGGGAATCAGAATAAGATCCGCATCCATCAAAGCCTCTGTTCTGATGCTTTCAGGATAATGTCGGTCAAAACACACCACAATTCCTATTCTGCCAAAGGGTGTGTCAAAGACCTTAAAACCATCATCCCCTGGGGTATAATAATCCTGCTCATAAAACTGTTCTGCCTGGGCCACATGGATCATTTTCTGAATTCCCTGCAGGATTCCCTGCTGATCGATCAGCAGGCTGGCATCGTAGGCCTTTCCCTGCTCTTCCAGATAGATATTGGGAACAGAGATGATCCCCGCCCTTCTGCTGGCTTCCTGAAAAGCCTTTACCTCCTCTGAATCCAGGGAAATTCGATATGCCGAAACGTCTCTTCCCTTATACTGGGGAAAGAATTCCGTCAGCTGCACCTCAGGAAAGAGAATCAGATCTGCACCACTATTTGCAGCTTCCTCAATGAGGGTAAGGCTTTTAGAAAGATTCTTCTGCTTGTCTCCCTCATTTTTCATCTGTGCCAACGCTAATTTCATATTCATCCACTCCTGATAATCCTGGTCTTTTGCAAACAGAAAAACACCTTCCACAGGAAAAGCACTCTCCGTCTCATGGTCTCTGTACTAATATTCCCGACAGAAAACTCTCTGTTGGAAGGTATTCGCCTTTTTCATACTTCCGAAGGAAATACCCTCGTTCTCCTTGTCAGACTTTATCGTAGTCCTCCAGGAAATGATGCCGCACTCCATCCTTTTTATAACAGATTACGGTGCTTAAGTTTACATTCTCAACACTCTTAAAGATATTACCCTCAATAAATGGGTTATTCTCCTTTAATTTCGCAATGAGTTTCTTTGTTTCCAGTCTCTTGGAGGAGGTGGTTCCATCCTCATGGCAGGTGCTGCAGGTCTCTGTAAAGTGGCAGGCACACTGCAGGAAATGAAGTTCATTGTAATCTCTCCATTTACAGATGTCTGTTTCCCTGATGAGATAGAGAGGTCTGATCAGCTCCATTCCCTCAAAATGAATGCTGTGAAGCTTTGGCATCATAGTCTGGATCTGACCGCCGTGAAGCATTCCCATAAGGATTGTCTCAATAACATCATCGTAGTGATGTCCCAGGGCGATTTTATTGCAGCCCAGCTCCTTTGCCTTACTGTAGAGATAGCCTCTGCGCATTCTGGCACAGAGATAGCAGGGATTCTTCTCCACTGTATCCACTGCGTCAAAAATAGAACTCTCAAACACGGTAATTGGAATACCCAGTCTCTTGGCATTGCTTTCGATCAGAGCACGGTTCTCCTTGTTGTATCCCGGGTCCATCACCAGGAATGTCAGATCAAACTGTACCTTTCTATGCTTCTGGATCTCCTGGAAAAGCTTAGCCATCAGCATGGAATCCTTTCCTCCGGAGATACATACCGCAATATGATCTCCCTCCTGAATCAGATCATAGTTTCTGCAGGCCTTGGCAAAGGGAGTAAACAGCTGCTTATGAAATTTCTTACGAATGCTGTCCTCTGCTCTTTTCTGGATCTCCTCGCCGTCATCCTTGCTGATCAGCTCCCGGAGAAATGCATTGTATCCTCCGGCAAGACTATAGCAGTCAATGCCCTTCTCCTCCAGAAATCCTGCGATATCCTGGGATTTTTCTCCCCTCTGGCAATATATGACGATGGTTTTGCTGCTGTCCAGCTGCTGGATACATGCATCCACATTGGTCTCAAACTCTTTCATTGGAATGCTGACCGCTTCCGGCATCATTCCGTAATTGATGCTTCCCTCATCTCTGATATCAATTAACTGAAGGGATTCCGATGAGATTTTTTTCAGTTCATCAATTGTAATTTCCTTCATCTATAAAATCCTCACTTTCTGTACAGGAACAAAGTGCGTTTTCAACGCACTTTCTCATCCAGTATTTTTATCAAACGCAACCTTGTTATGCGCGCGTAACGAAGTATAGCTGCGCATCTGTGTTTTTGTATAGCAGGAAATTTCATCAATTTCCTGTTACATAAAATAGCTCAGGAATCATAGATTCCCAAGCTATTATTGTTCTCTATATAACCATGTATACAACTATTGGGTTGATACTATATGAATTCCAGTATTTCTCTGAAATTTTTCAATAATAATACCCCCATTCCGCCTACTATGTCAATAGGTCCTCTCCATGGCTATCTTCAGAAATTTTTTATCACTCTGGATGGCATGGGTGATAAACTCTCCATTGTAAAACAATGCATAGTTTAATACCGGTGCCGGAAGAGTTCTTGCAGTTTCTTTATCTGTAATATGGACGGTCTTAACAGTAATGCCATTCTCCTTTGCCACCTGAACCACCCGGGGTACCCAGTAACAGGTAAAAGGACACTGATCTGTATAATAGATCACAAATCCCTCCTCCTCTGTATGGGGATGTCTGGCAGCTTCTTTAAACTTTGGTGGCTCTGCATCTGGAGACAGGGGCAGATACAGAAGATTGATTCCACAATCAGACTCATCTGCCGGAAGAAAACCCTTATATGCCAGATATTTTGGATCCGACAGGAATTCCTTTTTTCGTTTTACAGAGGAAAGGATGCACAGACCCTTTCGATTCTGCTCTCTGGCATCTCTGATGCACTGATCCAGCAGATCATTGGAATAACCATGCCCCTTCATGGACCCGGCAATCCAGAGACAGTTGATGAACAGATAGCCCTCCGCCTCAATGGGTGCCCAGGCATGTTCCCCGGGGATGTACTCGATGAAGCATTTTCCCCGTTCCAGACTTCTGTAAAACACCAGGCCCTCCTGAAACCGTTGCTTCATCCATTCCTTTTTAGCAAGACTCTGCTTCCCGGACATGGCACAGCAAATGTGCTCTTTATCAATATTTTCTTCCGTTATCTTAATATACTCCATATTTCCTGCCCCACTATTTATTCCAGTGTCTCAGTTTTGGAACCACAGCCTCCATATGGGCCCGAACCTGCTCCGCCGGCCACTGATCCGTTGCCATATGTTCAGCACAGAAATCAATCAGCTGCTCCTTGCTGGAATACCTGAACTCACCCTCGGAATAGCACCTCCATCTCCGATCAATTCTATTTGAAAAAACTTTATCTCTCTGAAAAGAAATCTAAACTTCATATAATAAGTATATCATCATTCTGTTCATAGAAAAAGCAACTGTCAGTGTCCTTCACATTTCCAGATTGTCTGACGCCATGGTCACCCAACCCTGACATGCAAAAACAAAAGAGGCATCCCCTGTATATTCCGTATACAAAAGACACCTCTCGATTTGGGAAAAGATTATTATGTTGTCTGCAGCATCCCTCAGATGTAATACTCGATAAAGTCCTCTTTCTTCATCTGGAAGGCCTCATACACTTTATCACGTGCCTGCAGGAAATCATCCGATGTTCTGTCGGTATTATGGAGATTCACATTTACAATACTCTTGATCCGTCCAGGATTTGCATCCAGAATCACGATCCTGTCCGCAAGAAATGTTGCCTCCTCAATGTCATGGGTGACAAAAAGCACTGTTTTATTGGTTTCTCTGGCAATCTTCTTCAGATCCTCCTGCAGTTTCATTCTGGTGATGGGATCCAGAGCTCCAAAGGGCTCATCCATCAGAAGCACCTCCGGATCCACAGCAAGAGCCCTTGCAATGGCTACCCTCTGCTGCATTCCTCCGGACAACTGTCCCGGATGCTTCAGGGCCTCATCCTCCAGATCCACCATGCGGAGATATTTCATTGCAATATCCTTGCGCTCCTCCTTGGGAATCTTCTTTGCCGCCAGTCCCAGTTCCACATTTTTCAGTACACTCTTCCAGGGAAGAAGTCCGTAATTCTGAAAAATCATCAGATTATGGATAGATGGCTTCTCCACCTGCTCACCATTAATGAAAACACTGCCCATTGTGGGAGTCTGAAAACCTGCAATGGTATTCAGAAGTGTTGATTTTCCGCAACCGGATGGCCCCAGGAAGCAAACAAACTCTCCTTTTTCAATACCAAAACTGATATTATCCAGAACAATCTGTGTTTTCTGATTATGCTCAAAGGTCACATAGACCTGATTGATATCAATAAACATTTTCCTGTCCCTCCTACTTCTCTTCCTGTCGGATTCCAAATAACAGATTTACCCTCTTCTCCAGCACTCTCATAAGATAGTCCAGGAGAAATCCGATGGCACCGATGGTGATCATTGTGGCCATCAGGCTGTCAAATCGAATACAGTTTTTCGTATCCATGATCAGGAAGCCCAGTCCTGACTGTGCACCAACCATTTCGCCGGAAACCAGGAAGATCCAGGCTGTTCCCAGAGCAAGTCGGAGACTGTTTGCAATCTGGCTGAAGATAGCCGGAAAGCAGATTCCAAAGATGGTCTTCATTTTACCCAGACCATAGTTCTGTGCCACCTTCAGGTAAATAGGATTCACGTTCTGTGTGGCAGCCACTGTGGAAAGAAACACAGGGAAAAATGCTGCAATAAAGATAATTACAATGGCAGGAAGATTTCCAATTCCAAACCACAGAACGATAAATGGCATGAATGCCACCGGGGCGATAGGTCTGATGATCTGAACCACTGGGTTGATCACATCAAAGGCACCTGGGTGGTATCCGAATAATAATCCAAGAATCACTGCCAGAATCACTGCTGTGATATATCCAATGGCAAATCGATACAGACTGATTCCGATGTGTCCCACCAATGTTACTCGTGAGATACTGCCGATCAGACCCTTTGTAATCAGCTCATAAAACGCCTCTACAACTTTTATGGGAGATGGAACCAGTGCCTGGTTTACCCCCGTCACTTCGCATAACACCTGCCATACGATTACTAATACAATTACTGAGATCAAGCCTCTTGTCTTACTGTCTTTCATATACAAACCCTTCATAGTCCGGTGGACACGCATTAATACTGTAGTCTACAACTTTCTTGGCCAGCTGTTCATAGCTTTCTTCTGTTATGGACAGATCCTGGAAGGAAATATACTCCAGGGACGCCTCCAGGATATCCTTTGTCTGTCCCAGATACTCTTCAGCAATTCTGACCTGCTCATCTTTGGTCAGCACTTCTTCTGCCTGCTGATACATATCCAAAAGCCTGTTTACAGTTTCTGACTGGTTCTCCGCATATGCTCCGTTGAACACCAGGAGACAACAGATAGAATCCTTCCAAAGTTCCTCTGAGTTAAACAGGATATGTCCGTATTCCTGAGCCACTGCCTGAGTTCCAAAGGGTTCTGCTACACAGTATCCGTCAATAGAGCCTGATGCCAGTGATACCGGCATCTCCGGTGGGGACAGCTGAATGGCATTGATATCATAAAAGTCCATTCCCGCTGTGGCCAGCATATCCTGAAGCAGAATATTGTGGGAGGACTGGTTGGATGGAATGGCAAAGGTTTTTCCTCTGAGATCCTCCACACTATTGATCTCATTGGATACAACCACAATATTTCCATCCCTGTGTCCCAAAGCGGCTGCTTTAAGACTGATTCCCTGACTGACTGCCCCCATGGCCAGCTCAGCCAGAACGCTTGCACCGTCTATCTGACCTGCATCCAGCGCGTCCATCAGATCTGTCCAGGAACTGAATTTCTGCAGCTGGATGGTAATATCAGAATCCGGATCCTGATCCAGCAGTTCTTTTGTTTCAAATACTGCCAGTGCATGGGTAATGGGCAGATATCCGATGGTCACGATCTGTTTTCCATCCTCTGTATATCTCACCTCAGGAGCACTGCCGCAGCCTGTCAATGATGCCAGAAAAACTGCCAGGATCAGAATAGATGTCACCATTTTTTTCATAATACTACTCTCCTCAAAAACATCAATCTAATCCAAGAGCCTCTCTCTTCTTTTTCATATCTCTTACAATCTTATTTCCCAGAGATACAGGATCCACATCCACGATCATGGATGATTTCAGTGTGTATTTTGTGGACTCCTTCAGGAACTCGATCACCTTTGGCGATCCGAAAACAGGCGCCTCCACACAGTGGTAGGAGCTGATTCCGTTTAAGCGGAAGCCAAGAGCAGCATCGATTCCCTTCTCGTTTGACCACTCCGGTGAAGAGAAGGCGAATGGCATCTCATACAGTGCCTTTCCAAACTCTCCTGCAATTCCTGCAAAGATTCCGGAAGAACGGGTATTATCGATACACTCTCCCACATGCCATACCGGCGGCATATTGTCCTTCTCCAGGAAGGAACGAAGGCCCTCTCCGCATTTTCCATAGGCAAATTCACTTGTCTGGCAATATCCCATCTTCATAAGAGGGAAGGATGCACATCCGTTTGTAATAATAAGTACATTATTCTTAAGAAGAACATCACACACATCCAGGATTGCCTTCTCGTATGGAATCTTTGGATTGTTGCAGCCAACCATGTTTACAACGCCAAGGATCTTGCCCTCTCTTACAGCGTCAGCAATTGGTTTCATGCTGCCATAGTGTTTATGCAGGTATTCCAGGGAGAATCCAACCTCTGCCTCCACCTCATACTGTGGAATAAATACAGGAATTCCCTGTCTTGCCTCAAAGCTTTCAATGGCACGCTCAATAATTCTTGCAGCGATCTCCTGGGTATGGGCAAGATTGGAGTGGTGATGGTCATATCCAATATGCTCTGCACCCGGAAGTCTTGCAGAATCGGAGGTGGTAACAACGGTGGTCTTGTAGCATCTTGCCACGTCCATGATGGCCGGATATACCTCCTGCACATCTGCTACCCAGAGATCCAGGGCGCCTGTTCCAAGAACCAGCTCTGCGCTGATGGCATTGGAAAGAGGGATTACTCCGTCATATCTGTACATTGCAGACAGTCCGGAGCAGCAGATGCCGTAGAACTGAATGCCCTTTGCTCCTTTTTCCTTTGCCAGCTTCTGGTATTTCTCGCTCTGACCCATCTTTACAATCTCTCTTACAAGGACAGGCAGATGTCCGTGAACTGCAATATTTACATAGCCTTTTTTCAGTGCTCCGATGTTTACCTTTGCAGTGGTTCTGTCTCCCACACCCAGAAGTGCATCTGTGGCGATGGAGGTGGAAACAACACCTGAGTAGGTAAATGCCAGACCACAACGCAGGAACTGTTTCATCAGGGAATCGAAATCTCCGTCGGTGGCACAGCCTGTTTTGTGGTATGTCTCAAACACCTCGTGATAGGCACTGATGGGCAGGATATCCATCTCCTTCCACAGCTTCTGGCGCTCTGCCGGTGCACAGGCCTTGATAGTCTCATAATCCTTTGGCTCTGTGCGGGAGAGATCCTCAAGAAGCACATTGCAAAGGTCGATGGTGATATTCTTTAACTGTCTGTTTTTTGTTTTGATTCCGTATGCCTCTGCCATCTGGTAGATCTTGTACTCACCTACGATAGGAACATTCAGCTTGCCCTCAGCTGCCCATTTCAGCATCAGGATCACCTCTCTGGCATGCATTCCATGCTGAGCGGCTCCGGCAGCGGCACCTCTTAAAAGGTTTCTTGCAACAATGATATCTGCATCTGCACCACAGATACCTTTTGGTGATTTCGGTGTGATCTTACAGGGACCCATGTTGCAGATCTTACAGCAGGTTCCGCACAGTCCGAAGTTACACTGTGGCTTCTGGGCATCAAATCTGTCAAAGGCTGTGTCCATTCCGATCTGTCCCATGCGAAGCAGCATCTCCTTTACAGCGGGATCCGGTGTGTTTTCAATCTGCTCTTCCTTGCTTGGGAATGTTTTCTTATATGCATTCACCGCTTTCATATAATCATCCTGGAAGGTATCATGGACATGCTCGTAAACATTTCCATCCTCATCCACGTGGGTATGTGTTCCGCTTACCGGTACCAGTACCTTCGGGATTCCATTCTTATCAAATCCAATGATTGCTCTGTGATTATGTGGTGCGATTTCCGGTTCTCTGTCAATATTGTCATGTGTATGTGTATGATTCATCTTTCTGTTCTCCTGTCCCCATTCATTTACCTACCCCGCTAGTAGGTAATTAGTATGGTAAAGCATTAAACCTACTTTGTCAATGGGTTTAATACATTTTGTCTGAATTGTTTTTTCTTTCTATAAAAAACCAAGCTAAACGCTTCTGTTGTGGGAAGTGTGTTGTTTTTCCTGATAATTAATGTTATTTCCAGGTAAATGAAAAACCCGCAGGCTGTGGATTTCTCCACCTCCTGCGGGTTTTTCATAGTTCTCCATGGCCCCTTCTCATGAGGAGGGCACCCTCATTTTTCAACCACTGCTGCCGTTGTTTATAGTCCGGCAGCACTCTCTCCACCTCAGCCCAAAAGGCTTTGGAATGGTTCATTTCCTTCCGATGGCACAGTTCATGCACCACCACATAATCAAGAATCTCCAGGGGGGCCAGCATCAGCAGTCAGTTGAAATTCAGATTCCCCTTACCGCTGCAGCTGCCCCATCTTGTTTTCTGGTTCCGGATGGTAATCCGTCCATAGGTTACTCCTGCTTTCTCTGCATAATAGGCCACTCGCTCAGGAATCACCTTCATGGCCTTATCCGCCAGATGCAGAATTTCCTCCCGTGTCAGCGGCTGCATCTCCTGCTGCTGCAGGGCAGCATTTCTCTCCTGCATTTTTCCAAGAGAGTGAAGGATCCAGTCCTGCTTTTCCCGAAGCAGCTGCTGGATTGCCTGATCGGTGGCGGCTTTTGGTGCCCGCACCAGGATGGTCAGATCCCGGTTGATCTGTATGGAAATGGACTTTCTGTTCGATCTGATTACTGTTACCTGCATCTTATCCTTCTCTTTTTCATACTCCCCGAAACCGGGCTGCAACAAACAGGGACTGCCAAAGCAGTCCCCGGATCCATGTTCTCTGTTAATTGATTTCAAGAATCTTTGCCTTTTTCTCACGATATTCCTCATTGGTAAGAATACCTGCATCATACAGCAGGCGAAGTGCTGCGATCAGTTTCTGCTCAACCTCTGTAATCTGCCCGTCTAAATACTCTTTTTCCTCTGGTTTGTTTCTCTTTAACAGTCCCATAATTGCCTCCTTTCGGAATATCATTTTCTGCTACAATACACATCTCTTCTCTTATCTTCAGTATACAATAGAATCCTTCTTTTTGACAGCTGTTTTTCTCCTTCATTCCTTCCAACAGATTTTCAGGAGATAATCTCCCCTGTTCCTCCTTAATCGCAAAGTGAATATATATAATTTCTTCTTATTAATATTGTGCATATTCCCCAGCATAAACTCTGTTAAATCCCTATCAATGTTAAGTAAACATTCGTAATTAGTAAGTATTGCACAAAAAATATTATATTTTATTGTTGACAATTACCCATTGGCTGTATATAATACAGATAAATCAAAAAACAAAGAAAGCGAGGAAAAACATTATGAAATTCTTTAAATTACTTTTCGAGGCAGAGTACTTATTCCAGAAACAGAACAGAATTTCTGCAAAATAAGACTATGCAGAACACGTATTTCCACATTACTTTATTACACACACAAAAAACCGCCGGAAAAGAATCATAAGCGATTTTCTCCGACGGTTTTTTCTTTTTTTACGAACAGTACAACGAACCTTCGCAATCCACTTCGCTATCTGCTCATGAATCACCGGTACCTGCTTGCAGTGGTTCCCTCTCTCTGATACAGAGCATAATTTTCCAGATCAGTAATACATTCATAGGGGTGTGTCTCCAGAAACTCAGTAATAAACTGGTCCTCGCACCACTGACTCTGCACAAGGATCAGCTTTGGCTGGTTCTCCTCCACCTCCTGGAAGAACTCCTCTCTGATCTCCTCGTCCATCAGAATCACCGGATACTGGAAAGAGTATCTGGAGGCCGCCATTCGGTGGCTATAGTAATAAAAGGCATCCTCATTGCCATACACAATAAAGGGCTCATCCTCATCCAGCTTTTCTTCAATGAGACGGAACAGTTCTCTGTGTTCCTCATCCCCCAGATCCACCTCAGTGGACATATGCTTAAAATGATACAGACACTGACGCACATAGGGTACCCAGCTCTGGGCAAATACAGTAATTCCCAGCACCAGAAGCACCTGAACCAGTCTTTTTTCTCTGTCAAAGCCCCCCAGGAATGCTGCCATAGGTGCAGCAAAGCAGGGCACCAGCACCAGCCGGTAATATACATAATCACTGCCGCTCATGCAGCAGAGCACCAGGGTAAGAACCGTATAGGCCAGACAGGTCCACCAGTACGGCCTGTTCATTTTTGTTCTCAGCGCCAGAAGAAGCAAAATCAGTGTGGGAGTCAGCAGCTCTCTTGTAAAATCCCTTGCCATTACCACCACCCCAGAGCCTGCAGCTGCATCCCCTGAATAGGTGAGATTGAACAGGATATAGGTATTGATAAAATCCCCCAGAATCCCCTTGCTCACCAGATACAGAAGAAATGGCAGAAGCACCCCGCACAGTCCCAGGATAAAGAAGCCCATCAGGGACAGCAGCTCTTTGACTTCTCTGTTCATAAGCTTCAGAATGATGGAGGAGATGCAGAATACAAGCCATACAGAGATCAGATTGGGCTTCAGCATCAGTACACAGCCCATCAGGCCGCCACAGACCACCAGCCGAAGCCTGCTGATCTTCTGATTCAGATAGTAATCTGAAAAGATATACAGGGCACCACTGATGCAGCAGAGGGAATAACTCTCCGGATATCCTCCTCCCAGAAAACAGCTCAGCACAGCTGTGGTGCTTAAGAATACTGTAAAACAGGATCCAACTCTGCCGCAGAACAGTCTTGCAGTTCTGTAGGTGCAGCCTGCCCATGCAAGGATGCACAGAAATTCCAGAAACCAGGCTCCGGAATAGTAATGCAGCAGCATTCCTGCATAGTTGATGGCATACAGAAGGGGGCCCTTATGATCAAAGGTATCTCTGTACATCAGCCCCCCGTCTTTCATCACTGATGCCACATAGTGAAACACACCGGAATCCACATTGGGAAGCATGGTATGCACAGGATTCATATTGGACTGCATCATGATCAGAAATGCCATACCAAAGACATACAGACAGATCAGAGGACCTGCGAGCTTTTTCCAGTCAGTATTAGTCTTCACTGCACATTTCTCCTTTTCTTCTTGTACGAACCCAGGTCACCACTGCTGAGAGCTCCTCCAGAACAGAAACGCCAAGGAGACACCAGGCCGCCAGATAGATAAAGAACTCCACATAGGTCATGGTGTAATATCCAAAGGTCAGCGTAAAGCCGGTTGCAATACCCCAGATGGTGGGAATACTGAATATACAGGCATAGAGAACTGCCTTCAGAAAATTCATGGCACTGCAAACCTCCGCCTCTTCCCTGATCCAGCTGAACAGAGGAATCAGGAAAAACAGCAGGGTATAGCGATAGGCATTTGGCGGATACATCGCCAGGGCTGCCGCCAGAAATACCATTCTTCTTGTCGTATTTCCGGTAATCAGAATAAAGATCAGCAGCACCAGAATAAAACAGGTATTGAGAAGCTTATTCAAACCTCCGTAAATGCCCATGGTGCCGAGCACGCCCTGCAGAAACTGCAGACGGCACACATAGGCATTACCCATGGCAAGAATGGACAGATTGGACAGCATGGTACCCAGCCCCTCCATTCCACCGCAAAAGGCAAAGGGCAGGAATACGGCAAGAATTCCATAAACGATCAGTCTTCCTGCTTCCTTAAAGCGTTTTTCTCTTAAATACAGAAGACCCATGAAGGCGGGATAGAATTTCAGTCCTGCTGCAATGGCAATCAACAGCAGGGCTGCCTCTCTTGCCCATTTTGACTCTGCATCCTTCAGAAGAAAGGCGATCAGGGTCAGGGCTGCCACATACATGGTGAGATTTCCCCTCTCCACAGCGCCAAACAGCAGGGGAACAGAGGTTAATACAGTAAAACAGAGAAGACGTTCTCTGGTTTTTGGCAGATTCAGCCGGCTGACTGCATAGAGAAACAGCCCAATGCCTCCCAGGGTATACATGAGAAATCCCAGGAGATGATAGGGGCTGGACAGCAGTTTGGGAGTCATACGGATCAGTTCTTCATAGGGCAGGGAAAACAGATCCACCCCTGCCAGCAGCTGATCTGCAGCTGTTGCCTTGCTGATGAGATAGAAAAATACATAGGACAGCGGGGAATAACAGGCATCCACACCAAACTCATATACCTTTTCCTTTCCCAGCGAAAAGAGCATCACCAGAAAGTAGTCGGCAGATTCAAAATCGGAATTGTTCTCCATCACGATCCAGTCAAAGCCATGCTGCCCCAGCTTTGGCAGCAGAAACAGAAACAGAAGGGTGTTGATCAGAACAATTCCAAACAGCAGGGTCAGAGGCTTCAGCCTTCTGCCCTCCCCTTTGCCCGTAGCGGGCATTTTCTGAATTATCTTGTTCATTATACGAGACCTTTCTTTTTTAAGTACCCACCATCTGAAAGTGATGGGCCGCTGTCAGAAAAGAGGACTTTCGCAGTCCCCTTCTCTCGTTAACAGTATATCAGTTGCTGCTCAGGCTGCGGTTGATTTCTTTGAAATCCTTCACCGCCTGAACACCAATCCTGAAGATTCTACGCAGATTAATGGAATTCACACCACCCTGTCTTGGGCGGAAGGTAATAGGTACATACCGGATTCTGGCATGTCCTCTCTCATATAGAACAGAGAGCAGTACATTGGACAGATTGAAATCCTTTGGAATCTGCCGGATCTTTTCTGCCAGCGTCTGTGCGCTCATCAGGCGGAAAGGGGTATTCACATCTGCAGAATTCACACCAAAGCAGATCCGAACCACTGCCTTCAGTACCTTTGTTACAAACACCCTGGAAATCCCATCCTGGCGTCTGTTTCTGTGACCGATCTGAATGTCATATTCCTCTCGTTTCTCCCAGAACTGCCAGAACTCCTCCGGCAGTGTCTGTCCGTCTGAATCGGTCTGGAACACGTAATCCGCTCCCTGCTCCAAAGCGTATTGATAAGCAAATAACAAAGTGGCTCCATGACCTCCGTTTGGCTTTGTTACCGGGATAAACTGTGGTCTTGTCTTTCCACACTCCTGCATAACAGCATAGGTATTATCACGGCTTCCGTCATTGACGATAACAAGACGGCTGTCCTCCCCGATCTTCTCTACAACGGGATACCACTGATCGATTACCTGCTGGATATTATCCTCTTCATTGTAGGCCGGAAGTACAATATATAACTTATCCATTGCTACACTCCTCTTTGTTCTCTGGTTTCTTCTCTTCCACCTCAGGGAAATTGATCCTTCTCTCTTCCACCACAAGGGGACGACCCATCACACGGATATTGATGTTACTGATGTACTCACCGATGATACCGATAAAAAACAGCTGAATCCCACCGAAAAAGAAAACGCCGATGGAGATGGCTGCTGTTCCGATTGGAAATTTGCTCCAGAAAAGCAGCTTTCTGACCAGGGTAAAGATGGCAGTGGCGATGCTTAAACTGCCAATGATCAGACCGGAAAAGGTGGCAAGTCTCATAAATACCTTGGAATAGGATGTGATTCCCAGCATTGCCACATCGTAGAGGCGGAAAAAGTTGAATTTTGTTTTTCCTGCCTTGCGCACATCCTGCTCATAATATACTTCTGAACGACAAAAGCCCAGCTCTGATACAATTCCACGGAGATAGGGGTTGGAGTCCCTCACCTCTCTTAATACGCGGATAAAGGACTGATCGTACAATCCAAACCCGTCATACTGCTCGATATGCTCGATCTCACTGATCTTCTTAATGAATCGATAGTAGACCTGTCTGATAAAGTAAAGAATCCTGGATTCCCTGCTCTTGTTCTTAATTCCAACAACAACCTTACTTCCCTCTTCCCATTTGCGCACCATCTCTGGAATCACTTCCGGGGGATCCTGCATATCTGCATTCATCAGCACCGCTGCATCTCCCGTTGCCTGACTCAGTCCATAGTAAATGGAGCGGGAATATCCAAAATTTCTGGCATTAAAGATGGCTTTTACCCGGTCATCCTGCTCTGCCAGACTACAGATCTTGGCCCTTGTTCTGTCGGTGGACAGATTATCAATATATAAAATCTCCAGGCGATACTGTGGCAGCTGTGTCTCAAACACATGACGCAGTCTGTCATAGGTACCCTGAATGTTTCCTTCCTCATTATAGGTAGGAACCACTACTGTGATCGTTTTCATACTACTAAACCCTTCCTTTGTTCAAGAACGCCTCCTGAATGGCTTCTGCAGTGAGGCGTACCCCTTCTTCAAAGGTATACTCCTGCGTAAAGCCGAAATCCTCATACAGTCCCTGTGTATCAAATTCATCAAAGGTGAGACTGACCCCCTTAAAGGGAATCTCTCCCAGTCCCAGCTCCATATCAGGGGCAAGAAGATCACGCATTCGGAACAGATACTGCTTCAGAGGCATCTGCCTTTTGCTGCCGATATAATACAGCCTGTTGTTCTTCCCCTGCTCCCCTGCCATGCGGATTGCCCTGACAGCATCCCTGATGTAGATAAAGTCATACATCTGCTCTGCCCTGGTAAAGCTCATATGCTTTCTGTCCAGAAGACTTCTGATGGCGGTGTTGATCAGTCTGGGAGAATTCTCCCCGGGACCATAGATATTGGAAATGATAACGGGAATGTACTCCATTCCTCCATTGGCAGCCTGTATCTGAAGAAGGCTTCTGGCAGCTGTCTTTGCCACAGGATAGGTATTCCGAAGGGATACCTGATAATAGCCGCTGTCCAGTGCCTTCTGATGCTCAAATTCCATAATGCTTCCTGCATACACCAGTCGGGGGATTCCCAGCTTCTGTGCCGCCCTCTGAAGATCGCAGCTGCACTTTACATTGTTCAGCTGGATTTCATACTCCATACTGCTCTGGTCCGATACACCGGCCCAGGCCAGATGAAACAGGACGGACACATCCCCCAGATCCCATCTGTCTGCCAGATCAGTATAATGATTCATATCACAGGCAAGGAGCCGGAGCTTCTCATGGGTGCCCAGCAACCCTCTGGCCTTTTCTGTATTTCTCACAACAGCAGTAACCTGCCAGCCCTGTTCTAACAGCTCCGCCACCAGATTTCTGCCGATAAAGCCATCTGCCCCTGTGATCATTGCGTGTTTTTTCATTGTATCACACCCTCTTTTTATCTTCCCTCATCTGAAAGCCCCAGATAGGCTTCGATCTCTGCATCCATCTCAGCCGCCAGATTGCCTCCGGACAGCCAGACCTTGCTGAATCGAACCACCTGTTCCATACAGTGCTCCGCGTGCCAGCGGGGTTTCCAGCCAAATACCTGCTTCACCTTGCTGGTATCCAGCTTCAGGAAGTTGGCCTCATGGGGTGCTGCTGTCTCCCTCTGGTATTCCCAGGTCATGCCCTCTCCCCAGGTTCTGCAGAACAGATCTGCCAGTTCCCCTGTGGTGATGCAGTCACATTCATCCGGTCCCACATTGTAGGATCCTGCCAAAGAGGGGTCCTCGTACTGCTTCCAGGCAATCAACAGATAAACTCCCAGCGGCTCCAGCACATGCTGGTAGGGTCTCACGGAGTTTGGATTGCGAAGAATAATGGTCTTTTTCTCACTGGCCGCCCGAACACAGTCGGGAATGATCCGGTCCTTTGCAAAATCTCCGCCTCCGATCACATTACCTGCCCTTGCAGTGGATACAGCGGGAGCATGTTCTCCCTGGAAAAAGCTGTTCAGATAGCTGCTGGTAACCAGCTCAGAACAGCTTTTGCTGTTGGAATAGGGATCGAAGCCCTCCAGCGGCTCATCCTCTCTGTAGCCCCAGCACCATTCGTTGTTTCTGTATACCTTATCTGTTGTGACATTCAGAACACTTTTCACCCCGGTGCTTCTGCGCACACAATCCAGAATATTAACCGTTCCCATCACATTGGTCTCATAGGTTGTCCGGGGATCCAGGTAGCTCTCTCTCACAAGGGGCTGTGCCGCCAGATGGAATACGATTTCCGGATCTGCCTCCTGAAATACCTGGTACAGATGATCAAAATCACGGATATCCCCTGTCACACTGTTCATACAGCCTTCCAGCTCCGCCAGGGAGAAGAGATCCGGAGTGGTGGGGGGCTCCAGTGCATAACCCGTCACTTCTGCTCCGGCCTTCACCAGCATTCTGCACAGCCAGCTGCCTTTAAACCCGGTATGTCCGGTTACAAAAACACGTTTACCTCTGTAAAAATCCAGATTCATAACATTTTGCCTTTCGATTCTTTATTTCTCCCAGATGGTCCAGGGGGCATTGCCCTCCTCAAGCATCTTCTCCAGCTGTTTTTTCTCCCTTGGAGTATCCATACACTGCCAGAAGCCCTTGTGCTTGTAAGCAACCAGCTGTCCCTGACGTGCTGCTTCCTCCAGAGGTTTTTTCTCCAGAACAGTGGAGTCATCCTGGATCAGATCCAGAAATTCCGGATTACATACCATATAACCGATGTTGATCATATTTCCGTCACCCTGGATCTTTTCACGAAATTCTGTAATCCGTCCACTCTCTGTAATATCCAGCACACCAAAGCGCTGGCCCACGTTATAGGCGGAGAGAGTGACCATCCTTCCGTGGCTCTGATGAAAAGCAAGCAGTTCCGAAAGATTCAGATCCGATACGCCATCACCGTAGGTCAGCATAAAGGGTTCGTCTCCGATATATTCTCTGACTCTCTTCACACGACCGCCGGTCATGGTGTTGAGACCAGTATCCACAACCGTAACCTTCCACTGCTCAGAATTGTTTCGGTGCACGATCATCTCATTCTTTCCATTTGTAAAATCAAAGGTGATATCAGACATATGAAGAAAATAGTCTGCAAAATACTCCTTGATCACATGCTGCTTATATCCTGCGCAGATAATAAACTCATTGAATCCATAGTGGGAATACAGCTTCATAATATGCCAGAGGATGGGTTTTCCTCCCAGTTCCACCATTGGTTTTGGTTTAAACTGACTTTCGTCACTGATTCTTGTTCCAAAACCTCCTGCAAGTATTACTACCTTCATTTTTCACCCCTTTTCCGCTTCCAGCCCAGAGTGAGCCTGCTCCAGCAATTACTCCAGATCACAGCACCACAGATGGAGAGGATGCTGTTGATCACAGGGGCCACCCAGGGGTACCAGGCAGCATCAATAATTCTCAGGTAATAGTATATGATCTGCATTCCTTCAATCACAGCAAGATGGATCAGATAGATGGGTAACAGATATCGTTTTCCCACAACACCAACAACAGGAATACCCTTTTTTTCCGGATTCCGCACCGCATACAGAAACATGGATACCACCATCAGAACAATTCCCGGATACAGTTCCTTATCTGTACCTATATGGAAGTAGGTCAGCAGGAATTCTGCTCCGCTAAGCAGTACCCCTGCCCAGAACAGGATTTTTACAGCTTTCTCACTGATCAGCTCCAGGATCTGCTGCTGATTCCGACGAATCAGAACACCGGTCATAAAAAAAGGCACTCCCATCATCAGCCAGTTTCGAAGAATAATATAAACCGGTATTCCGAAAACCTCCTGAATCCCATGAAAATCCGCAATGGCCCGAAGTATCATATGCCCCATCAGAAGAATAGGCACCGGAATCCACGCTCTTTCCTTCAGCCACCTGGGACCAATGATCCAGAGAAAAAGATAACAGTACAGGAGGGAAGCAAGATACCAGAGATGGCCTCCGATGGATGTCATATCATTCAGCACAACCATGGAAAACAGAGATCTGGGGTGAAAGAGATTCAGGAACCACTCCTTCACCACTGCTATGCTTCCAGATGTGACAAGAAGCTGCAGGGGACGCCACAGACCATACAGTGCCAGTCCCATACCAAGCATCCTGCCCGCCTTTTTACATCTGTCTCTCATAAGATCAGACCAGGTGGGTGCCTTTCCTGAGCCTGTAAGAAGATAATAGCCGGAGACCATAAAAAACATGGGTACTGCAAAACGGGCATAGCCGTTTACAAGAATTCCCACAAGCCCCGGAAAGGGGCAGTGAGCAAAGGTCACACTGATACAGCCAAGCCCCTTCAGATAATATAAAAAATGATTTTCTGTGTTCTTATTCATAATTTCCTGTCAGCATCCTTTGCAGTTTTTTATTGTGAAGGGCATCAAACTCCTCTTTTCTTCCGCAGGAAAGATAGAAGCTGTGAAACTCCTTTTTCCAGGGATCGAACAGCTCCTCCCCTGGCTCTGTATAGCCTGGATGAAACAGAAACTCCAGATTCATCCCTTTCTTTTTTGCCAGACTGTAAAAGTGGGGAACCACTTTCATTACCCGCTGTCCGTCCATATGGCCGGAGAAAAGAATTCCACAGAATATAGCTCCTGGAATTCCGCTTTTTTTCCATGCAGGTTTCTCAAAAAGCCATAAAAAATTCAAAAGAAGATTTTTCACCAGATTTACCGGCTGAATGGTCCGAAACAGGGAGGGTTCCCTCAGAAAAGGAAGAAGAGGCTCTGCTGAGATTCTCAGATAACTCACCGGCAGCTGCTCTTCCTTTACAATCCGAAGAAGGACCCGGAAGATCAGGGGAATCATATGGGTATGCTGATGGCTGTCCAGCATCAGGGCCCTTCCCCGGGGAAGCAGTCTCTGTACTGCATGAATCTGGGCTTTCAGTTCCAGCTCCATCTCCTGTTCCAGTTCTTTTCGTTTTCCCGACAGAGACAACAGCAGCAGCTGGAAAAAGGAGTTTTTCATATAGCCATCCTCCCTTACCAGCAGGGGAATCTGCTCTGCCGGAGTCAGTGCTTTTCCCTCCACAAGATTCAGATGCACTGCCTTATCAAGATCCTGGACATTCTCCAGCTCTTCTTTTTCCTTCAGACAGCCATTTGGCATAATGCTGATGCTGTTCAGACATCCATGGTCCCGACAATCCAGTATCCTTTTACAGGTTTCCGGCGTCATGCCATAGTCATCCGCATGGATATAAATATGTGGTCGTTTCATATTCACCTCATCTATTGCTGTACATATGCTTGATCCTCTGCAAATCGGATCACAAGTGTATCTCCCATGACCAGAATACCATTCTGTTCCGGCCAGCAGCCCATCTGACGGTATTCCTCAGACTGCTGAATCCTCTGGATCTCCTCCAGTGTGGTATCCTCAAAGGAAAGACCGGTATAATCCTGAAGAAATATCTGGAGAACATTTTCCTGCATCTCCGGATCCTGCTTTCTGATAATATAGCTGTCTGTGATGCCTGTCATATCCAGAGGAAAATTTACTGAAATCGCCTGACTTCCCGGCAGATGACCCAGCACCGCAATTTTTCTGCAGTCCGTTGCCCCGGGAGTCTGCTCAATGCGATCTGCAATACGAATGGCAACTCCGTAGGATTTCTCATAGGCCATATGCATCTTCTGATAGCTGATATTTGCAAGCAGAATAAAGTTGTAGATGACCAGAGAGGTCAGAACAAGGATGGACCACTGTTTCATCTGCAAAGCTGCAGGTAAAAGCTTCTCCATACGCTCATAGAAGATCAGAGGAATCATATAGATCAGACACAGACACATGCGCATCAGATTGTGATAATCCAGATCAGGAGTGGCAAAATACAGTGCAAAGGATGCCAGGGGCAGTAATCCGATACAAAGAAGAATCAGAAGAATCCGCGCAGGCTCCTTCCAGAGCTGCTGCTTTACCAGGGCAGCCACCAGCAGCACCGCCAGCAGTACCCACAAAATCATATTCAGCAGTACAGACAGATTGATTCCTTCAGAAAAATTCAGGAAATAGATCAAAAACCTGTATAATGCCCTCTTAACAGCCGCCATCAGATTCAGACTTTCCATGCTGTAGGCACTCTCAATCCCCTGATAGTGGGATAATCCAATGCCTTCCAGGGCAGTCATCACCTTCATGCAGATCATATATCCTGCTGCACCCAGCACTCCCGTGGCAGCAAACTTCCCTGCTGTTTTCCAGAAGCTTCGGATGCTCATCTGCTGAAACAGAAGCTGATCCACCAGGAAAAGCAGCATCAGCACCATGGCAAAGGTGATATAGGTCTGGTAAATGCCAAGACTGAAGGCAAGAAGAGCGGCTGAAGGCAGGATGGCCATCTTACCTCCCCGCACTGCCAGGAGGGTGGCCCCGCTGACACAGAGAAGTGCCAGAAAATATCCGTCAGCTGTGTACTGATAGGCAAATGTGGAGGTGACAGTGGGAAATGTCACCATAAGTCCCCCCAGCAGCACCAGTGGAATGGTCTTTCGGATCTGAAAGACTTCTGACACACAAACCGCTGAAAGTGAAATGTACAACAGTGAAAGTAACCCGTTAATCCAGGGAAGATCATAATAGGAGCCCAGAGAACAGGCCGCCTGCAGAAAGCATCTTCCCAGATTGATCTTGTTCTGATCTGTATTCAGATTCAGAACAGAATCCCAGTTAGGTATAAAATTCGTAAATTTGAAACTATGTGCCAGTAAACCAAACACAAAAACAGAAACGATACAGAGGATCCATTCCCGTCGGATCCCTTTTCTCAGCTTATAGAATGCCATCTCTGGCTGCATAATTCATCCCCCCTATGAAAGCTGCGGCTTTTCCTCCACCTCTCCGGAGGTTTCCGCTACAACAAATCGTGGCCGCCCCTTTACTTCCTCATAAATTCTGGAAATATAGTAGCCGATCAGTCCCAGACTCATCATGATAATACTGCCGGTAAACAGCTGTACAATGATGACTGTGGTAAATCCCTCCGGTGCGATCCCTGTAAATTTGTCATACAGGGTGGAGATTCCCAGAAGCACGGAAAATACCAGCATTACAACTCCCAGCAACGTTACCAGCTGCATGGGGGCTGTGGAAAATGAACTGATATTGGAAACAGCATAGCGCACCAGTGACATGGTGGACCATTTGGAAGTGCCGGCTGTCCGCTCCTGTACCTCAAACTCCACCTGGGTGGTGCGGAAACCGATCCAGGAGGAAAGGGCCCGGAAGAAGGCATTTTTCTCACGGATATTCAGCAGTACTGTGACGGCCTTGCGGTCCAGGAGCTTAAAATCAGAGGCTCTGGACATATCCATGCCCGTTGCCTTGCTGATCATGCTGTAGAAGCAGGCTGCCGCCAGTGTATGAAGAGGATTTTCCTTCCCCCTGTCAGTTTTCACCGCTTCGATCACCTCGTATCCCTGCTCCCAGAGCCGATACATCTCAACGATTTTCTGGGGCGGATGCTGAAGATCACAGTCGATGAGCACACAGCAGTCTCCCGCTGCATAATACATCCCTGCAAACATGGCCGCCTCTTTTCCAAAATTTCTGGAAAAACAGATGCCTTTCATCCAGGACTCTGTCTGGGAAAGGGCACTGATCTGTCCCCAGGTTCCGTCAGAGGAACCGTCATTGACAAACAACAGCTCATGGGGAATCTTCTCGTTTTCCAGTATTGTGTGAATGGTTTCTGCCGCCTTCTGTATCATCAGCTCCTCATTGTAGGCCGGAATAATGACAGAAAGCAGTTTTCCTGTGGTATCCAATCGCATATTCTCCTTCTCTTATCTTCCAAACAGTTTCTTCAGGCGTTCAGGTATACTGTATCGTATCCTGTAGCAGTTCTTTTCGCCGATTACCTGCTGCACCTTCATCCACCGATGCTCCTTCTTATCCAGCCAGGAAGCATCATAGCGATGAATAGAATAGCTGTTCTCTGTCAGTTTTAACTTCCCGGTTTTCCAGTCCAGTGGGGAGAAATACTCCGCCGGATAGATCTCAATCCCCTGAAGAGTCTGTCTTGTACCATCGGCCTGCAGGCCCAGCTGCACCATGCATGCGGTATTCCGATTGGGGCAGGGAGTAAGATCCATGGAGCCGTCCCTGTTAAAAAATGATATCTCTTCATAATCATCCAATAAGGCCTTTATAAGACAGTGACCGGCCACCGCACCAAATCCCAGACCGGTGGCAACGGTTTCCTTATTCTGAAACCCCATAAAACCCTCCTGTTCAAGAAGAGTATCCAGGGAACGCACCAGCTCCACATCTGTATCCAGATAGATCCCTCCCTGATCGTAGATGATCTTCAATCTGGCATAGTCGCTGACAAAGGCCCACTTTTTCTGCTGATAGGCCTCTCTCATATAGCGATTCTGCTGCACATCAAAATTACTCTCATTCCATTGAATGATCTCATAATCCGGACAGTATTTTTTCCAGCTTTGGATGCAGTACTCCACCGACTCAGGCAGTGGATTTCCACCAAACCAGCAATAATGAATCTTCTTTTCTATCTTCATGATTATTTTCTCCAGTTCTTTGCCATCTGCAGCACTGCCCTGGGAAGAGAGGGCTGCAGAAAACAGGTAAATACAACAAAAACAAGAGCGATGATGCAGCCGTAGACACAACCATAGCCAAAGATTGCCGGATAGCTGTTCAGCATATGCCTCTGCGGATCCAGAACCCGGATCACCAACAGAAATACCAGGAAATATGCTCCCCATTTTTTATAGGTCTTTAAGGGATTTCGTCCCAGAATATAGACATTTGCGTAGATGATCATCACATTGGCCCGGAACAGAAGGGCTGCAATGGTTCCCATCAAACCGCCACAGATTCCGAATTTCCAGATAGCAAATACAGAAACCACCAGATTGATCACCACCTCGATGATGGCATGGGGACGGGTATTGGAGAAACGTTCCGCAATATTGATCACAAGGTTGGTGGGCATCTTGCCATTCGCCAGAAGACTGATGAGAACAAACAGAATGGGCAATCGGGAATCGATATACTCAATGTCATTGATTCCTCTTGTGTAGACTGCGATCAGAGGAAGAATAAACAGGTACACCGCCGTATTCAGAATAAAAATAATCATCAGATATACCGTCTCATAGAGATCCATTACTTTGAGAAACCGTTCTCTGTCGGAATGGAACAGCTGCCCCAGACTGAAATTAATGCTGGAAGAAAGGGTGGTGATCAGCGTTTCCATATACTGGAAAAACATCTGATATACCGTGTATACACTGGAAACCATGTACCCGCAGAAGGCGGAAAGAAGCAGTACATCTGTATTGTTGAAGATCACACCGGAAATCTGGTGGATCAGCACCGCTGATTTTTCAGAAATGGCTTCATAATCCGGCTTCTTCACCTTCAGATCCAGCCATCTGTAATTTCGCTTCACATACCATACCAGACACACCACCTGGATCACTGCACCCATACAGGAGACAGACTGCACCAGCAGGATATTCGCTGAAAGATATAAAAGAAACACCTTTCCAAAGCTCATAAAAAAGTTCATGGCTGTCTGCAGGTTGTTAAAGATATAGGCCTTACCCTCTGCCTCCAGCAGCAGACGGTATTTGCCCTGCACCAGATAGGTGAGAACACTGGGGAGCCCCTGCATCAGAACGATGACAAATACCACCCAGGGCTGAAAACTGGACTTGGAACCCAGGGAAAATACTACTGCAAAGAGTACAACGGCTGTAAGATACAGATAACCGGTTTTCTTATAATACTGGTGGGTGGCTGTCATAATGGCATTGATGGAATCCTCATCCTGACGACTGACAGGACCGTAAAGTGCCTGGGTAGTAGCCAGTCCCACTCCCGCCTCCAACAGCCACAGATAATTGAAGATCTGTGTGATGGTGGAGATCAGTCCCTTGGCCTCTGAGCCAAAGTTCACAAGAAACAGGCGGGGAATCAGAAATGCCAGGATAAAGGTCACAGCCTGTGACAGCAGTGCTGCAAAGAGATTTTTTATGATACGTTTTTTTATCTTACTCATCTTTCATCCTTCTGCCCGTCATCGGGACGGGAATACTCCCGTATTTTTTTCGAACTGCGGATCAGAAGCAGCAGACTGTACAGCCCATGGGTGACACAGAACAGATAGAGCCTGTATTTCAATGGCAGTCGTTTTGTTTCTGAATTCCCCAGAGAGGCACAGAAACAATCGTTCTCCCTGATCCACCTCATTCGCTGCTTCAGCTGCTCTTTGGATTCATTGGCAAAAAGCATCTCGTAGTCCAGCTGTTCCAGCATCAGCTTAACGAAATAGGTATTGATCTGCACAGAAAAATCATAGGAAAACTGCTGATCCAGCTCCAGCATTCGTTGACGCAGCAGCTCCAGCCGGGAATAGGTTTCCTCTTTGAACTGATGCATCATGGAGGCCCTGTGGATCCGATAGTGATAGGGGTGAAAATCCTTCAAGACTGTGATGGATTTTGCAAAGGGCAATACAGAGAAGACCATCAGAAGATCCTCCCCAACGGTAACCCGTTCATCGCAGAACTGCAGATTCTTCATCAGAATCTCTCTTCGAAACAACTTGGACCATCGATTGGGAGAGAGTTCCATCCAGCTATAATTTCCTCCGGAAATCAGAGTCGGATATAACTCCTTCTCAAAATCACCCTGTCGGAATACCTTTCCTGCAGCCTTTACCAGTTCCTTTTCCACAGGACCACCGTCCTCCTTGTCACTGATCCAGCCACAGGCAGCTATATCTGCCTCTTTTTCTTCAATTTCTTCAAGAAGCCTGGAATACATGTCCGGATCGATCCAGTCATCTGAATCCACAAAGCCCACATACTCCGTATCCGCCTGACAAAGGCCATACTTCCATGCTGAGATCAGTCCGCCGTTGGTTTTATGGAATACACGGATACGGGAATCCTTCTCTGCCCAGGCATCACACAATACCCCGGAACCGTCTGTGGAGCCGTCATCCACAAGAATAAGATGAAACTCCTTCAGTTCCTGAGCCAGGATAGAGTTGATACACTGTTCCAAATACGCCGCAACGTTGTATACAGGTACAATAATACTTAGTTTTTCCTTCATAGACAGGCTACTCTCTTTCTTTCTCTGATACAGATCTGGTTGTATACTCAGAACAGATGATAAAAATCAAAATATTCCAATAGGGCTTAAAGGTCTGAATGGAGGTGGACAGGGACAGTACGATCAGACCACTCATAACTGCAAAGGCAAAGTCATTCTTCTGAATTCTGGCACAGATCCAGAATCGGAAAATATAGATGCAGTAGAGGGCAAGTCCCACCACGCCCAGCTCAATGAGATGCTCCAGAAAAATATTGTGAACAACATTTTTCACCCGATAGTTGAACACCTCTGCCAGAGTAAAGGCAGTTCCCGGACCGTATCCCCCCATCTGACGGGCAAGGGAAGAATTCCGAAATACCCGCAGGGTATCCTCCCAGATGGTAAAACGTCCTGTACCATCGGTATGGGCCAGAGTGCTTGGAGAGAATCGATCCAGCACCTCCATGGGAACAAATCGAAACATCACAAAGACTGCCACCACCAGAAGAATGCCTGCCGCACAACAGGTGATCACCGTCTGAGGAGAAATCGTCCATCGTTTCTCACGGAACAGACAATACACAAAGACTGCTGCCAGCACTGCCAGCAGTCCGCCTCTGGATCCGGTGGCAAATATCACATAAAAATAAAACAGTTCCTCCAGACCATAGAACAGCTTGCTTCTTTCCTGATCCTCATCCCCCATCAGTATCTGGAATCCATTGACGATTCCAAAAAGGAAATAGGCGCAGAGATAATTGGGATCCTCCTTCAGAACACCATTCAGGTACATACGCCCCTCATGGAAACTGGCAAAGGCCACTGTACACACAGCAGAAATCCTGGAGGACCACACAAGACATCTCTTCAGATAATAGATTTCCCGGTCATTATAGATGTAGGCGGAAACGGAAACCAGCAAAAGCAAAAATGCTCCCTGGGTAAACAGTCGCTCCTTTGATCCCGCCGCATTGATGGTCCAGATATTGGCAGCCGCAGTCCACAGCACCTCCAGCATAAAAACAGTCCAGAGTCGGCTGAAATATACGGTGCTCCGGAAAAAAAACCACACCACGATGGGGATAAATCCAATAATCTTTAGCAGGGAACCGATGGGCCCGATGTGCATGGCACCAAAGATCAGGGAAACATAATAGATTCCCAGCAGCCGCACAAACAGGCTGATGGATTCATCCTGCATTTCTCTGTTAATAGTAATCCTTCTATCCATTTATCTCTTTCCTTTTTTTCTGCCTGAAAGAAGTGCCTGGTACAGCTGTCTGTGCTTCTCCACAAACTGCTCCAGGGAAAATGTTTCCTTCAGAAGAGTAATGGTTTCCTCACTCTGGGGCTGAAGCCCGCCCCTGTCAAGAAGCTCCGCCAGTGCTGCGTCATCATCCTGGGGAATTACCTGGGCACAGGGAGTCAGCTCATTCAGCTCCGTCACAAAGGGCATATCCGTCACAAGGACAGGCAGGCCGCAGATTGCCGCCTCAAGAAAGGCCACGCTCAGTCCCTCATACCAGGAAGTCATCACAAAGCAGTCTGCCTGACTCAGGAAATCCTTCACATTCTTATGCATTCCAAGAAATTCCACATAGGGCTCCAGGCCGTTCTGCTGAATATACAGCTGCAGCTGCTGTGCAACAGGCTCAGCAGGATCATGATAGCCCAGGAAATACACCCGGAAATCTGTTCTGCCCTTTTCCACCAGCCGATTTAATCCCCGAAGGAGACAGAGCTGATTCTTCTGCTCCGCAATTCTGGCCACATTCAGAATGGCCTTCTGTCCAGGCTTACCGCCAAAGGGAATCCAGAAGGAGGGATCCTTAGCTCCCTTTGAAAACTCACCGATGTCAATGGCATTGTAGATTCTGGTGATCTTTTCCGAAGGGATCCTCAATTCCTGTACCATGTACTCCTCTGCCGCCTTACCGATGGAAACATAGGAATCTGCCATCCAGGATGTGAGCTTCTCTTTTTTTGCAGAGTATCCCCTGGTATTGTGAATGGTGCAAACCACCGGAATCCCCAGCAGCTTTCCCACAATCTTTCCGAAAAACATGGGAATATCACAGTGGGCATGGATCAGTTCCACTCCATTGGCCTTTGCATACCGGTACAGTTTCCGGATCGTGGCAATGCGGTCAGACCCTGCTCTCTTTTCCAGCATATGGGTGTGGATTCCACAGCTGTTCAGCGTCCGGATCATCTCCCTCTCGGTTTCTGTATTATGTTTATATAGGGAAACGACACCAACCCAGTCAGAATCTGTGATCATTCTCTGACTCAGATCGTAGACCAGTTTTTCGGCACCGCCCCACTGAAATCCATACATAAGATATAAAATTCTCATACTCTCTCCAGAAACATTTCTATTCAGCAGTTCTGTTCTCCTCACTGTACAGGGACTGCTCTCTCCGTTTTTCTGATCAGATTCCCATCAGCTGGATGATTTGTCTGATCACTGTCTCTTCCCGGTATTCATCTGCCTTTTTCAGGCAGTTTTTCTTCATTGCCAGTGTTTCCTCTTTATGGGTGATGGCATACTCCAGCATGGGAACCAGCTGCTCCGGCTGATCAAAGGGATAGATATACCCCGTCTCTCCATGGGTGAGCATCTCCTCACAATAAGGCCATTTTCTTGCGATCACCGGCACACCGGAGGCCATGGCATCGATGATGGTGCCTGGAAATCCCTCATCCGGCCAAAAGGTTAGGAAGAGCAGGAGAAAATACTTCTTCATGACCTCCACACTCTTGTGGGGAGCAACAGAACCGCAATATCTGCAGCCGGGTGCCTCTTTCATCAGCCTCTCCAGATGGATTTTATACTGATCTGTCACCGGACCATAGATATCCAGATTCAGAACCTGTCTTCCGCATTTGCCATTGATGGTTTTCACCGCTTCAATAGCATCCTCAATACCCTTTTCTTTGATCACTCTGCTGAAGGTGCAGACAGAAAAAGGCTCTTCATGGTCAAAAATCAGATCCTCCTCCGTAATTTCAGTGAGAATCTTGAAATTTGGAAGATACAGGGCATTGGTGACTCCCAGCTGCTGCAGCTGCTCTGCCATGGCTCTGCTCTCCACCCAGTTGCCCCTGAAGCTGTTGAGATAGGTTTTCCAATGCTTCTTCTGCCGTACTTCAATGGCATGGCTGCCACCGATTCCGTTATGGTAGATCTCTTTTCCTGCAAATCTGCTCAAAAGCCAGAACACAGGAAACAGTACTTTTCTGCCCTTGTCTGCCAGAAGCACCATGAATTTCCGGTTCCGCAAAACAGCTTTCATAAACTGAAAGCAGAATCGCAAGGGATTCCGCTTTATATAGTAGGTATCAACACAATCAATGCAATCATATCCATGATTCTTCAATGACTTCCAGACCATTTTTGTTTTAACAGTCTGGCCGTCATTAAAAAACTGATTGCCGCCAAAATGGCCAACAATTGCTATTCTCATTTTTCGTCCTCATCTGACACAAATTCCTCAGGTGCCATGGCTGTGGTCTGATCCTCCGCAATACCTTCTGTACTTTCAGGCATAAACAGGATCTTCACAGTGGCGAAGCAGATCATCAGATCCTCCCAGATGCTGGGGTTTGCAATATACATCAGATCCATCTTCAGCTTATCGTAAGGAGTGGTATTGTACTTTCCGTAAACCTGCGCATAGCCTGTGAGACCGGCCTTTGCCTGCAGTCTCAGACGAAACTCCGGCAGAGTCTTCTCGTACTGCTCAGAAATCTCCGGACGCTCCGGACGGGGACCCACAATACTCATGGAGCCCTCAAGAATATTCAGCAGCTGAGGCAGCTCGTCAATACGCAATTTTCGGATCACATGGCCAACCGGTGTGATTCTTGGATCATTTTCACCGCTGGAGAGCCTTGCCACACCGTTTGCCTCTGCATTCATGTTCATGGAACGGAACTTCAGCACCTCAAAGGTTTTTCCGTCCTTTGTCAGTCTGACCTGCTTATAGAATACAGGACCGTGATCATGAGCCTTGATGGCAACGGCTGTGATCAGCATCACCGGTAACAGAAGAATCAGGGCAATGCCTGAAAAGACAATATCCATAAATCGTTTGATAAACAGATATTCCGGATTGGGGGAATACCGGTCCACCCGAAGAATCGGCAGATGGAACATATGCATTCTTGTCGCACCGCTCATGATCACATCTCCCACACGGGGGATCACATAGGCACAGATATTATGTTCAATACAGTATTTCACAATGATATTTCTTTCCCGGCTGTGTACATTGTCCAGGAATACGGTTTCAAAGCCATCCAGAAGACTCAGGTCCTGTACACACTCCTCCACAGTAAGTACACTGGAAACATCGTATTTTTTTTCCATTCCGTAGGCGGAGATAAAACCATCCAGTCCTCTTCCCCGCTCATGAATAACTGCAGATTTTTTCGGATCTGATACCAGATAATACCACTTATGGGAACATACGGACCAGCCTGCTGCCAGAAGACACTGTACCACCAGAACTGCACAGCCTGGAAGAATATTTGCAAATGCCCGCATAAGAAGGCAGATAACCAGATAGATAAAGCCGTCTGTAACAGCAACTGCCAGGACCTGACTGTAGATCATCTCTGAAATCCTGTACAGGGATACAAGAAACACGTCGTAGACTCTTGCAAACACAAAATACAGAAGAACAAAGAGTGCAATGATTCCCCAGTCCTCAAACATGCCGGAATTCGAATATATCAGTTTTTCATAATAACTACGCCAGATAAATCCGAAGGGGATGGTCATCAAAACAACATTAAACAATTTGATCAGGCGCAAAAAAAAGCGTTTCTTCTCTTCCTTCAAAACTAATCTTCCTTCTTATATTCGTATTTTTTTCCATAATATGGGTTACTGGTCATCTCCACCTTGTTCAGCACCACTCCTAAGATCGGGCAGTTACTCTTCTCCAGCTGTTTTTTCACATCCCGGGCAAAACGGTAACTAACTTTGTCCGATTCAATAACAAGGACAGCACCTTCACTTGCCTCTGCAATAATTGCTCCGTCAATCACCTTGCCCAGAGGAGGGGTGTCGATGAGAATAATGTCAAATACCTTGTTCAGCGAATGCAGTGTATTTTTAAATCTGTTGCTGCACAGCAGTTCAGAGGGATTCGGAGGAACCGCACCGGCATAGACCAGATAGAGATTCTTGATATCCGTCTCACAGATAATCTCCTTCATGGTGGCCTGACCGGACAGATAATGTGCCAGACCCTTCATCTCAGGGTCCACCACTGTACGCTCCCGCAGAATGGATTTGCGGAGATCCGCATCCAGTATCACAACCCGTTTTCCTGTCTCTGCCAGAGCCGCCGCCAGATTCAGCACAACGGTACTTTTTCCTTCATTTTCAAGACAGCTGGTGACTGAAATAATCTTCTTCTCGCCTCTGCAGAACTGCAGATTTGTACGAATTGATTTATATGCCTCGGAAATACCATATTCCTTTTCAATCTCTTTGATTTTTACCTTTCTCAAAACAAGCAACCCCTTTATCTTTTCTTCCTGAACATCCCGCTTTTTCTCATTTTTCTCTCAGGTACAGGAACCGAACCCAGAACATTGAGATCCAGATACCGCTCAACATCCTCCACTGTTTTGATCCTGTCATTCAGAACAGCCATAAGGACGATCAACAGTGCGGACAGCACAAAACCTGCCATACCTGCCACAACACCATTTTTTGCAATATAGGGAGCAAATTTTTTCTGTGGAAGATTTGCCATGTCAACAACATTAACAGTCTCAATATCCATAACTGCCATGATCTGCCCGGAAGCCACTTCACGTATTGTATCCGCTATACTTCTGGCCTGTTCCGGATCTGCGTCAATGACACTGATGGAGATGATACGTGTCTCCGGAACAGTGGAAACACTAACCTGACGCAGCAGCTTCTCATAGGTGGTATCCAGCCCCAGCTGCTCAATTACTGTCTCCGCAACCGTACGGCTTTTGATAATCTGCACATAGTCCTGTGTCAGATAGGTACTTACCTGTAAATCACTGGCATTGATCTCCTGATTCTGTTTTGCCAGTACAAACATCTGGGTGGATGATTTATAGGTGGGAACCACCAAAAGCTTTGAATAGGTTACCGCAGCCACCATAAAAACCACACTGACAAGAAGGATCAGCCACAGTTTCCTTGCCAATATTAAAAAGATGAGTTTTAAATCAATTTCACCATCTCTCAGCTGTCTGTTTCTCATTGTTTCTTTTTCTTCCTCCCTTTTAATATAGTTTTTGGATTGCTGATAAATAGCTTCTCCATATATTCACTGCCCATTTTTCTCCGGACATACTCCGCGCAGCTGCCCATCATGGGTTTTCGCTCTGAAAGATCATGGGCATCGCTTCCCACCAGATCTATCAGATCCTCCTTCATCAGCCTTCTGCAGAACAGTTTCAGTGCCAGACCATTCTTTCCCAGAATGCTCTGGGCATTGATCTGAAAACGAACGCCCATATGGTGGAGACTGTGCATCAGGGCGATATTGCCGGTAAGAACAGGATAACGCTCCGCATGGGCCACCACCGGCTGATATCCCTGGGCAAGCAATGCAGAACACCGCTCTCTGATCACCATGGAACTGTGGGATCTGGAAAACTCAACCAACACACAGCTGCTGCTTCCCATTGTGTATCCCTTCTCACTTTGCAGCATGGAGATCATATCCTGATTGGCATGGAATTCACAGCCAAGCCGCAGCTTCAGATCTCTGAAATGAAGCTTTGCCTTTTCCCGCAGAAGCTTATACTGACGAATCACCTGAGGTCTTGGAGTCTCAAACATACCGGAACGATAATGGGGGGTCAGATAGATAACACGAACACCGTCAGCATATTCACGGCGCAACAGCTCCATGGCTGTTTTCATGTCAGCTGAACCATCGTCCACCTCCGGTATGATGTGGCAGTGCACATCATAATATCCTGTCATACTGTTCCTCCTGCCTTTCCCTGATGATATGATTTCATTTCATAAACACCCGAAGATATTTTCTGATGCTGTTGATAAAATAAAAGCTGAAATAGTACAGACTCTTACCCAGGGACAGCTGTTCCGAATTACGGTACACCTCCCAGCGTTTTGCTGCACTTCGCAGTTTATTACCTGATCTTGAATCTGGAATATATCGCCATTCCACCAGAAGACTGTCAATTCCTGCCGCCACAGCGCCCTCCTTCAGGCACTTCAGCCACAGAGCATAGTCCTCATGATAAAAACCTGGCTGAAACATATGACGCTTCAGCAGTTCCGTGTCCATCATCACAGTGGAACAGCCAATCACATTCTCCTTCAGGAGACCTGTATAGTCCGTCCGCTCCGGAATATGGTAGACCTTCACCAGTTCGTTCTTTTCCGCATCCAGAATTCCATAGGCTGTATAGCAGATGGAAGCCCGGTTCTTCTCCATGCAGGTAAGCTGCCGCTCCAGTTTCTCCGGATACCAGAAATCATCACTGTCAATAAATGCGGTATAGGCGCCCTGACATAATCCGATCCCTCTGTTTCTGCTGCCTGCAGCTCCAAGATTGTGTTCATTGGTATGAAAATGTATCCGTGAATCCTGCTGGGCCATTGTAGAAAGAAGCTCTGCTGTGCCATCAGAAGAACAATCGTTGATCACAATGAGCTCCAGATTGCTGTAGGTCTGACTGCATACAGAGCGAATCGCCTTCTCAATTGTCTGTTCTGCATTGTAAGCTGGCATGATAACAGAGATCAATGGTCTGTATCCTGTGTTCTTTTTTTCTTCAGATGAAAGAATCTCTTCCATATAATGGCCTCCTGCATTAACACTACTCAGAACTGCATCCTATGCATCATAGCATCCTGACTCAGTCCTGTCCACTTTAACTGTATCAGAATAGTAAAAATATGCAAGGATAAAAGTCAACAATATTTTTTCAATCGTTACCAAAACGTTATTGAAGCTGCCACAACCAGTGACAGCTCCAACTATGATTTCGTACTATTGTTTTGTTTTTATGCTTTTCCAATCCTGTTTCCCACAAGAATAATGATCAGAAGTGCTGCAACAGCAGCCAGAGTTCCCACTGCAGAACCGGTGATTCCAGCCACAAGGAAAGCGGCAAAAGAAAGAATTCCATTGATCAATGCATATGGAAGCTGTGTTTTCACATGCTCCACCAGATCACACTCTGCTCCTGTAGAGGAAAGAATGGTGGTATCTGAAATCGGTGAACAGTGATCTCCGAACAGACCACCGGAAAGTACAGCTGCAACACAGATTGCATAGGGGATAGCAAATGTATGGGCCATTGGAATGGCCAGGGGCATCATAATGGCAAAGGTACCCCAGGAGCTTCCAGTTGAAAATGATACAAATGCTCCAAACAGGAAAATAAAGGCTGGAATCAGCGCTCCTGAGAAGTTGATTGCCTTTAATCCCTGAATAATGAAATCTGCTGTTCCCAGCTCACTGATCATGGCACCAAGACTCCATGCAAGAATAAGAGTAATTGCCACATCTGTCATTCCCTTCATACCTCTTACATAGATACTAAAGGTATCAGAAATATTCTTTACCTTAAATCCTACGATCATGGCAAACAGAAGCACTGCTCCCAGGAAATATCCCATGGTCAGAGCAATACGGAAGTCATTTCCCCCAATCTTTGCAAAAGGAAAGCCCTGAGGACTCAGATTGATGAACAGAGTAGCAAACACCATTACGATAGGAAGAATTACCATGATGGGTCTGGCATTTCCCAGGGAATATCCCTTCTCATCCACTTCATATCTGAAGTCTTCTGTCAGCTCAGCAGGTACAGGCTGTAAAGCGGTGCGCTCCTCTGCTTTTTTCATCTGAGAAAAATCCTTCCTTGTACATGCCACCAGAGGAATCATCAGAATCGCAAGAAGAGCATATACCTGGAAGGGGATTGCCTGCAGAAAGGTATCATAATCTGAAGCAGTAACGCCAAGGTTCTCGAACTCTCCCTGGATCAGTCCCATAATGTACACGCCCCAGCCAATAAATGGTACCAGACAGGCAACCGGCGAGGAGGTGGAATCCAGAATCCATGCCAGCTTCTCTCTGGAAATCTTCAGCTTGTCAAACAGTGGTCGGAAGAGAGGTCCGATCAGAAGGGGAGTTCCCAGATCCGAGAAAAAGATTACAATTCCTCCAAACCAGGCACAGAGCTGTGCTTTTAACTTTGAATTCACAAAGCGATTCACACTTTTTGCAAATGCCTGTGCTCCGCCTGACTCCTCCATCAGCTTGATAAAGCCTCCGATGAATACCACAAGCACAATCACTCCTGCATTGTAGCTGTCAGTGAGCTGAATAAAAAAGTAATCCCCGATAATGGATCTTACGGAAACCCACGGATTTCCGCCACACAGAATCAGCGACCCGATCAGTCCACCGCTGAACAAAGAAAAGATAACATTCTTTGTCTTAATTGCCAGCGCCACAGCAATCAGTGGCGGCAGCAGGCTTAATAAACCATAATTCATTGCCTTTCACTCCTTAATATATTTACTAGCCCTAAGATAGTATAATAATAGAAGCGACATAACAATAGATTATTGCGTCAACACTTTACACCAGTAAATCTCCAACACAAAACCAATTCTTTCTTTAATTCTTCCAGAAATGCCACCAGCCTGTCAGCATTTCTTCCAAGAATACGAAGCACCACATCCCCGGAAGCGGTTCTTGTGACACCTCCCTGGAATTCCGGCATCTGCTCCAGTCTGGCCCTTACCTCTGTGAGCCACTGGTCACTGACAGGGATGTTACACAGCAGCATGGTGGCAAGATGGGTGAAGCCCTCATACATGCCGAAGCCTGTCATGTCGGTCTTTTCCGGTTCATAACAGCTTCGATCCCGGTAGATCAGGGTGTCCCCACAGGTGACAGTGACTGTATTCAGGAATTTTCTGTAGGCAAACTCCTCCCCGTAGGCGATCCGCCCACAGGTCAGAACATCTGTATACACAAACCGTGAGGTTTCATCCTCCAGAGAAACCTGGAGCTCGCTTCTGTAATCAGACCCGGCAAAGGGAATCACGGGAAGGGGGGTATAATACAGAATGGCCTCCTTCCCGATGGAAATGCGGGTTTTTCGCTCTGCATATCCTGTTTCCATTCGGTGAATCTTATCATAGGCCTGGGACAGGAATTCCATGTTGGCTCCCCTCTCCAGTGTCAGTTCCATTTCCTGGCGGTCTCCTGCCATGATTCCTGCTGAGGCTGTCAGCAGCATCACAGACATTCTGTCCTTTTTCTCGTAAAATGGCCGCATCACCTTAAAGGGTGCCGTAAATGACAGGTCAGACAGAATGGTTTTTTCCCCTTTTCTGCTGGCTGTAAGACATAATCGGGATACTTTCCCAAATTTATTTTCCAAGATCAGCACCCCTCTAACAATACATTTTCTTTGATCCAGCGGATGACAGCATCCACACCGGATTTCTCAAGGATATTGGTGAAAAGGAAGGGGCGATCCCCTCTCATTTTTCTGGAATCCCGCTCCATGACACCCAGATCCGCACCCACATAGGGGGCCAGATCGATCTTATTGATCACCAGCAGGTCTGATCTTGTGATGCCGGGACCACCCTTTCTTGGAATCTTATCTCCCTCTGCCACATCGATGACGAAAATGGTGGCATCCACCAGCTCGGGACTGAAGGTGGCGGAAAGGTTATCTCCACCGCTCTCAATGAACAGCAGTTCAATGTCCGGGAAACGCTGGATCATCTCATCCACCGCCTCCAGATTCATGGAAGCATCCTCTCTGATAGCTGTATGGGGGCAGCCCCCTGTCTCCACACCAATGATTCTCTCGATGGGAAGTACACTGTTTTTACTTAAAAACTCAGCATCCTCCTTTGTATAGATATCGTTGGTGATGACACCGATGCTGTACTGCTCAGCCATCTCTCGTGTGAGAACCTCGATCAGAGCTGTTTTTCCGGAACCCACAGGACCGGCAACACCAATTTTTACATATGACATATTCTGTCTCCTCTCCTTATGACATGTATATTCTGGAATACAGACCCTCGTGCTGCATGGACCGGATATCAAAACCGGGACTGGACAGACACAGATCCTCCTCTGTCAGTGAAGTCAGCAGTTCCAGAATCTCCTGATACAGGGAATTGCTTCTGAACAGCAGCTTCTGCCCCTCCGTCTGGCTTAAGGGAATGGTTTTTACACAGTTTGTGACCATGGAGGAGGTCTGGGCATAGAGATAGGTCTCCATCACCTTCTCATAGGGGATTCCCACTGATCCGCAAAAGGCACCGTACACCACAGAATGAGTGGTGGTCTTTCCCCGCCTCAGCTGGCAGTACTCTGTAAAACAGCTGTTTTCATAGGGAATCTCCAATACCTCCAGAGTTTTTACAAATCTGGATCCCAG
Organism: Lachnospiraceae bacterium; assembly: GCA_030526405.1. Lineage (GTDB taxonomy): Bacteria > Bacillota > Clostridia > Lachnospirales > Lachnospiraceae > JAKSRN01. The sequence continues at coordinate 16,468 of JAUNCZ010000015.1, read as the reverse complement.
TTTTTTTCCAGCATCCCTTGTCTCCCTGGGGATTCTGCTGGCCTCCAGCAGCTCCTCCAGCTTTACCAGACCCTGCAGGTCCTGCTGCCGGGCCCTTTCATAGGCCAGTTTTGCTGACAGGAACTCGTTGTAGGCAAATCCAAGGAGCATCCTTTTGCTGATAAAGTTCCAGGCATCCTCTGCATTTCTCACAAGATCCTTCTGAATATAGGTCTCCAGACCATAGGAATGGGAATAGGCGCCTATGGGAAACAGGGCATCGTTGATCTGCAACAGCAGAAAATCCTTTACTCTGTTGTTATTCATCCTCTCCCTCCTTTAATGGTGGTGATTGTTGATGGTGGAGGACAGGGATCTGGTAAAATCAAACCGAATCATCACCTTTTCCGCCTCCACACCGTGGATGTGCTGAATCTTATGCATCAAAGCTTCATGGAAAGGGGCATAAAAGGTAAACTCGTCCTCTCCTCTGAACATGGAGGTATGGGTGTTTCCCACCTCGTAGCACAGTTTGGCAATCTGTCCCGGGTGATCTGCCCTTACCACTGCACGAATAGCCTCACAGGGGGGAATATTCACAGCAATGGCTGTTGTGCCGTCAAAATACAGCACGTCATCCTGATTCAGACCCTTTTTCAGCACCTCATTGTCCAGTCTGATTCCCACATCCGCACCGCTGCGGGAGGTTTTTCTGTGGAGCTTCGAAAATGCCTCGTGCCACTCAATATCTACATAATCTGTCTCTGCCTCCTGAAACTGAGGATCTGACAGTGTTCCAATTACTTTTTCACAGAGCATCTTTTATGCTTCCTTTCCATGTTTATTTCTTCTTATCGCTGATTTTTACCAGATCTGCAGAAGCATCATCACGCCAGGAATCCAGGCAGTGAGGATACCCTCAAGAATCTGGATCACAGGCACAGCCTTTGCTGCCTTTTTGATTCCCAGAATATCTGTTACAAAGGAGGATCCCCAGAGCACAGCCCATGCCCACCAGATGGCAGCCCATCTCCAGTCAGGAGCAATTCCCAGGGCAGCACTTCCGCTGATTCCCTCAATGTAACCAAATACCACTGCATTTACTGCCACAAAGGTGGAGAACCAGGCAAAGGGTCTTCCATCCAGGCTGAAAATATTCATCATGGCCACAAACAGGTAGGTAAAGCAGAACAGAAGACCTGTTCCCGCCGCATAATAATTTCCCTGCACAAGGTTCACGAAGTTGATAAACAGGGAAAGTCCTCCTGTAAGGATATTCATGCAGGCTGCCGCTTTTGGCGGTACCTTGCAGATGGCACAGATTCCGTTGTTAATAAGAACAATGCCTACAAATAATAAACAGACACCTAACATGGCTTACGCCCTCCTTTTTCTCAGAACAGTGAATAGAGCTGAGTCAGCGGCAGTGTTTTTGCAGGACTGGATTCCAGCTTCACCCCGTCAGCAGTTACAACATAGGTTTCCGGATCCACCTTGATCTCCGGTGTTCCGTCATTGAATTTCATGTCGGCTTTTCCGATGTTACGGCATTTTCCCACAGGAACCACAGTCTTCTCCAGACCATATTTTTCCTTCACATTGTTCTCGTAGGCTGCCTTGGAGACGAAGGTCAGACAGCTCTCTCCCTTTGCTTTTCCGTGGGCTGCAAACATTGGCTGATACAGCACAGGCTCTGTGGTTGGGATGGATGCGTTGGCATCACCCATCTTGGAGGCGATGATCATTCCGCCCTTGATGATCATATCTGGTTTTGCTGCAAAGAATGCAGGGTTCCAGAGCACCAGATCTGCGAATTTTCCCACCTCTACAGAACCTACGTAATCAGCGATTCCGTTGGTGATGGCAGGGTTGATGGTGTATTTTGCCACATAACGTTTTGCACGGAAGTTGTCATTGCCCTTACCCTGATCCTCAGGAAGAGGTCCTCTCTCCAGCTTCATCTTGTGGGCAGTCTGCCAGGTTCTTGTGATTACCTCACCGGGACGACCCATGGCCTGGGAATCGGAGCTCATCATGGAGAATACACCCATATCATGGAGCACATCCTCTGCCGCAATGGTCTCAGGACGGATTCTGGAATCTGCAAATGCAATATCCTCCGGAATGTTTTTATCCAGATGATGGCATACCATCAGCATGTCCAGATGCTCATCCAGAGTATTTACTGTGTATGGCATGGTTGGATTGGTGGAGGATGGAAGAATATTGGCATATCCTGCTGCACGGATAATATCCGGTGCATGACCGCCGCCGGCACCCTCTGTATGGAAGGTATGCATGGTTCTTCCGCCGATGGCATCCAGGGTATCCTCCACACAACCTGCCTCATTCAGGGTATCGGTATGGATGGCAACCTGGAAATCGTACTCATCAGCCACATTCAGACAGTGATTGATTGCTGCCGGTGTTGATCCAAAATCCTCATGGATCTTCATTCCCATTGCTCCTGCCTCGATCTGCTCAATGATCGGTTTTTCATCAGAGCAGTTGCCCTTTCCTAAAAAGCCCAGATTCATTGGATACTCATCTGCTGCCTTCAGCATCATTCTGATATTCCATGGACCAGGTGTACAGGTGGTGGCATTTGTTCCGTCTGCAGGACCTGTTCCTCCACCGATCATGGTGGTGACACCGGAATACAGGGAGCACTGGATCTGCTGTGGAGCAATAAAATGGATATGGCTGTCAATTCCACCTGCTGTTACAATCAGTCCCTCTCCTGCAAGGGCCTCTGTGGATGCACCGATGGTCATTCCCGGTGTTACCCCATCCATAATTCCCGGATTGCCTGTTTTTCCGATTCCCGCAATTTTTCCATCCTTGATTCCGATATCTGCCTTAATGATTCCTGTGTAATCCAGGATCAGGGCATTGGTGATCACAAGATCAAGGTCACCATCCTTGCTGCAGGTTTTTACGGACTGACCCATTCCGTCACGGATGGTCTTTCCGCCTCCGAATTTTACCTCATCGCCGTAGGTGGTATAGTCTTTTTCCACCTCAATAATAATATCTGTATCAGCAAGACGTACTTTATCTCCCACTGTAGGGCCATACATCATTGCATATTTTTCTCCTGAAATCTTATAACTCATATACTGCCTCCTGACTGCGTATTCGCTGGACTCACCACCTGAAACAGGGGGAGCCTTCTGGATTTCCTTTTCATTCAGCGAAAGGGATATTCTCACTCCCCTTTGCTGCTTGCAGTGGTTCAGATAAATCCTTTGATTTTTGCTGTTTCCAGAGCCTTTGCCTTATTCGCCTCAGATGTCTGTCCACAGGTAAGATCATTCAGACCAAATACCCGTTTTGCACCGCCCATCTCTGTAAGCTGTACTTCCTTTTCCTCACCGGGCTCAAATCGAACTGCTGTTCCAGAAGGAATATCCAGATGGTAGCCATAGGCTGCCTCTCTGTCGAATGCCAGCTGTCTGTTCACTTCAAAAAAATGAAAATGAGAACCTACCTGAACCGGTCTGTCTCCTGTGTGCTTTACTGTCAGTGTTACAGTTTTTTTGCCTTCATTTAAAACCAGCTCTCTGTCTTTTGGAATGATTTCACCGATTTTCATAATAGTACTCCTCTCCTGTTACTGAATTGGGTTATGAACAGTAACCAGCTTTGTTCCGTCAGGGAAGGTTGCCTCCACCTGAACCTCATGGATCATATCTGCCACACCCTCCATTACATCATCTGCTGTAAGGATCTTTGTACCCAGTGACATAAGCTCCACCACTGTTTTTCCATCTCTTGCATACTCCAGTAGTTCTGAGCTGATGAGGGCGATGGCCTCCACATAATTCAGCTTCACACCTCTGGCCATTCTCTGCTTTGCCAGCTCACCGGCCATATGGAGCATCAGTTTTTCCTGTTCTTTCGGGGTCAGACGCATATTTCATGTCTCCTCTCTGTAAAAAATCTATAAATAAAAGCGCTTTTATCAATGTATAGAAAAGCAGAAATGATTTTTCTCCCTATTTCTGCAAAAATACTAAGGAGGCCATTCAAAAAAGAATGACCTCCTTGTCATGAGTGAGTATGGTATATCTGTGTTTTTGTATAAAAGAAAACTGACGCAGTTTCCTGTTGCACAAAAATAGGGGCCTGCTTTCGCAGACCCCTTTGTCAATGAGCAGATTATAGCATCTACTATTTTCGCTGTCAAATCTTTTTTTACCAGATTTCACCGTTCTCCCAAAGAAAACACAGCACCTGACCGGATACCTGTCCCATCAGTCTCCTGCATGCTCCTCCAGCCAGCGCATTGCTGTCCAGGCATAGACAGCACTTCCCGGCACCAGAGCCGCCTCATCGAACCGCACCATGGGATGATGCTGAGGATATGGATATCCCTTCTCAGGATGGCCTGCTCCCAGTGCCAGCATGATAGCCGGTACCTGCTGACTGATGTAGGCAAAATCCTCAGAACCCGCTGATTTGGATGCACCGCCGCCTCCTGCTGCCGCCAGCTCCTCCGCAGAAAATGCCTTTGTCGGTCCCAGCAGTTCTTTTACATAGCCGCTGACCTCTCTGGAAAGATCCCTGTCATTCTTCAGGGTTGGACAACCGCTTCCAAAGGTCACTGTTGCCTCAGCACGGAATGCCCTTGCCACATTCTCTGTAATCTCAGTCATACGATCCTTGATCATGGCCCTTACCTCTTCATCGAAGGTGCGGAGACTGCCACCCATGGTCACCTGATCCGGAATGGCATTGGCTGCAGTACCACCATGGATGGTACCGAAGGTAAGCACCGCCTGCTCTGTCATAGCCAGCTCTCTGGCAGCGATCTCCTGCAGAGCGATCAGAATGTGGGCTGCCGCTGTCATGGGATCGATTCCCATGTTTGGCATGGAGCCGTGACACCCCTTTCCCTGAACTTTGATCTCGAAATAATCAGCTGCAGGAGCACTGATTCCAGGCCCGGATACAATGACAGTGCCTGCCTCCATGGGCATGCCCGCCATTACATGGATCATCATAGCCGCATCTGGTGAGGGATTTTCAAGAAGACCGTTTTTCAGCATATCAGCAGCCCCCTCAAAAACCTCCTCTGCAGGCTGAAACATCAGCTTTACAGTACCCTGAATCTCATCCTCATGCTGTTTCAGAATCCTTGCCGCTGCCAGAAGCATGGCTGTATGGAGATCATGGCCGCAGCCATGCATGGAACCGTTTTTGCAGGCAAACTCCTCCTCTGCCAGTTCCTGAATAGGAAGGGCATCCATATCTGCCCGGAGCATAAACACCTTGCCCGGTTTTTTCCCTCCTGCCAGTGCAATAAGACCTGCCCGGCCGCATTCTCTGGGCTCATATCCCATCTTTTCCAGTTCTGCCTTCACATAAGCCAGAGTATCCTTCAGTTCAAATCTGGGCTCAGCATGGGCATGAAGATATCTTCTGTCAGCAATGATCTTCTGCTCCATTGCAGCTGCATCCCTGAGTATCATCTCATTGTTCATTCCTTTTACCTCCTGAACAGAATTCGCCGTAAACATACTGCTATTATACAATACTCTGCCCCTGGTAATTATAAACTTTACGTGAATAATCGTGAAAAAACGGATACTCATCTTCTGCCTTCGATGATCCAATTGCTGACATGGTTCCGAAATTTCAGCTTCCCGATCAGTTTTACTGTTCCGCCAGATCCTTCAGCAGTTTGTGAAAGTCCGGATACTGTTTTGCCAGAAAGATTGGCATGCCGCCTTCATTTACGAAGCAATGCACTGTTTCCCCCTCCGCAGCCAGGGTGTCATCCTCCTTTCGGATCTCATATTTCAGTGTCAGCTTAACCCCGGAATAGGCCTTCACAGACACGGTAACAAACACCTCATCAGAAAAGGTAGTGGTCTGTCTGTATCTGCAATGAGCCTCCACCACAGGTGAAATGATTCCCTCTGACTCCAGCCTTGCATAGTCCCAGCCGATTCCTTTAAGAAAGTATACCCTTGCCTCCTCCATCCAGCGGATGTAGTTGGAATGGTGGGTCACACCCATTTTATCTGTTTCATAATACTGAACAATGTGTCTATATGGTTCCATATCTTCCTTCTCCTTTCGGTTCTCAGATTTTCATCATCGGAATAAAGTGCGTTTTCAACGCACTCTCGCAGTCAAATTTTTAATAAAACGCAACTTTGTTCTGCGCGCGCAACGAAGTGCGCTGCGCATCTGTGTTTTTTGTTTCATAGGAAATTGACACAATTTCCTGTTAAGATTACAGTGTCAAAAGGTCAGAGCCACCGGTGCTTGCACGTACGGTGGTGATAGACCTTGTGACACGCCCCAAAGATGAGGATGTAAGTGGGGCGCAAGCACCACGATATCCGAATCTTGGGGAGGATTGTGGGAGTACGAAGTACGAAACAATCCGTGTAATCTGTTTTTGGGGGCTTTTGACACCCGAATCCTGTTTTTAAAAAAAATGGCTCTGCCGGAACCTCCGGCAGAGCCTGTTTTGTTTTTTTATAGCCTCCGAACGCCTCTCCGGTGGCTACCGCTGTTTCTCCTCTGCCCGAGGAGCTTCGACCCTTGCTTCACCCCGATGGATCCACTTGAGTCTCGCGTTTACCGATACACATCCAGTGTACCTGCCGCCCCTTTCTACTATCCCACTTTTCAGTCGGATAATCCGCAGTGATGTTCTCATCTCTTCCTCCATCACAGGGACTAACACATCGCGCCCGCTTTGTGTCTGCACTGTTTCCCCGCCGATTTCCACCGGTTGGTCTTCGCTTCATTTCTTCCGCTCGTGCTTTCCTTAGAAGATCTCGCAATACTCATCCCTCGAGCATCTTGACATCCTCTGTGCCCTTCGTCCCATGATTCCCTTTCAGGAGCCACGTTCCTTCTTCCAGAATGCATCATTTCTTCTTCATCCTGCCAGACACCACTCCGGCTTCTCAACCGGCCTCGCCTCTTTCCTGTTTCCAGGCCTTTCACTCCATCCCGATCACTCGAAATTTCGTCAGACGACTTTGCTTTCCGCCACGCCGCAGCATGACCTACTCACCGTGCTTACGCACTTGACCTCATGTTTCCATAAAGCCCAACCTGTTTCTCGACTGCTGCCGGTCCCCAGGTTGTTGGTTCGCTGTACGCTCACCTTGTGCTGTTTCCATCCGAAGATGGCTTCTGCCGCTTTCGCGGTTCGCACTTCTCTTGCTGACTGAACTTGCGCTCAGCCGCGTACCCTTCCGGCCCATGTTACCTTTGAACTTAACACGTTCCTTTCTCCCGTTGGACTTTCATCCACCGTCAGGCACCTTCAGTCGTTTGCTTTCGCTGCCGACTGCTCATCTCTTCACTTTCCGGCCACGTTTGCCGTGCCCGGTTCGCTTTACCGGCTGCTTCGATTACTCTGGCATCCGCAGATGAGTTTTCCCTTTCCCTTTTTGATCACTCTGAAGGTACTCAGTGATGCTTTGTGGCATTCCGTCTATATTCAGGCAGAACACCCTTCGAAATCTCCCAAAAGGGGTATTTCTCGCATCTTCGAGCCCCCTATTAGAGGACTCATAGTTTTGGTTTCCCGCAACTCGTAGGCATCGTAACAAATTGACACAACCTTGTCAAGAGTTTTGAGATTCATACTATCATTCTTTATACTCTGTTTATTTTTTGTTTTTCTTACATATCCATAACTGATCATTTGCAAGTCTAAGACAATGGTTTCCATCAGATTTTCATCTGATCCTGTCTGATCAGATTGCGGATTGCTTCCACTGCCACTCTCACAGCCATGTCTGTATCATGGACCACCGGATTCTCCAGTCCTGCCTTTTCTCTCTCCTGATTTGCCATAACAAGAAAGCATGCACCTGCACGAACTCTCAGATAACTGGCTACTGTAAAAAGAGCTGCTGTTTCCATCTCTGAAGCCAGCACTCCAAGGCGCTTCCATGCCTCCCATTTATTCTGTAACTCATAGCTGACCGGCATTCTCTCAGGAGAGTGCTGACCATAGAAAGAATCCTTGCTCTGAACAACTCCTGTATGATGAACTGCCTCCAGGGTTTCCGCAGCCTTTTTCAGCGCAGCCACTGCCTGAAAATCTGCCACTGCCGGAAATTCAATTGGTGCATACTCTCTGCTGGTTCCCTCCATACGGACAGCGCCTGTGGCAATCACCACATCCCCGCTTTTTACCTCCTGCTGTATTCCACCGCAGGTACCGATTCTGATAAAGGTATGGGCACCGGACATTACCAGTTCTTCCATTGCAATGGATGCAGACGGACCGCCAATTCCAGTGGATGTGACGCTGACCTTTACCCCCTCCAGCCAGCCGGTGTAAGTAACATACTCTCTGCTGTCAGCCATAAGCTGTGCATTCTCCAGATAGGCGGCAATCTTTGCACAGCGCTTAGGATCCCCGGGAAGGATCACATATTCCCCCACATCACCGGAACCCACCTGAATATGGTACTGTTTATTCTCATCTGCAGAATATTTCATAGCACTACCTCCCTGCTTTTCTGATTTTTTCCTCTCTTTTTCACAGATTATTCTTTGTTTTCGTTTCCCCACAGAAGCCTCCGCAGACATGAATTTGAGAATTCTGTTATCTATCTGTTTTTATACCGTTATTATATCTTATTTTCTGATATCTCGAAACTGTTTTCAGCTACCGTCAATTTAAACCCGGAACAAAGTGCAACTGCCCATAAACCCTTCTCTTTACTCTGCCTGAGAACGTGTATGCTCCTGTTACAGACTTCTGATATTCGTCATTTTCCCAGAAAATACACAAAAAAGCTCTAATTAATTGTACAGATAACATTATACCATTGCATCACACTTCTATTCGTTTTATGATAATTTAAATATGTGATAATCAGTTTTTCCAAAAGATGGATTCCCTCCTGAATCTGTCAGTCAGAACTGCTGTGCATCACAGAGGCGCTATTTATTATAAATGATATGAGAGAGGTAAAAGTGATATGAAAATTCTTGTTACTGGCGGTGCCGGCTACATCGGCAGCCACACCTGTGTTGAACTTTTAAATGAGGGAATGGAAGTTGTTATCATGGATAACCTGTATAACTCCAGCCAGAAAGCAGTGGATCGCATTCAGCAGATTACAGGAAAATCTGTTACTTTTTATGAGACAGATATGCTGGATCGCGAGGGTGTTCGTGCCATCTTCGAGAAAGAGAAAATTGATGCTGTAATCCACTTCGCAGGATTAAAAGCAGTTGGTGAGTCTGTTGCTAAACCTATCGAGTATTATACAAATAATATTACCGGTACCCTCATCCTGACAGATGAGATGCGTAAAGCAGGCTGCAAGAACATTATCTTCAGCTCCTCTGCTACTGTATATGGCGATCCTGCAGAGATCCCGATCACAGAGAACTGTCCAAAGGGAACCTGCACCAATCCATATGGATGGACAAAATCCATGCTGGAGCAGATTCTTACAGATATCCATACCTCTGACAATGAGTGGAATGTAGTTCTTCTCCGTTACTTCAATCCGATCGGTGCTCATAAGAGCGGAATGATCGGTGAGGATCCTAAGGGAATTCCAAATAACCTGCTTCCATACATTGCACAGGTTGCCATCGGAAAACGTCCTCAGATCAATATCTTCGGTAATGACTATGATACACCGGATGGTACTGGTGTTCGTGATTACATTCACGTTGTGGATCTTGCAAAGGGACATGTAAAAGCTCTTCAGAAACTGGAGCCAGGTACAGGTGTATCCCTGTACAACCTGGGAACAGGCAATGGCTACAGCGTTCTGGATATGGTACATGCTTTCGAGAAGGCCTGCGGTCATGAGCTGAAATATGAGATTCAGGCTCGTCGTCCTGGCGATATTGCTACCTGCTATGCAAAATGCGATAAATCAAAAGAGGAACTGGGATGGGAAGCAGAGTTCGGTGTTGAGGAGATGTGTGCTGACACATGGAAATGGCAGAGCATGAATCCAAACGGCTATGCTGATGCTGAATAAGTAAGTCCTTTATCTGAATTTACCTGTTCTGAACAATTCAAATACATATTCATAAAAGAAGGCGCATCCATTGCAATGATGGATGCGCCTCTTTTACGCTAGCAACGAGCCAAAGTCCGTGCTTGCACGAGACCTTGGCGACTGCCGCGATAATTTGAGAAACATGCGAAGCGTGTTTCTCAAATTAAATCTTTACAAAATGATACTGATCTGCCGGGAAGGAATCATCATCCCCCATAAAGCCGCCCACAAACTCAGTGAAGACATAGCCCGCAGACATCAGAGCTCTTCCTGTATAGCGAACCTTTGATGTCTCTTCCTCATACCATGCATCTGGATCCAGACCCTGAAGCTTCAGACATGGAATTTCCGGATTTGCATGTACATTGGAAGCAACAATGTTCACCAGTGCCTCAGACTGATCCTCTGATACAAACTGCCATGCTGTGAAGTAGTTCTCATCTCTTTCGTCTGTGAGACGATAGTACTCGCCATGCTGAATCAGCCAGTAGTATTTGCGGAAGGTTCTGATCTGCTGGCTCATGATCTCCTTGTCTTCCTCAGTGATCTTTGTAAGATCCAGCTCATAGCCAAAGGTTCCTGACATGGCTACGATACCTCTTGTTTTCAGAGAGGTCTTTCTTCCTGTCTGATGGTTTGGAGATGCAGATACATGGCTTCCCATTACACTTACCGGATATCCGTAGGAGGATCCTGCCTGAATCTGGAGACGACAGATGGGATCTGTATCATCGGAGGTCCAGATCTGTGGTGTATAGAACATCATTCCTGCATCGAAACGTCCACCACCGCCGCTGCAGCCCTCAATAATCAGATCAGGGAATTCTTTCAGAAGTCTGTCAAGGAGTGCATAGGTTCCCAGCACAAAGCGATGGGCTGTCTCTCCCTGTCTGTCAGCAGGCAGGTTGTTGGAGTATACATTTGCCAGAGATCGGTTGAAATCCCATTTTACATAGTAGCACTGTGCATCACGGATGATTTCTGCCATTCTGTCAAAGAGATACTCCTGCACATCTGTTCTGGACATATCCAGTACCAGCTGATTTCTGGAGAAGTTTGGCTTGCGGCCCGGATCTGTCAGTGCCCATTCCGGATGTGCACGGTACAGATCAGAATCCTCATTGATCATCTCCGGCTCAAACCAGAGACCGAATTTCAGTCCTCTCTCACGAACACCGTCAGCCAGTGGCTTCAGACCGCCCTCCAGCTTGTCTGTGTTTACAAACCAGTCTCCCAGTCCTGTATTGTCATCATTTCTGATACCAAACCAGCCGTCATCCAGCACAAGCATATCGATGCCGATATCCTTTGCCTGATCAGCGATTTTCAGGATTTTCTCCTTATCGAAGTCAAAATAGGTTGCCTCCCAGTTGTTGATCAGTACAGGACGCTCCACATTGTAGTATTTGGCATCGATTACATTCTCGCGGATAATGTGATGATAGTTGCTGCTGAGTTTGTTCAGACCCTGCTCTGTATAGGTAAGAATCACCTCAGGTGCTGTAAGGGATGCACCCTTCTCCAGCTTCCATGCAAAATCTGTATCGTTGATACCCATCACAACTCTTGTGCTGTCTGTAAAATCCTTCTCCACCTCTGTCTTGTGGTTTCCGGAGTACATCAGCATAAATCCATAGGCAGCACCTGTTGCCTGAGTGGTATCCTGATCACAGAGGATCACAAATGGATTGTGCTGGTGAGAGGTCATGCCACGTTTTGACTGGATGCAGATCACATCGTGTTTAACCGGTACACGCTCTGTCATGCGCTCCATGTTGTGTTTTCCATAGAAATGAATCAGATCGTGGCGTCCGAATGGAATATCCACACATGCAGAAGCCAGCTTATTCACTACAACTGCATCCTCTCCATTGTTTACGATAACAGTGGATCTTGTAATTACATCCTTTTTCTCAAATACACCGTAAAGCAGCTGTACCTCCAGACCTGTAGGCTCATCCACCAGAGTGATCACCAGTGTTTCCGCATCCTGGTCTGCTGCAAGAGCACCGTTGTTGCCGCGGACATATGGAAGTCCCTCCAGAGTATATTTGCCCTGGCGGATCTCATGACATTTGTATCTGAGATCGCAGCTTGCACTTCCGTTTGCATGTCTCACCTGGATGGAGCTGATTCTGTAGTCACCCACATTGCTGCTGGTAAACTCCTGAGGAGTGGTATCCAGAGATTTTGGACGCTGAGTTCTGTACTCCCATGGATTTCCGGAGAAACCGCGATCCAGTCTGCCGATCTGGTATTCCATATCCATGCCGCCTGTTGGTGCACCGTAATACAGATGCTGAAGAATACCGATCTCATCGATCTTCATCTGATACTCTGTGTTCTTTGTGGACAGAACGAATAATCTGCTGTCCTGATTAAAAACAATGCTCATTCTTAATCTCCTGCTTCTAAAAATAATATATTTCAGACAATACCCGGGGGGATGGGCATTGAATCTGTATCAGTAATTACAGAACTGCGATAAAGCGGCGGAACGCCTCTCTGCCCTCTGCAGTTGTCTTGTAAACACCGGCATCCTCCAGAACATGAACAAATACCTGACCGATCTCCTCCTGAAGAATGTCATTCACATTCTCAGCAGTGATAGCTGTGCCTGTAGCTGCATATTTCTCAACAATGGCTTTGGCCCAGGTCTCATGTTTTACAAGGCTCTCCTCAGAAGCAATATCCTTACCCTGAACCAGATACTCACCCAGCAGCTCCATCTCGCCCTTCAGACGTGCAGGAAGAACAGCCAGTCCCATAACCTCGATCAGACCGATGTTCTCTTTTTTGATGTGATGGTACTCAGCATGTGGATGGTACAGTCCCAGAGGACACTCCTCTGTGGTAATATTGTTTCTCAGTGTCAGATCCAGCTCATACACATCGCCTTTCTTTCTGGCAATAGGAGTAATGGTGTTATGAGGCTCACCATCTGTCTCAGCAAAGATATAGGCTGCCTCGTCTGTGTAGCCTCTCCATTTTCCAAGAATGTAATCTGCCAGCTCAATCAGACGATCCGCATCTTTATGACGGATTCTGATAACAGACAGTGGCCAGGCAACAATGCCTGCCTCCACATCCTCGTATCCAGGAATCGTAAAGGTCTCCTCATATGCTGCTCTTGCCATGGCAAACTCATAATTTCCACCCTGGAAATGATCATGGGACAGAATGGAACCGCCTACGATTGGAAGATCCGCATTGGAGCCCAGGAAATAGTGTGGGAACTGTTTTACAAAATCAAACAGCTTTGTAAATGCTGCCTTATCGATCTTCATAGGTGTGTGCTCACCGTTGAATACGATGCAGTGCTCATTGTAGTACACGTATGGGGAGTACTGGAAGCCCCATTTTCCACCGTTGATCTCAATTGGAATAATGCGGTGGTTCTGTCTTGCAGGATGGTTCATGCGGCCTGCATATCCCTCATTTTCAATACAGAGCTGGCATTTTGGATATGCGCTCTGTTTTGCATTTTTAGCGGCTGCAATGGCCTTTGGGTCCTTCTCCGGTTTGGAAAGGTTGATGGTGATATCGATGGTACCGTAGGGACTCTCCACCTTCCATTTGCGGTCTTTTTTAATTCTCTCTCTGCGGATATAGTTGGTATCCTGGCTGAATTCATAGAATTTATCTGTAGCCTTTACAGGATCCTCTGCATAGGCATCACGGAACTCTTTGATCACAGCACTTGGCTTTGGAGTCATGAGACCCATAAGTTTTGTGTCAAACAGATCCTTTGTGGTGATATCGTCACTCTTCATAACGCCCATCTCAAAGGCCAGCTGCATCAGTTTCTCAAGAATATCCTCAAGAACAATATCGGCTCCTGCAATATCCTGTTCCACATACTCATCCAGACCATAGAGTTCAAGGTACTGATTGATGGTATAGATCTCATCCTCCGGCTGGATCAGGCCCTTCTGCAGACCGTATTTCACCAGTTTCTGAATTTCAGCATAAATATTCATAATAAAAACCTCATTTCGAATTTCTCATCCAGCAGTGCAGCTGATCCTTTGTGCAAGCACAGGCTCAGCTGGATTAACTGTATTCGTTCTTTTCTAAACAGTTCACCCGCCCCCCTGGTCCATTCGCAATTCCCGCACTTCGTGCTCTACTGTCTGCTTCGCAGACTGAATTGCTCATGCAGGGGCGCTCCCTGCATACAACAGTCCTCCTGCTCCTTTGTGCAAGCACAGTCGCAGATGGATTAACTGTATTAGTTCTTTTCTAAACAGTTCACCCGCTCCCCTGGTCCATTCGCAATTCCCGCACTTCATGCTCTACTGTCTGCTTCGCAGACTGAATTGCTCATGCAGGGGCGCTCCCTGCATCCAGCAGTGTAGCTGATCCTCTGTGCAAGCACAGGCTCAGCTACACTGCTGTCTGCGTGAACTGTTTAGCATACTTTGATGCCGCCGTATTTACGAACCTTCAGTACATGGCAGGAGCCCTCTCCGAATACACCGTCAATGGCTGCTCTGTACTCTTCAACCTTATCATCCGGAACAAATGCCTGGATTGTTCCTGCGAATCCGCCGCCGTGTACACGAACAGCGCCTGTGCCGTCCAGAACTCTCTCACTTACAGCAAGACCGATGGACAGTCCCTGCTCCTGAACCTGATGGGTGGCAAATACGTTCTGCAGGTATTTGAAGGAGGAGTTTCCGGATGCTGTGATCAGGCTGCGGAAGGTCTCAAAGTCATGGGCCTCCAGAGCTGCCTTCAGGGAATCAACACGATCATTCTCCTCGAAGAGATGCATTGCACGGAGAACTGCTCTGTCGCCGCATTTCTTGCGAAGCACTGCGATATCCTGATAGAATTTTGCAGGATCCACCTGACGAAGCACCTCAGCACCGTAGTACTCGGCAATCTTCTTCATCTCAACAGGGATTGCTGCGTAATCATCTGTCAGATTTGCATGGGAACCCTTTGTATCAGAGATACACAGGCTGTGTCCAAACTCCTTGAAATCAATGGAAACAGGTTTTACCACCGGAGTCTCCACATCCTCGAAATCGATGTAAACAAGACCGCCAACGGAGCATGCCATCTGATCCATCAGTCCGCATGGTTTTCCAAAGTAGATATTCTCTGCATACTGTCCAACCTGTGCCAGGAATACCGGATCTGCTTTCATATCATTGTATAATCCGGAAAGGATTGTTCCGATCAGGATCTCCAGTGCAGCCGAGGAGGACATTCCGGAACCACTTAACACATCACTGGTGATAAATGCGCGGAAACCGCCAATCTCAAAGCCAGCCTGTTTCAGACCTGCAGCCACTCCGCGAACCAGTGCATTGGTGGTTCCATACTCTTTTTTGTTGATCTCCAGCTCACCCACAGACAGAGTCAGGATCGGATATTTATCAGATTTAAAGGTAATAATCTCATCAGAAGTAGGCTGTACCACTGCAATGAAGTCCAGGTTCAGGGAAGTAGCCATAACCTTTCCTCTCTGATGATCGGTGTGGTTTCCTCCCACCTCACTTCTTCCTGGAGCACTGTAGATTTCTACCTCCTGCTCGCCGAAAAGCTTCTCGAAATTCTCAATTGCTGCAATGTAACGTTTCTGATGATAAGGAACCAGCGCTTCATCCACGTAGATATCTGCCAGTCTCTCATTGAGACCACCCTGCGCAATGAGTTCTTTTAATTCTTTAGTTGATTTTGCCATATTTTCCTCCAAGTATTGTTATAACATTGACCACCAAAGGATCACAAATGCTGCAAATTCCACAGCAATGGCCGCTCCATAGCCAATCATGATCTTTTTGTTTGCCTGTGACCAGGATGCGATGTGAACGGTGCCATTAGGATCTACCTTATAGCAGATCTGAAATTCCTTTCCCTGGGCATAGCGGTCTTCCTGATCAGCAGGAACGGTAACCTCTGATCTGCCCTCCTTACCCTGGATGATATACTCCATCACCACATCCACTGCAGGTTTCTCCTTTTTATTCTTCTTTTCATGGGGAGAAACACCCACCACCTTCGCAGTGGTTACCTCCTTGTAGTCATGAACGATTCTGTGATACTGCAGAAAACGCGCTGCCGTATAGATCATAAACCATACGATGATAATCAGTGCAAATATTGAAATCATACTCCGTCTCCTTCTAATCTATTTCTCTCAGTTCAGAAGACCTCTGAAACCTCTTTCTTCCTTATGCACAAAAAGAGGAAAAAGCCGCTCCGGAAAATCCGGAGCAGCTCTGTTTAAAACTGATTTACTCCGAGAACTCAAAAGTTATAGCTTTTGCATTTTGGAGAGTTTGCTTTTACAGACTCCTCATCATACCAGATCAGGTTGTTTCCAGTTTCTTTATCAAACAGCTGGATCAGTCTTGGCTGAGTTGTAAAGTTAACCTTTACGCCCATGGATACATCTGAATCAAGATCCACTGTTGGAAGAACCATAACGATATCGTCTCCCTCGCAGTTAACATGAAGGTTAA
>JAUNCZ010000067.1:2933-12930 GCA_030526405.1 Lachnospiraceae bacterium | reverse complement strand
ATTGTCGGACAGGCAAGTTCGGCGGATTTAGGCTAGAAGAGACCGGCTATAACAGCATACGGAATGGGATATAAAGCAGTTCAGGCAGCCATCGATTATATGGGTGGAGCGGAACTGGATTCCTTCATCGATTCTGGATCCGGTGTTGCAGATGCAGAAAATGCACAGGCACGTCTTGATGAACTGAAATCCATCCTTGGATAATAGAATAATCGTCCGATACTCTGCTCATTCTTTTTCGACCAGTACCATGCGTATGCGTGGTACTGGTTTTTTTGTTGCGCGAGCAACGAGCCAAAGTCCGTGCTTGCAGGAGATATTGGCGACTGCCGCGCTTATCTGAGAACCTGGCAAATCGTGTTTCTCATGGTTCTCCAGAAAATTGCGTGAATTTTCTGATAAACAATGTTGGATAGAGTATTTGCCTGGGATCCTGTGACACAGCCTGATATTGTTCCTATGTCAATTTACATACTCAAACCCGCTTGTTAGATTTTGTTTATTGGAGAAAAATATATTGCTATTTTTTGTCAATGCACATTTATTCTAAAAATAAAATTATGTACTTGTATAATATGGAGAATATTACAAATATGATGTAATTTTCAAACAATTATGTTATAATATAGAAAACGGTCTGATAAAAGTGGTGCCAAAATAAAATCAGAAACCAAAGAACGGAAAAATAAAAAACAAAAACTATCAAATCAGGAGGGAAGCTTATGGAACAAAAAGACATTGCTATTGAGGCTGAGGCTACTGTGATGACGGACGCGGAAAAAGTTGCTGAGAAGATGGCCAAGGTAAGAGCCGCACAGGAAAAATTTGCAACTTACACACAGGAACAGGTAGACCATATCTTCTATAAAGCTGCCATGGCAGCAGACAATGCACGTATTCCACTTGCAAGAATGGCTTTGGAAGAGACCGGAATGGGTATTCTTGAGGATAAGATTACAAAGAACCATTATGCAGCGGAGTTTGTATACAATCATTATCGCAGCAGTAAGACCTGTGGTGTGATTGAGGAAGATCCTCAGTGGGGAATTACAAAGGTTGCAGAGCCTCTGGGTGTTTTGGCTGCAATCATCCCTACCACCAACCCTACTTCTACTGCAATCTTTAAAACACTGATCGCACTGAAAACCCGTAATGGTATGATTATTTCTCCACATCCACGTGCAAAGAAATGTACCTGTGCAGCAGCTAAGGTTGTTCTTGATGCAGCTGTGGCAGCAGGTGCTCCGGAGGGAATCATTGACTGGTTTGATGAGCCATCCATCGAGATTTCTGCTCAGGTTATGAAGGCAGCTGACTGTATTCTGGCAACAGGTGGCCCTGGCATGGTTACAGCAGCATATTCATCCGGAAAACCAGCTCTTGGTGTAGGACCTGGTAATGCAACTGTTATTATCGATGAGTCTGCTGATGTTAAGAATGCAGCATATTCTGTTATTCATTCAAAGACCTTTGACAATGGTATGATCTGTGCTTCAGAGCAGACTATTTTCGTTCATGAGAAAATTTATGATGAAGTGAAAGCTGTCCTGTTAAAATATGGCTGCTACTTCCTGAACGAAGAGGAGAAAGCAAAGGTTGGAAGTACTGTAATCTGCTATCCAAACGGTAATGTTAATGCTAAGATCGTTGGCCAGTCCGCAGCTAAGATTGCAACTATGAGTGGAATTTCAGTTCCGGAAGAGACCAAGATTCTTATTGGTGAGGCAACTTCTGTAGAGTTTGATGAGCCATTTGCACATGAGAAACTGTCTCCTGTACTGGGTATGTATAAGATCAAAGATCTTGACGAAGGTATTGCAAAAGCTTCTTATGTTCTTGCAAACAATGGTGGTATCGGTCATTCCTGTGGTCTCCATGTAGATGTAACACAGACTGATAAGATTGATAAATTCTCTACTGCAATGAAAGCCAGCCGTATCATGATCAACACACCAACATCTCATGGTGGAATCGGTGATATCTACAACTTCAAACTGGCTCCGTCTCTGACACTGGGATGCGGATCCTGGGCTGGTAACTCTCGTTCTGAGAACATCGGCATCTACCATCTGCTGAATGTGAAGACCGTGGCAGAAAGGAGAGAAAATATGCTGTGGCTTAGAACTCCGGAAAAAGTATATCACAAGAAAGGCTGTATGCAGCTTGCTCTTCGTGAACTTCGTGATGAATATTACTGCAAGAAAGCATTTATCGTAACAGATACATTCCTGTATCAGAATGGCTATACAAAACCAATCGAGGAAGAGCTGGACAGACTGGGCATTACTCATGCATGCTTCTATGAGGTTGCTCCTGATCCAACACTTCAGATTGCACGTGTTGGTGTAAAACAGCTGGCAGCATTTGGTCCTGACGTTATCATCGCTCTTGGTGGTGGATCATCTATGGATGCAGCCAAGATCATGTGGCTGATGTATGAGCATCCGGATGAGGACTTCTTCAATCTGGCAAGCGTATTCATGGATATCCGTAAGAGAATCCATAAATTCCCGAAGATGGGACAGAAAGCAAAACTGGTTTGTATCCCAACTTCTGCAGGAACAGGTTCCGAGGTTACTCCATTTGCCATCATTACAGATGCAGATACAGGAACAAAATGGCCACTGGCTGACTACGAGTTAATGCCAACTATGGCGATCGTTGATGCAGATAACATGATGAATGCACCAAAAGGACTTACATCTGCTTCCGGTATTGACGTACTGACCCATGCAACAGAGGCATTTGTATCTATTCTTGCTACTGATTACACTGACGGCTTTGCAATCAAGGCAACACAGAATGTAATGAAGTACCTGAAGAGAGCATACGACAATGGTCCAAACGACATTGAGGCTCGTGTGAAGATGGCTGACGCAGCTTGTATGGCTGGTATCTCCTTCGCAAACGCATTCCTTGGACTTTGCCATTCCATGGCTCATAAGCTGGGTGCTTATCATCACCTGCCACACGGCGTTTCCAATGCGCTTCTGATGTGTGAGATCATGAAATACAATGCACAGGATAATCCATGGAAGATGGGTACATTCTCTCAGTACCAGTATCCACATGCCCTTGAGCGCTATGCAGAGCTGGCACGTTACTGCGGAATCTCAGGCAAGGATGACCGTGAGGTATTCGACAACTTTATCGCAGCAATCGAGCAGCTGAAGGCTGATGTTGGTATCAAACCTTGCATCAAAGAGTATGGCATTTCTGAGGAGAAATTCCTTGCTACTCTGGATGAGATGGTTGAGAATGCATTCAACGATCAGTGTACAGGAGCTAACCCTGTATATCCAAAGATGGCAGACATGAAAGAGATCTATCTGAAATGCTACTATGGAAATAAATAATCTGAGATAGTGACCACAGAGGAAATCCTCCAGATTAAACTAATATATGAACTATGAGAAAATGAGAAACGTGCTTTGCGAGTTTCTCAGGTTATCGCGGCAGTCGCCAGGGTCCCGTGCAAGCACAGACTTTGGCTCATTGCCCGCGTAAATAATCACAACAGCCGGTACTGAATGGTACCGGCTGTTGTTGTGGGAATATTCTTTTATTTCTGTATTTGTTCCGTGCAGGTATCCTGTGGGAATCACTTCCTGTTTTATCTCAGTGGAGAAGACTCCCACCTCTATAGGTGGTGAGCATTGACAAATTAGTCTCAGTGGGAGTCCAATCTCCGACTGAGATAAAACGCTCCGCGAGGATGCGCAGCGATTCTGATAGGAAGATGTCAGCTAAAGCTGACCAGAATCGCGCGCCAAGTCTCCGCAAGCGTCGACTTGAATGCGGGTATGTTGTGTGAATTTCCTGTTTCGGTGGGATTATGCTGCGTATGCCAGCTCTTTTTTCAGTGTTTTTCTGATGGATACAATGGATGTAAGGGTCAGAATTACCAGCACTGCTGTGATTCCTGCTGTGATAACAAGGCTGCCTGTTGTTGCTGCGCTGACCAGGGATCCCTTTGTCAGAGTTCCGTTGGAAAGAGTTTCCACCAGTGTGTTTGCTTTTGCCAGTTCAGCTGCAGTTGCATGTCCCAGGGATGCTTTTGAATGGTACTTGACAAACGGATGCATGTGCGATATGGTATCTGTGGATTTCAAAAATGATATATATGTATTCTAAAACCCGAATGGGAGTGGATTTTTCAAGATTTTGCTTTTTTTCGCCACACAGTGTTTGTGCACTGTGTGGCTTTTTTTATGCGCGCAACGAGGCAGAGTCTGTGCTTCCGGGAAATCCTGGCGACTGCCGCGACAACTTGTGATACTCACAAAGAGTGTTTTGTATTGCATTGAATTTAAGGAGGTTAAGAAAGATGCAACAGAATTTTATGAAAGAGAAGCCGATTCTGCCACTGGTCATATCCATGTCACTGCCCATGGTCATATCCATGGCCATCAATTCCCTGTATAACATTGTGGACAGTTATTTTGTTGCCAGAATCAGCGAAAAAGCCATGACGGCATTGTCTCTTGTTTTTCCCATTCAGAATATGATGACAGCTATTGCAGTGGGACTGGGAATCGGTATCAATGCTAGAATTGCGTATTTTCTGGGGAATGGAAAACAGAAGGAAGCAGATCAGGCTGCCACCACAGGTTTGGTATTAAGTGTGATGCAGGGTATTGTTCTGATGATTCTGTGCCTGTTGGGAACTCCTCTTTTCTTAAAGATGTACTCTGAGGATCTGGAAATCATTGCATTTGGACGTGTGTATGCGGACAGGGCATTTCTGTTTTCTGTGATCATTATGCTGGGAGTTTCTTTCGAGAAGATTTTTCAGTCTGTTGGACGGATGAAGGTTTCCATGTGCAGTATGATCTGTGGATTTGTAACCAACATTGTTCTGGATCCCTTTATGATTTTTGGTCTTGGATGTTTTCCGGAAATGGGAATGGCAGGTGCAGCCTATGCAACCGGAATCGGACAGACAGTAACATTGGTGGTATATCTCTTGTTCTGTTTTCTGCGTCCACTGCCTCTTTCCTTCAACAGAAGAAATATTCTGTTGGAAAAGGGGATGGTAAAACAGCTGTATGCAATTGGAATTCCGGCTGCGTTAAATCTGGCATTACCCTCCCTTATGATTTCTGTGCTCAACAGCATACTGGCATCATTTTCTGAAATGTATGTGCTGGTGTTGGGGGCATATTACAAGCTTCAGACCTTCATCTACCTGTCTGCAAATGGCATTATCCAGGGGATTCGCCCTCTGATGAGCTTTAACTACGGAGCAAAAGAGTACAAAAGAGTGAAAAGTATCTTCAGGATTACTCTTTGCCTAATTGCTGGAGTAATGGCGATCGGTGTGGTGGTGTCCCTGGTGATTCCGGGACGATTGATGGGTCTTTTTACGGAGCATGATCTGACGGTTCAGATTGGTGCGAAGGCGTTAAGGATCATCTGTACCGGATTTATTGTTTCATCGGTGTCGGTAACCTGCTGCGGTGCATTGGAGGCACTGGGGAAAGGTGTTTCCTCTCTGATTATATCGGTATTGCGGTATGTGGTGATTATGCTTCCGGCGGCATGGCTGCTCAGCCGTGGATTGGGGCCGGATGGGGTCTTTGGAGCATTTCCTCTGACGGAAATGATTGTTGCGGTTGTCTCTGTGTATCTATATAAGAAGACGGCCGAAAGGTAACCTTTCGACCGTCTTTTGTGAAGCGGGTTATGTTTGAAACGAGTTTTCCTCAGCTATATTACCAGAGAGCTGGTTTTACTTAAGCTGCTTTCACCAGTGACAGACCATAAACGGTACAGTCTGATGTGTCGGTCTGATATCTCAGCACCTGCATTGCGATTTTAATCTGTGCTTTATGGGTTCCTGTGGTAAAGGTGATACTTCCCTGACCACTGGTTGTGTAAGTTTCGCTGATGGAGGAGTATTTTCCATCATAGCCACCCACCATCAGCTGGATTTCTGCACCCTCTGTGAGAAAATCAGCAGTTACTGTGTAGGTTGTATTGGCTTCCAAATCCACATACTGCTTCAGGGTATCTGTGTCTTTTCCAGAGGAAAGCAGTGCATAGCCTGTACAGATTCTGGTGGATCCGGATTTCTCCCAGTAGTCAGCACCAGCTGCAAAGCGATTGTTCAAGAGCAATTCTGCAGAGATCACCTGTGATTCATCAGGAGTATCGGGGACTTCTGGTGTATCCGGTTCTTCAGGGTTAGGGATATTGCCGGAATCAGGGGTTTCTGATCCGGAATCACCATCTGATCCTGCATCTGTTTCAGGAGTATCCGGCTGATCCGGAATATTCGGTTCATCAGGAGTAACGGGTACATCCGGTGTATCAGGCTCGTCAGGAGCATCTGGTTCTTTGGGATTCTCTGAATCCGGAATTTCTGTACCTTTTACCAGCACGAAATTGTCAAGAATTACTGTATCAGAGGTACTCTGGTAACGGAGCACCTCCGCAAATACCTCTACGGATTCCACACCGGAGCCGGTGGTAAATGTCACCACAGCGGTGCCGGATGCTGTACAGGCTGTGTATTCAGAGGTATATCTTCCGGCGAGCTTTTTTACTCCTATGGTTACCTCTGTTCCGCCGCTGATTACCTCTGCCTGAAGGGTGTAAGTGGTTTCCGGTTCCACATCGATGAGCTGCTTCAGACTGTCGGTGTTGCTGCCTGAGGCAAGCTGAGCAGTTCCATCGGCAATTACTGTACCGCCGGAGGTTTCCCAGGCATAGGCACCATCTGAGAAGGAGCCATTTACAATCAGATTACTGTTTTCCGGATACTCCGGCAAAGGCTCTGCCACATAGCCGTTGGTTCTTGGAATACTGCAGTCTGTATTCCAGTTTCCTGTATAAGGACCGGAAGCGGTAAAACCGCGAAACTGCAGGGTATCCTCTGTCACTGTAATAAGGGTCATATAGCCATTGCGCTGGGTTTCGGAGCCGCCGATATAGCCGGCATTCATATAAGTAAAATTCAGGGCGGTGGGGATGGAATCCTCCGGACGAATGCTACCCCCCTTTGGTACAAGAAATACATCCGTATCCTTATAGCTTTCCACAGAGTGGTTGTGTCCCCAGAGGAACACCAGCTCCCGGTCCACAGCTGCCTGGTTCAGGGCAGTGGTCCAGATGGGCGCACCGTTGTTATCATTTCTTCTGTCGTGGAGTGGAAGATGGCTCATAACAAACAGTACCTTGCCATCCAAAGCAGAGTTCGTAATGGCAGAGAGAAATTCTGCAGAGGTTCGTTCAGCAGCTACTGCATCCTTCATATCATTTTCACCGATGATGTACACGGCAAAATCGGTATCTGTATAATACAGACCGGAAGATCTTCTGTCAGGCAGCATAATTCCCGCGTCATCAGTTCCATTGGAATCATGATTTCCGTAGGACTGGCCTGCCACTGACTGGGAATAGGCAACTCCTGCGGAGCGAATCTCCCTTACAAGGGTGCTGGTGCGGTAGCTGTCCACATTGTGGGGCATGTCTCCGGCAAGTCCCACAAAGTCTACTGCTTCGCCATTCAGGGCAGCAGCCACAGAGGACAGAATGGGGGTGATAGAGGTGCCGTGGCGGTCTGAGCCAAACACAAGATGGGTGTTTTCTGTCATCTGCTGCCCGGAAGGTGTGGAGACATCCGCTGATACTGAAAATGCCATTGTCAGCAGAAGGACAATGGTTAATAATACAGAAAATACTCTTTTTCGCATATTCTTTCTTTCCTTTCATTAAAAAGTGGTAACACAATTGTAACACAAAAGGAATTGTAGTAAAATGACATTATATGAAAAGAAATGCATAAATATTCAGAAAACTGCAGAATGGATTATTTCTTACACATCATAGGAAAGTAATCCAAAGAGAAATGTCGGAAAGGAGAAACGTATGAAACTGAAGCAAATGATAGGAGGGATTGTGTCTGCGGCAATGATTGTTGCGCAGGTTCCCTCACAGGTATGGGCGGCCCTTCCCCAGAATCCTGCACAGGCAGGAAAAACACAGGAGTTCTACGATGATTTTTCGGGAGATGGCCTTGATACGGACAAATGGCTCATTGCTGAAAAGTCCTGGGGCGGCTTTAACGGCGGTGTTGTGGCTGAGAATGTGTCTGTTTCAGATGGAACTCTGAAGCTGGAGGGACATGGAAACCTGTATACAGGAGATGTACAGGGATGCAACAAACAGCTTCCGGGAGGAATCCGTACTGGTGCTGCCATTGCAACCAGAGATTACTACGCTTCAGGAAGCTACGAGGTGGTGGCAAAGGTTGCCCCTGTATTCGGTGCATGCTCTGCAATCTGGACCTTCGAGTATGAGGAGTATTATAAGGGATCACCGGAATATGGGGAATTTCCGGATCAGACAGGTGCCTATGCAGCGGTAAACCATGAGATTGATATTGAGATTCCCACCGCCATGGACGGATCAGACAATTACACATTCCAGGCGGCCCGGTTCAATACCTATGAGATGGAGAATCGCTATGAGGGACACAGACAGGCCCTTCCACAGGCTGTGGATGACGGACAGTGGCACAAATACCGCTTTGACTGGCATACAGGAGATGATGGAGAGCAGGCCAGAGTGGATTTCTTTGTGGATGATGAGCTGCTGTATACCAGCTATAAGCATATCCCCACCAATGCCAGCCGTCTGTGGATCGCTCTCTGGTTCCCAACCTCTGTAGACAGCGATCATGACGGTTACGGTGATACCGGCTGGACAGGAACTGCAAATTTTGATACGGCAGTATTTGAGATTGATTCTGTGAGAATTATTCCTTTTAATGAAGCTGGAGATACCATTGGATGTGAGTCCTATGGAAAGGATGGCTGGGCAGCAGACTCCTTCCCGGAGGATATTGAGGCAGAGCGTTTTGAGCACATTGTAAATGGAGATTTCTCCGAAGGCACCCAGGACTGGGAAATTTCTGGAGATGCCTATGTGGAGCAGGAGAAGGGTGTTCTTGAGACAGGATCTGTTACAAGAACCTTTGCTCAGAAGATCAAGGTATATCCAAATATGACCTATACACTGAAGGCGGATGTGGAAACCGATGGAACAGAGCTGACACTGGGAGTCAGAAAGTTAAATGGCTCTGGAAATGTATCGGAAACCTACACTGAGTCAGGGGAAAAGACCATCACCTTTACAACAGAAAAAGCCTGTAAGGATATGGAGGTATACGTTCAGGTGCAGAGATATCAGAAAGGAAATCCTGCCTATGTGGATAATATCTCTGTGGTCAGCGGTAAGAGCGGCAACGGCTCCACTGTAATCCCAACCCCAACTCCTGATCCTGGTGAAGAGCCAGATCCGGAGCCGACCCCGGAACCAACACCAACCCCAGATCCAACACCAACTCCGGAGCCAACCCCGGAACCGACCCCGGATCCAACACCAACTCCGGAACCAGATCCGTCAGAAAAGCCGGACAGCAGCAGAAATCTTCTTGTGAACGGAGACTTTTCAGCTATTTCTCAGGGATGGGATCTGTCAGGCGGAACAGAGGTTGAGAAGGGCTGTGCGAAACTGGCATCCGGATCCAATACAGACCGTCTTACTCAGTCTGTGAAGCTGGAAAAGGGAAAAACCTACACCTTATCAGCGGATGTGGAATCCACCGGTGCAGAGCTGCAGATGGGAGTAAGTAACTACAACGGTCGTTACACACATCTGGAGGAGATTACAGATAACAAGGGAAGAATCCATCTGACATTTACCACCGCATCTCACATTGATACAGTGGAGGTGTATTTCCAGGTGCTTCGTTACCAGGGAATCAATGAGCCTGTTACAATAAAGAACGTGACACTGGTGGAGGGAAGCAGTGAGGGAACTGTAGATCCGGAACCAACCCCAGAGCCAACCCCAGAACCAACACCGGAACCAACGCCGGAGCCGACACCAGATCCGGAACCAACCCCAGAGCTCCACAATGGAGTAGCGGACCTTCTTCTCCTCCGCCTCACGGCGCTTTTCAAAGAAGTTCTCCGCGACCTGCGGGAAC
>JAUNCZ010000067.1:0-2923 GCA_030526405.1 Lachnospiraceae bacterium | reverse complement strand
CGCCGGAGCCGACACCAGATCCGGAACCAACCCCAGAGCCAACCCCAGAACCAACACCGGAACCAACTCCGACACCGGACCCTGTTCCAGATCAGGAAGAGGGAGAAAACCTGGTTTTCAACGGTGACTTTGCAAAAGGAGCAGAGGGATGGAAAACCTCTGGTGGAACAGTGGTTCAGACTGGCTCCGCCATTCTGGTGTCCGGCAGCAATACAGACCGTCTGACCCAGAAGGTTGGTCTTGAAAAGGGGAAAACCTATAAACTTTCCGTGGAGGTTGAAAGCTGCGGCGCAGAGCTTTCAATCAGTGTAAATGACTACAATGGACGGTATACAAAGCTGGAAGAGGCTGTGAATGAAGCGGGAATAAAGGAAATTGTATTTACCACCGCATCTCACATTGATACGGTGGAGGTGGCACTTCAGGTGCTTCGCTATCAGGGAACTGATGAGCCGGTTGTGATTAAAAAGGTAGTAGTTACGGAAGTGAAATAATCAGTTGAAGGATCACCAGGTCCATAAAACCAAGAATCGTCTATGAAAAAAACGAGTAAGCCGGGGCTTTCAGGCTCCCGGCTTACTCGTTTTTTTAGACAGAGATACGGTTTAAGCTATAACCTGAACCGTTCTATCCCAGCTGAAAAAGGATGGTTTCATAGGGGCGCAGCACAGGATTTCCATCTTTGAATACTCTGTTGTGGGCATCGTAGTTTGACAGGATTACCGGGGGATCCGGAGTCAGTGTGATGCCCTCCGCTTCATAGATCTGCTCCTGATCCGAGAAATTGTGTACTGCCAGCCAGGTGGTAGCTTCATGGCTTCTGGTGTAGGCGATGACAGGACCTTCTTCAGGGCAGCGAAGGGTCAGATCTCCCTGTACCATCACGGGATGCTCCCTGCGCAGGGCGATCAGCTTCTGGTAGAAGCGGAAAATGGAGGACTCATCCTGCAGCTGGCTAACTGCGTTGATGTCCCTGTAGTTGGGATTTACTCCCAACCAGGGTTCCTTCTCAGAAAAACCTGCATGGTCAGATGCATCCCACTGCATAGGGGTGCGGGAATTATCCCTGCTGATGCGCTGGGACTCCGCCAGAGCCTCCTCGGGGGCTGCTCCCTGGTCCAGCATGGTTTTATAGAAGTTTCGGGTATCGATATCGTCATATTCTTCAATGGAGGAATAGGCCACGTTGGTCATGCCCAGTTCCTCACCCTGGTAGATGAAAGGTGTTCCCGGCAGGGTATGAAGATAGCAGGCCAGCATCTTGGCAGATTCCTTCCAGTAGGTGGAGTCATTTCCGTAGAGGGATACCTGACGGGGCTTGTCATGGTTGCTGAAGAACCTTGCCCACCAGCCGTCCTCCTTCAGTACCTCATAGTCCTGTTTAAGATCACGTTTCAGTTTTTCCGGTGACCAGGTCTGGATCTCCACGATGGGTGGAACGAAGGCGATGGACATGTTGAACTCTCCGCTGGCAGCACTGGCATAATCCATGGCATCCTGGGGGCTGTTGATGTTCACCTCTCCCACAGTCATCAGGTTATCAGGTGCCATGGTTTTGGCTGTCATCTCTTTGATATAGCGGTGGGTGCCCTCCAGATTCACGCAGGCATTGGTGCCATAAAGCTCTGCATCATTGGAACGGCCATCCAGTCCCTTGTCCAGGTAGCTGATGGCATCAATACGGTAGCCGTCCACTCCTTTTTCGTTCCAGAAACGGACGATATCCAGAATCTTTTCTCTGGCCTCCGGGTTATCCCAGTTCAGATCCGGCTGTTCTTTGGCAAAGAGATGAAGATAGTACTGATCCCGTTCCGGCACATATTCCCAGGCACTTTCTCCAAATACGGACATCCAGTTGGTGGGGGCACTGCCATCCGGGGCAGGATCCCGCCATACATAGTAGTCTGCGTAGGGATTGCTGCGGGATTTTCTGGATTCCCTGAACCAGATATGCTGGTCAGAGGTGTGGTTCAGTACCAGGTCCATAATGATGGCGATACCTCTCTTGTGGGCCCCATCCCGAAATGCCTCCCAGTCCTCCATGGTTCCGAATTCCTCCATGATGGAAAAGTAGTCGGAGATATCGTAGCCGTTGTCCACATTTGGTGAGGCGTAAACAGGGGACATCCAGATGGCGTTGATGCCCAGCTCCTTAAGATAATCCAGTTTCTCTGTCATTCCCTTCAGATCACCGATGCCGTCATTGTTTCCGTCCTTAAAGCTTCGGGGATAAATCTGATAGATTACAAGGTTTTTGTACCAGTCTTTTTCGTGTTTCACTGTTGCTCCTTTCTGTTCCGGATAAGCCCTGATCCTTACATCGTTACAGGATCAGAATCAGGGAGATTCTGGTAAAAATCTGTATTTAACATCATTATGCCAGAAACCAGGATAATATGCCAGAGCTATGTGCAGACTTGAACTCTGATGCAAGCATCCCCCTTTACCCCCGCCTGCCTTTCTCTTTAGCGGCAGGGGCTGCTCGACTGAGATAAACGGTTCCTGTAACAGGATATTGGATATGTATTCTGTGCAATATTATGTCGGAGTGTGCACTATCCTACAGGAATAAAGGTCTGAAAACCATGAGAAAATGCATTATAATACACGGCATTGGTATAATATAATGGAAGAATTGTAAAATTACTATTTTTTTTAGAAATTTATTGACAATATAATACATGGGTGGTACTATTTACTCGTACAAAATAATAAGCAAAAACGAATGCAAAGCAAAGGAGCTTACCGGTGGTTTCCTTTGCTTTTTTTTCGTTTTAAAAGAACAAAGTGCTTATTCGTAGCACTCACAAAAAAATGCCTGACTCATACCTGGAGAGGTGGGAGTCTTACATAAAGAAAAAATCTTATAAGGTAGTGTCAAATAAGTTATGAAAAAACAGAGTCAAAGAAAAAGGCTCTGATG
>JAUNCZ010000066.1 GCA_030526405.1 Lachnospiraceae bacterium | reverse complement strand
TAGTAAGTTCCACATCTGTCTGACGAGGGGTGGAATTTACTTTTTCAAACGACTTTGAGAAAATTTTTTAAAAAATTTTAAAAAAACACTTGATTTTTTGAGAAGGGGCGCATATAATAGGTCTTGCGTCAGAGATATGGCGAAATACAAAAACAAAACAAGCACCCTTAGCTCAGTTGGTAGAGCAGTAGACTCTTAATCTATTTGTCCAGGGTTCGAGTCCCTGAGGGTGCACTTCAAGAAAGACATTCGTATGAATGTCTTTTTTTTATCTCAGTGGGAGTCCAATCGCCCACTGAGATAAAACGCTCCGCGAGGATGCGCAGAGATTCTGATAGGAAGAAGTCAGCTAAAGCTGACCAGAATCGCTCGCCAGGTCTCCGCCAGCGTCGACTTGAACCATTACAAGCAGTCCCCCGCCTCTAAGACGCAGAGACGTAGGCGGGGGTAAAAGGGGGATGCTTGCATCAGCAGGAGTAAAAGCTCCTGCTGATGAGCTGCCAAAGGCAGCAATGGTTCATGAGCAAGTAGCGAAGCGGATTGCGAATGTCCGCTTTACTCTTTCCGTCTGTTATCTTAGGGTAGGGTTTGATTTTTTTGAGGGATTGTATTATAAATAGTAGTAGATTCCAGCCGGAATCCTGTAGGAATAAAATGAGGGGAATAATTCGGCCGATAGGCTTTACAAGAAAGTGAGGGACACAGAATGCGGAGATGCCCCTATTGCGGAAACCCTGTTGCGGAACAAGCGAAGTTTTGTCAGGAATGCGGAACAGATCTTCGAGCGTATGAAATGGATGAAGGCAGAGCTGCAATTCGGACTGATGGCCCTGTGGAATACGATCCGGAGGGCTATGAGGAAGAGGAATTTGACAATGAGGAAGAGCACTACTCCAGAGAGGGAAGAAAAACTCTTACCCTTGGAATTGTGCTGGCTTCACTGATCTGTGTGGTCGGTGTGGGGCTGTACTTTGTTGTTTCCAATATGCTTCAGCAGGAGCATAAGATCGATGTGGGGTCCGGACTGAATAACAGGCCGGTTCAGGTAACCACAAACCCGTCAGATGAGTCGGGACAGCTTCCGGGAGACGGAGGGGCGGATTCAGAACTTCCGGGTACCCAGCTTCCAGGAATCCAGGAGCAGTTGCCTCTTCAGGCCTATGTGCTCACAGAGAGTCCTGCGGGGCTTGACAGCTGCGTTGCTGCCGGAATAGAAGAGGCTGAGGCATCCTCTGTTCTGGAGGATGGCAATGTGTTTCATGTGGCGGAGCATATGGTGGACGGAAGGGCTGAAACCTCCTGGCAGGAGAGCTCTGACGGTGACGGAACAGGAGAGTGGGTATCCCTGCAGCTGGACCGACAGTATGCCGTCAGATATATTACCTTTAAGCTGGGTAACTGGAAAAGTGAACATCTCTATTATGCCAACAGTCGTCCTGCTGCAATTCTTCTGAAGCTGGATGAGCAGGAGGTGTATCTGGAGTTTCCGGACAGTATGCGTACCTTTACAGTGGAGCTTTCCAGGGAATGTGCTGCTTCCCGGATATCTGTTCAGGTGCAGAGCGTCTATGCAGGTTCAAACTGGAGTGACTGCTGTATTTCAGAAATGACTGTATACGGAAACTGAGAACAGGGTACGAACATAACAGATGACAGTAACAGCAGCGTCAGCTGCGAAACTAGATCCAACAGCCAGAGCTGTTGAGGAGGAGAGAAAGATGACAAAGATTGATATTATTTCCGGTTTTCTTGGTGCCGGAAAAACAACACTGATCAAAAAACTTCTGGGCGATGCACTGAAGGGACAGAAGGTTGTTCTGATCGAGAATGAGTTTGGTGAGATTGGAATTGACGGAGGATTTCTGAAGGAGGCTGGAATTGATATCAAGGAGATGAATTCCGGCTGTATCTGCTGTTCTCTGGTGGGAGATTTCGGAACTGCGCTGAAGGAGGTTGTGGATCAGTACCAGCCTGAGCGCATCATCATTGAGCCATCCGGTGTAGGCAAGCTGACAGATGTGGTAGCTGCCGTTGAGAAGGTAAGCCAGGAGGCAGGTCTTGTTGTGAATTCTGCCACCACAGTTGTGGATGTAACAAAGTGCAAAATGTACCTCAAGAATTTCGGTGAGTTTTTTGAGAATCAGGTAGAGGCGGCAGGAACCATTATCCTCAGCCGTATGGATACTGAGAAGGCAACACAGAAGAAGGTGGAGGAGGCCCTGGGACTTCTTCGTGGACTGAATAAGGATGCCACCATCATTACAACACCAGTGGAGAAACTCAGCGGACAGAAGGTTCTGGAGACTATGGAGGGTGTGAAGGTGGATCTGACAAAGCCGGCCCATGAGCATCACCACCACGAGCATGGAGAGGAGTGCAGCTGCGGTTGCCATGATCACGAGCATGAGCACCATCATCACGATCATGACCATGAGCATGAGCATCATCACCACGAGCATGGAGAGGAGTGCAGCTGCGGTTGCCATGATCACGAGCATGAGCACCATCATCACGATCATGACCATGAGCATGAGCATCACCACCACGAGCATGGAGAGGAGTGCGGCTGTGGTTGCCATGATCACGAGCATGAGCACCATCACCACGATCATGACCATGACCATGAGCATGAGCATCACCACCATGAGCATGGAGAAGAGTGCGGCTGTGGCTGCCATGATCACGAGCATGAGCATCATCACCACCATGACGGTGAGTGCGGTTGCGGTCATCACCATGCAGATGAGGTGTTTACAAGCTGGGGAAAAGAAACCTATCGTAAATATACAAAAGAGGAAATGGAAGAGATTCTCAAGGAGCTTTCCGATGAGGATACACTTCTGGGTGTTGTTCTCCGTGCCAAGGGAATGGTGGAAGGAACCGACGGTGAGTGGATCTATTTCGACCTTGTTCCAGGTGAGTATGAAATGCGAAAAGGACAGCCTGAGTATACAGGCCGTCTCTGCGTAATCGGCGCACAGCTGAGAGAGGACAAACTGGAAGAGCTGTTCCATCTTGTATAATAACTGAACGGAGTACGAGTGCAATGAATGAAGAGGAAGTAAGAGTACCGATATATCTGATTACAGGCTTTCTGGAGAGCGGAAAAACTACATTTATTAATTTTACTGTCCGCCAGGATTATTTTCAGATTCAGGAGCCTACACTGCTGATCGCCTGTGAAGAGGGTGAGGAGGAGTACGATGAGGAAGAGCTGGCAGTCTACAACACAAAGGTGGAGATGATTGACAGCAAAGAGGAATTCACACTGGATAAGCTGAAGGAGCTGGAAGAAAAACACCATCCGGATCGTATTGTTATGGAGTTTAATCCCCTCTGGAGTGTGAAGGAGCTGGAAGAGATGGAGCTGCCTGAGGGCTGGGGGATTGTTCAGCAGATCGTCTGCGTGGACGGTACTACTGCACAGGTATATATGAACAACATGAAATCTCTGTTTGTTGAGATGGTGAAGAATGCCGATCTGATCATGTTTAACCGATGTGACGAGTCCATGCCTCTGGCAAACTTCCGCCGCAGCATCAAGGTTGTAAACCCGGGCGGAGAGATCGTTTTTGAGGATAAGAACCGTGAGATCACAGATATCTTTGAGGATTCCGTTCCTTACGATCTGGAAGCCGATGTGATCGAAATCGAGGATGTGGATTATGGCATCTTCTATGTGGATCTGGGAGAGCATCCGGAGCGCTATGTGGACAAGACGGTTCATTTTAAGGGAATGGTGCTGAAGAGCAAGGAGGCCGGTGCAGAGTATTTTGTTCCGGGTCGAACAGCCATGACCTGCTGTGCGGACGATACAGCCTTCATCGGTTATATCTGTCTCAGCAAAAATGCTCCCAAAATTCCAATGGGAAGCTGGGTGGATGTTATCGCAAAGGTAACCTGGCAGTATATGGAGCCCTACGGAGATAAGGGACCTGTTTTCCAGGCGATTTCCATTAAATCCACAACACCTCCGGAAGCGGAGCTGGTTTACTTTAACTAAGAAACTCAAGGCGTGCAAACTCTTTTGCGCGCCTTTCTTCAACATATAAAAGAAAAACAGGAGAAACACTATGTATCTGATTGTTGGCCTGGGAAATCCAGGAGGGAAATATGCAGGTACAAAGCACAATATGGGCTTTGATACCATTGATGAGCTGGTGGATCAGTTTGACATTCCATCCTCCGGCATTGACAGAAAGGGAATGTATGGAAAGGGCATCATTGCAGGCCAGAAAGTAATTCTGATGAAGCCCATGACCTATATGAACCTCAGCGGTGAGGCAGTGCGGGCATTTGTTGATTTCTATAAGATCGATCCGGAGCAGGAGCTGCTGGTAATCTATGATGACATTTCTCTGGCACCGGGAAATATCCGCATTCGCAAGAAGGGAAGTGCCGGCGGACACAATGGAATGAAGAGCATTATTCAGCATCTGGGAACAGACAAATTTCCCCGGATCCGTGTGGGAGTGGGAGAAAAGCCTGCCAACTGGGATCTGGCAGATTATGTAATGTCACCCTTCTCCAAAGAGGAGAGGGAAAAGGTGGATGAGGCTATCCGTGATGCAGCCACATCTGTAGAGCTGTTCCTGCAGGATGATCTGGATGGAGCTATGAACCGATTCAATAAAAAGGGTGATGCGGAGGCCAAGGCAGCAAAGAAGGCGGCCAAGGCAGCAGCCCGGGCAGAGCGTGCCGCAGAACGGGAACGACAGAAGAAGGAAGCAGAGGCTCTTGCAGCAGCGACAGAGCATGGGCAGGAGAGTGCTGTGACAGAAGCAAATCTGCAGAATCAGCAGAAAGGGGAAACAGGGGTGACAGAATGAAGGCATGGACGGCACCCTTGAGAGAAACAGCAGGTCTGGATGATCTGCTGTGGAAACTTCCGAAGAATAAGGGACTGCTTTGCATCAGCGGCGCGCTGGATTCCCAGAAGGCTCATCTCACAGACTATCTTACAGAGAAGTGCAGTGCGGTTCTTGTTGTGGCGGAAAATGAACTGAAGGCAAGGGCATTTTATGAGGATTATCGTCTGTATGATCCGGAAGTGCTTCTGTATCCTGCAAAGGATCTGATCTTTTATGAAGCGGATCTGGCAGGAAAAACCCTTCTGACCCAGAGAATAAAAGGAATCAAGGCATTACTAGAGCAGAAGAGAGTTACCATCGTCACCAGTACAGGGGGGTGTATGGACTACCTTCTGCCTGTTCGCGTGTTCAGAGAAAACAGGATCTTTCTGGAAATGGGCGGAGAGGTGGACCTGCCGGTCTTTGCGGAGAAACTGGTGCGGCTGGGGTATGAGCGTACCGGGCAGGTGGAAGCTCCGGGCCAGTTTTCCATTCGCGGAGATATTCTGGATATCTTCGATCTCACCGAGGAGAACCCCTGGCGAATCGAGCTGTTCGGAGACGAGATCGATTCCATCCGATGCTTTGATGCGGAGAGTCAGCGTTCTATTGAAAATCTTCAGGAGATCTGTATCTATCCCGCCACGGAGGAGATTGGCAAGGAGGAGAAGGGATACGGAAAGCGGCTCACAGACACCCTGCTGGATTACCTGCCGGAATCCTATACGGTGGTGCTGGATGAGCCGGGACGCATTCGGGAAAATGCGGATGCCCTCTCGCTGGAATTTCACGAGTATATGGCCCGCCGTCTGGAAAAGGGGCAGGTAAAGGCAGAGAACTCTGTCCGTATGCTGACTGCAGAGGGACTGCTCTATGAGCTGAACAGAAGAAACTGTATCGGACTGAGTCTTCTGGAGCCGGCAAAAAAAGACTGGGAGATCAACGGGGTATATCCCATTCAGGTAAAAACCATGAACTCCTACAACGGTCAGTTTCTGACTCTGGTGGAGGATCTGAAAAAGTGGAAAAGAAAGGGCTACAGGACAGTGCTACTTTCTCCCTCCCGCACCAGGGGACAGCGACTGGCCAGGGAACTGCAGGAGGAAGAACTGAATGCCTATTACCTGGAGGATGCACAGAGAGAACTCTCGCCCGGTGAGATTCTGGTGGCCCACGGCTATGCGGCAAATGGCTTTGAGTATCCCATGCAGAAATTCGTAATGATCACGGAATCGGATATTTTCGGAAAAGAGAAGAAGAAAAAGAAGAAGAAAAAATTTCAGAGTACAGGGGATCGGATCCGGAGCTTTTCAGAACTGTCGGTGGGGGACTATGTGGTGCATGAAAACCATGGTCTTGGCATCTACCGGGGAATTGAGAAGGTTACGGTGGACCGCACGGTGAAGGATTACATCAAAATCGAGTATTCCGGTGGCAGCAATCTGTACATTCAGGCCACCGGACTGGAGGTGTTGCAGAAATATGCGGGCTCTGACGCTGCGAAGGCTCCCAGGCTGAATAAGCTGGGGGGACAGGAGTGGAATAAAACAAAGACAAGGGTCCGGGGAGCAGTGAAGAATATCGCCGGGGAGCTGGTAAAGCTCTACGCTCTGAGGCAGAAGGATACCGGCTACCAGTATGGACCGGATACAGTATGGCAGCGTGAGTTCGAAGAGCTGTTCCCCTTTGAGGAGACAGAGGACCAGCTGTCCGCCATTGCGGCTGCAAAGGCGGATATGGAAAGTCCCAGGATCATGGACCGCCTGATCTGCGGAGATGTGGGTTACGGAAAAACGGAGATTGCCATCAGAACCGCCTTTAAAGCGGTACAGGAGAATAAGCAGGTGGTGGTTCTGGCCCCCACCACCATTCTGGCGCAGCAGCACTACAATACCTTTATCCAGCGAATGAAGGATTTTCCTGTGCGGGTGGATCTTCTGTGCCGTTTCCGCACGGCAAAACAGCAGAAGCAGACGCTGGAGGATCTGAAGAAGGGCCTGGTGGATGTGCTCATCGGCACCCATCGCGTCCTGTCAAAGGATGTGGAATTCAGGGATCTTGGTCTTCTGGTGGTGGATGAGGAGCAGCGTTTCGGCGTGGTCCACAAGGAGAAGATCAAGCAGCTTAAGACCAATGTGGATGTACTGACGCTGACAGCCACTCCTATCCCCAGAACCATGCATATGAGCCTCATTGGAATCAGAGATATGAGCGTTCTGGAGGAGGCACCTATGGAGCGAATGCCAATCCAGACCTATGTGATGGAGTATGATGAGGAGCTGGTGCGGGAGGCCATCACCAGAGAGCTGGCAAGGGATGGACAGGTATTTTATGTGTATAACAGAGTGCAGTCCATTGTGGAGCAGGCGAACCGGATCCAGGAGCTGGTTCCTGACGCAAGTGTGGGCTTTGCCCACGGACAGATGTCGGAGCGGGAGCTGGAGAAGATTATGTACAGCTTTATCAACGGTGAAATGGACGTGCTGGTATCCACCACCATTATCGAGACCGGTATGGATATTTCCAATGCAAATACCATCATTATCCATGAGGCGGACAGGCTTGGCCTCTCCCAGTTGTATCAGCTGAGAGGGCGGGTGGGCCGTTCCAACAGAAATGCCTATGCATTTCTCATGTATCAGAAAAACCGTCAGCTGAAGGAGGTGGCTGAAAAGCGTCTTCATGCCATCCGGGAATACACGGAGTTGGGAAGCGGAGCCAAGATCGCCATGCGGGATCTGGAGATCAGAGGAGCCGGCAATCTTCTTGGCGCCGAGCAGCACGGACATATGGAAGCGGTGGGATACGATCTCTACTGCAAAATGCTGGGAGAGGCGGTAAGTGAGGCAAAGGGAGAGGAGCTGCCGGAGCAGTTTGAGACCCTTGTGGATCTGAATATGGATGCCTATATCCCTCCTTCCTATATCTCCAATGAAAATCAGAAGCTGGATATCTATAAGAGAATTGCCTGTCTGGAAACAAGAGAGGAAGCGGACGATATGCTGGAGGAGCTGATTGACCGTTTCGGTGAACCGCCAAAATCTGTTCAGAACCTCCTGAAGATCGCAGATGTGAAGGCAGATGCCCACAAGGCCTATGTGACGGAGATCAAGCAGCTTCAGGACAGCTATAAGCTTACCCTGTTCGAACGGGCAATGATCGATGTGAACGGCATCGACGGACTGATCAGACAGTACAACGGACAGCTGGTGTTTAAGATGGAGAAAAATTCCTATTTCCTGTATAAGCCCCGGGTGGTGAGAGGAAAGAAGGAAACCCAGCTGGATAAGATCCGTGAGCTTCTTGAGAATCTGCAGGCCCTGGTGCTGGATCCGTGAGAGGCGGTATGATGCCGGGCAGGCGTCGGCGGGGGATCTCTTGCATCGCTGCCTGCCGGCACTGGCACAAGCGTGAACACTTTGTGAAAAAGGTTGCCCGTGGAATTGAATGGGGATATAATTAAGGGCAGTGATTATTATCAGGATAATGGAGGAATATATGAAAAAGGTAAATACAATAACAGCCTGCGGACTGCTTTCTGTGGCGATGGCTGCATCTGTTTTCGCAGGATGCGGAGAAAAACCAGTGGACGGAACTCAGACCGCAATGGTAATAGACGGAGAAGAGCTTTCTCTGGGACTTGTGAATTATTATCTGAGAACAGAGCAGGCAAACACCTATGCGCAGATGCAGGGCATGATGGCCTACTTTGGCGGCGATGCAAACAACTTCTGGACAATGGAGGGTGAGGAAGGTGTCTCCTATGGACAGTCCTTCAAGGATTCCATCGTGACAGATCTGACAAAGCTGGTGGAGATCCGCAAGAACGCAGAGGAACTGGGTGTTGCTGTTTCCGAGGATGAGAAACAGAAGATTCAGGAGACTGCAGCAGCCTTCATGGAGAAGAATGGCCAGTCTATGGAGAAGCTGGGTGTTACCGCAGACCATGTACAGGAAGCTCTGGAGCTGAAAACTCTGGAGGTGAAGATCAAACCTGTTGTGACTGCCGATACAGACAGAAAGGTGTCTGATGATGAGGCTGCACAGAGTACCTGTACCTATGTACGTCTGAAAAAGGCAGAGGATGAGGAGGCAAATGCAGCTGCGAAGGAGCAGATGGAGGATATCCTGAAACAGATTCTGGATGCCGGAGCAGGTGCAGATATGAATGCGATCGCTGAGGCAGTGAATGAGGAGTGCTACTCTGCCCAGTACAACTTCAATAAGGGTGCCTACGATGATGAGAACAATGTGCTGGATGGCGCTGTAAAGGATGTGCTGAAAAATCTGAAGGAGAATGAGGTGTACGATCAGGTGATCGAGGGCGAAAGCTATTACTTTATCATCCGTATGGATCATTTCTTTGATAAAGAGAAAACAGAGCAGCAGAAGGAGACCATCATCAAAGAGCGGGAGAATGAGCTGTATACCACCACCATTGAGGGCTGGACAGAGGGAATTGAGCCGGACTTCAGGGATTGCTGGGATAAGATTGCTGTGGATGACAGCGTAATCTATACAATTGCAAGCTGATTGGAGACGAAGATATGACAAAGACAGAATTTCAGGAACTGGTAAAAAAGGGAACGGTTCTTCTTGACGGAGCAACCGGTTCCTGTCTGAAAGAAAAAGGAATGCCTTCCAATGTCTGTGTGGAGGACTGGATCTGTTCCAATCCGGAGCTTCTCACAGAACTGCAGAAGGAGTATAAAGAGGCCGGCTCGCAGATCGTGTATGCCCCTACATTTTCCGCGAACTGCATCAGTCTGAAAAAACACGGACTGGAGCAGGAGGTGGAGCGACTGAACAGCTCTCTTGTGGAGATCAGCCGCAGAGCAGTGGGCAGCGATGTGCTGGTGGCCGGAGATCTGACCACCACAGGTGAGCTGCTGGAGCCCCTGGGAGATATGGAAGAGGAAGAACTGTTTGAGGTGTACTGCCAGCAGATCCGCGCTCTTGCAGAGGCGGGGGCAGATCTTCTGGTGGCAGAGACGATGCTCTGTGTGGCAGAGACAGAGGTGGCTGTAAAGGCGGCAGCTGCTGTCTGTGATCTTCCCATTATGTGCACCCTGACAGTGTCTGAGAACGGACGTGCTCTGTTTGGAGGAACTGCAGTGGAGGCGGTGGAGACTCTCCAGGAGCTGGGTGCCGCTGCTGTGGGTGTGAACTGTTCTGTGGGACCGGAGCAGCTGAAAACAATTGTGGCAGATATGAAGGCTGTGGCTAAGGTGCCTGTGATCGCAAAACCAAATGCAGGTCTTCCAAAAACCAAGGGGGACGGTACCGTGTACTATGATATGGAGCCGGAGCTGTTCGCTTCCTCTGTGGGTGAGCTGATCACCTGCGGTGCAGATCTTGTGGGAGGATGCTGTGGAACCAGTCCTGCCTACATTGCAGCCCTGGCGAAGCAGATCAGAGGGTGAACAGCATGTGGAATGACTGGTTTTCTATCGGACCTCTGACGGTTCATGGCTACGGTGTGATGTCCGGTATCGGCATCGTTGCAGCCTATTTCATGATTGAGAGCAGGGCAAAGAAAAAGGGGCTGGATTATGATAAGGTATTCGGTCTGCTGATCTCCTGTCTTGTGTTCGGTTATGCAGGCTCCAAGCTTCTGTATATGATGACGATTCTTCCGGAGCTTCTGGCAGATCCTGCCAGCATCCTGGAGCACCTTTCAGGAGGCTGGGTAGTAATCGGAGGAATTCTGGGAGGAATTCTGGGTGGATATCTCTATTGCAGCTGGAAGAAGCTGCCGAAATGGGAGTTTTTCGATACTGCGCTGGCCGGTGTTGCACTGGCCCAGGGCTTTGGACGCATTGGCTGCTTTCTGGCAGGCTGCTGCTATGGAGCGCCCACAGACAGCTGGATCGGTATTGCATTTACCAGTTCAGAGTTTGCGCCAAATGGGATTCGGATGATCCCCACACAGCTGATCTCCAGCGGTCTGGATTTTCTGCTGTGCGGATTTCTTGTATGGTATGATGCCAGAAAACAGAAAAATGCCGGCGAGGTAACGGCGCTGTATCTGACTTTATACAGTCTTGGACGCTTCATCCTGGAGTTTTTCAGGGGCGATGCGGCAAGGGGGGCTGTGGGAGTGTTTTCCACCTCCCAGTTCCTGGGATTATTTACCCTGGTAGCAGGGGCTGTGATTCTTGTGAAAAGAAGAAGGGCAGAGGCAAATCTGTAACAGAATACATGCGAAGTAACGCAGAGAACTGAGATGGTTCCTGATGGAACCCGGTTCTCTGCGTTTTTATGCAAAATGTTAATTGCGAGAGTGCGTTGAAAACGCACTTTGTTCCTGTCTAGGAAAGTCCTTCGGAATTTCCTAGACAAGAACGCTTTATGCGCAGCTACACTTCGTTATGCGCGCAGAACAAAGTTGCGTTTTGTGTACAATGTTGGCTGCGAGAGTGCGTTGAAAACGCACTTTGTTCTGGTTTAACAGAAGGGCCCGCCGGTTTCCCATGCAGAAACGGCATGGGAGATTCTGCAGATTAGCATTGACTAAACCCGGTGCATTTCCATAAAATAGTGCTAATGCCCCGGAGTGGGGAATCAGGAGATGGGAGAAAAACAGTATGATGGAATTTCTTGTGCGAAAATTTGTGAAGAATTATCAGGATACAGAAAATCTTCAGGTGCGCACTGCCTATGGTGTTCTTACCAGCACTGTGGGTATCTGCTGCAACGTGTTTCTGTTTATCCTGAAATTTACAGTGGGACTGCTGCTGGGGTCGGTGGCAGTTACAGCAGATGCATTTAACAACCTTTCGGATGCTGCCTCTGCGATTATTGCACTGTTTGGTGTAAAGATGGCAGGGAAGCCTGCGGATAAGGAGCATCCCTTTGGTCACGGCAGAATGGAATACATTGCTGCCCTGATCGTGGCCTTTATCGTGGTGGAGGTGGGACTGACGCTGTTCCGGTCTTCCATTGGCAAGATTCGGAATCCGGAGGAGCTGACCTTTGCCTGGCTGCCATTTGTTTTCCTGGTGCTTTCCGTACTGGTGAAGCTGTGGATGGGAATCTACAACAGGAGACTTGGAAAACGGATTGATTCCCAGGTGATGATGGCCACCTCTGCCGATTCCTTCGGTGATGTGGCAGCCACCAGCGCCACCATCGCTGCAATTCTGATCTCTGTATTCTTTAAATGGAACATCGATGGTATTGCAGGTCTTCTTGTTTCTCTTCTGGTTATGTGGAGTGGTATCGGCATCATAAAAGAGGCCATTGCCCCTCTGCTGGGTGAGGGAAATGATCCTGAGCTGGCAGCCACCATCAAAGAGCTGGTGGAGCGGCATCCGGGAATTGTAGGAACCCATGATCTCATCGTTCATAACTACGGACCGGGAAGAAGTATGGCTTCCATCCATGCGGAGGTGCCAAGGGATGTGGACATTGAGGAGTCCCATGCAGTGATCGATCATATTGAGAAGCAGGTGAAACGGGACCTGGATGTATTCCTTGTGATCCATATGGATCCGGTGGAGATACACGATGCCAGAGTGCTGGCCATCAAGGAGAAGCTGGAACGAATCCTTGCGGTGCTGGATGAGCAGCTGACCTTCCATGATTTCAGAGCGGTGTTTGTGGATTCGGAGGTGAACATCTTTTTTGATCTGGTGGTTCCCTATTCCTACAATGACAAAGATCAGCAGCATCTGAGAGAGCAGGTGATACGGCTGATGCGTGAGGTCAATGAGGGCTACAACTGCAGCATTGAGCTGGACAGAAGTTTTTCTGAGGGAAATCAGTAACGAACCGAAAGAAGGGGGGCGCAGGCCCCCCTGTCTGTTTTCTGGGAAATTGTGTCGGTTTCCCGAAGTTCGAAAACATAGATGCAGAGAGAGAATTTCGCCATGTTTCGTCTGGTTATTGCCAGACCACCGAAAACATAGATGCAGGGAGAGAATGCCGGGAAAATACAGCAGCTGCATTAATTTTTAAAAAAGGGTCGATTGTAAAAGTTAATTCCACTTTGTAAGAGTAACTTCCACCTTGTAGGAGTAAATTCTACATGGTGGAAGTTTTTTGTTGTTAGGGCAGGGCCCTGTTTCCGTTAAGCGAGTTTTTCGCTGATCCGAAAAAT
>JAUNCZ010000118.1 GCA_030526405.1 Lachnospiraceae bacterium | reverse complement strand
TTCTCATTATGAGAAGTTGGACGGAATTGAGCGTTGTATCGACGACGAGATACCGTTTGAGATTCCACAGAATTGGGCATGGGCACGTTTCGGAACAGCAATGATTAACCGTGACGCCGAGAGAATACCACTTTCTGTTAATGAACGAGAAAAGTTACAGAAAATCTACGATTATTATGGTGCTTCAGGTGTTATTGATAAAGTTGACCAATATTTATTTTCAAAGCCGTTGTTACTAATAGGCGAAGATGGAGCTAATCTACTTACACGTAGCAAACCAATCGCATTTATTGCGAGGGGGCAGTATTGGGTTAACAATCATGCTCATGTTCTTGACTCATCAGTTGGATTGTTATTGGAGTATGTGGCTGCGTATATCAACGCAATTAACCTCGCACCATATGTAACAGGAACTGCTCAACCCAAGATGAATCAAGAGAAGATGAATTCTATTCTTATTCCCATTCCACCAACTGGTGAACAGATACGCATCGTTCAGAAGATTGACGAGATCTTTCCTGTGATTGCAAATATGTGAAACAAGGCATACACTTCATAAATGCGAAGTGTATGCCTTTTCTTTTACCAATCTACGATTGTATCAACGATTTCTCGCTGCTCTGTAGCTGTTTTCCTAAGGTAAATACGGGTGGTTTCGATGCTTTCATGCCCCATGAGATCGGCAAGGAACGCTATGTCATTGCAGCGTTCCAAGAAGCTTTTGGCAAACCTATGGCGAAACGAATGCGGATACACAACCGCAGGATTGATGCCGTACTTCACTGCCAGTTTTTTCAGCTGTCCCGAAATACCACGAGTGGTAATTCGTTCCCCATATTTGTTCAAAAAAAGGAAGCCGCTCTCCTGGTGCTTTTCAGCCAACCAGGAAAGGGCTTCCTTTTGCAATTCTTTCGGAATGTAAATTCTGCGTAGCTTTCCGCCTTTGGAATAAAGGTCG
The DNA here is from genome assembly GCA_030526405.1 of Lachnospiraceae bacterium. Classification (GTDB taxonomy): domain Bacteria; phylum Bacillota; class Clostridia; order Lachnospirales; family Lachnospiraceae; genus JAKSRN01. The sequence continues at coordinate 1,064 of JAUNCZ010000118.1, read as the reverse complement.
AGGTGACCAAGCTTAACATGTTCAACCTTGATCTGGATCAACTCGCTTACTCTGGCTCCGGTTGCAGCCAGAAAACGGATTACAAAATACCAAAACATTTCATCGTCATTCTTGAGACATGACTTGAAATATTCGTAATCCGCTTCGCTGATCACATTTTCCAGAAAAGCTTTCTGCTGCACTCGGACAAAGGGGAGTTTCCACTTCTCTTTACCGATACATTCCAAGTAGCAGTTGATGGCTCGTAATCGGAGATTAACCGTCTTGGGCTTATAATTCTCGATCAGCCATACTTTGTACTCACGCAACTTTTTCTGGGTGACATCATCGTACTGTTCTCCGTACTGCTTTATAGCAAACAGATACGATGAAATCGTGTTTTCTGAGAGGTTTGTACCCCTCAAGTGTCTTTCAAATTTTTCTTTTTCTATCATGGCGAAAGACCTCCTTTCGCCAGATATTATACAATTTTGCGTTAAATCAGCGTAATCTTATCAAACAATTCCTGCTGTTTTTCAACGATGCGGTGTTGTTCTGATAACGGCGGTAATGGTATCAGCATATTTTTTAATTTGATTATTGTTAGAGCATTGTAGGCTGTTCCTGAAATTGTAGACTGTGCCTGTTCAGTAAATAGTGGGCTATTTATAAATAGCTGGATGTATTGTGACGATAACTGGTTATAAGCACGTATCTGGGTTATATTTCCATCCTTGTAATAGAATTCTCTACCATCACAAATCCATGAGTTTCCGATAGTACCTACCGAAGTGATAAGAATATCGCCTGACTGCGGCACCCCATAATCCCTTTTCAACTGTTCATAATGTTCTCTTGCTATGAATAGTTGCGTATGAATTTCTTCACCTCGATACAAGTCACCGATTTCCTTAGATCTGAAGAACGGAATCCCTTCATCTACATAATCCTTTTCAAAAACTCGTTTGCTGGATTGGACTGTAGTTATGCTACCCAGTTTGCACCATTCCCAGCTGTCCGGAATTACAAAAGGTATCTCATCGTCGATACAACGCTCGATTCCGTCCAACTTCTCATAATGAGAA
>JAUNCZ010000065.1 GCA_030526405.1 Lachnospiraceae bacterium | reverse complement strand
AGCTCAGTTAGAATACCACCCTGCACCGTGAAAGTCAACAGAAAATTGCAAAAATTCGATAGATATTGATTTAACAATCTATTTTATCGATGGAACGTTTTCAAGTTTTAAACCCATACAGTAACAAAATAAGAGGAGTATGACACCAATGAGCATACTCCTCTGTTTATACAATTAATATTGTTCTTTTTTTTGAACCGCTGTAAGCAGTAAATGAATTGCCAATGTAAGCCAGACGGACACTGGCAATTCCTTTTCTGCCTGTCACTGATCAGAAGCCATCTCCAGAATAATCCGTATTGTTCCCTTATCCCACTCTGCTTTGATACTTCCTCCCATCCGCTCTGTGAGAAGACGGGCAATGGAAAGACCCAGTCCCGTGGAGCCTCTGGCAATTTCCACCGTGTAGTAGCGATCAAACAGCTGCTCCGTTTCCACCTGGGACAGACCTGCTGCCCTGTTCTGGAAAATAATGGTTCCCGCATCTGTCAGTGTTACCTTCAGATCACCATCCGAATACTTTGCCGTGTTAGTGAGAATATTTCCAAAAATCCTCTGCAGCGCCTTTTTGTCTGCCAGACAACACACCGTCTTCTCCGGGATGGAGATTTCCGGCTGAATTCCCTTCTCTGTCAGCATACCATAGGCTCCCGTCAGGGCAATCTCCAGTTCTCTGTTCAGGGAACACTGCTCCGGATGGAGCTCATCATCTGCGGAGAGAAGAATCGAATAGCGAAACAGCTCTTCTGTCAGCTGTTTCAACGCCTCTGTCCGTTCCCCGATAACATCCAGATATCGTCTTACCTTCTCATCTGTGGGCTCCTGTTCCAGCAATTCCAGATAGCCGCTGATGGCAGTAAGGGGAGTACGAAGATCATGGGCAATATTTGTCACAGCATTTTTCAGTTCCTGATCCCCCTGCTGCAGCTTCAGCCGTTCCCTTCGGAGCTGACGCAGCTCCTGATTCATTCTGGATGCCAGTTTGCGAATTTCATGATCAGAGGTGGACACAGAAATCAGCGTATTGGTATCTGTACACAGCTTTTCATGAAATGCCTCCGCAATTTCCCGGATACTTTTCCTCATGGAAAGAATGTGCAAAAGCTCTGCAATCACCATTCCTGTCAGAATCCCCAGCACCACGTACATCACATTCTGCATCTAAGTCTCCTCCCTGATCTGCTACCTTCTCTTTCGAAGCATTTTCATCACTTCAGGTCTTTTCTTCTGAACAGCAGAATTCCTGCACCTGTAAGAGCAACAAACCAGCCGGCCCCGTACAGACAGGATTTCACTGCATGTTCCTCCCTCAGATCTGCGATCTGAACAATCACACCCCCGGGGGTGAAATCCCTTAAAATTTCATTTCTCTTTCTCGCCGGACTGCCTTTCGGAAGATAATTGGGATTTGGGATCATCTCTCCGTCATACTCCACGCTTCCGTCTTCCCTGACTACATAACCCATGGAATAATATTCCGGCTCCTCCAGTCTGTTGTTTACCACAAGACCATGGAACAGCATCACGATGGTCAGCAGAATACAGACCACTGCTGCGGTGGCCTTATTTCCCAGCAGCATAGTCAGAAAATTGTACAACGCCGCAAATACTGCCATCTCACACAGCAGCATACCATACAGAGTCAGGATCTGTGTAAGGGAGGATTCCATTTCCATAAGCAGAAGCCCCGGAATCAGATAACAGAGGGACCAGACCAGAATCAGTCCCCAGCCAGCCGCAACAGATACCAGCAGATTGGCCAGATAGATGTGGCAGCGTTTTCGTCCCACCACGATCTTGTTCCGGATTGCCCCATCACTGAATTCACAGCCCACAAACAGAGTCACCAGGGCTGCCAGCGGAAACAGGGCAATGGGAGCTATTGCGAACAGCCCACAGTCAATGTAGGTATCTGCATAGCCGTTCTTACAATCCAGGTAGGTGGTCATAATCTCAAACAGTCCCAGCCCTGCGCAAAACAGGGTGGCATTCCAGAATACCCGGGCTTTAAACAGTCTGGAAAAAGCGGATCGAATCAGATTAGTCATGGTCTGCACCTCCTCCCACCAGATTCAGGTAGAAGCTTTCCAGACTCTCATCCTGATCCTTTACGGTCAGGATTCTGCAGTTCACGGTATTGGCCTCATTTACCAGGTCTGTAACTGCGATCTCATCATAAATATCCGCCTCTGAATCGGAAACAATCTCGTACCTCAGTTTCAGCATTTCCAACACCCGGGAAAATGCTGCCAGATCCGAAACCTTCACCCGGATCTTCTTTCTGCAGGCTGCGGAAAGCTCCGCCTCACTGATCTCCTTCACCATTCGGCCATGGTCGATAAAACCATAGTGGGTTGCCAGTCGTGACAGCTCATCCAGAATATGGCTGGAGATCAGCACGGTGATCCCATACTCCCTGTTCAGCTTCAGGATCAGCTCACGGATCTCGATGATTCCCTGGGGATCCAGACCATTGATGGGCTCATCCAGCACCAGAAAATCCGGTCTTCCCACCAGCGCAACCGCGATACCGAGACGCTGACGCATGCCCAGGGAAAAATCCTTCACCTTCCGTTTTCCTGTATCCTCCAGCCCCACCAGTTTCAACAACTCCTGCAAACCGGAATAATCCGGCAACCCCAGAATTCCGTACTGCTGCTTCAGATTGTCCACTGCGGACAGATTCAGATACAGGGACGGTGTTTCCACCACTGCCCCCATCCGTCTTCTCACCTTGTTGATCTTCGGATCCCTGCTGTCTGTGTCATACAGCAGATACTCTCCCTCCGTGGGATACTGCAGACCTGTGATCAGTCGGATCAGCGTGGTCTTGCCGGCACCATTTTTCCCTACAAAGCCATAGATAGAGCCCTTTGGCACATGCATATCCAGATGATCCAGCGCCTTAAAATCTTTATATTTCTTACAAAGGGATTTTGTTGTAAGCACATATTCCATCTAAACTACCTCCTTTTGCCCTTTGAACTGCTTCTGTTGTTACAATACAGACAAAAGGTTAAGAAACCGGATAAGAAAATGGTTGAGAAATCGTTGAGAATAATATAGCCTCCCATTCTGAAAATCAAAAAACCTTCCCAAAGCCTTCGCCCACAGGGGACTGTTCAGTCTGCATTCAGCTTGAATCCGATTCCCCACACAGACTCAATGTAGTCCTTTTCGCTGACACTGCGCAGCTTGCTTCTGAGATGGCTGATGTGGGTCTTCAGAGAGCTCTCCGTACAGTCCAGAATCTCCTCACTGACCCGGTCCAGAATCACAGATTTCGCGATCACCTGTCCCGGATTCTGTACCAGTACCTTGAGAATGGCATACTCGGTTTTCGTAAGAGACAGAGGTTTTCCACAAACCTGCGCCATTCTTGCTGTTTCATCCACAATAATATCACCGGCAGTGAGTTTTTTCCCCGAAACAGCCTTGTTTTTCCTCAGCTGCACCTCCACTCTGGCCAGCAGTTCCCTGGTGGAAAAGGGCTTGGTGATATAATCCTGGGCCCCTGCAAGAAGGAGATTTACCTTATCGTCCACACTGACTTTGGCACTGACCACCACCACGGGAATCTCCTGAATCCCCTTCAGCACATCTTCCCCGGAAAGTCCCGGCAACATCAGATCCAGAAGGATCAGATCCGGCTGTTCCTTTTCCAGCAGAAGCAGTGCCTCTGTTCCGGAATAGGCTCTGCTGCAGGAATAGCCTGCCTGCTCCAGCACCTCCTGCTCCAGATTTCCAATCTGCAGATCATCATCAATAATCAGAATTTTCTTTTTTGCCATCCCGTATTTCCTGCTTTCCCTCTGCCTTTCCGGCAGTTTTCTTCAGTATAGCACGGAATCAAGGGACTGGTTACCCCTGTTCTGATACAGGTAATTTCTGATCAGCAATGCATTCTGCAGTTCCAGTTTATCTCTGTTTTTTGACAGCTGCAGTCCTGTCAGCTTTTCCACCTGCACCAGCCTGTATTTGATGGTATTGGGATGGGTAAAAAGACGCTCTGCTGCCAGTTTCATATTCTCATCACAGGAAAACCAGGTCTGCACCGTTTCCATCAGATGCCCACCGGAAGTTTCATCATAACGGAGGATCGGACCCAGAATCTGCTGCATGAACTGCAGGGGTGCCTCCTGATTTTCCAGGGAAAGCAGCACCCGGATAAAGCCCAGCTGATCAAACCACAGAACGGGACTTTCCGAAACAGAATTCTCAGCCAGTGCAATACAGCGGGATGCCTCCTGAAAGCTTTCCTTCAGATCCTTCACAGTATGGCAGATGCTGCCCACTCCCAGTCTGCAGTCCTCCTCCTTCCCAATGGAATCATCCATGAAACAGCTAAAAATCCCCTCCAGTTTCTGCTGTTCCCCAGAGGTCATACCGATGAGATTGCAGTTAAAGGAGGAAAGCACAACGGGACATTTCCCCTTTTGAAAATGCTCCCTCAGCTGCTCCCGAATCTCCTGCATCCGCTCTGCTGCCAGAGCAGGATTATCAAATCTTATATGAACCATGAAAATCCTCTGGGGCCGCTGCACCTCATAGCCCATCAGCTTTGCCTGATATTCCAGCAGCTCCTTATTCACAGAATCTCCGAAGATAATACCGGACAGCAGATCTCCGCTTCTGTGGGTTTCCATGTTCTGGTAGGCAATGGCATGGCCAATCTCCTCAAACACATCCACCAGAGGAATCTTTCCCGGCAGTCCTATCATGGGCAGTCGATGTCTGTCTGCCAGGGCCCGGACACTGCCCGGAACTCTCTGGATGTATTCCTCACCCACCAAAAGGAGGACACCCGACAGCTTCAGCCGGATAGCCTCCTTTACAACTCTCTCAATATCAAAATCCCTGCTGCTGATCACTGCAGAGCTGATGATCAGCAGTTCCCTGCCGTGGACCCAGTCAGCAAACTCCATGGTTTCCGCCTTATAACACCAGCGAACAGGGTTTCCAAGACCGGATTTCCCGGCAATCAGTTTTGCTCTTGCCAGGGTTGGCAAGAGCAAAATATCCTTACACTGCATATTCTGTACTCCTTAGAGAAATAGTAGCCAGGAAACAATCTCCCCATTACTTCAGAAAGTCTGTCGCCTCTGTAACAACAGCAGGTTCTCTTCTGAAAAGAATCTCTCCCTTTCTCACAGATGCAAGAACCTGTGCTCTCTCGCAGACTGCCTCAAACTCACTTTCCGCATCCAGCACAATGAAGTTTGCCGACTTGCCCACTTCAACTCCGTAATCGGCAAGATTCATAGTTTTTGCTCCATTGACAGTTACCAGATCCAGTGCATTCCGGATCTCCTCCGGAGACATCATCTGTGCAATATGAATTCCGTGATCCAGGATCATCATCATATTTCCATTGCCAAGGGGATACCAGGGATCAGACATGGAATCCTGGGCAAAACATACATTGATGCCCTGGTCATTCAGCTCCTTCACCCTTGTGAGACCTCTTCTCTTTGGATAGGTATCCTGTCTGCCCTGAAGATAGATATTTTCTGTAGGACAGGAGATGAAGTTGATACCGGATTTCTTCAGAAGCTTCATCATGCGGAAAGCATAGCTGTTATCTGCCGAGCCAAAGGAACAGGTATGGCTGGCTGCTGTTTTGGAACCGATTCCCTCCATCAGCACCAGAGCATTCAAAAGCTCCAGAAATCTGCTCATGGAATCATCTGTTTCATCGCAATGCACATCAATGAGTCGGTCATATTTCATTGCCAGTTCCACTGTGGTATGGATGGATTTCTCACCAAATTCTCTGGCCAGCTCATAGTGCGGAATAGCTCCCACACAATCTGCCCCCATTTTCAGGGCCTCCTCCACCAGCTGGGCACCACCCTGGTAGGCATACATTCCCTCCTGGGGAAATGCCACGATCTGAAGATCCAGCAGATCCTTCAGCTCACTTTTCACCTCCAGTGCTGCCTTCAGTCCTGTAAAGGTGGGGTCAGTCACATCAATGTGGGTGCGGATCGCCTGAACGCCCTGGAGCATTTCCTTCTTGATACCCCTTCGGATGCGCTCCTTCATCTCCTCCACAGAAGTATTTCCCTTTGATTCACTCCATCTCTGGATTCCCTCAAAGAGAGTTCCGGACCCGTTTTTCTCACCCATATCAGCGGTGAATACATAGTCCAGATGAAGATGTGGATCCACATAGGGTGCACACACCAGCTTCCCCTTCAGATCGATCTTCTCCTCCGCCGGGGGGAGTTTCTCCCCCACAGCCATAATCTTTCCATGCTCCACCAGAATCTGTGAAAGCCCCTCTTGTCCTTTTATTCTCGCGTTGATAAATTTTTTCATAATACTATCCTTTCCTTTGTGACAGGCGCTCCCCTGTTACCTTCAGGGAATGGATCGTTGGCACGATGTTACGCCTCTCTTGTTTTTCGATCTGTATAGTATGCAATTCCTTCTTTTGCAATATGCTCCTGCGCCACAAACACATGATCCATAGCCTCCTGTCCGTTCTTTTCCAGACTGGACATCAGAACATAGGCAAACATGCTTCCGGCGATGGCATTCAGGCTGGAGATTCCCGGCAGATAGCTGCAGACAACACCGCAGAGGAATGCAAAAAATGCACTGTAATTTACAAGTCGGAATTTTCTCTTTGAAAACTCTTTTTTGTACTCATTTTTCTGTACAAAGAAGTAATCTGCAATAATGATTGCTCCCAGTGATGGAATAAATCCGCTGAGGAAGCTTAAGAATGTGGTGAATCGGCTGTACAGCACCATGGAAAATGCTGTGGCAACGATTCCGTTGACAATTACCAGTTTCTTTTTCTCAATTTTGGTGATGTTAGAGAACGCAAGGCTTGCTGCGTAGATGGTATTGTCATTGGTGGTCCAGATATTCAGTCCCAGCACCACCATACCGGTGATTACAAGTCCCTGTCTGATCATTACATCTGAGATATCCGGCAGACCATAAGCCAGTCCGCCGATGGCTCCAAAGGCAAACATCATAATGTTTCCAATGAAAAATGCTGCCACAGTGGACACCACTGCGATTTTTGGTGTTTTAGAAAATCTGGTAAAGTCAGGTGTCAGTGTTCCTCCTGATACGAAGGATCCCACCACCAGTGCCAGTGCTGTGGTAAATGCAATGGAATCTGTACTTGTCATCTGTGTCAGAGCCTCAAAGCCCCCTGCAAAATCCACAGAGATCATGGAGGAGTAGCAGCCCAGAATCGCGATAGAGGGAACTGCAATAAAGCTCAGGATCGCCAGAGATTTTACTCCAAAATAGGCGGATGCTGTCATCATGGCTCCCAGTGCAATGATCACCGGCCAGATGGGCAGATGGAAGGTTGCCGCCACCGGCTTAGCCAGCATAACTACTGATACACCAAACCAGCCAACCTGCGTTAAACCAAGAATTGCAGATGCAAAGTAAGATCCGTTCAGACCAAAGGAATATCTGGCCAGCAGATGGGTGGACAGGGCTGTTTTTGCAGAAATATAGGCAAGAACCGCTGTATAGGTTCCAAGAATCAGATCACCGGCCAGCAGCACCAAAAGCAGTGTCTTAAAGGTAAGTCCTGTTCCCAGCTGTCCTCCTGTCAGCATCGTTCCTGTGTAGAATGTGAATCCAAGCATGATTACCAGCATGGATGCAAAGCCTTTTTTTCCTTCTGCCCCTACAGGGGTAATGGAATAATCATGATCTTCATGTGTTTTTCCTGCCATACTATGTTCCTCCTCATTTTATCATTTTTGGTGGTTCTTTCTCTTCTTTTCCGGCTTTTTCCGGAAAAAAGAAAAAGGCAAAGAAGTCATCATTTCTTACGACTTCTTTGCCTTATTTTTTCATCTGCACCGACTATATCATTCTCAGTCAGCATGGTCAAGAAAACCCCTTGATCTTCTCCTGTTTTCCGCTTATTTTCGGTGTCAGCAACAATCCGGAACAGGAGTTTTTGTTATCCGGTCACAATGCTGCTGCCCCAGGGTCTCAGATTTTCTCCTGAAAATCTGCTCCCATCTGTGTATGTTAGGATTGCTGTTATAGTCTGAAGATAACAGCAGCGGGATCAGATCAGGTTCGCAAACAATGGCACAAGGATTACGGTAAAGATACCGGAAACTGCAATGGCCAGACCGCTCATGGCACCCTCCACCTGGCCCACCTCGATGGCTCTCGCCGTTCCGATGGCATGGGAGCTGGCACCATAGGCCAGACCCTTGGAGATGGGTTCTGTGATCCGAAACACCTTGCACACAACCTCCCCGATCATATTTCCGATGATTCCCGTGATGATGATCACCGCAACTGTGATGGTCACATATCCTCCAAGCTCCTCAGACACACCCATTCCGATGGCTGTTGTAATGGATTTTGGAAGCAGAGTCACATACTCCTGATGGGACAGGCCGCACAATCTGGAGAGAACAAACACCGTGAGAAGACTTGTAACCGTTCCTGCCAACAGTCCGCAGACCACTGCCTTATAGTTCTTTTTCAGAAGCTCCCACTGCTGGTACAGGGGGATTGCCAGACAAACGGTGGCAGGAGTCAGAAGATAGCTGAGATATTTTGCCCCCTCATAGTAATTCTCATACTCCACATGTCCCAGCATCAGTACTCCCATGGAGATGATGATGGACATCAGCAGGGGATTAAACAATCCTGTTTTAAATCGCTTCTTCAGTTCCACTCCTATCATATATGCCACAAGACTTAAGGTAACACCGGCGAAAACAGAATTCTGAAACAGCTCATTCATGCTTTTTCTCCTCCGTTCTTCTGATGATACTCTGAGAGATACGGCCAGTGGCCAGCATAACAGTAAGGATCGTCACCACTGTTACAATGCTGACCGGTACCAGCATCGCTTTCAGAGTTCCAAGACTGGTCATAAGCCCCACACCTGCCGGAATAAACATAACAGGCATGATCTCGATCAGAAATGTTCCCGTCTCCTTCACAGCATCCAGCCGGATCACTCCCGACAGCAGACCGGCAAACAGCAGTACCATTCCATAGATACTGGCAGGAACCGGGAAGGGAAGGAGCATTTTCAGCAATTCTCCTGCAAAGGAGATTCCGAGAATAATCAGAAACTGCTTGATATACTTCATGCGCTAACCTCTTTTCAAAAACAACTGTACAATTTTTTCCACATCAAATTGTACGCTGAAATCAGGTTTTGTCAATGCAGGATTTATTCTTGATTCTATTCGCCTGCTTATTCAATTAGATATTTGCAAGCCCCTTTGCAGTGCATAAAGCGAACATTCTGAAACTGCTTGTGATGATTCCTTTATTCTCCCAGCAGATCTCTGATATCCTTTTCCGGCTCTGTGACAGGTGCGATTCCGTAGTTCTCCACCAGGAAATTCAGAATATTCGGAGAAACAAATGCCGGCAGAGAAGGACCAAGACGGATATTTTTGATTCCCAGATGCAGCAGAGTCAGCAGAATACAGACTGCCTTCTGCTCATACCAGGAAAGCACAAAGGAAAGGGGCAGCTCATTCACAGAGCAACCAAACGCATCCGCCAGAGCCGATGCCACACGGATGGCACCATAGGCATCGTTGCACTGTCCCATATCCATCAGACGGGGCAGACCACCGATTTCTCCCAGATTCAGATCATTAAAACGGAATTTTCCGCAGGCCAGTGTCAGAACAATACTGTCAGCAGGAGTCTGTTTTACAAACTCTGTATAATAATTTCTTCCCGGCCGAGCGCCATCGCATCCTGCCACCAGGAAGAAATGACGAATCGCCCCCTCCTTCACTGCCTTCACCACGGTATCTGCATGGGAGAGGATGGCAGCATGGCCAAATCCTGTGGTAACCTCTTTTCCTCCATTGATGCCGGTAAACTGCATCTCCTGTTCAAATCCTCCCAGCTCCAGTGCCTTTTCAATTACAGGTGTGAAATCCTTCTCCTCTCCGATGTGCACAGCTCCCGGAAATGCCACCACCTCTGTGGTAAAGACCCGATCCTGATAGCTCTCCTTTGGAGGCATCAGACAATTGGTGGTAAAAAGAATCGGTGCCGGAAGTGCAGCAAATTCCTTCTGCTGATTCTGCCAGGCAGTTCCAAAATTCCCCTTCAGATGGCTGAATTTTCTCAGTTCCGGATAGGCATGGGCTGGTAGCATCTCTCCATGGGTATAGATATTGATGCCTTTTCCCTCTGTCTGCTGAAGCAGCAGCTGAAGATCCTTCAGGTCATGTCCTGTCACCACAATAAAAGGTCCCTTTTCCACAGAGAGTGGTACAGTGACGGGAGCAGGGGAACCGTAGGTCTCTGTATTGGCCGTATCCAGAAGAGCCATGCATTTCAGATTCATCTCACCTACTTTTAAGACTACAGGAAGCAGAGACTCCTGACTGTCCCCATACCCGATCATAAACAGTGCCTCACAGAAAAATCTGTTTACATCTAGATCAGAATATCCCAGAACCTCTGCATGGTAGGCATAGGCAGCCATTCCGCGAATGCCGAAGAGGATCAGAGACTTCAGAGAACGGATATCCTCCTCTGCATTCCACAGCTGCTGAAGATCGTACTCATCATTCTTCCCGCAGGAGGGAGTGCAGATGGCACAGTCCGGGACCAGTCGGTTCTTCTCTGCACGGACTCTGTCAATCATCTTCTGAATAGCAGCATTGTCAAAGCTCACATTGGTGAGGGTGGTGAATAGTCCATCAATCAAGGTGCGGGATACCCTCTCCTCTAGCTCTGTCATTCCTTCTGTTGCTCTTGCCAGAGCGATCAGAGCCCCTGTCAGTTCGTCCTGCAATTTTGCAGTATCTGCCTTCTTTCCACAAACTCCCGCAGCTCCCATGCAGGCTCCACAGCCCGCTGTCTGCTCACACTGGTAACAAAACATTTTCTTTTCCATAGTATTCTGTCCTTTCTTCTTACGATTTCTTTTTCTTAATTCTTGCCATCCGACGGTTACAGCCTGGTGTTTCACAAAGTATTTTTTACTTGGATTTCGTAAGCAAAGAATAGTATACTATTTCTAACTTGTATGTTTGATTTACAACAAAAGAACACATATTAGAAAATATAAAAGGAAATCATTATGAAAAAGTATTTACCCATATTGAAAAAAAGCCCCTTTTTCATGGGGCTGTCAGATGAGGAAACCCTGTCAGTTCTGCACTGCCTGAATGCCTCTGTGATCACGAAAAAACAAAATACCTATATTTTCCGCACCGGAGATTCCACAGAGGTGATGGGGCTGGTATTATCCGGATCCGCTCTCATCATTCAGGAGGATCTCTGGGGCTACAGAAATATCCTGTCCCGCTGCCATGCAGGGGATTTCTTCGGGGAACCCTATGCAGCCAAACCTGGGGCTATTCTGAATATCAGCGTAATAGCAGAAAAAGACTGCGATATTCTCCTGTTAAATGTCCATCGTCTTCTGGTAACCTGTCAGACTGCCTGTGACCAGCACCAGAAGCTGATCCGCAACCTGGTCAGTGTACTGGCCAACAAGATTCTGATCTTCAACGATAAGATTACCCATGTCAGCAAGCGAACCACAAGGGATAAGCTTCTGTCCTATCTTTCCTCAGAATCTCTTCGCCAGTCTTCCCTGAACTTTGATATCCCCTTTGACCGTCAACAGCTGGCGGATTTTCTCTGTGTGGATCGCGCCGCCATGTCTGCAGAGCTGTCAAAACTTCAGAAGGAAGGAGTGCTGAAGACCAACAGGAAGCATTTTGAACTGTTGATTTCGTAGTATTATGAAATCCCCCCGTAATGCAGCTGCATCACGGGGGGATTAATGCTCTTATTTCCAGTTTTTCCAGACATCCGGCTGATAACCCACCGTTGCCTGTTTTCCGTTGCGCACAATGGGAGTCTTGATGATTTTCTGATTCTCCAGAATCTTCTCCACCTTGTCCTCCTCTGCAATATAGGTGATCAGTGCCAGCAGATCCTTATCCTTACAGTTCTGATCAATCAGGTTCTTATAGCCGCCCACTGCCTGACAGACGGAGTTGAACTCTCCCTTGCTCATGCCCTTCTCTTTCATGTCAATGAACTGAGCCTTGATTCCTCTCTCCTTAAAGTAGCGATCCGCCTTTTTTGTATCAAAATCCTTCTTGGTACCAAAAATCTGAATATTCATATTTCTCTGCTCCTTATCTCATGCAGCTTCCGGTATCATTCCGGTCCATATCTCCCTTAACATAGCGGGCATTGAATTCCATGTTGATCTCGCGAATCTCCTTCTTGCCATCGATGTAATCCTGGTACATCTCAGCCAGACCCGCCATACATCCGTCACAGTTTGCCTCAATATTTCCCAGGGATTCTGCCACAATTTTCTCCCTTTCCTCTCTTGTGGTATCCTTAATCAAATATCCTGCCATTTGATTTCCTCCTTATGTTTAAGCACGCCTTAGTTTATCATTTCACTTTCATCCGTGCAGACTCACTTTATATATTTTCCGTAACAAACAGTAAAGCGGACATTCGCAATCCGCTTCGCTACTTGCTCACTTTATTATCTTGGCCAGAAATCCACCGGCACAACCTCAAATCTGTATTTCTGCTTTGCGGCAGGATATTTTTCCCGATCCACCTCACTGCAAAACATATCAAATGGTCTCGCACAGGTTTTGTATGGTGGATACAGTGCCTGATAGATCACCAGCTTCTCTCCGTTTTCTGTATGCTGCGCAAAAGCCAGAATCCGATACAGATACTCTGCCGTATCCGGATTCACATATTCTCTCTTGAAATGCTGGACCACATCGCCAACAGTAAATCTACACTCCTGCATTTCCATATCTCCTCTCCATCTTTTAACAAACTATTTCATACTGCTATCTCATCTGATACAACAGGCTTTAACTATCTCTGATGCGCCCTGGATATACCTGAATGAACGATGCTTTATTTTATCATATCTGTATCAGGATATGATATAGATATTACTTCTTTCTGCAAATCCCCCTCAATGCTGCGAATTACATCCATTCATAAGAAACTTTTCTTTCACTGAAACCATCAAATTTCTTCAGAAAATGCAGAAAAGAGGGTGTCACTGACTCCCCTCTTCTCCATATGGTCAAGTATCATTCAGATATGAATCTGATCGATTTCAAGTCGACGCTCGCGGAGACTTAGCGCGCGATTCTGGTCAGCTTTAGCTGACATCTTCCTATCAGAATCGCTGCGCATCCTC
>JAUNCZ010000014.1 GCA_030526405.1 Lachnospiraceae bacterium | reverse complement strand
AAATATTGAATTTTCAAGGTTCAACACACCTTATAGGTGTGGGAAGTTTGAGTAAATAATTTTTCCGAATATCTTTTTACGCCAGCATCATTCTGTCGTTGGAGAACTCCTCTCCTGCTGCCTGGCCAAACTTCTCCAGCAGCTGGGAAACCTTCAGATTTTTCTTCTCCTCACCCTCCACATCGTAGATGATACGTCCGTTGTGCATCATGATAAGACGATTTCCAAGACGGATAGCATCCTTCATGTTATGGGTGATCATAAGAGTGGTAAGCTGATGCTCCTCCACGATCTTCTGGGTCAGATCCAGCACCTTCGCAGCAGTCTTAGGATCCAGAGCAGCGGTATGCTCATCCAGCAGAAGAAGACTTGGTTTCTGCAGTGTTGCCATCAGAAGAGTCAGAGCCTGACGCTGTCCTCCGGAAAGAAGACCAACTTTAGAGGTCATTCGATCCTCCAGACCAAGATCCAGCTCCTTTAATGCCTCATAGAACAGCTCATGCTCCTCCTTTGTAATGCCCTTTCTGAGGGTTCTTGACTTACCTCTTCTGTAGGCAAGGGCCATATTCTCCTGAATCTCCATGCTTGCCGCAGTTCCCATCATAGGATCCTGGAACACGCGGCCAAGGAATTTTGCTCGCTTGTGCTCAGGCCAGCGGCTGATATTTACATCATCCAGCATGATTCTTCCCTTATCAATGGGATATACACCACTGATCATATTCAGCATGGTGGATTTTCCGGCTCCATTTCCTCCAATAACAGTGACAAAGTCCCCGTCCTTCAGAGTCAGATTCAGTCCATTCAGAGCCTTTTTCTCGTTGATTGTACCTTTATTGAAGGTTTTTTCGATATTTGAAAGAACCAGCATCAGTCATTTCCTCCCTCTGCCACAACAGCATTCATATTCTTGTGTCCGGCATCATTGCCCAGAGACGCCTCTGTGTCTCCCTCAGTATAGGCACGTTTCAGCTGCATTTTTGCCAGAAGATGAGGAGCAGCCAGGAAGATTGCAACCACAAGGGCAGAAAGCAGTTTCAGGTCGTTGGCATTGAGACCCAGCCAGAGAACCACCTGCAGCACCATGTAGTAGATCACAGCTCCAAGGGCAACCCCTGCCAGACGCAGATAGAAGGTGCGGAACAGCTTTCCGAAAATCACCTCTCCGATGATTACCGCAGCCAGACCGATAACGATGGCACCACGGCCTGCATTGACATCTGCGAAGCCCTGATACTGAGCGTACAGTGCACTGGCAAATGCCACAATGCCGTTGGAGATCATCAGTCCCAGCACTTTGTTGAAGTTTACATTGATACCCTGCGCACTGGCCATCTTCTCGTTGGAGCCGGTGGCACGGATGCCGCTGCCCAGCTCAGTTCCGAAGAACCAGTACAGCAGAATAATCAGAACAAGGATCACAGCTGCAGTGATCAGCAGTGTCTTGTTGATAAAACGAAGAGAAATCAGCAGCGGATATTTATCAACGCTGATAGCCAGGTTTGCACCACCCAGAATACGTAAGTTTACAGAGTACAGACCCAGCTGCGTAAGAATTCCGGCAAGAATAGCCGGGATTCCCATAACCGTGTGAAAAATACCGGTTACAAAGCCTGCCAGCATTCCCGCAACAAATGCTGCCAGCAGAGCAGCCCACACAGGAGCACCATTGATCATCATCAGTACGCACACAGCACCGCCTGTTGCCATTGTGCCATCAACGGTGAGGTCTGCCAGATCCAGTACCTTGAAGGTGATAAACACACCGATGGCCATAATACCCCAGATCAGTCCCTGGGCACAGGCGCCTGGCATTGCGCCTAAGAGATTAACAATTGACATAGTTCTTTTCCTTTCTGGTAACGAATCCGGATATCTGTCCGGATCTTTCTGTAAAACGGATAAACTCCGCGTGGAAAACCCATGCGGAGCTGAACCCGAAATCCTTTACTTACTCTTCAACCTCGATTGCTGTGTAATCCTCTGGAACAGTTACACCAAGCTTCTCACATCTGTCTGCCATGTACTCCTTTGTTACATTTGGAGCAAACTGAACATCCATTGTGGAAACATCAGCACCACTTACCAGAATCTCTGCTGCCATCTTTCCTGTGGCAACACCAAGGTCATAGTAGCTGATGGACAGTGTAGCAACACCACATCCTTTACAGATACCCTCCTCACCTGCGATTACAGGGATTCCTGCCGGCTCACAGATGTTGTTGATGATCTCTGTGTTGGAAGCAGCAGCATTATCAGTTGGGATGTACAGAACATCGATCTCATTGGTAGCAGATGTTGTGACAGAAGCAATATCGTTGGAGTCAGCGAATGGGTAAGCTTTGCACTCATATCCGAGAGCTGTAAGCTCCTCTGTGATCACATCACACTGGTATTTGGAGTTTGCCTCTGCTGAGCAGTACAGAACACCAACTTTTTTAGCCTCTGGGAAGAGCTCGTTCAGCATCTTTGCCTGCTCCTCAAGTGGAGCCAGGTCAGAGGTTCCGGAAATGTTTTTGCCGGTAGCTCCTGTCCAGTCATCGATCTCCAGGGCTGTTGCATAGTCTGTTACAGAAGTTCCAAGGATCGGGATGGAATCTGTAGCTGCTGCTGCTGCCTGCAGTGGTGCAGTTGCATTTGCCAGGATCAGATCCACCTTGGAGGATACAAACTGGTTTACGATGGTTGCACAGGTAGCAGAATCTCCTGCTGCGTTCTGCTCGTCAAATGATACCTGATCGCCAAGCTCCTCTGTAAGAGCATCCTTGAAGCCCTCAGTTGCTGCGTCCAGTGCAGGATGCTGCACCAGCTGGCAGATACCTACTGTGTAGGAAGCGCCCTCTGCGGGAGCCTCTGCCTCTGCGGAGCTTGCTGCTGCAGAAGAAGCTGCTGCGGACTCAGTGTTCTCTTCTGCTTTAGATCCGCAGGCTGCCATGGATACTGTCATAGCTGCTACTGCTGCTAAAGCGATTACTTTTTTCATTTTCATATCTTTATACCCCTTTTTAAAATGATCTTTTTCAGTGCAGGACTTTAAAGCATTGATTCGTTATACCCCACACAAGTAGAGAGTTTAACGTGTTAAACAAAAAAAGTCAACCAATTCGGCAATTAAATTTACTATATCGAATTTTTCAATGGAAAGGGGTATTTTAATCGGTTAGCAGGGTAATACGTTACCAGAGCATTAAGGTATCAGGATATCTTGCAGAAGTATCCGGTCAAGTCCACACATGCAAAAGTGGGGAGGTATCCATGTATATACAACACAGATACCTCCCCACCGGAGAAGGGTTGCTTCAGACAGCAGCCCTGCTTATTCATGATTACAGAAGAGTTTTCATTCTCTCAACTGCTTTTACTGTATTCTCGTAGGTTCCGAATGCTGTCAGACGGAAATATCCCTCTCCGCTTGGTCCAAATCCTGAACCTGGAGTACCAACAACGTTCACATCCTCAAGAAGGTGATCGAAGAACTCCCAGGAAGTCATATTTCCTGGTGTTTTCAGCCAGATGTATGGAGCATTCACACCACCGGATACAGAGAAGCCAGCCTCTTTCAGACCATCGTAGATTACTTTTGCATTGTTCATGTAGTAAGCAACCTGCTCCTTCAGCTGTGCTTTTCCAGCCTCAGAGTAAACAGCCTCTCCAGCCTTCTGGATGATGTATGGAGCACCATTGTATTTTGTTCCGTGACGACGAGCCCAGAGTCCGTGAAGAGCAACACCGTCAGCATCTTTCAGCTCTTTTGGAACTACTGTAAATCCAAGACGAACGCCTGTGAAACCTGCATTCTTGGAGAAGCTTCTCATCTCGATGGCACAGGTTCTTGCTCCCTCGCACTCGTAGATGGAGTGTGGAACATCTGCCTCAGAGATATATGCCTCGTAAGCTGCATCATAGAGGATAACAGCACCGATCTTGTTAGCGTAATCCACCCATCCCTGAAGCTCATCTTTAGTGATGGTAGCACCTGTTGGGTTGTTTGGGTAGCAAAGGTAGATCAGATCAGGATTCTCCTTCGGGAACTCAGGAGAGAAGTTGTTGCCCTCTGTACATGGCATATAGATTACATTGCTGAACATCTCTGTTACAGTGTTGTACTCTCCTGCACGTCCTGCCATTACATTGGAATCAACATATACTGGATATACCGGGTCACATACAGCGATTCTGCAATCAGCGCTGAAGATCTCCTGGATGTTGGAGCAGTCACATTTTGCTCCGTCAGAAACGAAGATCTCATCTGCTGCAATATCACATCCGCGATCCTGATAATCGTTCTTTGCGATGGCTGAACGAAGGAACTCGTATCCAAGATCAGGAGCATATCCTTTAAATGTCTCCTTGCATGCCATCTCATCTACTGCTTTGTGCATTGCCTCGATGATTGCCGGTGCCAGAGGCTGTGTAACATCACCGATACCAAGACGGATGATCTCTTTCTCCGGATGAGCTGCTGTGTAAGCCGCAACTTTTTTTCCAATTGTGGAAAACAGGTAGCTACCCGGAAGTTTCAGGTAATTCTCATTAACTTTGAACATAATAACGTTCTCCTCCCACAAACTGTATTAAAATACAATCCTTCTGCATAATCGCATATTATTATAAAGAAAAGCACATTCTTTGTCAATTACTTTACTACAATAAAGAGGGGGTAGAAACGGCATGAAGTGAATTACCGAGGATTCCCGCTTATTGTCCTAAGTCCAATTCTGGTGAGACTGCCTGTAGTGGTTCCGACTCAGCCCTTCTGCTGCCCATAATACAAAAAGCGCCTGCATACTGGTCATCAGACCGGAGCTGCAGACGCCATCACTGTTTCGTCAGTTACTTTTCTGTTTTTTGAATCGAAGCAGCTTTTCTGGTTCGATTCAGTGTTTTCTCCAACTTATTTCTGATTAGAAAGAACACCCTTGTTTTTCATCAGATAATCTGCCAGTGAAACAACTGTCAGGATCAGTGATGCATAGATCAGAACCTGTCCGATGATATGAGCCACATTGCCCTGAAGATTCAGCATCAGGAAGATGATCATGGCCATCTGGCACACGGTTTTGAATTTTCCCCAGTAGCTTGCTGCGATAACGATGCCGTTGTCAGAAGCCACAAGACGGAAACCGCTGATGATGAACTCTCTGGCGATGATGATGATAACGATCCAGGAAGGAAGATCTCCTGTATCGATGAGACAGATCATAGCTGTACATACCAGAAGCTTGTCAGCCAGAGGATCCATAAATTTTCCAAAATCAGTAACCAGATTGTACTTTCTTGCAATCTTTCCATCCAGCATATCTGTCAGGCTGGCGATGCAGAAGATAGCCAGTGCAATGTAACGGCAGGCCATATAACTGAGACCCGGTACAGGCACCATCATAAAGATTACAAAGAATGGGATCATTGCCATACGAAGGCAAGTGAGCTTATTAGGTAAATTCATCTTACTCTCCTCATTTCATTATTCATTTACAGTGCATTGCAGCAATATTCTGCCGCAAACTTAAAATTAGCATTATCCAACAGGGATGTCAAGAGATTTCCACCTGCTCTCCGATGAGGTCATACTCGGAGGATCCGGTAACCTTCGCCATTACAAAATCTCCGGAATTCAGTGTCTCAGAGGATGTCAGGAAGAAGTAGCCGTCTACCCCCGGTGTATCCGCATAGGTACGGCAAACGTAGGCATTTTCCCCGGGAACGAAGCCCTCCACCATAACCTCCATCACCTGACCGATGCGTTTTGTTCCATTGTCGTAGGAAACCTCCTGCTGCAGGGACAGCAGTTCATCCTGCCAGTCAAGCTTTGTCTCCTCATCCAGCTGG
This sequence comes from Lachnospiraceae bacterium, assembly GCA_030526405.1. GTDB lineage: Bacteria > Bacillota > Clostridia > Lachnospirales > Lachnospiraceae > JAKSRN01. Next base: position 58,957 of record JAUNCZ010000014.1, on the reverse strand, counting down.
TCCGGCATCTCCGCCGCCGGTGTTCCCTCCTCCGGGGAATAGGTGAATACGCCCAGACGGTCAAACTCCATCTCGTCGATAAACTCCATCATCTCCTGGTGCTGCTCCTGAGTCTCTCCCGGGAATCCGGTGATGAGAGTGGTACGAAGTACAATGTCAGGAATCTGGGTGCGAAGCTCTGTAATGATATCAATCAGTTCCTGTTTTGTGGTACGGCGTCCCATTCTCTTCAGAACAGCATCGCTGCAGTGCTGGATCGGCAGATCCAGATAATGACAGATCTTCGGCTCATCACGCATCACGGCAATAAGCTCCGGATAGATTTCCTCCGGATAGCAGTACAGCACACGGATCCACTTAATCCCTTCAATCTGACAGAGGTTTTTCAGCAGGATATGCAGTGATTTTTCGCCATAAATGTCTTTTCCGTAAATGGTTGTTTCCTGAGCCACCAGGATCAGTTCCTGAACACCCTGATCTGCCATCTCCTTCGCCTCCTCCAACAGTTCCTCCATAGGAACACTGCGGAAACGTCCTCTTAAGGAAGGGATAATGCAGTAGGTGCAATGCTTGTCACAGCCCTCCGCGATCTTCAGATACTCATAATGACCGCCGGTGGTTACGAGACGTTTTTTATCATTGTCAGGAAGACCGGTGAGGGGCTTCATGATCACACTCTTCTCTCCCTGGTCACAGTTCTCGATGGCTTTGAGGATCTCGTCATAGGCATTTGTACCGATCACGGCATCCACCTCAGGGATCTCATCAATGATCTCCTGTCGATAGCGCTCTGCCAGACAGCCGGTTACGATGAGGCAGCGGCAGCTGCCGTTTTTTCTGTACTCAGCCATCTCAAGAATGTTGTTGACGCTCTCCTCCTTGGCATCATGGATAAAGGCGCAGGTATTTACTACGATCACATCCGCCTCATTCTCATCATCTGTTACTACATGGCCACTGTTGCTAAGTCTTCCCAGCATATGCTCAGAATCCACCAGATTCTTGTCACAGCCCAGTGAAATAAATAAAATCTTCATCAAATTCTCCTGTATTTTTACTGTATGTATGGATCTATGGGTTTTGCAGCAGAAAAACATGATTCTTCCATTATTTTTCCTGTCAAAACGAATAATCCTTTCAAAAGATACAAAGAAAAGCGCTTAAAAAGGAGTGTTCCTCCCTTTCAAACGCTTTCAGTTTGTGGACAGATCATCCCTCTATTGCGGATTACTCCTCAACAGCCTCGATGTCCTCTGAAGCCTCAAGAATCTCCTCTGTGATCTCCTCGATCTCTTCGATCTCCTCAAGATCTCCCTCAGAGCCAGGGATGATGTTTACCTTTCCCTCATACAGCTCCTGAACAGCAACAGAAAGCGCTTTTTTGCCTCTCTCGTATTTTACAAGGGCAGGATCTCCTGCAGTCAGCTGACGTGCACGTTTGCTGGATGCCAGAACGATGGAATAACGGCTTGTTACGATTGGCTCCTCGTCCTCAGCAACGTTTTTGTTGATCTCGTCAATTAACTCTTTATATGATGGATGTATCATTCTCTGTTCTCCTTCCTGATTTTCAGTTCTTTTTTCATTTTATCAATCATGTCTGTGCGGTTGGAAGCTCTGTTATGCTGAGCCTGGATCAGCTCATGCAGCTCCTTCACGCAGACCTGAAGATCATCATTGATTACCAGATAATCATATCTGTCCATAAATTCGGACTCCTCCACAGCGCGGTTCATGCGAGAACGGATCACATCCATCTCCTCTGTTCCTCTGTGAACGAGACGTCTCTCCAGCTCCTCAGCACTTGGTGGAGTCACAAAAAGCAGCAGCGCATCGGGCATGATATTTCTGACATTCAGTGCACCCTGAATCTCAATCTCAAGGATCACATCCTTGCCCTGATCCAGCATCTCCTCCACATAAGCTTTGGGAGTTCCATAATAGTTTCCCACATACTGAGCATGCTCTAGGAAGCCGTTCTCAGCAATCATGGTCTCAAATTCTTCTTTTGTTTTGAAAAAATAGTGTTTCCCGTCCACCTCGCCTTCACGGGGCTGACGAGTGGTGCATGAGATAGACAATGCATAGTTGTCATACTGAGCAAGCAGCTCTTTCATCAGTGTACCTTTGCCGGCTCCGGAAAAACCGGATACAACAGTAAGGATTCCTCTACTCATTCTCTTCCTTCTCCTCCTGCAATCCAAGATCCGGACTCACGCGCCTTCCAATGGTTTCAGGCTGAAGGGCTGACAAAAGGATGGTACCGTTATCCAGGATCAGCACAGCCTTTGTGCGCCGTCCCTGGGTGGCATCCACAGCTGTTCCCTCTTCCTTTGCCTTTGCCACCAGACGTTTCACCGGGGCACCATCGGGATTTACAACAGCCATTACCTTTTCCGCATTCACCAGATTGCCAAATCCAATATTTATCAGTTTCATATACAAATACAACTCAATTCCTGATCATTCCATACAGAGTATCTTCAGGGCGCTCCCTGAAACAGTTCGGCTTCCTGCTCCTCTGTGCAAGCACAGTCGCAGTCTTCCTCCTACGTGAACTGAACAGTTCACCCGCCCCCGGCCTTCCATTCGCAATTCTCGCGCTCACGCGCTCTACTGTCTGCTCACGCAGACTGAATTGCTCACTGCCGGGCGCTCCCTGCATCCATCCTCCATCATGCTCACTTGTGCAAGCACAATCGCATGCTGTTCCTGCTTCGTGAACTGAACAGTTCACCCGCCCCCGGCCTTCCATTCGCAATTCTCGCGCTTACGCGCTTTACTGTCTGCTCACGCAGACTGAATTGCTCACTGCCGGGCGCTCCCTGCATCCATCCTCCAGCATGCTCATTTGTGCAAGCACAATCGCATGCTGTTCGGATGTATGCGTGAACTGTTATTCTACATTCTGGATCTGTTCGCGGACCTTCTCAATCTCTGTTTTCAGCTCAATGGCAATGTCTGATGTTGTAAGATCATTTGCCTTGGAGAGGATGGTGTTGGCTTCGCGGTTCATCTCCTGCGCGATGAAATCCAGCTTACGGCCGATACCCACTCCGTCCTGCAGAGCTTTTTTCATTGTATCAATATGGCTGTTCAGACGTACGGTTTCCTCGTCTGTACAGATCTTATCAGCAAAAAGAACCACCTCAGCAGCAATACGGGACTCATCCAGCTGGGCATTCTCCAGCAGTTCCCTTGTTTTCTGTTTCAGGCGCTCCTTGTACTCCTCCACGATCTGTGGGGCACGCTGCTCCACTCTGGCAACGTTGGCCTTCATATGATCCAGCTTGTCGATGAGATCCTCCTTCAGGGACTCGCCCTCTTTTCTGCGGGACTCTGCAAATGCTGCACCAGCCTGGCGAAGCACACCCTCAAGAGAGCTCCAGAGTTCATCTTCGTCCAGCTCCTGCTCCTCCATGGTGAGTACCTCAGGGCATCTTCCCAGCGCAGTCACAGTAAGATCATTCTTCAGATCAAATGCCTCCTGCATCTTCTGGTAGCAGGCAACATACTGAGCTGCCAGTTCTTCATTATATTTCAGTGAAAGACGGGACTGTGTGTAATCCTCATAGGTAATAAACACATCCACCTTACCTCTCTGCATGTATTCCTTCAGCAGAGTTCTGATCGATGACTCAAAGAGGCTGAACTTCTTTGGCATCTTAATGTTGAAATCCAGATATCTGTGATTTACAGACTTGATCTCAATTGTGATTTTCTTCTCGGCGTCCAGCAGTTCTGCACGTCCGAATCCTGTCATACTTTTAATCATATGATCCTCTTTTCTTCGGGTCAGCCCATATAAATTCAAAATATAGTATAATTCATAACAAAAACCTAGTCAAACACTTTTTCAATCGTTATAATAAAGAGCAATCACTAGGAAAGAAGGTTATCATATGGCATTTGACGGAATTACAGTTGCCTGTCTCAGACAGGAACTCTCTGATGCTCTTACTGACGGAAAAATCGCAAAAATCTCTCAGCCGGAGAATGACGAGCTTCTGTTCACTATAAAAAACAACAAAAACAACTACCGCCTGCTGCTGTCTGCCAATGCATCCCTGCCGCTGGCCTATCTCACTGACACCAACAAACCAGCCCCCCTTACTGCACCGAATTTCTGTATGCTTCTCCGAAAACGTATCGGAAACGGACGGATCACAGCCATCACCCAGCCGGGACTGGAGCGTATTCTTGTGTTCCATATCGAACACCGCAATGAGATGGGAGATCTGTGTACCTGGAAGCTGATGGTAGAGCTGATGGGCAAACACAGCAACATCATCTTCTGCAACGACGAAAACAGGATCATCGATTCCATTAAACATGTATCAGCCAACATGAGTTCTGTCCGCGAGGTTCTTCCGGGCCGGGAGTATTTTATCCCACAGACCCAGGAGAAGGCAGATCCCTTCACCATCACCGAGGAGGAATTCTATGAGAAGGTCTGCAGCCGTCCCATGCCCCTTGCCAAGGCGGTGTACACCACTCTTACAGGCTTTTCTCCCCTTATGGGCGAGGAGCTTTGTCACAGAGCCTCTCTGGATGGTGGCTTTTCCGCGGAATCCCTGGACGATGTGAGCAAAATGCACCTGTTTCAGACCTTCCGCCGTCTGATGGAGGAGGTGCAGGGGCCTTCCCACTGCCGAATCTACTATGACAACGAGGTGCCTGTGGAATTCTCCCCTGTGGAACTCACCCAGTATGCCACCTCCCAGAGCGCAGAATTTGACACCGTCTCTCTGATGCTGGAGACCTATTTTGCCCAGCGAAGCCTGGTGACACGAATCAGACAGAAATCCACCGATCTGCGGAAGATCGTATCCACTGCTCTGGAGCGGGCAGGCAAAAAGCTGATCCTCCAGGAAAAACAGATGAAGGATACGGAAAAGAAGGATAAATACAGGATTTACGGAGAACTGCTGAATACCTATGGCTATTCTCTTCAGGGGGGTGAAAAATCTCTCACCGCCGTGAATTATTACGACGGTCAGGAAATCCAGATTCCTCTGGATCCCACCCTCTCTGCCGGCGAAAATGCCAAAAAATATTTTGAGCGCTATAACAAGCTGAAGCGTACTGCCGATGCGCTGGAGGAGCAGATTGCAGAGACTAAGGAGGATGTGGCCCATCTGGAAAGTATCAGCACCGCACTGGATATCTCCCTCCATGAGGAGGATCTGCTGGAGATCCGTGAGGAGCTGGCAGAGTTCGGCTATCTGAAATCCAGAGGCCCGGTGGGCAAGAAACGAATTGCCAGAAACTCTGCCCCCCTTCACTATCGCTCCTGCGACGGATTTGACATCTACGTGGGAAAGAACAATTTCCAGAACGAGCTGGTTTCCTTTAAACTGGGCACAGGCAACGACTGGTGGTTCCATGCCAAAGGAATGCCGGGATCCCATGTACTGGTGAAAAACGGTGGAAAAGAGATGTCTGATGCAGCATTTGAGGAGGCAGGACGTCTTGCAGCCTACTACTCCAAGGGACGACAGGCTCCAAAGGTGGAGATCGACTATACCCAGAAGAAGAACCTGAAAAAGCCCGGCGGAGGAAAGCCTGGCTTTGTGGTGTACTATACCAACTACTCTCTGATGGCAGAGCCTACTATTGACGGAATTGAGGAAGTGCAGTAATGCACTTCCTTTTTTTCTCTACCTCCGTATCCATGTTTTCAGGCAGTAAAGCGGACATTCGCAATCCGCTTCGCTACTTGCTCATGAACCACTGCTGACTTCGTCAGCCTATCAGCAGGAGCTTTTACTCCTGCTGATGCAAGCATCCCCCCCTTACCCCCGCCTACGTCTCTACGCCTTAGAGGCGGGGGACTGCTTGAAGTGGTTCAAGTCGACGCTTGCGGAGACTTGGCGCGCGATTCTGGTCAGCTTTAGCTGACATCTTCCTATCAGAATCGCTGCGCATCCTCGCGGAGCGTTTTATCTCAGTCGGAGATTGGACTCCCACTGAGACTAATTTGTCAGTACTCACCACCTGTAGAGGTGGGAGTCTTCTCCACTGAGATAAAAACGAGCCCGCAACGTGATTCCGGCTTTTCAGAATTTATTTACAATTTTTTAGATTCTTTTTCGCAATTCTATGGTAAACTGTTTATTACGAGATTTTTCAGTGTTGTTTTCTGCACTTTCTCAATTATATACAGGCACAACCAACATGGATTGTAGCTGCAGCTGGCTTCCGGGATGTCCAGGCATACCCGAACCCTCATAAAGGGTTCTCCAGTTTCAGAAGCAACGAACAATCCAAACCAGAAACGAATCACAGAGGAACAGGCGATGAATATGAAGAAATACAGTTTTAAAAAGGAAAAAATCCCTGAAATCACACTGAAGGAGAGAAAACCGGTGCACCGGCACAAGCCCCCCATCGATCAGGGTCTCACAACTGCACAGGTAAATGAGTATCTGGCGGCAGGCTGGGATAACGCCCCCGTGGAGCCCCCCTCCAAGTCAGTGAAGGAGATCATCCGAAGCAATGTTCTCACCTATTTTAATATTGTATTTCTGATTATTGCAGCCCTTCTGATCATAGGCGGTTCCTTCCGGCATCTCACCTTTATGTTTGTTATTGTGTTCAACACGCTGATTGGTATTATTCAGGAGCTGAATGCCAAACGCACCCTGGACAGGCTCACGGTGCTCCATGCACCAAAAGCGAAGGTGGTGCGAAACGGCAAGCCCCGATCCATCCCTGCGGAGGATCTGGTACTGGATGACATCGTGATCTTCGGGGCAGGAAATCAGATCTGCGCTGATGCAGTGGTGATCCAGGGTGAGGTTCAGGTCAATGAATCCCTGCTTACCGGTGAATCCGATGAGATCACCAAGCGGCCCGGTGACCAGCTGATGTCAGGAAGCTATATCGTGTCCGGCACCTGTTACACAAGACTGACCCAGGTGGGTCAGGATTCCTATATCTCCAAGCTGACACTGGAGGCCAAGGCCACCAGGGAGGGTGAGCAGTCCGAGATGATCCGTACCCTGAACAGGCTTCTTCTGATCATCGGAATTGCCATTATCCCCATCGGTCTCACCCTGTTCTATCAGGGCTTCTTCGTGAACCATCTCACCTTCAAGGAAAGCGTCACCTCCATGGTGGCTGCCATCCTGGGAATGATCCCGGAGGGCCTGTTCCTGCTGTGCAGTGTAACGCTGGCAGTGAGCACCGTCCGCCTGGCCGGAAAAAAGGTACTGGTGCACGATATGAAATGTATCGAGACTCTGGCCCGTGTGGATGTGCTCTGTGTGGATAAAACAGGAACTATTACAGAAAATGAAATGAAGGTAAACGGTGTGCATCCTCTCCCGGGCTATTCCGAGGGGCTGATGAGCCCTCTGGAGGAGATGATCGGTGATTTTGTCCATGCCATGTCCAGGGACAACATCACCATGGCCACACTGCAGCAGCATTTTAAGATCAGAAGCGACCGAAAGGCCACTGCAGTAACCGGTTTTTCTTCTGCCTTCAAGTACAGCAGCGCCAGCTTTGACCGCACCTCCTATGTGCTGGGTGCGCCGGAGTTTGTGCTGAGGGAAGAATACAGCAAATATGAGAAGGAGATTATGGAATTCTCCGATCAGGGCTTCCGAGTACTGGTATTCTGTCTCTACCACGGAGTACCCACCGGAAAGGAACTGACCCAGGGTGTGACACCCCTTTGCTTCATCACCATCTCCAATCCCATCCGAAAGACAGCACCTGCCACCTTCCGCTTCTTTGCGGACAATGATGTGGCCATCAAGGTCATCTCCGGAGACAACCCTGTGACTGTTTCCAGGGTAGCTCTTCAGGCAGGTATTCAGGGTGCAGAGCATTATGTGGATGCCCGGTCCCTGGATACAGAGGAGGATTTTGAGGAGGCGGTGAAGGAATACACTGTTTTTGGCCGTGTCACTCCTGACCAGAAGCGAATCCTTGTGAAGGCCCTGAAAAAGGCCGGTCACACCGTGGCCATGACCGGTGACGGTGTCAACGATGTGCTGGCTCTGAAGGATGCAGACTGTTCCATCGCCATGGCATCCGGAAGTGATGCCGCTTCCCAGGCCGCTCAGCTTGTACTTCTTGAAAATGACTTCTCCAGAATGACGGATGTGGTGATGGAGGGCCGACAGGTGGTAAACAATCTGGAGCGTTCCGGAAGTCTTTTCCTGGTTAAGAATCTGTTTTCACTGCTGATGGCTCTGTTTTCCATCATGTTCAATGCAGTCTATCCGCTGGATCCATCCCAGATCACACTGATCAGTACCTTTACCATTGGAATGCCTGGCTTCTTCCTGTCCCAGGTTCCGGACAGAGGAAGGATCAAAGGACGTTTTCTTACCAACATCCTGCTGAGAGCCCTTCCGGCAGGTCTGACCGATGCCATCATCGTCGGTGCACTGGTTCGTTTCGGAACTGTATTCGGTCTGGACGCTGTGGAAATCTCCACCGCCTCCACCATTCTGCTGGCCATCGTAGGCTTTATGATCCTGTTCCAGATCAGCAAGCCAATGAATGTGTTCAAATGGGTGATTTTCGGAGTTTCCATCTCAGGTCTTCTGTTCTGCGCGCTGGCTCTCAATGACCTGTTCAGCATCAGCACCATGTCCACACGGTGTATTATGCTGTTTACCGTATTCTCCATCTGTACGGAACCGCTGTTTCGTTATCAGACCAAGCTGGTGTCTCTCATCAGCAGAGGATGCCATTATCTGAAGGAGAAATACCTGAGCGTCACAGGAGCGATCTGAACAGACGCAATTTCCCGGTATACCAAAAAGGGGCTGTTGCCCTGCTGATCCATCAGCAGGGCAACAGCCCCTTTCTCAAGTTATCTCTGCTTATGCATTCTGCAGAAATGCCTTATAGCCTCTTACCGCCTCATACACATCCGCCTTGCTGCTGACCTCATAGGGAGCATGCATGTTCAGCACAGCCACACCGCTGTCGATAACCTCCATTCCGTAGTTGGCCATGATATATGCGATGGTGCCGCCACCACCCACATCAACCTTGCCCAGCTCTGTGAACTGGTAGGAAACATCCGCCTCCTCCATGATCCGGCGGATATCTGCAATGTACTCTGCGTTGGCATCGTTGGAGCCGCTCTTTCCTCTGGCACCTGTGAACTTGTTAAAGGAAAGACCCATTCCCAGAAATGCTGCGCTGCGCTTCTCAAATGCCGCTGCATACAGAGGATCGTAGCCTGCGCTCACATCAGAGGACAGCATTCTGGAGTTGGCAAAGGCACGGCGCACCTTCAGATCGGACTCTCCCTCTGTGAGGGCGATCAACTCTGCCACTGTGTTCTCAAAGAAACGGGACTGCATACCGGTGGCACCTACACTGCCGATCTCCTCCTTGTCAACCAGCAGACAGCAGCCGCATTTTTCCGCCTGGTTCACATCCAGCATGGCGAAAAGAGAGGTAAATGCACATACTCTGTCGTCCTGTCCATAGGCCAGGATCATGCTGCGGTCGATTCCCAGATCTCTTGCCTTACCTGCCGGTACGATCTCCAGCTCTGCAGAATAGAAGTCTTCCTCCTCCATCTGGTAGCTCACCTCCAGCATCTTCAGCACATTGGCAACCACTGCCTCCTTCTGCTTTTTATCCAGCTCCTCATTCTCCTGAAGAGGGGTATTGCCGATGAGAAGGTCAAGATTCTCTCCCGCCACCACCTTGGCAGCATTTTTCTCCATCTGAGCTCCTGCAAGATGAATCAGAAGATCTGTGAATACAAATACCGGATCCTCCTCCTTCTCACCGATGCATACATGGATCCTTGTTCCGTCCTTTTTCACCACAACGCCATGGATCGCCATGGGAGTGGTTACCCACTGGTATTTTTTGATTCCGCCATAGTAGTGGGTATCCAGATAGGCAAAGCCCTCCGCCTCATACAGGGGATTCTGTTTCACATCCACACGGGGAGAGTCGATATGTGCACCCAGAATGTTCATTCCTGCAGAGATGGGCTTCTGTCCCAGGCGGAACAGAGCCACCGCCTTGTCCATGCAGACAGCATATACCTTATCCCCCGGATTCAGGGTCTCTCCTGCGGCAATAACCTCCTTCAGATCTCTGTAGCCCTCAGCCTTTGCCATCATAACGGTGAGCCCCACACACTCACGCTCTGTTTTTCCATGGTTCAGACAGTTCTTATATAAGGTATTGATCTGGTTCAGCTCAGCCAGCTGTTCCTCCGTATATTTCTTCCAGCAGTTTTCTCTCTTCATTCACTGTTCCTCCAGTTCTTTTTTATTCAAGTCGACCATCGCAAAGACCTGGCCCGCGATTCCGGTCAGCTTTCTCTCACATCTGGCTATCATTATACCATGGTGAAAAAATGCCGTAAAGCGGACATTCCAGTACGCCTGTTCTTACTATTGGACAAATGCATATGAAATACCCTTATCTCTCAGAATTCAGCAAACATACCACCCACGCATAACCCGTACCTGACCTCGGTCATTTTATTGTTTTTTCTCACATTTCTTCTCGTAAAACGCACAAAGGTATGGTATCCTCTTTTATAAGTATATTACGTCACTATTGTCATTGAAATCCCAATTATCTTCTGCAAGATCCGACACTGATTATGAAAAAAAGTCCTGAATTGTCACAAAAAATACTGACACATATTCCATCCGGTGCCTGCATCCTTGATATCGGCTGCGGCGACGGTGACCTGCTTTGCAGCCTGAAGGGAATGGGGTACACCATGATCGGTGTGGATCCCGGTATCCCGGAGGACACAGCTCCTGCTTCTGATGATCTGACCTTCCTCAGAGGAACAGGGGAAAGGCTTCCGGTCACCGATCACTGGGCTGACTGCGTTCTGATGCAGTGTGTATTCTCCCTGTGTGATCCCCGGGAAACCCTGCTGGAGATCAGACGGGTACTGAAGCCGGGAGGGCTTCTGATTATCACAGATCTCCTCTCCGGTACCGTTACCTTCCAGGCAGGTCTGTGCAGTCCCCTGACAATACACACAAGGGAGGACTTTGAAGGCTGGTTCACGGAGGGGTTTGAGCTGTTGGAGTTTTCTGATGAGAGAAAAGCCCTGATTCAGATGATCATAGAAGTGATTTTTAACGACGAAGAATTATGTATTTCCCAGGAGGAACAGGAACTACTGAAAAAATGCAAGGCAGGCTACGGTCTGTGGGTATGGAGGAGGAGATAGCATGTATATCCTGAAGAAGCATTGTATTGATTCTGCTGAAAATATAGAATATCTGGACCGGATGCGCAGGGAGCTTTTTTCCTTCGGAACAGGTTTTCCGTCTCCCGGAGGCAGTTCCTACTATCTGGGGGATGACGGAACCCCCTGGAAGGAACGGAGCAGAGAAACCTGGATCACAGCCCGCATGGCCCATGTATACAGTCTGGCTTCCCTTCTTGGTGTAGAAGGCAGCGAAGCCCTTGCAGATGCAGCGCTGAAGGGACTTACAGAGGAGCTGCAGGATCGGGAACACGACGGCTGGTATGCAGGTCTGACACAGGACAATGAGATTCTGCCGGACAAGCAGTGCTATGCCCACGCCTTTGTGATCCTGGCAGCCTGCTCCTGTCTTCTGGCCAAAAGACCAGGTGCGGAGGATCTGCTGAAAAAGGCTCTTGCCGTGTATGACAGATACTTCTGGAACGAGGAGGAGGGCCTGTCCTGCGATACCTGGAATACCGAGTTTTCCCAATGCAGCGACTACAGAGGACTGAATGCCAATATGCACACTGTGGAGGCATTTCTGGCGGTGGCAGATACTCTGGGTGACGAGACCTATCGGATCAGAGCCGGCAGGATCATTTCCCGGGTGCTTGTGTGGGCAGAGGAAAATAACTGGAGGATCCCTGAGCATTTTTCCTCTGACTGGACCCCTGATCTGGAATGCAATAAGGAGCGGCCGGATGATCCCTTTAAGCCCTACGGTGCCACACCGGGCCACGGCATTGAATGGGCCCGCCTGATTCTTCAGTGGGCGTTATCCACCTGGAAAGACCAGCCGGATCAGGCACTTCCCTATATCCTGGCTGCGGAGAATCTGTACAACAGAGCTATATCCGATGCCTGGGAGCGGGATGGAGCCCCCGGCATCTGCTATACCACCGACTGGGAGGGGAATCCGGTGGTGCATGACCGCATGCACTGGACTCTCTGCGAGGCCATCAACACCAGTGCCTGTCTCTATCGAACCACCAACAGAAACCAGTATGCGGAAAACTACGCTGAGTTTATGGTATATCTGGATGAGTCGGTGCAGGACCACGAACATGGCTCCTGGTTCCACCAGTTGGATCAAAACAACCAGTTGCTGACCACCGTATGGCCGGGAAAATCGGACCTCTATCACGCGGTTCAGGCCACACTGATCCCCTACTATCCGGTGGACACATCCATTGCTGCAGCATTGAAAAAATAAAAGGAGATTCACTTATATGGAAACATTAGCATGTATTAAAACAAGAAGAAGTATCCGCAGATATGCCGATACACCGGTTACAAAAGAGGAGATCGAGAAGGTAATCACTGCTGCCATAGATTCTCCCAGCTGGAAAAACACCCAGACAGCGGGCTATGTGGTGGTTACAAATCCTGAAAAAAAGGCTCATATCGCTGACAACTGTGTGCTGGGCTTTGGCAATAACCAGAAGATCATCCACAGCGCCCCTGCAGTGATCGTACTTACCACTAAGAACAATATCAGCGGTTTTGAGCGTGATGGATCTGCCACAACTACTAAGGGAACTCACTGGCAGTCCTTTGATGCAGGAATCGCTGCTCAGACCCTTTGTCTGGCTGCCCACGATCTGGGTCTTGGCACTGTGATCATGGGAATCTACGATGAGACAAAGGTTGCAGAAGCGGTGGAACTGCCAGAGGGATATTCCGTATCCGCTCTCATCGCCCTTGGACATGCTGAGGCTGAGGTACCTGCAGTAAAGAGAAAAGAGCTGGCTGAGAAACTGACTGTTATTGAGTAATCCGGAAAATCCGAATACCTGTATTGGTTCAAAAAACACAGGAGACTGTAGCAAAACAGTCTCCTGTGTTTTTTATCTCATAGCAAGATGTCAGCTAAAGCTGACCAGAATCCCGCGCCAAGTCTCCGCCAGGGTCCTCTTGAACTCAGGATTATCCTCTTTTTTTCTTCCGCTCTCTCTGTCCAATGTATCCCTGCACCCTGAAGCAGTCCGGATCCTCCTTCGGTCCGTGGGAATAAATATATTCCTCTGCCTCCTCTGATGTGAGAATGCACTGAGTAAGTTTCTTATTCTCGATTTTCAGAGCCATATCTGAATACATACGGATAAATCTGGAGAGTTTCTCCTGATACATCCTCTTCAGACTGGATCCATCCAGCGCCCCTGTTTCCCAGGATTCATTGTCCGAGCTGCCTGCATGGTTGATATTGTTACGCAGACTGCAGATATCATAATAGGCGGTTAAAAGAGTCAGCAGTTCCTCCTTGTCAGACAGCAGGGAGTAGGCCTTCAGCATGTCTTTCTGATTTTTAAACACCTGATCCACCCGGATCTTTGCATAATCCCTGTTCCTGTTATCTGTTTTCGGATAACTGCCTGTCATAAAGCGTCCGTAATATTTAATAAAATAGTGATCCGGCTTCATGAAGATATAGCGGTCCTTACCGGGACTGTCCCAGTGATGGGCATTGAGAGCCCTGAGAAATGCCTTCTTTTCTTCATCATTTTTCGCATAGTAGAGAATCCCCCGCCTGATGATATCCGAGGGAAGTCTGGACTCAATAATGGTGATGGTCTGCTGATAAAAACCTTTGGCAAAGGCCCATTTCAGCAGGGCCAGAAGATCGATCTCCTGCTGGGTCACATCCACCAGAGGACCGTAATCGTTGATGATACCGGCTCGAAGGGCAAGAATGAAGCTTTCCTCCTCCTGGGTGATGGACTCTGAGATATCCTCATGGATAATGCTGCGCAGCAGGCGGATACCCCGCTCCAGCTCATCGATGTTGCAGAGGCTGACTCCTGCATCCACCACATCCATGGCGTGCATGAACTGGTCAATATAAGGGTTGCTGATCTCGGTATTTTTCCAGTAATCCCGGATCAGATCCACCTTTCCAAAGTTGATGAAGGCATTGATTCCGGAAAGAAGCATCTCCACCTTGTAGCGCTCTCTGGCATTGGACATCTTGTACAGGAATCCCTTTGGAATGGATCCGATGGAGGTAATCTCCTCGATCACAATACGGTTGGATGGATTATCACTGAGAGCCTGGATCAGGCTCAGGAAGATAAAACTCTCCTCATGGGAGAAGCCGTGCATGTCCACATAGAGGTGAACTGTCTCGTCGGAAGCATTTTTCAGGGCCTGTGTCAGCCTTGCAATGTTCTGCATGGAGCTGTGATCAAAACCGATCCTGGAAATAGGGATAAATGAGATCTCAATATCCGTATTCTGGGTCATGGGCTTCACCTTGTATTTGGAGCTGATGGAGTGATACAGGTATCGCTTTACCCACTCCATCTCATTATCGGTGAGATCCTTCAGACCTTTTCGCACCTGATCCCACAGCTCTCCGTCCTTGGACATTCTGATAAATGCCAGCTCCGAAGGACAGTCAAATTCCTTCTCCACTCTGGCAATGAGTTCCTTCTGACGGGTCTTCTCCACGCTGCCATAGAGGTCAGCAGCCTCAATATCGCAGTTCTCCAGAAACTGGGCCAGGCGATAGCGGAAGAAGTCGAAATCTGACATGGCATAGATATCAGAAGCGAAAAATGAGATTCCCTCCTTCAGCCTGATTTTCTCATTGGAAGTCTCCTCCGCCTGGAGATCTGAGCCGATGGCAATGATCTCATGGATCTCAACTCTGGACAGAACATTCTTGGCCCCTGCCTCTCCTGCTGCCATGGCATCACAGAATTTTACCTTCTGCTTCCTGCTGGAATAATAGTATCGAATGGTATTATGACTGTCGAAATCCTTAATTGTGCTGATCAAAATATTCCGTTCCATGTTTTCCCTCTCTTTTTTATTCCTTTGTTTTTCCCCTGTCAGGCCCCAGATATCGCAGTCCCAGCATAGTGATATCATCAAACTGCTCTGCCTCTCCAATGAATCGATACAGAGCCTCTCTCTCCCAGGCAAGCACCTTATCCTGGGTTTCCTCCACCACCTGGTTCAGGGCTGCCAGCATTCTTTCTTCTCCGTAGAATTCCTTTTTGCTGTTGTTGGCCTCGGTTACACCGTCGGTATACAGGAACAGGCATTCTCCCGGCTGAAGAACAAGCTGATACTCCCGGTACTTGCTGGTTTCCATTCCTGCCAGAACAAACCCATGTCTGTCTTTGTAGAGGTGATATCCCTCATCCCCCTCCTCTGACACAGTTTTTCTGCAGATGGCAGGATATTCGTGACCGGCATTGGCAGCAGTGAGCACTCCCGTATCCAGATCCAGGATTCCCACCCAGGCGGTGATGAACATTTCCAGATCATTGTTCTCACACAGCTGCCTGTTCACAGTTTCCAGAATTCCTGCCGGGGACAGTCCCTGCATGGCCTGATTCTTGATCAGCACCTTGCCGATCATCATAAACAGTGCTGCCGGTACCCCCTTTCCGGAGACATCAGCAATCACGATGCCCAGATGCTTCTCATCTATCAGGAAGAAATCAAAAAAATCTCCTCCCACCTCTCTGGCTGCCTCCATGGTGGCATAGATCTCAAATTCCCTTCTGTCCTCAAAGGCAGGAAAGGAAGCTGGCAGCATACCGGCCTGAATGGAACGGGCCAGATTCAGTTCTGTATTCATTCGCGTAAACTCTTCTGTAACCTGCGCCTGCCTGAGAATGGTCTCTCTTCCCCATCTTGCCACCTGGAGACTGATCACCACAATCAGAAGAAACTGCAGGAGATTCGGCATAAAGGTACGCTCAACAAGCTCAAGGATATGGTCCTTCTGAAGAAGCATTTCCACGGTCATCTCCGCATGAACGCCAATGTTGGCATACAGAAAGGTTCCCAGGAAAAGAAACACACCCATGAGAATGGCAGTGGCTCTGGTAAAACGCAACGAGAAATAGCGGGATGACAGCACCACCGGTATCATCAGTGCGATCACGGCCCTGTATCCCAGCAGGGAATAATTCACCAGAGTTACGGTGCACACGATCAGCATCATCAGATACTTCAGCCAGTGCCTCTCGCCCTTCAGAATAAAACAGGGGATAATGCCCATCAGCAACAGAACGCAGCATACAGGAAGCAGGATTCCGGTGAGTCCCCCCTTGAAGCTGTAGATTCCTGTGCTGGAAAAGACAATCGTGGACAGCATCACAGCCAGCATCAACAGCATCACGATCATTACAAAGCCATTGGATGCCACCTCATTGGCCCAGAAAACATCATCCCCAATATAAACCTTTTTCAGTTTCTGCTTTATATCCCGGATCAGGTCCCGGTCCCTTTCCTTAATGGCTCTTCTCAATTCCTCAACAGTTCTGGCAATCATATGCTCCCGACTGTCGCCAAACATCTGCTTATAGTCCTTCTCTGACATGTATCCTCTCCTTTTTCTTTTCCCGATACAAAGCAGGCATTTGCAATCCACTTTACGCGCTCCGCATCCTTCTGGATATTATTATACACGAATTATGCATTTTTTGCGACAACAAAGAGAATTCTGCACAATTTTCTGAATATGTCCTTTCAAACAAAAAAGGCATCCATCGCAAATGCAACAGATACCTCTGGATTCTGGAAAGGGGCTGCCGAAAAAATCCGGCAGCCCCTCAAAGTCGTTATCTTATTTCAAACAGGAAATTAAGCGTCGATGTACTGTGCAGAAAGCTCAGAGATTGTTCCGTCTGCCAGCATCTCCTCAATTGCTGTGTTCAGAAGATCAAGCAGAGCTGTGTTTCCTTTCTGAACTGCCATAGCGTACTCCTCAGCACCGAATGCCTCAACGTCCTCTACGATCTTCAGTCCGGCGTTGTCAGCAACGTATTTCTGAGCTGTTGCGGAATCGATTACTACAACGTCGCATTTTCCGTTCATAAGCTCCATGATGCACTCTGTTCCTTTTTTGAATGCCTCATACTCGTATCCCAGCTCCTGAACTACAGTCTCACCTGTGTATCCCTGAACTACAGAGATTGCTTTTCCATCCATATCTGCAGCTGCTGCGATTTCAGAATCCTCTTTTACGATCATAACCTGTGTTGCTGTGTAGTATGGAGTTGTGAAATCTACAGATTTAGCTCTCTCCTCTGTTACAGTCATTCCGGCGATTGTAGCATCAATCTGTCCGTTCTGAAGAGCAACCAGAAGGGAATCGAACTCCATGCTCTGCATCTCGATCTCAACACCAGCCATCTCACCGATCTTAGCTGCGATAGCCATATCGATTCCGTCGAACTCTCCGATCACACCATCTGGAGTGATGAACTCAAATGGAGGGAACTCTGGGTTTGTAGCGAAGATGATCTTCTCGATTGCTGCGTCAGCTGTCTCCTCTGCGGTCGCCTCTGTCTCCTCAGCTGCCTCAGAAGTTGCGGAAGAAGCTGCAGGAGCCTCTGCCTCTTTTTTCTCACCACATCCAACGAACATGGTTGCTGCCATTGCTGCAGTAAGCATCATAGCTAATACTTTCTTTTTCATTGTCTCTTTCTCCTTTTCATATTTGTTTCGGGGATGATCATCCCCTCTATATACAGGATTCCTGTATGTTCTGCAGTAAATCCCTGTATCTCTGTTACAGAATCTTACCAAGGAACTCTCTGGTTCTGTCGCACTGTGGATTATCGAAGATCTGATCCGGAGTGCTGTCCTCCATCACATAGCCGCCGTCCATAAACAGAACACGGGTGGCAACCTCACGGGCAAAGCCCATCTCGTGGGTAACGATCACCATGGTCATGCCGGATTTAGCCAGATCCTTCATTACATCCAGTACCTCTCCTACCATCTCAGGGTCAAGAGCAGAGGTAGGCTCATCAAAGAGCATTACATCAGGATTCATAGCCAGAGCCCTTGCAATGGCAACTCGCTGTTTCTGTCCACCGGAAAGCTGTACAGGATAGTTGGCAGCCTTGTCAGCAAGACCTACTCTTGTGAGCAGCTCCATGGCTTTCTTCTCAGCCTCTTCCTTTGTCATCTTTTTCAGCTTCACAGGAGCCAGTGTAATGTTCTCCAGAATGGTGAGATGAGGGAACAGATTGAAATGCTGGAACACCATTCCCATCTTCTGTCTGATCTGGTTGATGTCGGTGGCCGGATCATTTACCTTCTGGCCCTCCAGGAACACCTCACCGGAGGTGATCTCCTCCAGCATGTTCAGGCAGCGAAGGAAGGTACTTTTTCCCGATCCGGAAGGACCGATCACAACCACAACCTCGCCCTTCTCAATATTCTTTGTGATTCCTCTTAATACATGAAGATCACCAAAGCTTTTCTTTAAGTCTTTTACTTCAATCATCATATTGTTGTCCATACTCTACCCCCTGTCTTAGCGAATGTCAGATTTACGCAGAGCATCCTCTACCTTCTTCAGAGCAAGAGTCAGAAGCTTGATCAGAACATAGTAAATGATGGCTGTTCCGAACAGAGGCATAAATGCCAGGAAGGTGGCACTCTTGATGAAGTCTCCGGCTTTCTGGATATCCATCAGACCAACGTAACCAACAATAGCAGTCTCCTTGATCAGCACGATGAACTCGTTACAGAGAGTCGGGAAAATGTTTTTGATGGCCTGTGGCAGAACAATGCTGATCATTGTCTGAGAAGCGGTAAGTCCAAGAGAACGTCCTGCCTCTGTCTGTCCCTTGTCAATGGACATGATTCCCGCACGGATGATCTCAGATACATAGGCACCGGAGTTTACACCGAATGCAATGGCTGCGATGATCCATTTTGGCCATCTTACTGAAGCGAAGATTACGAAATAGATGATCATCAGCTGTGTTACAGATGGTGTTCCTCGAATAACATCTGTATAAAGCCCGCCGATAAAACGCAGCGGTTTTTTCTTTGACATGTTGCACAGTGCAATCAGAAAACCGATCACGAGACCGATGAGCACTGCCAGAAGAGCTACTTTAATGGTAACTCCGATACCACGGAGCAGAAGCATGTAGCGATCTTCCTCAATGAAACTTCGGGTGAACTGTTCAGCCACCTTTGCAAACCAAGTTTCCATATTGTCCCCTTTCACATAAGTATTTTTACAGTACAAAATTTGACCATTAATGGCTCTATTTTAGTATCATCTCTTTCTGCTGTCAATAAAGCCGCAGGAAAATATACAGATTTATACAGAAAATATACAAAGCACCGAAGCCAACTGACTCCGGTGCCATGCTTTTACATATCTGTATTTATTATGCTTTTTTATTGCTGTCCTAAGAGAACAAAGTGGAGATTCGCA
The DNA here is from genome assembly GCA_030526405.1 of Lachnospiraceae bacterium. Classification (GTDB taxonomy): domain Bacteria; phylum Bacillota; class Clostridia; order Lachnospirales; family Lachnospiraceae; genus JAKSRN01. The sequence goes on along the minus strand of JAUNCZ010000014.1, from coordinate 39,545 downwards.
ATCCACTTCGTTGCCTGCAGTGGTTCAATTGTACCTGTCGGGCAGCATTTTTTCCGAATCAGATAAAGGTAACAATGCCCAGTGCCTTCAGAAGAAGGATCAGAAGCAGAATTGGTGCAATGAATTTAATCATTACACAATAGAGCTTCTTACGTCCCATGGTCTCACCGTTTTTCTCCACCTCATCGATGATGGTCTGTGGTTTCAGGATCCATCCGATCAGGATACAGGTAGAGATGGCAACGATCGGCATCAGGCAGTTGTTGCTCACGTAGTCAAGCACATCCAGCACCTGTGCAACGGAACCGTTTGGAAGAGGAAGCTCAAAGTACAGCTTGTTGTATCCAAGACATACGATCACTCCCACCACCAGGGCAATTCCCAGCTCTGTGATAGTTGCTGTAGCACGTTTGATGTGGAACTGATCCATGAAGCTTGTTACGATGGCCTCCATGATGGATACAGCAGAGGTAAATGCTGCAAACAGTACCATGGCAAAGAACAGGATTCCGACGAAACGTCCGATGGCACCCATCTCAGCAAATACCTTTGGAAGAGATACGAACATCAGACCAGGACCGGATGCAGACATACCCTCGCGACCCTGGAAGGCAAATACTGCAGGGATGATCATGATACCAGCCAGTACAGCGATACCGGTATCAAAAATCTCAATCTGGTTGATGGATTTTCCCAGGTTATCCTCGTCTCTTACATAGGAGCCGTAGGCAACCATGATACCCATGGCAACGGAAAGGCTGTAGAACAGCTGTCCCATGGCATCCATCAGAACGGAGAAGAATTTCTGTACAGTCATACCTGTGAAATCAGGCACGATAAAGATCTTCAGACCCTCCATACCGGTTCTTGTAACACCCTCTGCATCTGTATAGGAGATGGTCAGAGAGAAAAATGCAATGATGATAACCAGCAGCAGAAGGATTGGCATCATAATACGGGACATAGCCTCGATACCATTGTTTACACCACGAAGAATGATGAAGGTACAGATCAGCAGGAAGATCACTGTGTAGATGATAGGCTCTCCGGTGCTGGTAATAAAGCCTGTAAAGTAACCATCCTGAGCCATATTCAGACCATCTCCGGTGAGGAAACCAACAAAGTATTTGATTACCCAGCCACCGATGGCACAGTAATAAGGCATGATCATGATTGGGATCAGGCATGCAAAGATACCGATCCAGTAGCTTTTTTTGTTCAGTTCGCCGTATGCGGACAGCGGACCTTTTTTGATTTTTCTTCCAATGGAGATCTCTGTAGTCAGAAGAGTATATCCAAAGGTCAGCGCCAGTACCAGATAGATTACAAGAAATAATCCACCGCCGCCCTTGGCAGCAAGGTATGGAAAGCGCCAGATGTTTCCAAGTCCAACAGCACTTCCTGCAGCAGCAAGAACGAAGCCGATGGAACCGGAAAAGGAATTACGTTTTTTGTCCATTTCTGTTCCCCTCTCGATAGTTTTATTTTCATGCTACATCGTATTACTTTGATAAAGTTATCCTTAAACAAAACAACGGAACCTGCTCATTGCAGATTCCGTCAGAGTGCCTGTAATACCATAACACTTTTACCAGTATAAAAGATAAGTGGAGGGCTGTCAACAAAAGCTTTCATGAAAACAATCAAGTCTGCGCTCCAGGAGATCTGGCCCGGGATTCCGGTGCCCTTTGGCTGACATCTTTCTGTCGGGAAGGGGGATGTGAAAAGCCTCTGGCGAAGCACTGGAAAATCCTTTATTATAAGTATAGGAAGAAACGAGGTATATACTATGAAAGAAAATATGTTCATCCGACAGATGAGAAATACCGCCGCCATTCTGCTGCTGGTCTATCTCCTTCTGTCCATTATCACTGGAAGCATCGTAAGAAAGGAGTTTACCGTTACCCTGGTCCCTCCGCCCAATGAAACAGTTTTCACCATGGAGGATCTGGAATACGTCTCCTGGGATCCGGCTGTTCTTTCCTGCCGCATCCTGGAGTATAACCCCGATTCTGTTACAGTACAGCTGAAGGGCCTCCGGGCCGGCAAAACCAGCTGCAGTCTCAGAGTGAAAGCCTCCGGCGAAGTCCTGTCCGATGATTTTTACACTGTGTATTTTACCGGCATGGTGGTGGACCAGGCCAGCGGTGATTTCTCGAGCTGCAGAGTATTGGCTCTGTTGCTGATTCTGGCACTGACAGCTTTTAACCTGCTGCTCTGGATGGGCTTCTTCAGCAGCAGGCGCCTGCTGGGCTACTCCTACTATTCTATCTTTTTCATCGGAGCCGCCTGCTGGCTGAGCCTCACCACTGTTCTGCTCTGGATTTTGTATTTCGGTCATGCCAACATGCAGACCATGTATTCCTCTGTCCAGGCCATCGGCCGGAACTTTGCCATACTCACCTGCCCCCTGGTGCTGCTGTTTTCTCTGCTGCTGTGCATCAGCAATCTGACTCTGCTACGGCATGAGGGCTGTTCCTTTCCGAATATCCTTGGCATCCTGCTGTCTGTTCTGATGGCTGCTGGAATTCTGGTGATCCAGATGATTGGAATGCACGGTTTCAAAGGAAGTGAGTTTTTCGTGGAAGTGCAATCGGCACTCTATGAAACTCTCTGCACCGTCTATTCCTTCGCCGAGTGTTTTCTGCTGGGAGCCATTGTAAATGGTGCCCTTTCTGCCTGTCACAAACCAAAACAGGATCTGGATTATATGATCATTCTGGGCTGCAAAATCAAAAAGGACGGAACTCTGTTTCCTCTGATCCGTGGCAGAGTGGACCAGGTCCTGACTCAGTATCGGAATCAGCTGGCACACAGTGGAAAAAAACTGTATTTTGTGCCCTCCGGCGGTCAGGGCAGTGACGAGATGATTTCCGAGGCAGAGGGTATGAGACGGTATCTCCTGTCCCAGGGTATCCCAAAAGAGCAGATTCTTCTGGAGGATCAGTCAGGAAATACAGCGGAAAACATGAGATTCTCCAAAGCTCTGATCCAGACTCATGCAGCGGAGCATCACATCACCAATCCCCGCATCGCTTTTTCTACCACCAACTACCATGTGTTCCGAAGCGGTATCATCTCCCGTCAGCAGGAGTTTTATCCCGAGGGAGTGGGAAGCCCCACCAAATGGTATTTCTGGCCCAATGCCTTTGTCCGGGAAATGGTGGGCATGGCGGCGTACACCAAAAGGCTTCTGGCGGTGATGCTGCTGGTAATGGTGGTGTTTGTGATCTCCATTCAGTTTATTTTTTGATTATATTCATGCATCTCAATAACAGGGTGGGGTGATCAGGACATTCTTTCCTGGTCACCCCATATTGTTCTGTTCCGTATTCTGAGAAATATCCTGCTTTCAGTCAGACATTATCCCATCTGTTCATTCTTCCTTCAGGTATTATTCGATCTCTTTTTCTTTTTTCGCATCTTCCAGATGCACCAAAGCCTGGCGGAAGGCAGCCGGCAGATAGGCACTGGCATCTGTTTTTCCCCGTTTTTCATACTCTTTTATGTTATCCCAGCCGATAATAAGGTTTCCCTCCTCATCTCTGGCCTGATGCTGACGGATCAGTTCCTCCAGATCTCCATTAGCCGGATCATCCAGATGGAATACATGGGGATGGCGGCGGATCATCTTTTCACTGATGCCCTGAATCACATCTGTCAGGGTGAATAAGCCCGCTTCCTCTGCCAGCTGGGACTGCAGCACCACCTGCATCAGAAGATCTCCCAGCTCCTCCTTCAGGTTCTCCCCACTGCCGGTGTCCAGATAGCAGTCAATGGCAGCCAGCACCTCCACCGCCTCCTCCACACAGCAGGGCTTCAGGGAATCCAGGGTCTGAGCCTTGTCCCATCTGCATCCCGTTTCCGGATCCCTGAGCCGGGCAATGATCCGACGAAGCTTATCTGCCGCCTCTCCGGTCTCGCAGGTTTTTTGAGACTTTGTCACAGTTTTTTTTTCATATTCCTGAAGAATTACCTCTGCCAGCACATGACCCAGAGTATCGTGTGCCTCCGGATCCAGATGGAGAGAATCCGCCGGGGATGAAAGGATATGGTCAGAAGCAGCCACAAAAAGACAGCCGTATTCTTCTGCCACTTTTCTGTACTCCTCCTTGAACTGCTGTGATCTTGCAACGGAGGATTCATCAAAGAAGTCTTTTCCCTTTCCTCCAAAGGGTGATCCCTTCATGATCCCGTTGCCAATCTCCGGAGGAGAAACAAGAAGGAGCCTGGGCACATAGCCCTGTTTCAGTGCCGAAAATTCCTGGATCTCCTGCACCAGTGTCCCTGCTCCCTGTGCAATCTCTGCTGCAGATGCCTGAAATCTGTTTTTCAGATCGTTGCTTCCCAGCATCAGGATCACCAGATCCACCGGTTTGTGGGTATTCAGCACCATCTGAATGCCGTAGCTACCGGTTTTCCAGGGTTCTCTCGGGTCTGTAAAAACGGTGGTTCTTCCGTTGCAGCCCTCCTCGATTACCTGAAAATCCTCCCCCAGAACCCGGGCAAGAACTCCGGTCCATCGTGTTTCGGAATCGTACCGATATCCCGTTCGGGGATCATATCCGTAGGTATTGGAATCTCCGTAGCAAAGTATTCTCTTCTTCATAGTCTCTCCTTTCCCCTTCCAATAGAGTCTTTTCCCTATACAGTTGCAATATTTCACTCAATTTCCATCAACTCTGTTTCTTACTGGAGATCTGTCTTCTTTTACTCCATATAGGGCCATCTCTCCAGCTCTCTGAGGATGGTATCCTCGTAGCCCTCCAACAGCTCCACCGTTTTCCCTGTGGAAAACACATTGGTATCACAGCCTCTGGTGCCATCATCATCCAGAAATTCCCAGATATGATAGCTTAAACCACGCCAGATAAAATCAATGCTGGCACAGTCATCCTCCTCGTTGTAATCAATGGTGATTTTCCTTTTTTTCAGCTCTTCCTGAATGGCTTTCAGTCTCATACTAAACTCCTTATCTTGTATTTTCTCCCTTAATAATGCGTATCCAGGCTTCCAGCATTTTTGCTGTCATGCCCCAGATTACATGTCCCTGATATTCATAAAAAAACACAGTGCTTTTGCGCTCTCTCCAGGCATACTTCCGTCCCCCGTAGATCTTATCAAAGGGAAATGTCTCCGGAAGGGAGGGCTTCCATTCCATCTCATGACACTCCGGTTCATGGTCCAGCAGCCACTGAAGGGGCACTGTAAATACCTCCTTTACCTCATCTTTACTGTAGGTATACCCATACCCATGGAGCCATCCCACATAGGGATGCACCTGCAGTCTGCCGCTTTGCAGATAATCGGAGGGTCCCAGCAGCTCTATGGTGTCCGGGGAGATCAGCAGTTCCTCGCAGGTCTCTCTGAGGGCAGTCTCCTGATGGGTCTCACAGTCCTCCGACATCCCACCGGGAAAACAGATATCCCCCGGCTGCTCCGGCAGCTTTGAGGAGCGAACCTGAAACAGGACAGAAATGCTGCCATCCTCCTCTCTGATCAGCGGGATCAGCACAGAGGCATGAAGATTATTCTCCTCTCCGATTCTTCCAGGAGTCCTGTTCTGCAAAATTCCGAGACAGTATTCCCCAGAGATTTTGTATCTGTTCCTCATATATTCAGTCCTTCCATTTCTCATTAAAGCGGACATTGGCAATCCGCTTCGCTACTTGCTCATGACAGAATCATTTCGTTTCATTATACACCATTTCTCTGATGGAAGAAACAAAAGGAAAAGCAGGAAAAGGGATAACAGGAACCAGCTTGCATCATTGCTGAGATTCCTGTAAATTGGTAGGTAACAAAACCTGATAACACCCCTCTAGCAGCGCTTTCCGGCAATCAGCGGAGGGAACAGGTAATTCTGATAAGAAAAGAGAATAGTTATGAAAATCAAATCAGTTGCAATCCTCGGAGCAGGTGCTGTAGGCTCCTATCTGATCTGGGGATTATCAAAAAAAGAGGATGTGGAGCTTTGTGTTGTGGCCGAGGGAGAGCGTAAATCCCGCTTTGAGAGGGATGGCTTCTGTATCAACGGAAGGGTGTACCATCCTGTTATAAAAACTCCCCGGGAAGCAGCAGGTGCAGATCTGGTGATCCTGTCTGTGAAATACAGCGGTCTGCCCTCTGCAATGGATGCCATCAGGGAAATAGTCGCCCCCCATACCCTTGTAATGAGTCTGATGAACGGCATCGACAGTGAGGAAAAGCTGGGAACAGTGATTCCACCGACTCAGATTCTGCCTTCCCTGATCAAGATCAATTCTGAAAGAAGGGGAAACAGCATCCATTTCGATCCGGAACCCACCATTGGCATCATTTTCGGAGAGGCGGAGGAGTTTAACGGAATCAACGGAAAAGATTCCCCTGAGAGAACAGAGGCAGTGGCAGAGTTGCTCCATGATACAGGAATTCACTGGATTGAAACGGAGGATATTATCCGGGAAATCTGGAGCAAATTCCAGCTGAACGTTTCCTGGAATATTCCCCAGGCCATTATCGGTGCTCCTCTGGGCTGTTACACAGACAGCCAGCATGCCCTGTGGCTGATGCAGGCCTTAAGTGGTGAAGTCAGCGCGGTGGCGGCAGCCAAAGGTATCTCTCTTCCCAGGGAACAGAGCACGGATATTGTGGGAAAAATTGTCACAAAGAAGGGAAAATACTCCATGCTTCAGGATATGGAAGCAGGTCGTCACACAGAGATTGATATGTTCTGCGGCACCATGATCCGCATGGGAGAAGAGCTGGGCATTCCTGTGCCTGCCAGTGAGATGGCCTACCATCTGATCAGGGCTCTGGAGGAGAAAATGGACGGCAACTTTATCTACGAATAATACAGCAAAGGCTGTGACTGCTTATGCAATGTCTTTCCATACAATGACACTGCGTAAACAGTCACAGCCTTTCTGTCAGGAAGATGTCAGCTAAAGCTGACCAGAATTACGGTCCAGGTTTCCGCAAAGGGCAACCTGAACCTGCTTACACCACGCGGACGTGGCTGTTTCTCATAGGTTTTATTGGCCTGGATTGCACGATCAGCTTACACCACGCGGACGCGGCTGTTTCCATGCTTGCTGATGGAGGAATAGATGGCCTGGATGGCATCCTTGTAGCGATCCTCCGCCACACCGATCAGCAGGTTCAGCTCTCCTGCCCCCTGGTTGATGGTGCTGATCTCGATGCCCGCATCTGTTACAGCCTGTACAATCTTCACTGTGGCATTCTTATAGCCGTTTTCTGCCTCTCCCACCACAGCGATCATGGAGAGATTCTCTTTCACATTCAGAAGATCCGGCTTTAATGTTCTCTTGATCTCATCAAGAAGAACGGTTTTATTCTCTGCAAACACATTGCTCTGCATTACAAGGGATACGGTATCGATTCCTGTAAGACACTGCTCAAAGGGGATTTTTCTCTTCTTCAGAATATCCAGCAGCACAGCTGTGAAGCCGGACTCATTGCTGACCATTACCTTCTCCACCTGAATCACGCACATGCCGGTTTTGCCTGTAACACCGGTGATAACTGCACGCTCACGCCCTGCAGGAAGCTTTTTCACGATCATGGTTCCGTCTTCCTCGGGACTGTTTGTATTTCTGATATTGATGGGGATTCCCTTCTTGGAAACAGGAAGCACCGCATCGGAATGCAGCACAGAGGCACCCATGTAGGAAAGGGTACGCAGTTCACGGTAGGTGAGATAGTCCACGGATCTTGGTTTCTCCACAATTCTTGGATCTGCCGCCAGAAGACCGGTCACATCGGTCCAGTTTTCATAAATCTCCGCATCGATGGCCTGGGCACAGAGACTTCCTGTGATGTCAGAGCCACCTCTGGAGAAGGTACGGATATTTCCTCTTCTGTCGGCGCCGTAAAAGCCTGCCACCACCGCATTTTTCAGTGGCTTCAGAGCAGCTCCCAGTGTTCTGCTGGTAAGCTCTGAATCAAAGGTGCCGTCCTCGTTGAAGCAGACGCACCACTCCGGATCCACAAAGGTGAATCCCAGATAGGCTGCCAGCAGCTGAGAGTTCAGATACTCTCCTCGGCTCTCCATAAACTCACGGTTTGGATGCATCTCCAGTCTCTGTCTGATATATTCAAAATGATCATCCAGACTGAAATCCAGCTCCAGCTCATCGATGATTCCCTGAAATCTCTCTCTGATCTCATTCAGAACTGGAGTGAAATCCTGTCCTGCTGCTGCTTTCTTGTAGCATTTGATCAGCATGTCGGTTACCTTGATATCCTCAGAAAAACGTTTTCCCGGCGCAGATGCCACCACGATTCTTCTGTCCGGATCCGCATCCAGAATAGCCTTTACCTTTCTGAACTGCCCTGCATCTGCCAGAGAGGTTCCGCCGAATTTTGTCACAACTGTTCTCATAATAATCATCCCCCGCTTTTTTCTATTTCTTCCTATCACATATTACTTTGTAATGTGCTTTTCCTATCTGTTATTTGCGTTTCTCTTATATTTTTTCTTCTTCAATGAGATCCGGCATCCCATACCCATCCGGATCTTACCGCCTGTTATTCTCTGTCAATGGCCACACAGCGCACCACGCACCTGGTCTGGCTGCCTGTGTTACAGGTAAACAGGGTGAGATCCCAGTCCTCATTCTCCTCATCAGAAAGAACCACTCCCTGATTTGGATTCAACACCATGGTATAGGCCACCTCATACTGATAAGAATATCCCTCTGTATCAAAAAAGGTAACCTTCGCTCCGGGAGAGATAGTTCTCAACCCTCGAAAATGAGTAATATAGCTGTGTCCTCCGATGATCATATTGTCCTGGTACACAGAACCGGAATATCTGGCTGGTGAAACCGTCAGCAGATCATAGTTCCAGTTTTCCTGAACAGGAAGTCTGAGGCTCAGGGAGGGAATAAAGATCCATCCAATATAGCCCAGGCTGTTTACGGAAAGGGAGGGCATGTCACGATCCGGGTACAACTCACCCATATTCATTCCACTATTGTTGTCATCTCCGGCCTGCGGATCTGCAGCCACTTCCGGGGAAACAGTTTCGCCGGTGCTCTGCTGTTCACTGGCAGAGTGTCCGCCGGAAACAGTATCTGTACCGGAAATCACTTCCTCTGCTGCTTCCTTATTCTGCGGCTGGGAGGAAACATTCGCTTCCCTTCCCGCCTCATCATCAGCCGTCTCCGGCAGGTTTTTTTGCCCGCTGGCCTCAGCGATGGCACTTTCCAGCTGCTCCATCACCGACTCAGATGCCTTTCCTGCTTTATAGCTCTCATAATAGTTATATCCAATTAAAGAAAAGGCTGCTGTAACACACAGCAGCCCCAATGTAATCAAAATCGTTCCTTTTTTCACTTATTCAGACCTTTTTCTTCGAATCAGCCCCACCAGGATCAGGCCAATTCCCACAACTGCCAGAATTCCAACCGGCCACCAAAGCTGTCCGGTATTCGGAATATTTGGATTTGGCGGTGTAGGTGTGGGAGTTGTCTGCCCATTTTCATAGACATTTTCAAGAACAAAAACACCTTTTTCATTTCTGATGGTCACCTTGTAATGGTCAGGAACCTTCTCCTCCACCACTGTCCAGGTGAATTCAGGATCCAGTTTCTCCCATGTGTGTTTCCAGTTATTGGTTTTGCCAAGCTCTACTGTATCATAAACCTGACCATCTTTCAACAACTGAGCTTTAATACTTGCCGGACGCTTTTTCTCATATCCGGTATCCTTCCAGATCTTCTCTACGGAAATATCCACCAGGGGCGGAAGCTCCTCACGGGTATATTTTCCTCCTGCTGTGATATCCCAGATCAGTTCTCCTGTTTCTGTATCCGCCTGGGGAACAGAGAAAAGAACGGCACTTGGAATCCATTTTACACGATCTTCGATGGTGGTTTCTCCTGTCATCAGGTAGATTTTCTGCTGCAGATCTTCAAACTTCAGCATACCATCCTGGGATACTGCCTCTGCCACCGGCTGAAGCTGATCCCTCTCCACGTAGGCAGCCAGGGTCTCACCGGCGGCTTTGTCCTCAAGATTCACATCGTAGCCTGCAAATTCACCGGTCAGAACATAGGCATCCTGCTGGATCTCACCCACCTGATACAGTCTGAATCTGACTCCGTCCACCGGATAGCTGTAGGTGAATGACGGTGATGCAGCATCTCCATAGGCCGTCACGGTCACACCCAACAGCATGAGAAATGCTGCCAGCGCAGTAATAAAATGTTTTATTTTCGGCATTCGTCTCATAGCTCATCACCTTTCCTGTTTTTCTTATTTAAGGATCGCTCCCTGTATTTTTTCTTATTTTCCTGCTCTTTCCTTCTCTTCTTGTTGTCATGGGTTGTTACCATCAGCACAACCAGCAGCATCAGAAGGATCGGAATCGCAGCAAATGGTGCCACCATGATGGGCTCGATCTGGTTGGCATCCGCTGTAACTCGGATATTTCTTGAGGAAGCCAGATTCTCAATCCTGTGACCCCTCACCAGAAGACGGTGGGTGTTGATGCCGTAGGGGGTACAGGTAACCAGTGTTATATAATCCTCCTCCGGATCGATCACCAGAGATCCCACATCATCCGGCTCCACAATAAGGATGTTGTCCACCTCGTAGGTCATGGTCTCATCCATGGTTCGGATCACAAAGGTATCACCGTTGCTGAGCTGGTCCAGATCTGTAAACAGTCTGGCGGAGGGAAGACCTCTGTGACCGGACAGTACACAGTGACTACCCTTTCCTCCCACTGGAAGAGAAGAACCCTGAATATGTCCAATGGCGATCTGCAGAACCGCATCGTCGGTGCCGTGGTAGATGGGAAGGGAGCATTTGATCTTATCAATCTCAATGTATCCCATGATGCCGGTTCCGGTTACATCCAGCAGGGAATCGTATTCCCTGGCTTCCTCCTCCGTCATCTGCCATCTCATCCCCGTTTCCGTCAGGCTTTTATTGTAGGCCTCTGCCTCTCCCATCAGTTTCTTGTATTTCTCATCATTCATGTTTGCCACCTGTTCCGCATAGGTTGCGATGGCCCGTGACTGATGAAAGGAGTTCCAGTAATCACTGAAGCTGGGATACAGCAGTAAGCAAAGCCCGATCATAAAGATGATTACCAGAATTGTGGTCACCCCATGTTTTTTCCAATAATTTCTCATCAGACTCTCCTTATCATTGTATCTTTTTTGTTTCGCTGCCCTCCCCGGCTGGGGAGAGCAGCGTTTTTGTTATGTTCTACTTCTTTCTCCGGGGCACCGATGCATCGGTATCTCCAGATTAATCATCTAAAACTGACTGTTCTAAATGATTATTTAGCAACACGTCTTCTTGCTACCAGCACAACACCTGCACCGATCACAAGGATCGCACCTGTTGTGTAGAGAACAGTAGTTCCCATTCCACCTGTGGATGGAAGAACTGTACCCTGTTTGTTCTCAATGTTTGTGCTTAAGGAACCTGCTTCCTTATCAGATGCGAGGGTGATCATTCCAGTGTCTGAATTTCCTGAAAGCTCTGTTAATGCAGGATTGTCTGACAGAATGTCATGCCCAGCTGTTACAGTGAAATACTGATCAGCAATCTTGTTGTAACCTTCTGGTACCTTTGTCTCCACGATCTTGTAATCGCCATCATCAAGACCGGTCCATGCGAAGGTTGTATCTTTTTCACCATCACCAACTTCTCCAAGATCCTGCCAGATGGTCTCTCCCTTCTCATCTGTTCCAATAGCTTTGTAGAGAGCAAATTTAGCACCTGCCAGTGGTTTTCCTGCTGGGTCCACCTTGTTTGCAATTACCTTGTAGGTAAAGATGATGTTAGTGTCAACCGGGGTTTTACCTGTGGATGGTTTTGTTGTTCCGTTACCGGAGTTGTTTGGATTGTTGGAGAACTCAAGGTATACCTCATTCGGGTTACCTGTTGCACCGATGTTTGCTCCCTCATCCAGAGTAGCAATATAGGAAACAACGATCACGGAGTTTGTTTTTGCACCCAGCGCAACTACATCCATAAACTCAACATCAAGGGTTTTTGTTTTCGGATCCCAAGCGACAAGATAATTGTTCTTATTTACTGTTTCATTATCCAGTGTAACCGTTACAGAGTCAGTTTTGAGAGTCAGATTGGTCATGGTATCGTGGAAGTTCACATAGTAGGTTGGGAACTTGGAGATATCACCCAGGGTTCCTGTGATCTGGTAAGGGATCTCATCACCGATATCGTAGTCTGCAGAATCCTGCCATACAACTGTATCCTCTGAAGTGTTGGAGTCGTTCACATCATCCACTTTTTTCACTACAGTTGGAATATCAGTTTTTGTAGCGATGGTGATTGTCTCATAGCACTGCAGCAGGGACAGGTTCAGTGCATCGTAGGAGCCATCCTCTAACTTTGTTGTATCCACGATCAGGTAGTAACCTGGTGTACTGATGGTATATCCCTGCTCACCCTTGTTCAGAGCTGTTGTTGTACCTGTTCTGTGTGCATCCACGATGCGGGCGAAGGCCATTGCCGCTGCGGAATTGCTATCAAAGCCTGCAACTACCTCTGCCACATCCGCAGCAGTTTCACAGTCTGCATATACGGTATCTGCCTCTTTCAGTTCTGCCAGAATCGCTGCTCCATCAACACCGGAACCCCACTCTACGTCACAAAGGGCTGCCTTATCTGCTGCCTGTGTTCCTGAGAAAATCTGGTAAGCTGTAAAGGTATGATCTGCGATGTTCTGTGCAAATGCTGCTACGCTCATGGACATTGTCATTGCTGCTGCTGCGAATAATGCTAAGAGTTTTTTCATTCTTTTTTTCATAGTTGTAATCCCTTTCTTCATAAAAGTTTTTGTTTACGGGAGAAAATCCTCTCTCTGCTCCCCCAAGCAGAGTTTTTTGCTTTTTTCGTTTCAGATCCGCCCTGCCGAAGGAAGCATTTCCTTCGGGTCAGGCTCATCTGAAACCCTGGGTAAAAAGGCTTTATTACTCAGGTATGATACACATCAAGGAGTTTTTTCTACCAGGTTTCCTCCTTTCTGTGTTTTTTTACTATCATAAGGCCGGATGCTGCCAGCATAAGCAGGATTCCCAGCATTGTGATTACAGTTGTTCCCGGTCCTCCGGTGTGTGGAAGCTCATAGGAATATTCGTTGATGGTGTTGGTGATCTGCAGGTTGCCGCTTCCCTGTCCCTGATAGGTGGTCAGGAAGTTTTCGTTGTTGATCTCCACCACGTAGTAGGTGTAGTCGTAGCACGGCTCTGCATCAAAGGTCCAGGTATGGGTCCAGTTCTCTGTGTCGTAGACACTGAATGGCTGTCCTCCGTTCAGAAGCTCTGCTCCCTCAGGAATTACCGGTGTTTCTGACTCTCCCTTTTTACGGGAATTCTGCCCAGCATTCTGATTCTGATCCTGATTCTGATCTCCGTTCTGATTCTGGCTGTTCTGCTCACCACTGTCAGCTGCAGCTGTTTTGGCTGTCTTCACCCTGTAGAGACAGAAATCAACTTTACCTGTCTTCTCAGCGGTAATATCGCTGATATTGCCATTCTGATCCTTCTGCCATCTCTTGGTGACAGTTACGGAGGATCTGGCGATCTCTTTGTTGATGACACTGACACTTCCCTGGGTGATGGTAGCGGAAGTTGCTTCCTCCACCGCCTGTCCGGTACCTGCCTGGTACTGGGTTGTGTAGCCCTCCAGAGGCTTCTCGACGAAGTAGTAGGTATATACCATCTCCTGTCCATTGAGGTATTCTCTCTGGATCAGATCGGTTTCCTCATATCTCCACTGATTTGCCTTTGAAAGTTCAATGGAACCATCGGAAATCTTTTCACCTGGCAGCTGTCCGTTTGTTACCCTGTACAGATCCACCAGAACCTTCACATCGTCATCGATCTGGTTTCCATCCACTGGAGCACCCTCCGGTGTCTGCCATTTTTTCTCAACAGCGATGTTGCCCTTTTCCGGCTGAAGCTTATTGGTTACAGTTACTGTTCCGCCATCCACAGCCTGACTCTCAGGATTCTCAGAGCCATTTACGAATGGCAGGAAGCTGAAGAAGGATTCTTTCTGGTAGTTCACCTCAGTTCCCTCCTCAGGGGCCACCTCCAGGAAATAGTATTTCCAGTTTGTAGCCTTGCCGGTGTTGTCATAGGTTTTCTTTGGAAGACCTGTAAATGTCTTCGTCCAGCTTCCGTTCTCCGGCAATGTGAACATCTCGCCGTACTGCTGGGCCTGGTCAGGAGATCCCGCCGGGAATTTCATCAGCTTGAATTTCACTGATTTACCCTGCAGTGCCTCTGGACTAAGGGCCACATCGTCAGATCCCAGCCACTCCTTTGTGATGGTGATGGTGGTATCCTCCGGCTGTCTGTTGTCCTGGTTGGTTACGGTGATCACACCCTGTGTGATTCCGTCGTTATTTGTATAAGAAGTGTTGTAATTTGGAATTTCCACCTCTCGTACATAGTAGGAATAATAGACTGTTTTTCCGTTCACAGTTTCCTCTGTCTCCAGATCTGTGAAGGATTTGGTCCAGGAACCATTTTCCGGCAGTGTGAAGGATGCAATCAGAGTATCCTGCGGATCTACTGGATCTGGCTCCTCCGGATCTGTTGGACCCGGTGTTGGGGTTGGTTCCGGAGTTGGCTCCGGTGTAGGCTCTGGAGTTGGTTCCGGTGTTGGTTCCGGATCCACAGTTCCGCCTCCCGTTGGAAGCACAACACTTACACAGCCTGCCTGACTGTTTTTGGTAATTCCCAGGATTGTCATATCCTGTGTCACCGGAATCTCATAGTAGTAGGTTACTGCCTGACCTGAGCCGGATACGCTGGCAGGACTGATTACTGTGGAATTGTTGTAATCCAGCCAGTCACCTGTAAAGCTGTAATCCGTCATCAGAATATCCGGTGCTGACCACTCGTTGCCGCTGACGGTGATCTTAAGGGTTCCACCGCTGCAGGAATAGCCATCCACCCTGTACAGGTTACCATTTGGACTGTAATCACCGATTCTCACATTGATGTTGCAGGAGCCGCCGCTTCTTGCTGCTCTCAGAGAATAGCTTCTTGTCTGGCCTCCTGTGTTGAAAACCGGAGTATTGGATGCTTTTCTGTACAGCTCAAAGCTTGCGCTGGCATTTGTCATGGACTCTGTAATATCCAGGCCCGCATTGTTCAGCCATTTTTTCTCCACTGTAATATCGGTGGTCTTTTTATTGGTTACTGTTACGGTACCTTTATCCGCCGGTTTATTTTCTGTATTAGAATAGCTAACCTTATAGCCCGCTGGCACCTCACGCTCCAGGAAATAGTACTTGTACTGGTGCTGAACCGTTCTGTCCTCCTGATCCACACGGATCAATGGAAGATTTTCCAGTGTTTTTTCCCAGTTTCCGTTTTCATCCGGAAGCCTGATCTCCACATCCTCAACCTTCTCAGGTTCACCGTCGTCGATGATCTGATACAGGTCCAGAATGATGGTCTTGTCTGATGGAGGAGTCATGGTATTTCCTTTGGTATCCTCCCAGACCTTTTTCACCTTGATACTTGTGTCTGTATCCTTTGGAGTATCTGTCTCCGTATTTGTAATTGTGATGGTTCCCTGATTCAGAGGAATATCGCCATTGCTGTAGGACACCTCAAAGCCAGGCTGATTCTGCTCTACGAAATAGTAGGTGTAGGCAATTACTTCACTGCCATTCTTTCTGATCTTCGGCAGATCTGTGATGGTTGCCTTCCAGTTGTTCTGGTCATTCAGTGTCACTGTCTTCTCATCCAGCTTCACTGCGGCATCCTTATCTCCGTTGGCCACCTGCCAGATCTCAATGACAGCCGATTCCGGAATGTCCTCTTTGATCATGAGGGAGTTATCGGAATATCTCCAAACCTTCTGAACGGAGATCTCTGTGTCCTCATTCTCATTTGGCTGTGTATTGGTGATGGTGATGGTACCCGCTCCAACACCCTGCTGTGGATCATTTCGATCGTAGCTGGTGATAAATCCCTGCACACCAATCTCTTCAATATAGTAAGCAAAGGTGGATACTGTTCCATCGCCATTGATACGGTATGCAGGCAGCTGCTGACTGTTCCATACATAACCGTTGTTTTTAGTTACGGTGTAGGTTCCCACTGTGGTCTCAGTTCTGCCGATGAGTTCTGAGGAGCCCGCTCCGCCGGTTCCGCCGGAAGAGGTTTTCACGCCCTCAATGCTGACACCATCCCAGCGACCTGCCGGTACAGCAAAGGTGAGAACACGGGAGTTTACGGTGATCGGGAAGCAGTATGCGTTCAGATCCTCCGGATCAAATGCTGCCCCATCGTTATTCTGTCCGTTATAGGTCGGCTTCTGACCATCACGTAACAGACAGTTTCCATTGGCATCGAATGCCTGATTCCAGGAATACTTAATTTTTGCCCTGATGCTGTCACCGATGCTCACATCATCCATGAATACGGTCTGTACTCCGCCATCATTGTAGACCAGCTTCAGTACCACACCTGGAAGTGCATCACTGCCTCCTGCTGCTCCTGCCGGGGAGCTGTATTTCTGCTCAATCTGTTTCAGCACAAACTGAACATCCTGATTTACCTTGTTTGAGATATCTTTTCCCTTATCATCCACCCAGTTCTTCTTAACAGAGATCTGTGTATCACGGTCACCCTCCAGGCGAACGTTCTCGAAGTAGAGAATACGCTCATCAGAAAGGATGCTTCCGTTGAAATCCTCCGGTATGTTCATTGGATACTGGACTGTATTTCTGTTCTGTTTGTAGAACTCCGCCTCTGTATTACTGAGCTGATATCCTAAAGGAGCTTCAATCTCCTTGATCTTGTAGGCAGTATTAGGAACGAATCCATTTGGATGGTTCAGACGACCGCTTTCATCGGTTACAGCCTCCATCTCCTTCACATAGGAAGAACCATTCCATACATAGATCTCGAATTTCGCTCCCGGAAGGAAGGTATTCTGATCTGCTGCATCTACCTTGTATACAAGACCTGAGTTTACAACAGCTGAAGCCTGACTTTCCTTGAAGTTGGTCTGCTGCTGATTATCAGTTTCTGAATGCCACTGTCTCTTGCTGTTCTCCAGAATCGCCGTATTGGATACGCTGCCCTGGTATTCCCCTACCACACCACTGTATTTGTACTTATATTCAATGGTGACATGCTTGTCTGAGTTGATGGTGAAGTACAGCTTCTGCACATAATTTCCACCGCCGTCCTCAGCTCTGTCTCCCACAATAACCATCCATTCAGATGGAGAAAGGGATAAGCCTGTGTTGGTGTCCTTGATGTCGATGGATCCCGGTACAAGTTCCAGTGTCACATCCTGCCATTTCTGATACTTAATTTCATCTGTTACTGTGT
The DNA here is from genome assembly GCA_030526405.1 of Lachnospiraceae bacterium. Lineage (GTDB taxonomy): Bacteria > Bacillota > Clostridia > Lachnospirales > Lachnospiraceae > JAKSRN01. Next base: position 22,197 of record JAUNCZ010000014.1, on the reverse strand, counting down.
AGCTGGTATTTTCCTCATCGATGACCTTATCAGGATTGATGGCGATTCGGTAGGAAATAATTCCTGTGTCCTGATCGTATTCAGATCCTTTTATGATGGAGTCATCTGTGTAAGGTCTCTCCACTCGTTTGTTTACAGGTGGAACCTCATATTCCTTGTCTCCGTTGTAGCGGATGGATGCAGAGTTGGAGAATTCCTTCACTGCTGTGGTCTGATCTGCATTCATTGGGATATCACCCTCTCTTACAAGGGCTGCCACCTTGATATACTTGGTCTGACCTGCATATCTGCTTGGATCAAATGTGATGGTGTAGGTGCCATCCGCATTTTTACCGGATGTGATCACGAAGTTCGGATCTGCCGGATAGCCATTCTGATTCAGGATCGGCTCGATCCACACCGGAGAAAGCTCTGTTGGAACCTTCTCTGTGATCACCCATTCCGTATCTGTGGTTCCTGCCGGAATGTTTACCTCCAGCATCCAGTTGATATAGTTCATGTTCGGGTCATTCTCTGTATAATTGAGAGTATCACCGTACATATTGCTCTTCATCAGAACCGGCTTAAACTCATATGGCACCTCTCCCTGAGTCGGTTTTCCGTTGTTGAGCTTGGAATAGTTTCTGTAAGTCTTCGTTGTATCAGCGGAATCACCTGTTGAATGGTAATTCAGAACAATTGTTCTTCCTGCCGGAATGGTATCCTGACAGACAATTTTGAATTTCACAAACTGACTGTCACTCCATGCCCCGGCATTCACAGTGGTCTCACCTGCATCTCCTGTGCTGGTATAGGCTGTCATGGTGAAATTGCCAATTCCCTGATTTCTCAAGGAAGCCTCAATCTCTTTCAGCTGATCCATGGTGAAATAACCGCTGTTCTCCTCCAGCCAGTCCTCATAGGTCCATGGTCCCTTCACCTCAATGGCACCGCCGATCTCAGATTTCCAGTTTACAGTTACCTTGTTATCTGTAACATCGAAGCCCTCACCTGACTTTTTGTTCAGGGTGATGGTTCCTCCATCCACCGGAGTGGTTACCTCCGGATAGTCTCCCAGCTGGGCTTTGTTAACGAATACATTTTCGCCTTCCTGGTAGGTTGGACGGGTTACGTAACTGATTTCATAATAGTGCTTGTTTGTTCCGTCAGAATCAATTCCGTTGAAGCGGATGGTTCCGTCTGCTGTATTCAGCACGTAATCACCGCTGGTGTCATTGCCTGGATACCAGTCTCTGACAACGGTAAGGTTTTCAGCATTTTTAAATGCCTCATCCTTCAGCACCTGTCCTGCCAGGTCTGCCTTAGGCTCACTGCCGTTGATGCTGATCTTCCAGAGAATGCTGCCATCCTCCTGCTTCTGACCTGTTTTCCACAATGGCTGTGGCTCAGTTGGTGTCTGAGGCGGATTCACCCATACAGTCTTATTAGAGTTATGAGGATTGTTTTCTCTGTCCCTCACCACTACTGTGTTCTCTACGCTGGAATTGATCATATCCTCTGTAACAGGAGTAGTATACTTGATGGTATAGGTGTTGGTATTTCTTCCGGAATAATCACCTTTGAAGGTAATTTTTCCTGTTGCTGTGTCTACGGTATAATCAGAAGGATTTCCTCCGGTGATCTCCGGTGTCACACCCTTCATCATCTCATCCTCAAGAACCCAGCCTGCAATATCCTGGTTTGCAGGATTTACAGTAATGGTCCACTCGATCACATCGTTGTTCTGATATCCTTCTTTCTTTACAACACGCTTATCGAATGGGGTCTGGATATTCCTCTCGGACTCATAGTGATTTCCGTCATTTCCGTCAAAGGAGGCTTTCGCCGTATTGGATGCCGCGATCCAGTCTCCAGTCTCGGAGGCATTTACCTCAGCCTCATAGGTGATGGTGTATTGATCACCTGGATTCATGGCTGGCAGCTGTGTCTGGAAGCTGCCCTGACCATCGCTGTTATTGATGGTCTGAATGATAGTGCCATTCTTATCACGGATCACCACATTGCCCACAATGTGCATCTTATCCAGGGTATCCTGAAGATCCACCATGGTTCCGCCGGTTCCCTTTTCTGAGGTAACCTCAATGGTGTAAGGCACCTTTCCGTTCTGTACAGTACCCTGTCTCTTTTCAAGATTCAGGTCGTAATTGCGCTCCACTCTGTCCTTAATATGGAAATCCACCTTCAGATCATCTCTGAACTGAATGCTGCCCTCTGTTGAGTTGCCGGTGGCAATTCCCCGGGCATCCTGGTAGAAGGTGATGGTTCCGTAGATGTCATTGCCTTCCTGGTTCTTCTCCACGAACTCCTCATTAAATACAATGGTGATGGTTCCATCGCCGTTGATGGTATAGGAGCCTGCCACCTCTGATACTCCATTTACAACTCCGTATACAGGACCGCTTCCGGTTCTGATTCCATCGGATGGAACCTGATATACGATGCTGTTTGTTGTATCCAGTGTGTGTCCCGGCAGATCGTAATGGATCTCAAAGCCCACCACATCATTTTCTGAAACCTGATATTTACCACCTTCTGGTGAAAGATATTCATTGTTTACCTTTACATATACATCTGTGATATCAGGTGTGAAATCATGGGCCGCGCCCCTGGCCTCTGCATTCAGAGCAAAGGTGGATGCACCACCGACAGTTTTCTTCTCTGCAGATACTTTATCTGCCTTTGTCTCTGCTGCCTTTACATCAATTTTCTCTGCTGCAGCTGTATCCTGAGCCGTTTTATCGGCTTTCTCCTCAGCTGTCTTGGAATCAGAATCTTCTGCCTTGGAAGCCTCAGCTTTTTCAGTATCCTTCTTCTTGGAAGAGGTCTTCTTCTTGGAAGAGGTCTTCTTCTTGGAATCAGATTTCTTAGAGGCTTCTTCCTTAGCCTTTGCTTCTTCCTCTGCTTTCTTTAACTCAGCTTCTTTCTGAGCCTTCAATGCAGGGTTCTCAGGAATCTCACCGAATCCCACAATTGTAGGATCTCCAACCTGATAATCCTTCTCCAGAACGCTCCAGTTGGAGTTACCCTGAATGGTGGAAATTTTCTTATCTGTTACTTCTGTGACGATTCCCACATGGTTGCTCACCACATATTCGCTCTGGTTCAGGTTAAAGAAGATCAGATCACCGGGCTTAACGAAATACTCCTTGCCGGTAAAGGTCTCTCTTCCTGTTCTGTCCATATAAAGGGCAGTTCCTGCCGGATGATAATAACCAATCTGCTGCAGCTTGTTGATCCAGCTCGCACAGTTGGATTCCAGCGGAAATGCTGTATTGTTCTGATCCAGTCCTACCTGAGCATAGTAGATACAGAAGGAGGAAAACATTGCACACCACTCACCGTAGGTATCACCGTACCAGGCACCGTAGCGGGTGTATCCGTCCTTCTCATCTTCCTCATCGTAGATAAAGTTTTTTGTACTCTCTTTATAGCCAATCTGTGTTTTGGCAATGGCTTTGATGTCCTCGCCCCAGTTTCCTGTAAGCTTCACATCTGCAAATGTCTGGGTCCAGATGGCTTCATTTTCCACATCAGCATTGGGATCGCTCTTCTCGTGATAGCAGCTCTCTGTATGCTCATGCTCCTCTCTGTCGCAGACGAAGGTTTTATTCTCTTCGTAGCAGCTCTGGGAATGGGTATGTCCCTCTGTCTCTGCCTGCTCACATACCAGTTCTTTCTCCTGGGTATAGCAGCTCTCGTCATGGATATGACCCTCCGATACCACTGTCAGCTCTTCCTCACCTGTCTCCTCATTGAGAACCATCTCCGAAACAGGTTCCGCTTCCTCCAATCCACAGGACAGGATATCCCTGACAGCGTAACAGCTGTCCGTATGGGTATGTCCCTCTGCCTCTGCCTGCTGACACACAATATCTGTGGACACAGCATAGCAGGTTTCCGAATGCATATGCTCCTCTTTTCCGCATTTTGCATCCAGCGTGATCGCCGGAAGAATAAGCATATATGTAGTAATGAAGACCACAACCGCCGCCGCTGCAATGAAAACCTTGTACCATCTGGATCTCATGAGATGAGCTCTCAGATAACTGTAGTGCTGCGTATTACGGTCCATTCTATCACCCTCTTTCCTTTTTATTTTTCTTTGCTCTTATTCCAGTTTTCCGAAATCCTTCAGCGGCCACACACAGTATACGATCTTTCCAACGATCTGCTCCTCTGTGACACATCCGATGGCTGTATTTCGGCTATCCTGGGAGGTGGATCTGTGATCACCCATCACGAAAACCCTTCCGTCCGGCACCTGATACGGCAGCTTGATGTCGCAGTCGCCAAATGCCTTCTCTCTCAGGTAGGGCTCATCCAGCTGCTCTCCGTTTACCAGAACAACTCCCTCCTCGGTGATGTCCACCCATTCTCCCTCCATAGCGATGACTCGCTTTACGAGAATCTTGTTATTATAGTAGAAAGATATGATATCTCCCCTGTTAAAATTGCTGCCCTTGACTGAAACTACGATATCTCCTTCTGTGAGACAGGGTGTCATGGAGGTTCCGTAGATCTGCAATACAGGAAGCAGTAAGGTTGCCACCAGAACTGCTACTGCTGCTACTGTAATCAGTGCATAAACGGTACTTGCCAATACGGATCGATACCTCTTCTTGTACTTCACACGTTCATATTCGTTCTCAATCTGCTCCAGAGTGGGAATATCTTCAGGCTTCATCTCAGGCTTTTTTTTAAAAACCTTGAACATGTATTAAGCTTTTCCTCCTGAAAAATCCGGTGTTTTCATATTAAAGAAGGAAAACATCTCTCGCATTCCTTCATGGGCCTGATAGAATGCTTCCATTCTAGTTGAGAGCTCTGACCAGTAGGATTCCATCTCGGTCTTTGCTTTATTCTTTGTGCTCTCACATTTCGCCTCAATCTCGGCCTCCATGGTACTGCAGCGGGCTGTAACGTCAGCCTCCAGGTTGCTGCAACGGGCTGTAACCTCCGCCTCCATGGCATTGCATTTGTCTGCGGCGGCAGTTTCCATAGCTCTGCAGCGCTGGATCACATCCGCTTCCATGGTGTTGCAACGCTCTGTAACCTCGGCTTCCCTGGTATTGCAACGTTCTGTAACCTCTGCCTCCATGGTGCTGCAGCGAGCTTCAGTGGAAGAACGAAGACCGGTACAGTACTCCTCTGTCATGGTACGGAGACTCTGGCAATCTGCTGCTGTCTGCTCCTTCAGTGCCATGCACTCCCTCTCTGTTGTTGCCCGGAGCATCTCACAGTAGCGTTCGATCTCCTGCTGTTTCTGGCTGCACTCACTCTCCGTTCTTGTGAGCAACTCTGCACTGATAGCTCTGGCCTCTGTCGTCACACGATCCGCCTCAGCTCTGGATTTTGCCTCCAGTTCTTCACACACCTGTTTCTGTCTTCCTGAAAGAGACATGATGTTTTCCAGATAATTGTCTGCTGCAGCCTGGGCACTTTCAAAGATTCCCGACAGCTTCATAGCTGCATCCGCAATGTTTCCGGCTTCCTGAAGGTCGATCTTTCTGTTATCCAGTCTGACCTTTAAATCTGTTATTTTGTTGTGTTCCTCTTCCAACCGCTTTTCCAGGTCTGCATTCCGTTTCTCTGATGCAAGAAGAAGTTCCAGAACTTCAAACCGGGACAGCTTTTTCAGTTCATTATCTGTCATAGCATCTCATCCCTACCTTCTTAATACTTGTAATTCAAGTCGACGCTTGCGGAGACTTGGCGCGCGATTCTGGTCAGCTTTAGCTGACATCTTCCTATCAGAATCGCTGCGCATCCTCGCGGAGCGTTTTATCTCAGTCGGAGATTGGACTCCCACTGAGACTAATTTGTCAATGCTCACCACCTATAGAGGTGGGAGTCTTCTCCACTGAGATAAACCTCCTCGAAGTCTTTCTGACCTCTTCGCTGATGAAATAGTAACAAAGTGTCCGTATCAGTACCCTAACCAAAACCGTATCACAAACGAAACATTCCACAAAAAAACACGAAAATCTTTTAAGTTTTTGTGCGAAATAGCTTTCGTACGCCATTTTCTGCAAAAAAACAACTCAAAAAGGGGCTATCACAACACTCGCTGTGATAGCCCCTATCCTGTTTACAGGAAATATTTCTGCTATACAAAAAAATCCTGCTCTCTATTCTGTTACAATATTCTAGTCCATATCCCTGAACCGGGGAATTCTGATTCCATCCGATCCAAACAGCTCCTTCATACCCTGATGAGCCTTGTAGAAATTCTCAAGACGCACAGAGAGCTGTGCCCAGTACTCCTCCGCCTGGGTGATGGCATCCTCCTTCAGCTGATGACACTCCGTTTCTGTTTTTCTGCGAAGCTCATTGCATTCCTTCTCTGCCTGCTTCCGCATGGCAAGACAGGTTTTGCTGGCCTCATCCCCAAACCGCTGAATCTCCATGCGGCTCTTCAGCTCCATCTGACGGAGCTTCTCCTCCTGCTGATCTGCCAGCTTCTTCACATTTGCCAGGTAGATCTCAGCTGTTTTCTGGGCCTCCTCAAAGATTCCGGTCATCTTCAGAGTGGCCTCTGCAATGTTACCAGCCTCCTGGAGCTCCAGCTGCCTGCTCTTTACCGCCTGGGAAAGAGACCTGTTTTTGTCCTCCAGCTCCTTTATCTTGCCGGACAGGCTCTGGATGGTCCACTTCTCCCTGGCCAGCTTCTCTTCATAGCCCTTAGCCTGCTGCTTGAGCTCTTCTTCTTTATTTTCAACCTGAAGCCGCAGTTCTGCATTTGCCTTGGCATAACTATACAGCTCATCCAGAAGCTCCTGGCGACTCAGGCGTTTCAGTTCTTTATCAGTCATTATACAGTTTCCCCCCAGTTTATCAAGCAAAGTACTTCCAATATGACAGATCAGTAATCCATAAGCTGTCCTGAAAGCAGAGCATTCATCTCCTCCGCCCAGGGATACTGCTGCATAAACATACCCAGATATTGATTCTGGGCTGCAGGATCGCCCTCCAGATAATGATAGTAATCACAGTCCAGAGCCTGCGTATTCACCGCAAAGCTGTCCCTGCTGGTAATCAGCACATCCTCCGCATTGTACTTTTTTAAGGTTTGACGCAGTGCAGACACCAGTATTCTGAAATAATCCTTCTTCTGTTCAATCTCCTCCGCTGTCTCCCACATGGCAGAGCTGATCTCCAGTCTGGTGGCAGATGCCCCCTTCAGAGAAATCAGATAGGCAAGAATTTCCTTGGCACCTCTTCTCTGAAAATGAAGAGGTCTCTCCTCACTGAACACCTCAAAATTGCCAAAACACTGCACCCGAAGCCTTCTGACAGCCCCAGCTGACGGATTCTGCTGCACAGCAGTCTCAGGGATATTCGCCGATACTTCTCTTTCCACAGGATATCTCAGCTGTGCCAGCTCACCCTCCACATCCTCCTGCACGAAGGGCTTGGTGAGATAGCCACTGGCATGAAGCGCATAGGCCTCCCTTGCAAACTCATCGTATGCGGTAACAAAGATGATATTCAGCCTTGGATTTACCTTGCGAAGACGCCCTGCCAGCTCAATGCCCGTCATCTCCGGCATCTCCACATCCAGAAATGCAATGGCTGGTTTTTCTCTGCTGAAAGCCAGAGCGTCAATATAGTTATCCGCACAGAGAATTGTCACATCCTCTCTGCCGGAATAGATCTTTTTCAGAGTACGCTCCATCTTCCGGAGCGCAGCCGGTTCATCATCAACTACAAGTATTACCATTTCTTATTTACCTGGAATCCAGATGGTAACCATGGTTCCCTTACCGGGAACACTGTCCACCTCCATGGTACCGCCGCACATGATAGCCAGTCTGTTTCTCACATTCACAGAACCAACCCCTGCATGGGCTGCCTCATCAGGATCCCAATCCTTCTCCTCTTTTTCAATAGGAAGAAAACCAACGCCGTCATCCACCACCCGGATCAGATGACCATCCGGTGTTTTCTTGATATCGATGGCAACGGTTCCTCCCTTTAATCTTTTACAGATTCCATGACGCACCGCATTCTCCACAATGGGCTGCAGAGTCAGAAAGGGGACTTCAAAATCCAGATCTTCTCCGAAATCCCTTACAATGTTGATCTTGTCACCGTGTCGCAGAGTCTCCAGATAGAGATAATTATCCACATAGTCCAGCTCAGTCTGAATGGGAACCATGGAATCCATGATCTCCAGCTTCAGTCCTGTGCGCAGAAACCTGGAAAAACGACTTACCGCCACCACTGCCGTGTCCGGATCCTCCTCAATGAGGGACTGGATCACATTCAGGGAATTGAAAAGAAAATGAGGCTTGATCTGTGAGTTCAGAAGATAGGCCTGACTTTTCAGGATCACCAGTTCTCTCTCCTTCTGCCATTTTCTCAGGCGACGCATGTAAGCTACAAATGCTATAAACACAGAAATCGTGATTCCCAGGTTGACAAAGGAAATCCCATAGTAAAAGGTCTGAATTGCAGCACCCACAATAGGACAGAGCAGGAACTGGATGATTTCCATCCTCTCATTCCCTTCCAGATACTTCCAGTTCTGGAACAGGATCATTCCCACCAGCAGCAATGCACTGCCGGCAAGGGCCATTGACAACCAGAACAATGGCTGTCTGTGATAGACATTCTGCTTATCAATGACAAAAAAAATCTTTGTTACCGGATTTGATAACAAAAGAAGCACATCCACGGTGATAATAGAAAAGATGACCCTTCTTGTGATCACTGAATAATCCGGATTTACAACCCGGACAATGGAATAGATATAGGCAGTAATAATCAGAACCAGCATATATTCCAGAAAGTATACGCTGTAATTGGAAAAGCGCACCAGAAATGATCCATATATATTGTCACTTCCCCGGCACAGCCAGGCAAGGGCATCACAGATCAGCAGCCACATATTCACAAAGATGGCAGCCGCCAGAATTCGTCCTCCCCGGTAGATCTTCTGCTTACTGAACAATAAAACAACGCCAATAATCGCACTGCAGATCACGCCGTGGAGTTCCGTAATAACCTGAATCCTTGTTAACAGATCCATATACAAACTCCCGCTTCGTTACATATTTATACACAGTATACACTTTTTCCAGGTTGTTATCAAGGGGACCGTATCAAAAACCGAATCTTTTTTTCGCGTCATTATTCCATCCGGTCACTCTCTATGCGGGTACCAAAAAAGAGGCATCCATTGTTTTTTAACAACAGAATGCCTCTCAATAGGAAGATGTCAGCTAAAGCTGACCAGAATCGCGCGCCAAGTCTCCGCAAGCGTCGACTTGAATCAGATATTATTTACATGCGATGATCTCAACCTCAACAAGGCCGCCCTTTGGAAGCTTTGCCATCTCCACACAGGATCTTGCAGGACGATGGTCACCGAAGAACTCTGCATAGATTCCGTTTACAGTGGCGAAATCGTTCATATCATCAAGGAATACAGATGTTTTGATCACATCCTCCTTTGTGTAGCCTGCCTCAGCAAGGATTGCCTCCACATTTTTCAGAGCCTGGGCTGTCTGTGCCTCGATTCCCTCAGGAAGCTCTCCTGTCTCAGGAATCAGACCCAGCTGGCCGGATGCATACAGAAAATCTCCTGCCTGAATGGCCTGTACGTATGGTCCTACTGCTGCCGGTGCATTTGTTGTGCTGATTACTTTTTTCTCCATATTATAAGTTCTCCTGTTTCATATATTTATCGCAGTTGAGAAAACTATTTCTTAACTGTTGATAACAAAGGCATGATTCATTGGTCCTGAACCCTTTCCAAGATCCAGCATTGCTGCCAGAGCTCCTGAGATATACTCCTTTGCTCTCTCCACTGCTGTCTCCAGATCACAGCCCTTTGCAAGATTGGAGGCAATGGCACTGGACAGGGTACAGCCTGTTCCATGGGTGTTGGGATTATCAATGCGTTTTCCATGGTACCATTTTGCCCCCTTCTCAGTAAGAAGCAGGTCATTGGCATCGTTCAGGTCATGTCCACCCTTCAGCAGCACATTGCAGTCGTATTTCTCACGGATTTTTGCTGCCGCAGTCTCCATATCCTCCTTTGTGCGGATCTCCATATCCGCAAGGATCTCTGCCTCAGGAATATTTGGTGTGCATACCGCCGCCAGAGGAAGCAATTTTCCTGTCAGAGCCTCCAGGGCATCATCCCGCATGAGACGAGAGCCGGAGGTGGCCACCATAACAGGGTCCACAACCACATTTTTTGCCTGGTACTGCTGGAGCTTCGCTGCGATCACCTGGATCAGTGCAGTGTTTGCAACCATTCCGATCTTTACTGCATCCGGATAGATATCAGTAAATACCGCATCCAGCTGCTGCTCCAGAAACTCCGGTGTTACCTCCATAATAGCGGATACGCCGGTGGTGTTCTGTGCGGTAAGTGCAGTGATGGCACTCATGGCAAAAACACCGTTCACTGTCATTGTTTTCAGATCCGCCTGAATTCCTGCGCCGCCGCTGGAATCAGAGCCTGCAATAGTAAGTGCTGTCTTCATAATCATTCTCCTTTATTTTCAATAGGAAGATGTCAGCAAAAGCTGACCAGAATCGCGCGCCAAGTCTCCGCGAGTGTCGACTTGAACCATCGAACCATGGGTTTTATTATAACCCTTGACAAACCTGTGGGGCAAGTCCCATAATAGTTTTAGCCAAGGGAGTCACGTACGTGGCTGAGAGGAAGTCTGACTTCGACCTTTATACCTGATGTGGATCATGCCACCGTAGGAAGCGTGTTAATTCCAGAACGTTTTTTATGCCGTGTATCCACCCAGGATGTGCGGTTTTTTGTTTACAAAAAATCCAAAAAGGTCCCCTGAACAGGACCCTGCGGAAGGGGAGCGCCTTACGCAGGTAAGAGATTTAATCAGCGAGGGAAGCCGTGTTCCGGCGTGAGAGGAAACCATAAGTTTCGACCGAATCAGAGATGCATCCGGAGACCACTCTGCCTCTGGGTATTTTTCTGATCCCATTCTTTTATATTTTCTATATCTGAAAGGAGATTCTTATGAGATCAAATCGTACCGCTAAGCTTGCTCTGGCAGGCGTACTCACTGCAGTAGCAGTTGTTGGAAGCTTTATCAGCTTTCCCTTACTGGGCAGCAAATGCGCCCCTGTTCAGCATCTTGTCAATGTAATCTGCGCCATTCTTCTGGGCCCGGGCTATGGAGTAGCAGTGGCCTTCTGTGCCAGCCTGCTGAGAAATCTGCTTGGTCTTGGCTCGCTGATGGCATTTCCGGGAAGCATGTGCGGTGCACTGCTGTGCGGACTGGTTTATAAATACTCCCGCCGCGTACTTCCTACACTGGCTGGAGAGGTGATCGGAACAGGCTTCATCGGTGGAACCCTGGCCTATCCTGTAGCAGTTCTTCTGATGGGCGTGGATGGAGCAGCCATCGGAACCTTCGTCTATGTGGTTCCCTTCCTGATCTCCACCGTTGCCGGATCCCTTCTGGCCGGTATTCTTGTATACACCCTGAAGGGCACAGGCACTCTGCAGAAGATGCAGAGCACTCTGGGTCAGGCAACTGCCCGCTGATAACCCCAACCTATGTTTAAAAAGAGGGTGCTGTCGCAACAACATGCTGCGATAGCACCTTTTTCTTCACCTTTATGAACGTTTTGAACGTTGGTACTGTCAGTAGTATCTTCAGCCACCGCTCTCCCTTTGTTCCTTCAGTTCTCACTTCTCCAGGTAATACACTTCCTGTCGATCACATTCAGAATCCACATACCCAGCAGAGCCAGGATGCACAGGAGCACCAGAGGCGCAAACACCCCCGCTCCATCCATTTTTGTGATCATTCGCTTACTGAAATATCCCAGCCCCTGGGTCGCTCCCAGCCATTCCGCCACAGCGGCATCCACCACCGCCCAGGGAATCGTCATCTTCAGGGCCGTCATAAATGCCGGAAGGGCCGTAGGCACCTCCAGATGCCAGAACACCGAAAATCGTCCCGCTCCGCAGGTGAGGAGCCACTCCTTCTTTCTCTGATCCACACTCTGGAGACCCTGATAGGTATTCAGTGTAATGGCAAAAAAGGTACTCAGCACCACCGCGATCAGTCTGGCACCCATGGTGTAGCCCAGCCAGATCACAAACAGGGGGCTGATACACATGACAGGAATGGTCTGTGTCACCAGAAGCACCGGGTGCAGCATAGCCTCCAGAATCAGGGAAAAATGCATCAGCACTGCCAGCAGCACACCGATGACAATGGCCAGGCCCCAGCCGGAGAGCACCGTCAGAAGAGTTTCCGGCAAATGCTTCAGAAACAGTGTTTCCTTCAGCTCCCATATTTTTCTGATGATGGCCGTGGGAGCAGGAAGAATATTGTTTTTATCGATGATCACCGCTGCAGTCTGCCAGGCAGCCAGCAGCAGGAGCATCAGGATCAGGGAGGGAAGTCTGTCCCTGATTCCCTTTTTGTTTACAGTTTTGTTCATCTTAGTCCGCCAGTTTCAGAGCCACGTCATCCGGAGTCAGTGTGTCACCGATCAGATCGTATTTCACCATCCAGTCGATGGTCTCCTGCCACAGTTCTCTGCTCATGGACAGGAACGGTGCATCCGGCAGCTCCATTCTCTCCATCAGGATCTGATAGCTTCCGCGCTGCTGCTTCTCATCCAGCGGATTCTCATCGCTGTTCATGTCCTTCATGATGATCTCGAGAGCAGCATCCTCATCTGCCTTCATGTCCTCAAAGCCCTTCGCACAGGCACGGAGAAATCCCTCGTATTTCTCAGTATCAGCCTCATAATCCTCCTCATTTACAGCCATAACAAGGCCATACATCTGAGGAACACCGTAGTCCAGCTGGTCGTAGACATTTACCTGGTAGCCAGCCTGCTCCAGGGTAACGATCTCATCGTTGATGAACATACCTGTAACAAGGTCTACACTCTCAGTGGTGAGAGAAGTGCTGAGGTCAAAGCCCACATTTACCATCTCAAAATCATCCATGGTCAGTCCTGCATTCTCAGCTACAGATTTCATAATGGCCTCAGAGCTTGGAGAACCGGAGTAGCCCACCTTTTTGCCCTTCAGGCAGGACATGTCAGCAGTGATCTCCTCATTGGAAGCAAGGCTGGAGAAGCAATCCAGCTCTCTCTGGCAGGCAGAAGCCAGTGCCTTCACCGGCATTCCGTTCTCTCTTGCCTGGCAGATCTCCAGCATGTAGGTAAGGCCCACCTGAGCACGACCTGCAGCAACAAAATTCAGTCCGTCAACAGAGTCCGCAGGCTCAATCAGATTAACCTCAAGGCCCTCCTCTGCAAAATAGCCCTTGTCAATGGCATCATACAGGAATGTGTGAATGGCATTAGGGTACCAGTCCAGCACAAGATCAATTGTTTTCAGTTCCCCTGAAGCCTCTGTCTCCTGGACATCTGCTGCTGAGGAAGCAGCTGTATTCTCTGTGCTGTCTGTTTTCTGGTCTGCAGCAGCTCCGCAGCCTGCAAATCCCGCTGCCAGAGCACCTGCCAGAAGCATTGCTGTCATCTTTTTTACCATCATATGTTTCATAGTATTGTCTCTCCTCATTTATTCATAGTCAGGCCTCACCCTGCCAGGTGATTACCCTTTTTTCAATCCATTTCAGCAGTCCGTTCAGAATCAGGGCACAGCCCGTAAGGATCAGCAGGGGGGCCAGCAGTCCCGCTGCGTCCAGATTCATCATACAGCTTCTGCTGTAGGTACCAAGTCCATCCGGCGCTCCCAGCCATTCCGCCACCGTGGCACCCACCACTGACCAGGGCACTGCAATGCGCAGGGCCGTAAAAAAGGATGGCAGGGCTGTGGGTAGCCTCAGAAGCAGAAACTGCTGAAGCCGTCCTGCACCGTAGGTCTGCATCAGCTCCATTCTTCCGGCGGAGGTGGCTCTGAAGCCGTCAAACACATTCACCGTCACCGAAAAGAAATTCACCAGCACCACCACAATGATGCGCATCTTCACCGTATAGCCAAACCACAGCACAAATACAGGTGCGATACAGATGGTGGGAATGGTCTGTGTTACGGTCAACAAAGGATACAGGGCCTTTTCCAGGCGATGATCCCAGTCCATGGCAGTGGCCAGAAGAAAGCCCAGAATCACTGCCAGCAGACCGCCCACAGCCACCACCTGCATGGTGGCAGGCAGATGTACCATAAATAATTCATTTTCATTCTCTATAATGTGTCCCAGCACTTCCACTGGCTTCGGAAGGATAAAGCTCTTTCCGATGGCCACCGCAATCAACTGCCACAGAAGCAGCAGGAACACGCCAAAGCCAATTCCCAGGGCTTTTCTCAGAAGGGGCTTCAGCTGTTTTCTGCCCCTCATTCAGCCGCCTCGCTTCGAAGCAGCTCCACAAGGGTCTCCTTAAGCTGCTGGATTTCCCCCTGAAGCAGCATTTCTCTTGTACGCTTTCCCGGAAGAGGCACTGTAAATTCCTTCAGTCCCGTCACAGGCGATCCAGTGAGCACCAAGATCTTCTCAGACAGGAAAATCGCCTCCTCCACATCGTGGGTGATAAACAGGATGGTTTTATCCAGCGACTCCCACTGCTCCCGAAGCCATTCCTGCAGACTGATCCTGGTAATGGAATCCAGGGCGCTGAAGGGCTCATCCAAAAGCAGCAGATCTGAACCTGCACACAGGGTCCTTGCAAAGCTGACCCTCTGTCGCATACCGCCGGACAGCTCCCGGGGATAGCTGTTGGCCCAGTCCGTCAGGCCCACTTTTGCCAGCATCTGGGCAGCCACCCTCTTTCTCTCCTCCTTCGGAACCTTCTGCACCTGCATGGGAAGCATCACATTCTTCTCCACCGTTCTCCAGGGAAACAGAAGATCCTGCTGGGGCATGTAGCTGGTATAGTGGGACAGGGAACGGATATCCCTTCCGTTCACGGTAATTGTTCCCTCCTGAAGCTCCTCCAGAGAATTCAGAAGGCGAAACAGGGTGGATTTACCGCTTCCGCTGGCACCGATGATGCTGACAAAGCTGCCTGCCTCCACCGAAAAGGAAAGATTCTCCATGATAGGAGCCTCTGCCCCGGGATAGGTAAATGATACGTTCTGAAACTCCAGCATACCGTCTCTTACCTCCGAAGTTCCCAGGCCAGATCCCAGAAACGACCCTCATACAGACTGCAGCGCTGTCCGATCTCCACCAGATGATCGATCTGCTGCTCACTTAAGTTTTCACAGCAGGCTGCAGTAAGATCCCGCAGTGCAGTGTTGGCTTCATGGTAGCCGGGATCAGCATAGCCCCTGATCCACTCACCGTAGAAGGGGTGATCCACACAGGCCGGATCCCTTCTCACCATCTCCACAGCAATCTCCTCGTAGCTGATGGCACAGGGCAGGATGGCTGCACAAACCTCTGCAGGTCCTCCCTCATAGGCACAACGAAGCATGTAGCTGGTGTAGCTGAGGTTGTCCAGTGCCTGGTATACCTCTCTTACGTCCTGTTCTGTAATTCCCAGCTTCGCCATATAGGCCTTATGAATATTCAGTTCTCCATTCATAATCTGATCCACATAGCCGGAAAAATGTCTTCCAACCACAGGATCTGCTGCTTTTCCCGCACCGATGGAGAATACTTTGGCATAATCCAGGAGATAAACATAATCCTGGAGCATGTAATATTTGAAATTCTCTTTCGGCAGCGTTCCGTCCGCAATACCTCTCACAAAGGGATGGTCATGAAATGTTTCCCAAATAGAACGGCTGCCCTCAAGAATCCGATCCGCAGCAGCATACCCTTTATTCATTGCAAAACTCCTCCTTTTCGAATTCTTCAGCGCCTCTCCCATCCTTCTGTGAGATACCTGCAGAGGAAAGTATTGTGTAAGCAGTATTCATCTTACTCTTCTCCTTTCGCCTCATTCAGATGTTCTCCACTATACATGTGGGTGTAATCACAAATCAGAGTCCTCCGAAGAGTTCTGTCTGATCTGCAGGACAGAAAGTGGTGCCCCCGATCTGCCCAGAAAGTACGCCAGGGCGTACTGTACCAGAAAAACTCTGCAACTTCCCGATACTGAACATGAAGATAAAGATACAGTAAAGCGGACATTCGCAATCCGCTTCGCTACTTGCTCATGAACCATCTTTTTTGTATAAAAAAAGGTAATGAAACAACTGTCTCATTACCCAAATCACCGATTCATGAACTATATCCCTACGTTGGCATTATCCAAATCAGGTTATGGGTAACAGATACAGATCTGATTCTCAGCCCACTGCAGTGAGCTCCCCTTTTTTATCTCAGTTGAGAAGACGCCCACCTCTACAGGTGGTGAGTATTGACAAATTTATCTCAGTGGGTATCTAATCTCCGACTGAGATAAAACGCTCCTCGAGGATGCGCAGATTTTTCCTGCTTTTTTATAGTAATGCATTGACAAAAAAAAGTCAACTGCCTGATCCCCAATCCCATATTGCCCCCCTATCAGCAATGGGGTATAATTTGGATAATAAGGAGTGATTCCATGAGATACGAAACATCAATTCTTGATGAATACGAAGAAAAAAAAGCGATCTATCTGCGTCTCGAGGAGTATGTTGCAGACATTCTGGCAAACATGATGAAACAGGACAAAGTGATGCTGATGGATCTGACTCACCGGCTGAAAACACCGGATAGTCTTTCAAAAAAAATCATAAAAAAAGATAAATACCGTTACCTGACAGATATCACCGACGTGGTGGGACTTCGCCTGGTGGCCTATTTTGCAGATGACGTGGACAAGATTGCCGCCCTTGTGGCAGAACGCTTCAAAATGGACTGGAGCAATACGGTGGATAAATCAGCCGCCCTCTCCCCCTCAACCTTTGGCTACAGCTCTCTGCATTATGTGTGCTCCCTTCCGGAGGAGGGCCCGTACCAGGACTATCCGGAGGAATTCAGGGGAATCCGCTTTGAGATCCAGATCAGAACCTCTCTTCAGCACGTCTGGGCGGAGATCGAGCACGATCTGGGCTACAAAAGTGAATTTGGTCTTCCCCGCAACATCCGAAGAGAGTTTTCCCGCATTGCAGGTCTTCTTGAGATTGCCGACGAGCGATTCAATGACATCCGTAAAAGCGTGGGGGACTATACCCTTGAGATCCGTGACAAGATCAGAAACGGACTTGCCACCGATGTGCTGGTGGATCAGGTCTCTCTCAAGGAATATATGTTCAGCAACGTGCGGATGCAGGACCTGATCCGTACCATCTGCGCAGAATGCAACATCTGTGTGGAGCATGCCGATCCCTTCCCCTGTCTTAAGCATCTGGAATTTCTTGGGATCACCACCATTGGAGATCTATCTGAAATGCTGGAGCGCAACTGGCACTCCACCATCACCTACGCCAGGGATGCACTGGCAGAAGTGGATGTGGATCTTGTATCCAGCAACAAGATTCTGCGCTATCTGTGCTACTCAGAGCTGATCCGTGCCCACTACTCCATCAGAGAAATTGAGATATTCATGTCATTTTCCTCCACAAGCGTGGAGCAGGCTAAGCAGAGTACAAAGGCACTTCTGGAACGCAGGCAGATGCTGACTGAACAGAAATGGTAAAGGAGGTGGATGTTCTATGAGAGGAAAATCCACAACACTGAAAGCAAAAGAAACCTTCATGGATTATTATCAGGCTGGAAAATTTCCTCCTGACACAAAACTTCCATCGGAAAATGAGATGGCCAGACTCCTTGGCATCAGCCGTGAAACCTGGCGAAAGGTGGTGCGGGTGCTGCGAAGCGAGGGAATCCTTGTATCCCGCCACGGCTCCGGCACCTATGTGCTTCCCCGTAGTAAACAGATTCCCAACGATCTGCTGCAGCTGCAGAGCATGACAAAGATGATCGCTGCCGCAGGCATTGAGGAACTGGAGTCCAAAACCAGTTGCTGCGTCACCACAGCCCCCTCAGAGGTCTGCGAGTTTTTCCAGGTACCGGAGGACACAGAATTCTTTCGCCTCCAGAAGATCCGCTACGCAGATTTCGGCGTGATCTGCTGCTGTGTCAACTATCTTCCCCTGCGCTATGCAGCGGGGCTGAAGGAGGATTCCATTCCAAAATCCCTTTTTAATTATCTGCTGGAGAATTATGACCTGCAGCTGAACCAGGCCTATGCAATTCTCTTTATCCCGGAAAAAAATGATCCCCTTCGCGTGGCTCTGGAACTTCCGGAGGGCAAAGAGGCCTTTGCATTCCGTCAGCAGCAGACTGACACAAAAGGGAATCCCATTCTGTATTCCTATGATTATCTGAGAAGCGATGTATTCCAGTTTTCGGTACTGAGAACCTCTCTGTAATAATATCTGCAGGAGAAATTTATACAATTGATTCTATATGAAATGCCGGTGTGTGATTGTAACAAATCATACACCGGCATTTTTCAGTAGAGCGGACATGGGCAATTCACTTCGATGCCCGCTCATGAACCGTTTATTCCTTCGGCATCCTTCTGAACTCAAAATACGCCATCAGTGCCGTTACAGTCACCGCCAGAGCATCTGCAACAGGACCTGCAAACAGGATACCGTCAATTCCCATAAACAGAGGCAGGATCAGAATCAGGGGTACCAGGAAAAGAATCTGTCTTGTAAGAGAACAGAATGTACCCTTTTTTGGCTTACCGATGCTGGTAAAGAAGGTAGCTGTGATGGGCTGAATTGCATTTGCCCAGGTGAAAAACAGGAAAATCCGGAAATAATTCACCGCAAACTGGTAGTACTCCTGGGAGCCCTCTCCGAAGAGACTGATCAGCTGCCTTGGTATCAGCTGGAACATGGCAAATGCCACCACCGAGATGGCTACTCCTGCAGTGACTGCCAGCCGATAGGCCTCCCGCACACGTCCGTATTTCTTTGCACCGTAATTAAAGCTCTCAATGGGCTGACTTCCCTGGGAAAGACCGATCACCACAGCGAAGAACAGCTGGTTGCATTTTGTTACAATTCCTGCACAGGCAATGGGAATGGCCTCCCCATATACAGACTGGGCACCGTAATACTTCAGAGAATTGTTCAGCAGGATCTGAACCACCATCATGGCCAGCTGATTGATGCTGGATGCAGCACCGATCTTCATAATGAAAGTGATAAACTCTGCCTTTGGCTTCAGATGCTCCAGTCTGAGGGATACGGTTTTATAATGCAGCAGATAGCGGACGGCAAGTCCGGCGGAGAAAAACTGACCCATGATAGTGGCCAGGGCTGCACCCTGCATCCCCCATCCAAGTCCCATCACAAACAAAGCATCAAGAAATACATTAATAATGGCTCCGGACAGGTTGCACAGCATGGTCATGTTTGGACTTCCATCTGCCCGGATCAGATGACCACCGCCGATGGTAAGAATCAGAAACGGAAATCCCAGGGCAGTGATCCTTACATAGGAAAGGGCGTAGGGAAGGACATCTGCCGGGGATCCGAAGCCCACCAGAAGAGGTCGAAGAAACAGTTCCACTGTAAGGCAGAGAACAGAACCGCCGATCACCAGACCGGTAATGGCATTTCCCACAAAGTAGGGGGCTCTCTTCTCATCCCCCGCTCCAAGGGTCAGGTTAAAGGAAGAGGCACCGCCAATACCGAACATCAGAGCAATGGCTGTACACATCATAGCAAGGGGAAATGCAATATTCGTGGCAGCATTTCCAAGGGTGCCAACCGCCTGACCGATAAACAGCTGATCCACAATGTTGTAGACAGCACTGACCATCATGGCCACGATACTGGGCAGGGCGAATTTTCGCATCAGACTGCCCACTGGAAGAATGCCCAGCGGATTCCCCTCTGTGGCAGTATGTTTTACAGATTTCAATTTCTTATCCCCCTTCATTAATGTTTTTACCGTCTGGTCATAAACAGCTGTTTCACCAGACACAGCATCCCGATGTCAGAAGGAGACACCGGGATGCTGCAACAGATTCTATCATCTTACATTTTTCTGTTTATCCGCCAGGGAAAGGAACACATATCCCAAAGCAAAGAATACCACAAGGGAAGCCACCGCAATATTGATGGTTCCTCCTGCCAGCTTCACAGCTGCCAGCACAAAGGAGCCCAGGAAGGACGCTCCCTTACAGAAGATATCATAGATACCAAAATACTCTCCGGAATTCTCCGGTGGAATGATTTTGGAGAAATAGCTTCTGGACAGAGACTGAATAGAGCCCTGGAACATACCCACACCAAAGGCCAGGATCGCAAAGCCCAGAAGACTCTTCAGCGTCAGGGCATACAGGCAGACACAGAAATAGCCCACAATACACACCTTGATCAGAGTCACTGTGCTGAAGCGTCTGGACAGCCTTGCAAACACAAGGGAAAATGCAAAGGCCACCACCTGAGTCAACAGAAGTGTAATAACCTGTCCCACTGTGCTCAGATCAAGATCTGTTCCAATATTGATACAGTTATCAATGATGGTACCCACACCATCAATATACAGAAAGAAGGCAATCAGGAAATAAAAGACCTTTTTATCCTCCTTCACCATTCTGGCAATGGTACGGCCGATTCCCGCAAAAATCTCACCTACAGAAACCTGCTGACGCTCCACATAGTGCAGCTGTCTGTATTCCTTCAGAAGAGGGATCGTCACCACAAACCACCAGATGGCAGTAACACCAAAGCCGATGATCCGGGAAAGACTGTCAGAGATCATGCCCACCATATCCGGTCCCAGCACATAGGCCACAAGGGCAACCGCAAATGGGATACAGGAGCCGATATAGCCCCAGGCATAACCGTAGGAGGATACCTCATCCATTCTCTCCTCTGTGGTAACATCATTCAGCATGGAATCATAAAATACCTGAGAAGAGCTGTAGGTAACCTTTGTAATCACAAGAACCGCCATAAATAAGATCCAGCTCTTGATAAAGCCGCAGACAAAGCAGCCAATAACACCGATGGCAAGAACAGTGGTGAAAAAGAACTTCTTTCTGTCCTTGGTATCAGCATAGGAGCCCAGCACCGGACCCAACAGAGCCACCACCACAGTGATCAGGGACATAGCCAGTGCCCAGTAGGCAGTGGCCTGATCAGAGGTGATCTGCCCCGGATTTGTTCCAATTGCCAGAGTTTTAAACCAGATAGGTACCAGAGAGCAGGCCAACATGGTAAATGCCGAGTTGCCCACATCATACAGTACCCAGGCCTTTTCAATTTTCGTCAGTTTATTTTTTTCAGCCAAAATTATCCTCTTTCTTCCGTTTTTATCCAAAACAGAACTATTTGCATAAAGCTTTTTCAGATCCTGTCCGTTGTAACAGCATAGCAACAAACAGCATAGCGACCAATGGCAACCCCCTTTGCCACTCGATCGCGAACCATTGTATCAGGAACAGGATTCCTCATCATCAGAATGGAGATCTCCCTCGAAATCATACTGAAAATAAGAGTCCAGTTCTTCCCTGTCATACAGATAACGAACAAGGTTTTTCGCCAGTTTACAATACAGGCCCTCCGCGGCTTTCTGTCGTGCAAAGATGATCTCATTCATCTGCTCACAGGCCGGAATACCGGTGGAATCCACAAAGAGATCTCCCACATCCCCCTTGATCCGCAGTGCCTTAAGCAGCTTACGAAGGAACCCCTTCTTACGCTCCTTTGGCGAATAAAACAGATGGAGACAGAATTTCTGTCCCTCCATGGCCTTCAGCACCTGCTCCCTTTCAAAGGGATAAAAACGTGCGATAATTTCCGCATTTTTTGCGGTTGGGTGCAACGTAAGAGACCGATCCACCTTCAGAGGATCCTTCCCATCCTTCTTCATCAGAAATGCCTCATACTGGGATTCAATGAAATTATGGGAAAACTCTGTCTCCTCAGTTTCCTCATTGATGTAATCATGACAGGCCGAGTCCAGCGTAAAATGAGCCAGAACACCTAAAAGATATGCCAGCATCGCCTTCTTATTCTCTCTGATATACTGATACTGATATCTGGAAACCTGGAAAAACTGAGCCCCGGTCCAGGCATGCAGTTCCGATCCATGGCGGTTCACCTTGTTGGAAATCAGTGGATTGTAATAAAAGAGTACGTCCGGTCCGTGAACACCCACATCAAATATCTCTCTGTATCTGGTACAGACAGCTTTCAGCTTTGGTGGCAGCGACTCAATACAGGCCTCTCCAAATCTATGATGAGCATATGCAGCAGGCATACTAATCTCCATTCCGCGGGCAAGCCGCGGCACAAATAGTGATGAAAGTGTT
>JAUNCZ010000117.1 GCA_030526405.1 Lachnospiraceae bacterium | reverse complement strand
TCGTAATTTTGTAATCGCAATGGCAGCAGCACTTTCCATCACTTCCGCAGCAGGTGCAGGTATCGGAGGCTATGTAATGGGCCACTCCAATAACAAAGCAGTGGTGGCAACCACCGCTTTGGCTGGCTCAGATGCAGTCATCTCCTCCATCACAGCAACATCTGGTAAATCCGCTGCTGCCGTTTATTCAACACAGACCAGCAAACCAAGAGAGTTCACTGTAACTCCGGCCAGCTATACTGTATACTGCTCTATCCCGGCTCTGAACGTTCGTACAGCACCGGAAACTGAGCACGGCTCCGTAATCGGAACTGTAACCCTGGGACAGGCTCTTCAGGTTACCGGTGAGGTTAATGGATACACATGGCTTCAGGTAAACTTCAACGGAAGAACAGCCTACGTATCTTCCCCTTACGTGCAGAAAGCAGCTCCAACTGCTGCACAGTGAGGATTTCACACTGAACCTGACTACCTCTTACGTGCTTAACTGAAGCATATAAGAAAACACAGGAAAACATAAAATTATGAATAAGAAAAGGCTATTCGTTATGATTCCTGTTACCGGGAATCATAACTTCCAATAATTCGTCCTCCAGGGGCGGTTGATTCTTTCTTTTCTTTTGATGAGGCCCAGCCGAAATGGCTGGGCCTTGTCACGTGTAAAACAGGCTTTCGCAATTTGCTTCCTGTTCACAAATCACTGCTGCCTTCGTATTTCTTTCTACTCTCTCAAACACAAACTCCTTCCGGGAAGAAAGCTCTTTCCTGAAGACGTACCCCAGACGACAGAACTTCTGAAGCTCTTCCGGAGTCTGTACATGGTTCTCTGCCATAAATCGCACCATCTCACCCCTTGCCATTTTTGCATAGGTGCCCTTGGTCACCAGCTTCTCTCCTGATTTTTCACAGAAGGTGATGGTGATATAGCGATCCGCCTCTGTCAGGTATTTTTCAATGCATTTGGAATATTCCTTTGAAGCCAGATTGATGATGATCCCGCTGTCATCCCGCACTGCCTCGTACAGACGACTGCCCCACAGCTCATACAGGTTCTTCCTGCTGCCGATGGCCGCTTTGGCCTGCATTTCCAGACGGTAGGGAGTTACGCCG
Source organism: Lachnospiraceae bacterium (assembly GCA_030526405.1). Lineage (GTDB taxonomy): Bacteria > Bacillota > Clostridia > Lachnospirales > Lachnospiraceae > JAKSRN01. Next base: position 964 of record JAUNCZ010000117.1, on the reverse strand, counting down.
TCCATGGGCCGCAACACCCCATAAAATGCCGACAGGATCCGCAGATGCTCCTGCAGATATTGAAAATGCTCTGTCTCAAATACTGCCGGGGCCATGTACTGAAAAGCGATTCCCTCATAGGAAAGCACCGCCGGCGTCAGCTGCTGCTCCAGATCCATATGCTCCAGTCGGGCCACATTCTGTTCGAGAATCTTGTCGTTGCATTTCCAGAGCGCCTTTAATTCATCGGAAGACTGCGCCTGCAGCCAGTGAAGGATCTCCTCCGTCTGCTCCAGAAACTGTGGTCTGGTGGTGGTGCCAAAAGTGCCACAGTGATCCGTGTTATTCATTTTTTTCGCTGGGGAAAGAATAATCCTCATGCTGGTTTACTCCAGAACAGAGAGCATTTTTTCCGCATCATCTGCTGCCTTTACTTTACCGTTGGCAAATACGATGACTCCGTTCTCATCAATGACATAGGTGGTGCGGACAGTTCCCATTCCAACTTTTCCACACATCTTTTTCTCTTTCCACACATCATAGGCCTCCAGAGTGGTATGCTCCGGGTCTGCCAGCAGCGTGAAATTCAGACCATGCTTCTCTTCGAATTTTTTGTGTGCTGCCACGGTATCCTTGCTGACACCGATTACCTCTACTCCTTTTGCCCTGAACTGCTCCATACGCTCTGTATAGGCACAGGCCTGTTTTGTACAGCCTGCTGTATTATCCTTTGAATAGAAATATAACAGTACCTTTTTTCCTCTGTACTCCTCCAGAGTATGTACGGTTCCGTTCTGATCCTGCAGTGCAAATGCCGGTGCTGCTGTTCCTGTTTCTAACATCTTATTTCCTCCGTTTTTCTGTTTTTACTTATGGGCTGTATCCGGGGTATAACCTGCAGGTACTGATCCTGCCCTCCCGTTACAGCTCATAGAAGCAATGTACTGTTCCCCACTACTATACTATTATCCCGAAAAAACGGCAA
>JAUNCZ010000013.1 GCA_030526405.1 Lachnospiraceae bacterium | reverse complement strand
TTTTGCTTACCGGTTATCTTCTTCTGGGAATACTTCAGATAAGCCCGTCCGGTTAAAGGATTGATTCCGGAATACACGGAATCTTTCACTATCTCAAATCCTTTTCTTCTTTCCGGAGGAGACTCCAGAAGCTTTCCATTGTCCTTAACCTCCTTTGTATGTTCCTCAGGCTTAATCAGATTCCTGGAAGTAGTCTGCCATCTGTCACTTGAATCCTTCCCAAGATAATCACCAAGGTCCTTAAATTCCCCTTCCTGGTAAAGGCATTGCGTCCTTACATGCCCATGTTCCCATGTTTTGTGCATATAGGTTTCAGCATCTGGAATCCTGTTAAGCACAATGTGCATATGATAGCCACCTTTGGACCCACGCTCCAATGTTCCGACATACTTAAGTTGGTATCCTCTTGACTTATACTGTTTCCTCAGCTTCTTGATAAAGCGCTGCACATGTTTTTTTACATCTCCCAGCGTCTCCGGCCGTGTTCCCCTCTTGTATGTAAGAGTCAGGTAAATATCATTCTCCTGGAAGTTGGCCCGTATCAGATGCCGTATCTTTTTCTGCCGGACGCGGATATTATTACGTCGCATACATTCCGGAGTAGGCTTTTGCCTTTTTTCTCTCTGGCCGCTGGCAGTTATGCTGGAGGTTATCTCAACTTCAACATAGTCAATTTCACCTGTATTCAGATTTCGGAAACAATACTCTTTCTTCTTCACAGAAAGGACCTACCTTTAATAGCTTAATCGAGCCGCAAAGCGCATTACTGCGCTGCTTTTCGCTTTTTATAATTTTGACCAAAATATGATCATGTGAGACCTGATGATCTCATTTGCCGTATATCAGATCTGAGCTTCTCATTCTCCTGCCGGAGCTGTATGCTCTCATCCTCCAGCCGGCCAAGGTGATCAACCAGATCACCAAACATGGATACCTGACCGCCCTGATCGCAGTATCGGAGCTCTCCAACCTTGGAATCAAAAGGAATCCGGTAAGTCTGCTTACCGGTCTGTCTGTCATGATTCCGCCTTGTGAATCGATCCGGAATATCCGGATTATACTCTTTTCCCATCATGCCTCCATCTGCAGGGGCTCCAGATCCATGGCCATCTGATCCATCTCAGGATCCTTTGACCAGTCAAACGGGCTCATCTGCCTGCAATAAATAACTTTGCTATACTTAGTTATTGGATTCTGTTTGTATTTTTCAAATGCAGCCTCCATATTTGGAGCCTTAATCAAAACAGTGTTCACGATATGAACATCTGGAATTGCTCTCACAAACATATATTCATTCATTTTTTTCATTGGGCACCTCCTGATCAGCATCTTTATCACCGTCTGATTCGCACTGCTTCTTCAGGCAATTGCCTATAGCAGCGCAATGAAACTTAATTGCTGCATCAAATCGCTTTGCCTTTATCGCAGAACAAGAAAAGCACTTACGGGGCATATCAGCCGGTGATTTAAACCACCATCCATGCAAGCTCATAGTTTAACCTCCAATCAGTCCGGATATGCAGCTCTCATAGCTTCCAGGCCTGCCTGTCTGCAGGACTGTTCCAGCTCATCCAGCTGCTGCTTCCAGAGTCCGGCATCTTTACCGCGATAGCAGCCATTTGCAAAATTCTGGTAAACAGATCTCACAGCTTCTTCTGTGAGATAGCTGTATCTGCTCTTCTGGATGTAGTTGTTTATCATCTTTTCCACAAGACTGTTCACTCCATCCACATCACAGGGAAAAGGAAAGAGGATGGAGGAGGTGCTTTTTTTATCCTTCTCCTCTTCTTTATCCATATCCTTATCCATATCCTTATCGGGTTTTTTGGGTTTTGGATAAAAACCACTGGGTTTTTCTGGGTTCACTTCGGTTTCGACTGGCTCCGTCTGGCATCCACTGGCTTCCACTGGCTCCGTCTGGCTTTCCGCAGGAGCTGACTTTCTAGGTCTTCCTCCTTTGGATCCATTGGCTCTATTGCGCGCCACAGTCTCATCATACTTTTCCCAATTTGCCTTAATGGCCATCACCTGTGATCTGAATACCGACTTGATAAATCGATCGCTTGTATCAATCTGCTCCTCTCCTGTCCTGGCAAATCTGATTAGAGCCTCCAGGATCTGGCCAAGCTCCTCCGTGGTCATGTCATCGAAGTCAGAGCTGTTAGTCAAATTGAAAACAAAGCTTGTTCTTTCTGTCCAACTCATGTTATAATCCCCCTATCACTAAACTATTGGCCACGGGCTCAGCATCGCGCTGATCCGTGGCTACTTCTTTATCCTTCATACACTGATGCCGCATACAGGAAGCGAAACCTGTATGCGGCAGTATGCAGTTGTATCCTCCAGAACCGATTAAGGAGGAAAGACCGTTTCCGGAGTCGAACCGGAACATATACCAACAGAGGAAAAAGCATATGCGCCAACAACGGCCATTTATTTAGTTTTCGTTCTGTATAGCATTAAGAATCTGCTCTACAGATGCATGACTAATGGCATCACCAATTTCATCACATATCTTTTTATGCGGACACTCTCCAACTATTTCATATACGTCTGAGCCACGTATCAATTCATAATTGTGGCATGTTTCCCTGGAAACACATGACTGCTGCAGCATCTCAACAAGAATTGTAGTAATATCCATATTTTTATCCCCCTTTGCGAATCTGCACGGATACAGCAGCTGATCTATCAGGCTGCAAGGCCTGTGCCATACCCATGCAGTAAACGCTCGTACCGGATTCGAACCGGTGAACCTGCTGGTTGGTGACAGCAACCAGCATTGCTCTGACCTCTGAGCTAACGAGCGTAATCATCAAGCAATTAATCCCACTTGAATCAGGAAAGCCCATGTCCCCAAAAAAGTAGCTGACAAAAAAATGATAATGGATATAAGAATGTGAAGTAATTTCATCAAATCACCTCCAGATCCAAAGTAAAGCCAAATCAACGATAAGAACCATATAAAGAAAAGAAAGAAGAATAATCCTACCTGCATTCCTTTTTATCTTATCTCCCAGCGTCTCAACCTCTACAATCTTTGTAAAGGTCGTATCATAACCTTTTGGGTACATTTTTCTCGCTTCCTTTTCTGTTCGATAAAATCCATCCAAAAATACCATTTTTATTTTTTTCAATTTCTATCCCCCTTTCTAAATCATGCAGCGCATTTCCAAGAGAGGAAAATGCCAATCAAAAACCTCATGCGCTGCATGGTAGTTGCTCCGGCGGAATCGAACCGCCGCCGGATCCGTAATGGATCGGTGGACTCACCAGAGGAGCAAAAAGGAAATTAATTAATGAGTAAACCACACGCCTTCCGGCAATTGGATGCTCCGGTAATGAGCCGGATCCACTCCTCATGAGTGACATCCAGTTATGAAAAAAGAAGATAACCCATGAGAACCAGCATCTCACGGAATGGACCTCCTGGGACTCGAACCCAGGACAGGCCGGTTATGAGCCGGCTACTCTAACCTGCTGAGTTAGAGGTCCATATGCCCGTCTCTCCGGGCCGTCACCTTCACTTACTTACCATTTACCGGGATCGCAGAAGTCGGTTGAAGAAATCCCCGCTCTTAAAGGAGGCGTGTTACCTTACTTCATGATGTAGCTCAGAAGCTTTAACAAGCATGCGCGTTCATCGTTTTTATGTGAGAGTAGCTGAACTTGCAGAATGAACTCTCATTGGTTCCGGCCGGAATCGAACCGGCCATAACCCACCAGGGAACCAGTCCTGTTTCCAGTTATGGAAACAGGGGCATTTTGTGTATTTGTAGCAATATTTATGGTGTATAACGATTCTTTGGTTATCCTAGACTAAGGATTAAACAGAAAAATTATTATTATTCAATTGTGACTAACGGGGTTTCATTTTCTCGCATCCTTGATACATCTAAGGCGGATGAAGAAATCGAGCGTATGTATGTCGCGTCTTCAATGGGTGTGCTCTACCTTTCAATTTACTGGCACTTAATTGTGCCGATCTGTGCTGCTGGATTCGAACCAGCGATCTCTTGAACGGGGGATTATGTTCAAGCTGCTCTGACCTCTGAGCTAAGCACAGGTATTTCATTTCATATCTTTGATCTTTTCTAATGTTCTTTCATAAGATAAGATCTCTTGTTCTGCTTTTAAGACTTTGTTCTGAACAAACTCTATGGTTTCCGTATTCAGATTATGATCAATAGCTGTACAAAGATGTTTGTACAAAGGCTCACTGTTTTTCTTCATCGCATCTATCATATGTGCCAAAGCCAACTCGATATTCATAAGATCAATATTATCCATACCGTTCTCCTTTCTAAGCAGTAAACACTTCTGAATTAACTTCTACTAATCTCCTTCTGTTTCCAAATGCCTCAGACCAGGCCGAAGGATTATATGCAGGAACTTTCTTTCTGGCAGCCGAATCTCTCAGCCTCGTTCTATAACAAAGGTAATCAGAGAACACATATTCATTCATTCGAACCAGCTGCCCATCAGAGATCAGTGAGTTTGCTGGATATCTACCAGCAGCTATCCACTGCTCTATTTCCTTGATACGGCTTTTAACCGTATCTTTAGAAATGCTCCACTGTTCGGCCAAATCGTTATAACTCTTGTAGGGACATCCCCCTATTTCTTCGTACACGAATGTTTTTGACATAAGTAATCACCAGCTTTTATACATTCAGATTCTGAAGTTCATTTTTTTCTTCTTCATTTTTTCTCTGTACATCAGCATATGCTTCAGCAAGACCAACAAGAACTCCCTTCTGAAAATCAGAACCAAATAAAAAAATAAATTTTATTTTATCGAGAGATTCCGTATTAAGCATTTGTTTCTCCTTTCATTATTTTGTGCCTACCGCAGAGTCCGGAATATTTGTCCCTGTCTATGTTTGTTTGCACGAAATAAAAACCGGTCATTTCAGCACAAGAGGTTAAAAAATGATTTATGGATTAACATGAGAAGAACATGCCAATCACTTACTTTGTAAGCAAAATATAACACTATGCACTTACTTTGTAAATATCTTTTAAAAAAATAATTATTTTTTGTTTACCAAGTAAGCAAAACATGTTATTTTCATTATAGGAGGTGGTTAAACATGACAATAGGCGAACGAATTCGACTTATAAGAGAAAAATCAGATGATAAGAAAATCAGCATGGCTTCATTCGCAGAAATAATAGGTGTGACGTCTGGAGCTGTATCGCAGTGGGAAAACGGTCAGAAAGTACCATCTGCATCAGTTATAAAACTCATTTGCAATAAGTTTAATGTCAGAGAAAACTGGCTATTGAAAGAAGAAGGAGAAATGTTTGTTAATTTATCAAAAAAGGAACAACTTGAAGACTTTTTCAGAGATGTAGAAGATAACGATATGAAAGTACGTCTTATTGAGGCCTTATCAAAATTAACAACTGATGATTGGGAACATATAATTCAGATGTACAATCGAATAACAAGTAATAATTAAATGAAATGAACATATATCATATTTTTTTTACAATCCATTTTAGTTTATGGGGGGATAAAAATGGGAGCATTCGATTTTTTAAAAAGTATTTTTGTATCAAAACCTAAAAACAAGAAGAATTACAAGTCAGGAGATCTGATTTTCGAAAAAGAGTATCTTATTGTCGGAAATGAATATCCATGTAAAAAGAGATCATGGGTAAAAAGAAATAAAATAATGAAAAAGATGAATATTGGTGATCCTGTAATAGTAAAAAAGTATAAATACGAAGGAAAACCTGCTTTTATGATTATTGACCCAAAGACAAAACTAGATATAGGCGTCCTTGGCCAAGGATCTGCGGATACAGTAAATTCATACTACAAGAAATATAAAAGTGTGATCTGTAATGCCGTATTAACAGAAAGAGCTGCTGGTTCGTTTCGTGTAAAAATATATATTACAAAGAAATAGGAATAAATAGAGGAGAGCCTAAGCACTCCTCTATTATTATATGCATCTATTATCAAAACATGCACGTTAGAAAGGAGGAATGCTTATGTGGGTTAAACCGACACCCAGCACCGGCAAGATTCGGTATGTTGAAACATACGTGGACCATCTAACCGGAAAGAAAAAAGAAGTAAGCTGCACTTTTGAAAAGGACACAGCAAAAAACCGGAAGGAAGCTGCCAGGATCCTGCAGGAGAAGATCCGGAGCAAGCAGGATCCAGAGGAGAAGGAGCTGACTCTGCAGGAGCTAATACAAGAGTACCGTGCAGATCTTGCCCTCACAGCAAAAGAATCCACTCTCCGGAGGAATGGGTTTGCTCTGGCAGCCTGCATGGATCTGCTGGGAGCTGATACCATTGTGTCAAGGTTAACTCCTAGAAATATAAAATCATCTTTTTTAAGATCAGGAAAAAGCCCTGTAACTTTGAATGGTTACCTGAAACGGCTTAAGGGAGTGATTCTATGGGGATACAGAAACGACCTGATCAGCTCCATGTGCGGCATCGATAAGATGGATCGCTTTCCCGTTCCGGAAGAAAAATGGGATGAAACTCTGAAATACATGGAACGCGATGAGCTGGTTCGGCTGCTCTCTGAGGTGGATCAGGAGGAACATAAGCTGCTGATCAAGTTCCTTGCACTCTCCGGCATGCGCTGTGGAGAAGCCATTGCTCTGCATCGATCTGATATTGATCTGCAGAAAAAGGTGATACATGTGTCAAAAACATGGGATGCCAATAACAAGCTGGAGACTGCTGCCAAGACTGCAGCATCCACGGCAACAGTATTCATCCAGCCGGAGCTGGAGAATGTGATACATGAGATCAATGCATATTACCTCCAGAAAAGGCTGCGTCACGGTATCCGGACAGATCTGTTTATGTTCTCCAGGAAGGGAGAGCATCTGCAGTATTACACATTTAACAAGTATTTTAAGGAAAATACGGAGCGTGTACTGGGACGTGCCCTCACTACTCACTCCCTGCGTCACACCCATGCAAGCCTGCTCTTTGAAGCAGGATTTACTGTTCCGGAAGTATCTGCAAGGCTGCGTCACGCTGACAGCAGAGTTACCCAGGAGATCTATATACATGTAACTAAAAGGCTGCAGGAGAAGTATAACGAGCACCTCCGGAATACATCTATATTATGAGAATGCTGCCGGCAGCATGGCCAACATCATGGCCGTTAAATAGCCGTTGTTTTTTCCAGTCTCTTCCCTGTCTCTTCAACTAAAAAAAGGCTGGAAACCTTGATTTTTCAAGGTTTTCCAGCCTTTTCCCTATCTCTCCGTTTTAATCGGAATGGACCTGAGGGGAATCGAACCCCTGTCCGAAAGCCCGTCCATCCAGGCATCTCCCATCACAGTCGGTCTTTTGACATTCCCTCTGTCATACGCCGGCCAACAGGCTTATGACTTCAGTAGCTTCATAAAATCTTTTCGCTCCGCAAAGCTTAGGAGAAAAAGTGCCCCGCTAAGGTCGATGCCGGAGGATCCGCTGCGGGAAACGGAAGTCCGACAGACTGCAACTTAGGCAGCCAGTGCTACGTTATTGTTAGCGTTTAATTTTAAAGTTCCAGATTTTATCGTGGTTCCGGAGTCCACGGATGGCTTCCCAAACTTCAAAACCCCCGTCGAAACCAGTACAAGCCCATGTTTCATGAGGTATTGGCCTGATCCCTTGCACGGTCCTGTGTGCTACGGATCAGTTATGAAGCAACCGTGCGTATCAGCCTTCGACCTGTGAAGCTGTACGCTTTTGTGCCTTTATAGTATAACAGAATCCCGCCGGCAGGTCAACCTGCCGGTGGACTGTTACTACGCTTTTATACTTAAATCTGCCCATCAGAAGCGCTGTTTAAACTCGCGCTCTGACTCTCTCTTCATATCCTTCTTCTGGATATCTGCTCGTTTGTCGTAGAGCTTCTTACCTTTGGCAAGACCGATCTCCACCTTTACAAGAGATTTGTTGAAATACACCTGAAGAGGTACCAGGGTATAGCCCTTCTCAGCAATCTTCTGCTGCAGCTTCAGAATCTCATTCTTGTGCATCAGCAGTTTTTTCACACGGAGAGGATCCTTGTTGAAAATGTTTCCTTTCTCATAGGGGCTGATATGCATTCCATAGACGAAGATCTCGCCTTTTTCAATTTTGATAAATGACTCTTTGATGGAGCATTTTCCCATGCGGAGGGATTTTACCTCTGTTCCATGCAGTGCGATTCCTGCTTCGTATTTCTCTTCAATGAAATAGTCATGATACGCCTTTTTATTGTTGGCGATCAGACGGCTGTCTTTTTCTTTTTTCCCCATGTTTATCTCCTCAGGATCGCATCTCTGCTGACTCTTGTTTCCGGTAAAGCGAACCTCTGAAATCCGCTTCTTACTTCCGGTGAAGCAAGACTCTGAAATCCACTTCGCTTCTTATTTGCGATCTCTTGCTTTTCTGTTAACTACGTTAAAATCGATGGTTTTTGCGATAAGATCTGCATCGGTAACACGAACAGTGACCTTCTCACCCAGAGTGTAGCGTTTCTTTGTCATCTCTCCGATAAGGCAGTAGTGCTGCTCATCAAAGACATAATAGTCATCTCTCAGAGAGCTGATATGCACCAGTCCCTCCACGGTGTTTGGCAGCTCCACATAGAAGCCCCAGCCTGATACACCGGAGATCACACCCTCGAAATCCTCACCCAGATGACGTAGCATGTACTCTGCCATCTTCAGCTTATCTGTCTCTCGCTCAATCTCATCTGCTCTTCTCTCCAGCATGGAGGTCTTCTCTCCCACGCCGCTTAAGATACTTTTGTACCATGCTATTTTATCACTATTCAGTCGTCCGCGCAAATCATCTTTGATGATTCTGTGAATCTGAAGGTCAGGATAACGGCGGATCGGGGATGTAAAATGACAATAGTATTTTGCTGCCAGTCCGAAGTGTCCAATGCATTCCGGATCGTACTTCGCCTGCTTCATGGAGCGCAGCAGCAGACGGCTGATCATGGCCTCCTGCTTTGTTCCCTGAATCTGCTCCTGGATCTTCTGAATCTCTGTTGGAGTGATTTCCTGTTTGCCCTTCTCTGCATTGAAGCCGAAGGAACGGATCACTGTAAGGGTCTGCTCCATCTTGTCGCTGTCCGGATTCTCGTGGATACGATACAGGAAAGGAAGCTTTCTTGTGCAGTATTCCTTTGCCACGGTTTCGTTGGCGCTGAGCATGAAATCCTCGATGAGACGGGTGGCATCATTGGCCTCATGGGGCACGATGTCCACAGGGCGTCCGTTGTTATCCAGGAGAATTTTGCTCTCCGGGAAGTTAAAGTCAATGGAGCCCCTTCTGCTTCGTCTTTCACGGATAATCTTTGACAGTCTGCCCATCTCCAGGAACATAGGCACCAGCTCACGATATTCATCAGCGATTTCGCAGTCCGGGTCCTGCAGAATGGCATTTACTGCGGTGTAGGTCATACGGCGGTCCACATGGATCACACTCTCACAGATGGTGTGGTCAATGATCTCTCCTGCCTCGTTCAGTGTCATAAGGCAGGACATGGCCAAACGATCCTCCCCTGCATTCAGGGAGCAGATACCGTTGGACAGTTTTTTCGGCAGCATGGGAACTACGCGATCCACCAGATAGACGGAGGTTCCGCGCTTCAGAGCCTCCTTATCCAGGGCACTGCCGCTCTGCACATAGTTGCTGACATCGGCGATATGCACACCCAGATAATACAGACCATCTTTCTTAGTAAGGGAAACTGCATCATCCAGATCCTTGGCATCCTCACCGTCAATGGTGACCATCTGCACATCACGCAGGTCTGTTCTTCCTGCAAAATCCCCCTCCAGCACGCAGTCCGGGCATCGGTTTGCCTGAGCCTGTACTTTCTCCGGAAAATCCATGGGAATATCGTAGCTTCTTGCAATGGACAGAACATCCACTCCTGCATCACCGGCATTGCCCAGGATCTCGGTGATCTCTCCCTCAGGACTTCTGTGACGATCACCGTAATCCTTGATCTTTGCCACTACCTTCTGACCTGTTTTTGCATCCATGCATTTGTTTTTCGGGATAAACAGGTCACGGGAGATCTTTCCGTTGTCGGAGATTACAAAACCGAAGGAATTGCTGCGCTGGAAGGTTCCCACAATGGTGGTGATCTCGTGCTCCAGCACCTTAACGATCTGACCCTCCTGGCGTTTTCCCATACTGGTCTTCAGAAGCACCACCTCAACCTTGTCCTTGTGGAAAGCAGAGCCTGTATACTCCTCCGGAATATAGATATCCTGCATCTCCTCCTCACCGTCGATCACCACGAAGCCGAAGCCCTTGGCATTGCCAATGAAGGTTCCTGTAAAGAGACGATGCTCCTTTTTCAGTTTTTTCTTATCTTTGATATTGGTATTGATGGACTCTGCACTGCGGCGACCGGATGACTTCTTTCCATGGGCCTTTTTACCAGCAACCTTAGCAGAGAACTTTTTCTTTGTTTTCTTTTCTGATTTCTTATCTGTTTTCTTATCTGTTGATTTTTTCTTACTCATTCTTCTCCTATCTGTATCGCTACACAACCTTGTCACCCTCAGAATCTATAAAGTCTTTCGTCCTTCCTGCTCATTTTTGTTTGGGTCTCAAGGTCTTTCGAAAAAGCCCTTGCAAGCAAGCTTTTTCTCAGACTTTTCTTCCTTTCTTTTTTCTTGATACTACGCATGACTCCCTGCTTCGCACTCTCGTCATGCTACAAAAATTCGCACTCCGGACTTTCGTCCTTCCTGCTCATTTTTGTTTGGGTCTCAAGGTCTTTCGAAAAAGCCCTTGCAAGCAAGCTTTTTCTCAGACTTTTCGACCCTGTATCAAGAAAAAAAAGAAGAGCCGCTGCAATAAATTGCAGCGGCTCTAAAACTCACTTCATTAGAATGACATATTCAGTACAAGTGCAAGAATAACGAAAAGGAATGCACAAACCTTTGTAAAGGTCTTCATCTTTCCTTCTGCGGAACGTGCTTTATTCTTTCCCCAGTATGTATCAGAAGATACATTTCCTGCCAGAGCACCAAGTCCGTTCTGTTTTCCCTCCTGCATTAATACTACGATTACTAATGCGATACAATCTATTGCAAATAAAATTGTTAATACTGTTCTTAAAATAGCCATGCTCACACCTCCCTAGGCTTACCGATTAATACTATCACGATTCTCTATAAAAAGCAACAGTATTTTTTGAAAAACTTCTCTCTTATTGTGGAATTTGCATTTTACATATGAGTTCGAATGTATCCATACAAACCCACCTGTATATTCTGCCTCTACTATACAAGAAAGCCCCCTGTTACTTCCACTTCTTTTCCTTCGAAGGCAAATCCCAGTAAATAGATTCTGTTTCCGCGAATCCCCTGATTGATCAGGTCCTCTCCATAGCGTTTCTCCCTGATCTGGGCCATGGCTCGCTGTGCCGTTTCCTCCAGCGACTTCTCATGCTTCGGATCACGGATCTTGAACTCCATAATAAAGGCTTCACTGTCTTCTATAATATCCTTCGGAATAACAGAAATATCATATCTTCCTGCACCACTTTCCCGATTGGACAGAATTCTGTAGCTGTCCTTCAGGGAAACCAGCAGACCCAACACCAGACCATGGTAGAAATTCTCCGGGATCCGTTTAGAAGGCAGCTTACCTGTATCAAAATAGCTGACAGAGGAATATGTCAGATCTTCCAGATAATACTGAATATAGTCCAGTTGGTGGTTCAATATGGCATCCACAAACATACTGTATTTTGAGTTGCCGTCTCTGAACATTTTCAGAATCTGCTGGCTGAACATTGCAGCGGTTTCTCTGTTTGTAATGGAAATATCGCACTCCGTGTATTCCGAGCTTTTCACCACATTGTCCGCTTTGATATATCCAGTTGCCAGGAGAAGGGACCAGAATGAGTCTTCATCACCATCCAGATACTGGTAGGCCACATCTTCATTGATTCTTTTATGTAGCACCCTTCCGGCAAGCAATTCCTCCATCTCCCTTTTTAGACCAGGGGAATGCTTTCGGATCAGTTCACCGATCACCTCATTACTTGCTGTATTGATCCAATAGGATCTGAAATCCCCCTCCTTCATATAGCAGCAGATAGACCAGGGATTATACATATCTTTTCTTCCGCCAAAACCAACCCGTCGTAGTACTTCTTTACCTGCTGCATTTCCTGAATGTCATAGCACTGGAGGGCATCCATCACCTCCTGCTCTGTGAAGCCGAAACAAGCAGAAAAGGCAGAATCCGTGGAGGAATGAACACATACATGATTCATATCAGAGAACAGTGCATTCTTTGCTATTTTAGCAACACCCGTAATCACCGCTTTCTGAAAATGATTATTGCTCTTAAATGTGGCATTAATGAATTTCCTGTAGAACTGAATCATCTCATCCCAGTATCCGGAAATATAGGCCTCTGTAAGGGGAGTATCATATTCATCCAGAAGGATAACAGGCTTGACACCGTAATGGATTTCCAGATATTCAGACAGATTTCTGATTGCATTTTCAAGGACATCCGTATCCCTTTTGTATAGCCGATCCAGAGAATCCGCAAAACACATCCTCTGTCTCACATCCAGCTTCTCACTTTCTTCAAGAAAGCTGTATCTTGCATATGCGTATCTGATCTCATCAGCAATGCTAAGCACAGCAGACCGGAAGGATCCTCCTTTTGCACAGCTCATGGTGAGAAATATTACGGGAACTGTACCATACAAGGAACGATATTCTTTATTTTTCCAGATGGCAAGCTCCCGAAAATACTCCTCATGTCCGCTTTTGTCCGGCGAGAAGAAATGATCCACCGTACTCATCATCAAGGTTTTCCCAAATCTTCTTGGTCGGGTGATCAGTGATACCATCTCCTGGCTGGAAAACCATTCTTCAATAAAAAGTGTTTTGTCCACATAAAACCAATGATTGGACATAATCGTGGCAAAATTCTGATACCCCAGGGACATGGTTTTGTCCAGACAGGGATTTTTCTTCAGGATCTGTTTTATCCCATTCCAATACGCAAGAAGTCGTTCTTTTTCTGCCTGTAAGTCACTTCTCGCCTGAAGTTCAAGAAGTATTCTTTCTCTTTCTCCCTGACGGATATAGATACTTTTTGATTTGCCATCGATGGTACGCTGGAGATACGGCTGCTTTTTCCCATTGATGGTTTTATAGGTTAATGTTCCCTTTGGCAACTCCTCCAGGCGATCATCAATTTCCTTTATTTTACTCAGAATATCAGCCATACGGACTCTCTCCCTTCTCTGAAGTGCACTGGATTAATAAGCAAAGTGATAAATAAAGCTTGCGCAAACAAAAATGGTTACAAGTGGTTATACATTAATATTATAACCATTTGTAACCATTTTCAAGTCCAGTGTTTTCAATCAAACCCGCGTGAGGCCTGGCACAGTTTTTTATATCAATATCTGCTGTCTGAATATTGCAGCATTTCTCTGTTTGTAATGGAAATCACCCTGCAGATTCAGCATCTGCACTTCATGCAATGATTTTTACAGATCCAGTATCTGCACTTCGTGGTGTACCGCCGGCAGGAATTTCTCCAGAATATCCTTTGTAGGGATCTTCAGACTGGATGTGTTGATGCAGGGATGGCATCCCAGATACTCTGACTCTGCCACCTCTCTGTCCATAAGCAGGTGTACCCGGTTCTCTTTGTCGTTCATAAGACCAAGAATCGTTACTGATCCCGGTGTCAGGTTCAGATACTCCTCCATGTAGGATTCATCTGCGAAGGACAATCTTGTGGATCCCACCATACGGGATACCTCTTTTGTTACAAATTTCTTCTCTCCCGGCATCATCAGAAGGTAAAACTCTGTCTTTTTTGAATTGTGCAGAAACAGATTTTTGCAGATTCTGATATCCATTGCCCGGTCCACGTCAGCACAGGCCTCAATGGTCATCTTCACCTCATGATCTGCCCTCTGATACTGGATTCCCAGACTGTCCAGAAGATCATATACTGCTATTTCCCTGGGAAGACGGCCGGTACAGTCTCCGGGTCTTCCCTTTTCTACTATAATTCTATCCATGTTCAATACCCTTATATGGAGCGAGTTTCCGCCATCCTCGGAGACTCAGCTTCCAGCAATCCTTACAGATTCTCCAGAATCACGGTAAATGGTCCGTCATTGAGAAGGGATACCTTCATATCTGCTCCGAAGCTTCCTGTCTCCACCTTCATCCCCTCTTCTCTTGCTCTCTGGCACATATATTCATAGAGACGGTTTGCCTCATCCGGTGCACCTGCATCCACAAAGCTTGGTCTGTTGCCCTTTTTGCAGTTTGCATAGAGGGTAAACTGAGAGATCAGAAGCAGTTCTCCGTTTACATCACGAAGGGACAGATTGGTTTTTCCGTTCTCATCCTCAAAAATTCTTAAATTGATCAGCTTTTTCAGATATTTCTCCACAGTCTCCTCTGTGTCCTCTTTTCCAACACCCACAAGAACCATGAAGCCCTTGCCGATCTCACCGATGGTCTCTCCATCCACCACCACATTTGCATGGGTGACTCGCTGTACTACTAATTTCATATGTATCTCCTGTACTCTGTTTAAAATGTAAATAGCAATTCATTGCCAAGGTTTCCTCCAAATACGGACTTTGGCTGGTTGCTCTCTTAAAAGAAAAATATCTCCTGCCTGCAATACACAGACAGGAGATACCTTATTTCAATATTTTACTCTCGTATCCATTTCCTTCTGCCGTCACCAGGTGAGATTTCTCCTTCTGATTACTTCGGCTGTCTGATAACAATGGATTTATTTTTTGATCAGAAGAGATTTTCCTGTCATCTCAGCAGGCTGCTCTTTGCCCATCAGCTCGATGAGTGTTGGAACGATATCTGCCAGTTTTCCGCCCTCAGCCAGTCCGTAGGAAGGATCAGCATTTACCAGGATAAATGGTACCGGATTTGTTGTATGAGCTGTGAATGGAGCTCCTGTCTCCTCATCCCACAGGTACTCTGCGTTACCATGGTCTGCACAGATGAACATTACACCATCAACCTCTTTCAGAGCCTCTACAGTACGTCCAACGCATGTATCAACTGCCTCTACAGCTGCGATTGCTGCTGCCTCAACACCTGTATGTCCAACCATGTCAGGGTTAGCGAAGTTTGTGATGATCACATCGTATTTTCCGGATTTGATTGCCTCTGTCAGTTTGTCACATACCTCGAATGCGCTCATCTCTGGCTGCAGATCGTAGGTTGCTACCTTTGGAGACTTAACAAGGATACGATCCTCGCCTTTGTTTGGCTCCTCGATTCCGCCGTTGAAGAAGAATGTTACATGAGCGTATTTCTCAGTCTCAGCGATACGAGCCTGTGTCATGTCATTTGCTGCCAGCCACTCACCGAAGGTGTTTGTAACCTCCTGTTTCTTGAATGCGATCACTTTGTTTGGAATTGTGTCATCGTACTCTGTGAAGCAAACGTAGGTAAGATCCAGTTTCTTCTCTCTTGCGAAGCCTGTGAACTCTGGGTCGCAGAATGCACGGGTGATCTCTCTTGCACGGTCAGGACGGAAGTTGAAGAAGATTACAGAATCTCCATCCTGAACTGTAGCAACTGGTTTTCCGTCTTTTGTCATTACTGTTGGCAGCATGAACTCGTCTGTTTTCTCTGCTGCGTAGGATGCTTTGATTGCATCGGAGCCAAGACCCTCTGCCTGAACTCCCTCGCCCTTTGTAAGAGCGTTGTAAGCCATCTCTACACGATCCCAGCGGTTATCACGATCCATTGCATAGTAACGTCCGGAAATCACGCCGATCTCACCAACACCGATCTCAGCCATCTTCTCTTCCAGCTCTTTGCAGAAATCTGCACCGGATGCAGGTGGTGTGTCACGTCCGTCAAGGAAGCAGTGAACATAAACCTTCTCAAGACCCTGCTCCTTTGCCAGTTTCAGAAGTCCGTAGAGATGTGTGTTGTGGCTGTGTACTCCACCGTCAGAGAGAAGTCCCCACATATGAAGAGCTGTTCCCTTCTCCTTGCAGTTGTTTACTGCCTGAAGCAGAGCCTCGTTCTGGAAGAAATCTCCATCGGAGATGGATTTTGTGATTCTTGTAAGCTCCTGATATACGATGCGTCCTGCACCCATGTTCAGATGTCCTACCTCGGAGTTACCCATCTGTCCGTCAGGAAGACCAACAAACATTCCGCTTGCCTGTCCCTCTACGAATGGACACTGGCTCATCAGCTGGTCCATAATCGGAGTTTTTGCCTGGCATACTGCGTTGTGATCGCAGCTTTTATTCAGTCCATATCCATCAAGGATCATTAATACTACTGGTTTTTTCATGATCAATCTCCTTATACTTATACATTTACAGAGCATGGAACCATGCTCTATACTATCGTAACGGGGTCTGACATGTGATTTCTTTCACATGCGGTTAGATTATAGCAGATATATACCAAAAAGGAAAGATGATTCTGAAAGATGTTACAACAATACTTGTCATTATCTGTGCTATAATCTGTCCAGAGGAATAAAAAAGGAAAGGATCTGTTACAATGGACTGGCACGGAAAACCCTACTATTCTTTGGATTCCTATCTGAAGAATACCTACGGACGAAAAATATATAAGGTCTCTCTGGACGGGGGAATGACCTGTCCCAACAGGGACGGCACTCTGGATCACCGGGGCTGTATCTTCTGCAGCGCCGGGGGAAGCGGTGATTTTGCCGGGGACAGGCACATGGACATCACCGGTCAGATCAACAGTCAGATCGAGATGATCCGCCAGAAAAGCACTGCCCGGGATTTTATTGCCTATTTCCAGGCCTACACCAACACCTATGCACCGGTGGAGTATCTGCGGGATATCTATACGCAGGCAATCTCCCACCCAGATATAGTCATTCTGGATATCGCCACCAGACCGGACTGCCTGCAGGAGGGGGTACTTGACCTGCTGGAGGAGATAAATCAGCTCAAACCTGTGTGGGTGGAGCTGGGGCTTCAGACCATACACCCGGCCACTGCCACCTACATCAGACGGGGCTACGATCTGTCCTGTTTTGAAGAGGCTGTGAAGAAGCTGCACAGCCGGGGGATCCCTGTGATCGTCCACACCATTCTGGGGCTGCCCGGGGAAAATGCCAACGATGTGCTTTCCACCATTCAATATCTGAACACACTGCCCATTTTCGGCATCAAGCTGCAACTCCTTCATGTTCTGAGGGGTACGGATCTGGCTCTGGACTATGAAAAGGGAGCATTTCAGACTCTGGAGATGGAGGAATATCTGGATCTTGTGATTTCCTGCCTGCAGCATCTGTCTCCGGATATCGTGGTGCACCGGGTTACCGGGGACGGACCTAAGAGTCTGCTGATCAGTCCCCTGTGGAGCGGCAACAAGCGTGGAGTCCTGAATCGTCTCCATCAGAAAATGGCTCAGGGAAAATGCAGACAGGGACAGCTTTTTATGATATAATGAACTTCAGTTCCCGGCCTGTGACCTGTTCGCTGCTCTTACAGGCATCCGGCGGGACAGGGACAATATATGGATAATGCTTAGACTGATAAGGAAAGGAGCTGGCACTATGATCGAATCCAGCTATGCTTTATATAAACTGGTGATTCTGTACATGCTGGAAAAGGTGAATTTTCCCCTTTCCAATGCACAGATCTCTGAGTTTTTCCTGGAACAGGAGTATACCTCCTATTTCCACCTGCAGGAGGTTCTCAATGAGATGAAGGAGTCCAATCTGATCTCTGCAGAGAATACCATGAATACCACCTACTATAAAATGACAGAAAACGGTGCCCAGACACTGCATTTCTTCCGGAAGGATATCTCTCCTGAGATCAAAACTGAGGCCCAGAACTATCTGGAGAAGAATGCCTACCGTCTGCGCACAGAATCCTCCACCATTGCGGATTATTACAAGGTGGATGACGATAATTATGCCGTTCACTGCATCGTCAGAGAAAATGGCACTGCTCTCATTGATCTGACACTCCATGTGCCCACAGAGCGGGGAGCCCAGGAGGTATGTGAAAACTGGAAGAGAAAGAGTCAGGAGGCCTATGCAGCCCTGATTGGATTGCTGATGTAGAAGAGAAGAACAGCCCTTCTCCTCGAAGATGATTCCAGCTCTGCAAAACAGAAAATACCTGATGCTATCAAAGAAAGGACCCGGAGTCCTCTGAACAGCTGCCTGTCTGACAGGCGCTGAACAGAGAACCTCAGGTCCTTTTTGTGCAGGTTCATTACCTGCTCCATCCCTTTATTGCCAGGTTTATCATCAGAGCAAAAGATTCACAAGTCCCAGAATCAGTCCGATGAGAGCTCCCAGATTTACAATGGTGTTCAGTTCTTTTTTCATAATTGTCATCACCAGATCCTCAAGATCTTCAATGGACATCTGATCCACCTTCTCCTCCACTGTTTTCTGAATATCCAGTGTATCCAGCACCCTGGAGAGACTGCTCTTCAGCATGTTCTGGATCATGGAGGAAAGCACACAGCGGACAGCACTCTCCTGGATATCCATCATTTCCAGCAGTTGGGAAGGGGACTGGTTCTCCAGCTCCTTCAGCTTCTCCTCCACCACCGGTCTGATCATGGCCGGTCCCTCTACTGCAATCATCTCCTGCACCTTTGGTCCCATTGGATCCAGAATGGAGTGCAGCAGATCATCTGTTACGAACATGAGCAGCATTGGGTTGGTAAGATTCTCGTGGATCATCTGGATTCCCTTCTCCACAATAATGGTGGACAGATCCACCCTGGAAAGGGCATCTGTCACCTGATCCGTGAGAAGGCTGCAGATTTTCTCTCTTCCTGAGATGTAGTCGTACTCTGTCAGACCCACAGTCTGTTTTACTGTACTCTTAATCGGACAGGACAGTCCCTCTGCCAGCGCCTCTGCAATACTGCTGCTCACCTCCGGTGCCAGCAGTTTTTTCTCAAGATCCTCCCTGGTGAGCAAAGTCTCGCCCACCGCCTTACCGATGGCTCTTCCAAGACGATCCTTTCCCTTTGGAATCGCTCCCGGTGTAAAGGGAAGACGGTGTCCGAAAAGACGGATCTCCTTTCTTGGGTAAAACAGCATCTTCACCGCAATAAAATTTGTGCAATAACCAATCACCGAACCGATCAGTGGTCCTGCCAGTGTTCTAAGCAGCATATTGTATCATTCTCCTTTTTCCAAGATTGTTCTGCATAGGGATTATGCTATTATCATGAGAATGGAAAATCAGTTCTCCTCTGAGAAAAGCACCTTCTCAACCAGTGCAGCTGCATCTGTGATGCAATCCGGACAGCTACGAAGCACTTTTCCTGTCTCCACACCCTTCAGATCCTTGCAGATTACAGATCCGTTCTGTGCTTTGAATGTCTCTGTGATCTCCTTCACCAGTTTATAGGTTGCTCCCTTGCTGTTTGGATTCTGAAGGTCACCGCAGCTGTTCTTCATTCCGGCCAGCACACATGCTCCTGCCACTGCTCCGCAGGTTCCCAGCATGGCACCCTGACCGAGACCTAAGCCCTCTGTCAGCTTAAACATAACTGCCTCATCCAGTCCCACAAGATCCGCATAGGCACATGCCACTGCCTGTGCGCAGTTGTATCCAGCCTGGTGTTTCTCTGTACATTTCTCAACTCTTGTCTGCATTCGTTGTTTCCTCCCTTTGCATATTTCTTTTTCCCGATTCCCTGCCAGTGTGTCTGTAGTAAAGCGGACATTCGCAATCCGCTCCGCTACTTGCTCATGAACCATTGCTGCCTTTGGCAGCTCATCAGCAGAAATCTGTGTACTTTATTTACATAACCGAATCAGTATAGCACGTTTTTTAGAATAGTGATACACTTATTATCTGTGGAAATATAAAACTATTATGAAACGAAAGGAATGGTTATGCTTCAGTTAATGAATCTCCAGCTGACACTTTTTCTTCTTGTGGCAGTTGGATATATGCTCAAAAAAATCAATCTTGTAAATGAGCAGGGGCAGAGCTGTCTGAACACCCTTGTAATCTATGTGGTGCTCCCCTGCAATATTGTAAAATCCTTCATGGTGCGGCCGGAGGGGGCCATGACCCGGGATATGACCGGCATCTTTCTCATGTCCATTCTTGTGCAGGTGATTTTTGTGATCTACGGAAAACTACTGTTCCGCCGGCAGCCTGCAGGGAAAAAGGCCTGCCTTCAGTATGGCACCATCTGCTCCAATGCAGGTATTCTTGGAAATCCCGTGGCTGAGGGTGTGTTCGGCAGCTATGGTCTTGTTCTGGCCTCCGTGTTTCTGATCCCCATGAGGATCATGATGTGGTCTGAGGGTCTGGCATCATTTTCCGGTACCACGGACAGAAGGGCTACACTGAAAAAGGTGTGCACCCATCCCTGTATCATTGCCTGTGTACTGGGTGTAATCCTGATGGTGACCGGTTTCCGTTTTCCTGCTCCCATCACCTCCGTCATCACCAGCCTTGGCAGCTGTAATACAGCCCTTTCCATGATGGTGATCGGTATGGTTCTCTCAAACATGACCTTTATGGATTTTATTGACAGGGATGTGCTGTGGTATACCCTCCATCGTCTGGTGCTGCTGCCCATCCTGATCCTTCTGGTGTGTCTGGTCCTTCCTGTGAGCCGGGAGGTGCTTGGCGTCTGCGTACTGCTGTCTGCCATGCCTGCAGGTGCCACCACCAGTATTCTGGCGGCGCGATACAATCTTGAGCCGGAATTCGGTGCAAAGATGGTGATCGTATCCACCGTCCTCTCACTGCCCACCATCTGTATCTGGAGCATGCTGCTGACTGCCTGGCTCTGAAATTCAGGTTCAACGCAGGTGAGACCAGGACGGAGTTCTTCTTCACCGAAAAAAGAAAAGCCCCTGTGCCACCGAAACCGGATAACACAAGGACAATTCATATTCACAGTATAGCCCTGTTGTCTGAAAAATTCAATAGGGTTATTCTTATTTACAGGAACAACAAGTCGAAGCCCGCGTTTCAGAAATTTCTTAAGCGATCTCCATAAAGAGAGTTTACCAGATCGGATGCATATTCCCAGGTAAAGGATGGTCCATCCAGCACCGGATTGCTGGCATAGGCCAGATCATTGCTGTAATCCTTCAGAAGATAGGCTGAATAATACCAGGATCTGTGGGTTGCAATGGGAATAATCCCATAATCGTCCACCACCACGCCATCTGCTGTTTTTCTCAGAGTTACATCTGCCAGACCACCCACAAGAGTGTAGGCATAGTCCTGATTGGATACAAAGTTGCCGAGAGAATAATATACGATCATCTGATGTCCATCCTCACGGGTCAGCTGCTCAAGGGGCTGCAGAACGTGGGGATGGGTACCCAGCACCAGATCCACACCCTCCTGCAGAAAAATCTGTGCCCACATGGCCTGGGACTCGTCATACTGGTGGGTATACTCGGTTCCCCAGTGGGGACATACAATCACATAATCCGAGTTTTCCTTTGCAATGCGGATATCCTGTCTTACCTCATCCTCGTAGAGCATGTTGACAGCATAGGGCGCATCATAGTAGGCACCGCTTCCCGCATTGGAGCCGTAGGTATAATTCAGGATTGCAATCCTGAATCCTTCTTTTTCATAATAATAGATGGTATCGGAGGCCTCCTGAGAATCGTAGGCACCGATGGTTGGCATCCATGGATAGGCATTTCTCCAGTAGTCCAGGGTACTGTTCAGAGGTCCGGTACCCATGTCCAGCATATGGTTAGAGGCCATACAGATGCAGTTGAAACCTGCATAAGCCATGGCATCCTGAGCCTCGTGTGGTGCATTGAAGGAGGGATAACCGGAAATACCGAATTCAGGACCTCCGCATGCTGTTTCCTCATTGATGATCTTCAGATCATAGTCTTCCAGATAGGGAGCCACATTTGCAAACAGGCTGCTGAAATCGTATCCGTAATCCGTTGCACATACTGTATCAATGGTGGAGCTTAACAGCACATCTCCACCCATGGTAAGGCGAACGGTCACCTCTGCAGCTGCTCGCTCTGCCTCTGCCTGTTCTGCCGCCAGTCTCTCAGCCTCTGCCTGTTCCTGGGCTTTGCGCTGGGCTTCTGCCTGTTCTGCTGCTCTTCGCTCAGCTTCCTTCTGTTCCGCAGCAATGGCCGCCTCCTCAGCTTCCTTTATAGCCTTTTCACCAGCTTCCTTTTTCGCCTTCTCCTGGGCCTCTTTCAGAGCAACTGCCTCCGCTTCTGCCTGTTTCTTCTGTTCTGTTGCTTTTTCCTTTGCCTGCATCCCGCTGAACAACAGAGCCACAACCAGCACCACCGCCAGCAGGGCATCTGCCAGCAGTACCTTTTTCAGCTTTCCAGACCCCTTCTTTTTCATTGGATGATCCATCCTCCCCCTCATTAAACTAATCCCCATTTTTTCTGTAAACATAGTCAGATCCATGTTCTTCTCAGTCAGAATCATGTTGACTTAACACTACTATAGTAAAGAGCATTCATTACAAAACCGATGGAATATTGTTACATTTCTGTTACAACTCACAGATCCAGGTAAGGAAGTGAATTGTAAGGCTTACCTCTGATCACCCCTGATAGAAACGATGAAAGGTATCCATTGTTTCCACGCAATAGATACCTCTCAATCCGGGAAGGACTCCGCTTCTGCAGACGCTCCTTCTGTTATTCTTTTGTTGTTTTTCTGTTACAGGTTCAGCTTCAGGTCATTCTCCCCGATCCAGCCTTTCTTTCTCATCGGGATTGCAAAGAGCTGTGTAAGAATGGCAGGAAGCACGAAGCAGATCAGCACCAGTCCGATCCAGTCCATGGCTGTGATGGCGGCCTTTGTTCCTGCCTCCACATCTGCGATCCAGCCTGTATACACACCGATCTGTCCCACCAGACCACAGGTTCCCATTCCTGAAGCAACTGCTGCTCCATTCATCTGCATTTTGAATACGCAGGTGGCCAGAGGTCCTGTAATAGCGGACGCCAGTGTAGGTGGCAGCCAGATCTTTGGATTCTTTACGATGTTTCCGATCTGCAGCATGGAGGTTCCGATTCCCTGAGCCACCAGGCCGCCCCATTTATTCTCACGGAAGCTCATTACTGCAAAACCCACCATCTGAGCACAGCAACCTGCCACTGCAGCTCCTCCTGCAAGACCGGTAAGTCCCAGGGCTGCACAGATCGCAGCGGAGCTGATGGGCAGTGTAAGAGCCACTCCCACAAGAACGGATACAAGAATTCCCATCAGCAGTGGCTGCAGCTCTGTAGCCCACATGATGGCTTTTCCCACTGCACTGGCAGCTGTTCCGATGGCCGGTGCACAGCCCATGGAGAGAAGTACGCCTACGCAGATGGTTACAATAGGGGTTACCAGAATATCCAGCTTTGTTTCCTTGGAAACAAGCTTTCCACACTCAGCAGCCACAATGGCCACCACCAGCACTGCAAGGGGGCCTCCTGCTCCGCCCAGCTCATTGGCTGCACTACCCACAGCAATCAGTGAGAAAAGCACCAGTGGCGGACACTGCAGTGCGTAGCCGATGGCCACCGCCATTGCCGGTCCTGTT
This sequence comes from Lachnospiraceae bacterium, assembly GCA_030526405.1. GTDB lineage: Bacteria > Bacillota > Clostridia > Lachnospirales > Lachnospiraceae > JAKSRN01. Next base: position 42,025 of record JAUNCZ010000013.1, on the reverse strand, counting down.
ACTCCCTTGGCATAATTGCCGATGTTTACAAGAATCTCGATTCCCAGCTGGGTTCCCAGAGTTGAGATGATGGTTCCGATCAGAAGGGACGCAAACAATCCCTGTGCCATTGCCCCAAGAGCGTCAATTCCATATCTCTTGCCCGAGATAATGATGTTTTTACGCTTAAGGAATGCGCCGAAGCCCTTCTCAGCTGCGGCTGTCTCATTTACATTACTCATAGTTGTTCTCCTTTATCTGGATAGTCTGCCGAAGCCTGCTGCAGTTCCAACCTGCAACAGGCCTGTGACCTGTCTATCGTATCAGAAAGATGACAACTATGCAATAACCTATGTAAAAACATTTGATTTTCTGCTGCATTACAACTGTCTTGTCATATAGTGTGTATAGCGGACATTCGCAATCCGCTTCGCTACTTGCTCATGACACATGTACAGAGGGGGTTAATACCCTTTTTTTCCTATTTTTCTAAAATGCTCCCGTATTTCTGCCTCTTTTCCCATCTCTGTGGGGATATAAAACTGCTCTCCCTGGATCTCAGAAGGGAGATACTGCTGCTCCACATAATGATTTGGGTAATCGTGGGCATACTTGTAGCCGATTCCATGACCCAGTTTTTCATGACCGCCGTAGTGGGCATCCTGAAGATGCACTGGCACAGAGGTTCTCACCCGTTTCACAGATTCATTGGCTGCAAAGATGGCGTTGCAGGCAGCATTGCTCTTGGGGGCACTGGCCACATAGGTCACCGCCTGGCTGAGGATGATCTGGGCCTCCGGCATACCAACCCGCTCCACCGCCAGAGAGGCGCTGGTGGCCAGCATCAGGGCCATTGGATCTGCATTTCCCACATCCTCGGAAGCGCAGATCATGATCCTTCTGGCAATAAATTTGATATCCTCCCCGGCAGAGAGCATTTTTGCCAGATAATACACAGCGGCATCGGGATCTGAGCCCCGCATGCTCTTGATAAAGGCAGAGATGGTATCGTAGTGCTGATCCCCTGTTTTGTCATACCGCACCAGACGCTTCTGAATACACTCGGAAGCCGCCTCCAGGGTAATGTGAATCCGTCCATCCGCTGAAGGAGCTGTTGTGAGGATTCCCAGCTCGATGGCATTCAGTGCCGCCCTGGCATCTCCCCCTGCCATATCCGCCAGAAAATCCCTGGCATCCTCCTCCAGAACAGCGCCATAGCTGCCCAGACCTTTTACCGGATCTGTCACCGCACGGCTCAGCAGCTCTTTGATGTCCTCCTTCTCCAGTGGTTTCAGTTCAAACACCACAGAGCGGGAAAGAAGAGCTCCGTTCACCTCAAAATAAGGGTTCTCTGTGGTGGCGCCGATCAGGATCAGGGTGCCGTCCTCCACAAAGGGAAGGAGATAATCCTGCTGGCCCTTGTTAAAGCGATGAATCTCATCCACAAAGAGGATGGTTTTTTTCTGGTACATGCCCCGAAGGTTCTGGGCCTCCTTCACCACCTCTTCCATATCCTTTTTTCCTGCGGTGGTGGCATTCAGCTGACGAAATTCCCCGCTGGTGGTGCTGGCGATCACCTTGGCCAGAGTGGTCTTTCCTGTTCCCGGTGGTCCGTAGAACACAACAGAACTGAGCTTGTCTGCCTTAATCGCTCTGTACAGCAGCTTGTCCTTCCCGATGATATGCTTCTGTCCCACCACCTCATCCAGTGTGGTGGGGCGCATCCGGGATGCCAGAGGCGATTCCGTTTCTTTGTTTTTTTCATTCATATATTGAAAAAGATCCATTATTTTCTCCTCTAAAACTTATTTCAGGTGTGCCCTGGGTACCTGGGCAAAACATTTCTCCCTCTTGACTATGCTCATACTCTGTCAGTACACCCGGGCATTCCTGGGCGAAACTCTGGAAAGATCCCTGTCGGCTTTGCTGACCTTACTTCTGACGGCTGATCTCAATGACCATAGCTCCCTCATCTGCGAAGCACACCCTTCCCAGGGAGCAGAGCATCTCCTCATTCAGAGCTTCACCGTACTCCTCTCTCTCACAGCTGCCGATAAACACATAGGAAACATCATACTGTTCCAGCAGCTGCTGTACAGCGGAAGGGTTCACTCCGGTGTAAATCTGCCGGATATCCTCCCTTTTTTCGTTCAGGTCCTCCGGATCGTCTCTCCACAGCCATTCATGCACATACCAGCCCTCCACTGTGGGAAGTCCTGTCACGGAGGATACTCTGCAGTAACGGCTGTAGCTGTCTCCCGGAGCCTCCAGCACCACCGGCTGCCCCTGGACTGTGTTTTCCAGATAACGGATCGCAGCGGCATCCTCCGGATATTCCTCCTCCAGAAATGCTGCCGCATCCAGTCCCTGATAGCCACTTCTGTCCAGAACATTTCCAAACCAACTGGTGACAGCATAGCCACAATAGCCCATGGTCAGGAAGATAATGACGCTGCAGAGGGCAGTGACTGCCTGAAGGCATTTTCTCTCCTTCAGGGCCAGAATCCTGAAAAAGCTGTAGGACATCATCAGCCCCAGCATCACAAAAGCCTGGTAGGTGAGCTTGAACATGGTATTGGACCGGGCAAAGCCCCCTTCATAGATATCTCTTACATACACCAGCTCCGGAATCAGCACAAGGCCAAGACCACAGATGGACAGCATCACGAAAAATACATCTGTGAAGTGTAGCTGTGTTTTGCCTGTGGAAGCCCCCTTATGCTCCGGGAGCATTTTTCCTCCAAAATCATTCCTGTGTTCCGGCTGCTGGTTCACTTCAGCTGTATCCCTGTGTCCTGATCTCTTTCTCCCTGTAAACACCGTCACCGCCAGAAGAATTGCGGTGACAAGGGGCACGCCCCACAGAATCAGCAGCTGGTAAGAAGCTGTGTGGTATCGGCAGATTCCCACTCCCTTGAACATGGAATCAAACAGGGATGCAAAGGGATACGCCACCACAAATTGCAGAACAGCCACCGCCAAAACCTGCCACAACACCTGCCGGATCCAGTTATTTTTGCCCTTCTCTCTTTTCCAGAAGGCGATGCACATAGCAGTAAACAGAAACACCGTAAAATAGATGATAAAATCCCAGTAGTTGGTCCATTTAAAGATACCGATCAGAATGCCTGCCGTACACACATAGGGCACAGAGTCCATAAAGGATATTTTCTGTTCCCTTCCCTCTTCAAGAAAAAACTGAAACCAGGCGTACATCAGACCGATGCATAACAGCACCAGAAACAGATTCACCACATGGGCATGAAGATCTCCCAGTACAAAGGAGTAGGAAGGAAATTCATGGATACACTGGTCCTCCGTCAGAGGATTATGTCCGATGTATCTTGTGGAGGAGGGAAACCAGTACTCCTGCCAGCCGGACAGCTGAAACAGGGAACCAAACAGTCCATACAGCAGATAATGAACATTTCCCGCCAGAGATACCGCACCGCCTGCAAAAAGTCCTCCCACAGAGGATACATAGCCAGAAAGCCCCCGGTCCTTCAGAGCCTGTCGGACAATAGACCAGGACAGGGAAAAGCAGAAGGCTGCCACAAGGGCCCGCATCAGATGATAGGTCTCATTCACCCTTGTGCAGGTGAGTTTTGTAAGATATACAGCATAGTACTGACCGCCGTAATAATAATTCAGCACTCCCTGGCTGTACCAGATATCCCTGGCAGGCAGTTCCTCACTTCTCATCATGGCCGCCATAAAGCCATAATCCATGGGTTTTTCTGTACCAAGGGCCTCCGGCCGGAAACCGGAGCACCAGGTCCAGAAGAAAAACACCAGAAGAAAGACCAGTTCTCCTGCAAGAAGCACCTTCAGATCCGGCAGTTTTTGAAGCTTTTGCCCCGCAAAACGGAAAGACAGAAGCCAGCAGATCAAAAAGCACAGCAGGGTTACCACAACGCAGCTGACACCGGTGAAGGACAGTAATCGAAAACGACAAAGAACAAATACCAGATACCCTCCCGCACCTATGCCAAGGGCTTTGGAAAAAAGCCAGCCTTTGTCGTCAAAACGTGAAAACAACACTGTTCCCACAGGATAAAACCCTATTCCAAACAGAACAGATGCCAGCCACCATAACAAGAAGGGACCGGTATCGGAACCCAGCAGTAAAAACCCCCTCATTCAATTCTCCTTTTTGTCATTTACAGATCCATGATCTCCCGCAGGATTTCTCTCTCTTCACCGTCCAGCAGCAGCTCTCTGTTGTATCTGTGATACCTCTCGCAGTTGTATTTCTGCAGAAAGGCCACACAGTTGCTGTTCAGATTCATCTCCGTCAGGAAAATCACCATCTCCTGTCGGCCCGGGAATGCCGCCTCCATAAAGTCGAAAGCATGCTCCAGCATCTCTGCACAGTTGCGCTGCCTCTCCTCCAGCTGCTGCTTATCCCCAAGAAATGCTGCCTTTTTGCTCTGATATGTCTCTGTCCCCTCCAGTCCTGCCTGTTTCTGCTGCTTCAACTCATTGAAAGCAGGAATCATGGACTGCTCCTTCCGGTAGATCCACTTCCATTCCTGTCCCAGACGGGCAAGAAGGAAGCTCACCACACTGATGGTCTCATCGAAGGAAGCCCTGGAAAGACGGGTAAGAAGGCCCTCGGATATGCTGCCGGAGAGGATTTCCTCTGCGGAATACTCCCTCTCATACTTTTCATACAACGCCAGATATGCAGAAAAATCCCTGGCAATCTCAGGATGCTGGATATAGGATGCCACCGTAACCCGGTCCGGCTTCTTTCCCAGTCTCTCATACACAGCCAGCAGCTCTGCCAGATCGCACCAGCCTCGGGGAGTGGCAAAAAAGCGGCCGTCCACTGTATTTTCCATCTTATAGAAATATCCTGTTCTGGCTGTGAGATAGGAAATCACCGCCTGATGAACCCCCTGCTTATAGGCAAATTCCTTCCAGCAGTCAAACTCCGGCTGTACATCTATTCTCTTAATTCGATCCAGTGTCACCACATCGAATTCCCGGACAGAGCGGTTATATTCCGGAGGATTTCCTGCCGCAACAATGAGCCAGCCCTCAGGAATCCTGTGATTTCCAAAGGTTTTGCACTGCAGAAACTGCAGCATGGCCGGTGCCAGGGTCTCTGAAACACAGTTGATCTCATCCAGGAAGAGGATTCCCTCCTTCAGCCCTGTCTCCTCCATCTTCTGATAGACAGCGGCCACGATCTCACTCATGGTATACTCTGTCACATGGTATTTATCCTCACCATACAGTTTCTCCTCAATAAAGGGCAGGCCGATGGCACTCTGTCTGGTGTGGTGGGTAATGGTATAGGCCACCAGAGCCACCCCTGCCTCCCGGGCAGCCTGCTCAACAATCTGGGTTTTTCCGATTCCCGGCGCTCCCAGCAGCAGAATGGGACGCTGATGCACCTGGGGCAGCAGATAGTTTCCCTCTTCATCCTTTAACAGGTAGGCTTCCAGTGTGTCCCGGATCTCCTGTTTTGCTCTTTTTATGTTCATGATCCTTCTCCTGTATTACTTTTTCACGAATCCCCTCTCCAAAGACCATACAGTCTCCCAGAAGGTGGATTCACTATTTTAATTCCAGATCCTCCGGCGTCAGAATCAGCTTCATAGCCCAGGAGGGCACATCCAGATCCCGGTAATCCTCCTGAAAGAACACGAAGGCCGTCTCGTACAGGGGCCGCATCACCGGGTAAGTTCCGTAGCCGTCTGTAAAATACAGCATGCCCTTCAGATGGGAGAATGCCTTCTCTCTCAGCAGCTGATTTACATAGCCAAATACAGGGCGGAAATCCGTTCCTCCCCTGCCCTTCAGGGTAAATTCCCTGAGATAGGTCTCCATCTCCTCCCTGGAGGTAATCCGGCGATCCTCCCGCACCTGATCGTCGCACTGGATAATATGGACGCAGACTCTGGTGTGAAAACTGCCCTCCTCAGACAGGATAGACCAGGTTTCCTCCAGAAATTTCTTCACCAGCTCTCCGTCTGTGGAAAGGGATGTATCAATGGCGATCACAAAGTCCTCCACTGCATTTACCTCACAGGTTTCCTGAGGCTCAATAAGAGGAACATTGCCAAAATGCTCCAGCCCATAGCAGTAATAGATGGTATCAAAGCTGTCCAGATCCGCCTTCATCTCCTCCCGGAGAACAGAGAATTTCTTCAGAAACTCCCTGTAGGAGTATTTTCTTCTGTTTCTGATCTCCAACAGATCCTCCAGCTGCTTTGAGGAGGTGCCTGCCTCCTTGGCAAAGAGCCTGATCTCTGTCTGCATGGTTTCGGACATTTCCTTCCATCGTTTCTGCTGCTCCAGGGGCATCTTAGGATCCTCCGGATGACGCCAGAGATGATGGTCATCCACGGTAAACTCAGCCCTCAGCTTCTCCACCTCCTGAAGGAGCTCAGGACTTCGCCACTCCTCACCGGAATCCGGCGTGGTTCCTGTCAGGATGTTGTACACCCGACCCGGTGTGATCACGTGGCCATCCTCCCGAAGACGCTGATACAGCTGCTTTCGCACAAAGCTCTGATTCTTTCTGATACAGCGTACTTCCAGTCCGTCTATCAGATACTCTGTGGCAATATCGAAGGCCAGATCCATCACCTGAGCCTCTGTTTTCTGCAGGGCAGGATAGCTCCACAGATGTCCCAGCAGGCAATGCATGGTCACATGGAGATAGGTTCTGTTCACCAGCACCGGATCTCCGGTATACAGCTCCAGGATCCAGTCCGGGAAAAACTTCAGTGTTTTTCCATCTGTACCAATACCCCGGACCTGCCCATCCGGCAGAAAGCCGAAGGCATGAAGGGGCACATCCATGAAACGCATTTCCATATAGATCTGGGTCTGTGCCCTGCGGAAGATCCGGTGACAGAGCTCTGCCTTTTTTAATTCACGCTCATTCCTGTCCCTAACAGGGGACGATATTATTCTGTCTTCCATAAGTAATAATGATTCCGATTCCTTTTATTGTTCGAATCTGTTCTTCTTTCTTCTGTTCTTCCCTGTACAGGTTACCCTGCAGGAAAACTATATTTCATCCAGATCAAAGCTGCTGGCAATCACAAATCCAGCCCTGCTATTATCTGAAACTGATGCTTCTTCCGGAACTGGTGCTTCCACTGTGGTTCCTGTTTCTGATCCCACTTTTTCTGCTTCAATTCCTGCTTCTGCCAATTCAGCTTCTGTTTCCAGTTTCGCTTCTGTCACTTTGGCTTCTTCTTCCAGTCCCACTTCTTCCACTTTGGCATTTGCCGCATCTCTTCTCATCATAAACAAAGGCACCGCCGCCGCAAAGCCCTGCTGGGAACAGTACAGAGCAGACTCATCCTGTATCTCTTTTGGAATTGCTGCATGCTCCAGAAGAAAACGGATCCTGTCCAGATTCCTGTCCCGGATCAGGTCCTTAAGAATCTCCCGGGAATGCTCTGCCAGCCAGTCCAGATAGACCTGTCTGTGCCCATCAGACAGCTTCCAGGGCCATTGAAGGCGGGTCAGGGCCAGCTCCTGCACCAGCTCTCTCCGCTCTCCGGCAGCTGCCAGAGGAAACAGCTTGTCATATTCCTCATATACCAGCTGTCTTCCGGTAAAACAGTTCCTGTATTTCATTCCCGTGCCAAAAAACTGATTCACAATGATTCGGGCCGGGGTATTTTCCACACCCTGCTCATAATACTCCGGAAAAAGAAGACGGATCTCCCGCTGTCTCCCCGGACCCAGGTCATAAAACAGGGTCACCTGAATAGTCTCCGCAAAATCAGACAAAAGCTCCTGGAGAACCGTGAGTTTTTCCTCCTCTCCATTCAGAGTCAGGTGAATCTGATGCACCCGGTGAACCCCTGTAAATGCTCCCGTTCCCACATCCTTCAGGCTTCCGTAGAGCTGCAGCCGCTCCAGTCTTTCACAGTTGTAAAAGGCATATCTGCCGATTCGCTGCAGAAATTCTGGCAGATGAATTTCCCTGACACAGCTGTCCTCCAGTGCGTAAGCTCCCAGCTCCAGCACAGGCAGATCCTGAATATAGGCAGGAACAGACACATATTCTTCATGTTTATCAATGGAAAGAATCCGAATTCCCTTTCCCTCCATCACTTCATAGGTAAAGCCAGAATACTGCTCCATGATTTCTCCTTTGTAAAACTAGAATACTGCTCCATAATTACTTCTTTTTGCTGTTTTACAGCTATGTTTTATCATACAACAAAAGGAGCTGATATTCCAGAATAAGACTCAGGCCCCAGAGGAGAACGCTCCCCTGATTATGCCCGATTCCAAAACCGAATATCAGCTCCTATTGGTTTTTACTGGTTGTTTCAGAATTCCGCTGGATATACTCCCGCTTCTTTCATCTTCTGCATAGCTTCCATTACCACCGGTTTGTCCTCTTTGTAGGTTACACCGTACCATTTATCCGGTGTGTGAAGCACCTCTACAGTTGCCTTTCCTGCTGTCAGCAGCTTCTCCACTGCAAACGGAAGGAAATACTCGCCCTTCAGTGGATTCTCTGCCAGAGCCTTATCCAGGAACTCAGGGAAGCCATTCTTCAGTTCCTCCATAAATGGTGCTGAGAAGCCCCACATATTCATGGAAACCACTGTATCCCCGTCCAGGTGGGTCCAGGTGGCACCTTCATCCTCTGTATAGGCTGCACCATCCTCTCTCTTCTCGATATGGGTACGCTCCACAATTTCTGTGAGATAATGGTTCTCGTCTGTCTGGCACACACCGCGGGAAACATGTCCGTTTTCAGTAACAGTATTCTTTACTGAGTAGCCCACCATGGTAAAGCGGTACTTGTCGTCATCCTCATGGGTGCTGAGGTAGTCATAGATCAGTTTAAAAGCATCTTTGCCGTAATAATCGTCCGCATTGATTACCGCAAATGGTGCCCCTGCCACTGCATCGTAGGCACAGAGAACAGCATGACCTGTTCCCCAGGGCTTCACGCGATCCGCCGGCACAGCATATCCTTCCGGAAGTGCATCCAGATTCTGATGCACATAGGCCACCTCTACCTTCTCTGAAACACGGTCCCCGATTACCTCACGGAACAGTGCCTCATTTTCCTTTTTGATTACAAATACTACTTTTTTAAAGCCGGCACGCACTGCATCATACACAGAAAAGTCCATGATGATGTGACCCTGCTCATCCACAGGATCGATCTGCTTCAGGCCACCGTAACGGCTACCCATGCCTGCTGCCATAATTACAAGTACTGGATCCTTCATATTATATCCCCCCTGATTTTTGAAGACCCGCTTCTGTGAGAAAAATCCACAGAAGCAGGTCAGCTATAGTCAGATTTCTTATCTTCTCATCACTTTCAGATGGGACAGGATTAGTTATCTTCCTCAACCATGTTGTATACGTGACGTTTTCTTGCCATCTCATCACTTGCCAGGTACTCATCGTAAGTGGTGATCTTATCGATCAGCTGACCATTTGGCAGGATCTCCATGATACGGTTTGCTGTGGTCTCAACAAACTGATGGTCGTGACAGGTGAACAGGATTACACCAGGGAACTTGATCAGACCGTTGTTCAGAGCAGTGATGGACTCCATATCCAGATGGTTGGTTGGCTCATCCAGAACAAGGATGTTGGATCCGGAGATCATCATCTTGGACAGCATACAACGAACCTTCTCTCCTCCGGAAAGAACCTTAACCTTTTTCACTCCGTCCTCACCAGGGAACAGCATACGTCCAAGGAATCCACGAACATAAGTAACGTCCTTGATCTCAGAGAACTGTGTCAGCCACTCTGTGATGTTCAGATCGCTGTCGAAATCGTTGGTATTATCCTTCGGGAAGTAAGCCTGAGAAGTTGTAACACCCCATTTGTAGAATCCGGAATCCGGCTCCTCCTCACCCATGATGATCTTGAAGAACATGGTGGTAGCCTGCTCATTTCCGCCTACGAAGGCAACTTTATCCTCACGTCCCAGTGTGAAGGTGATGTTGTCCAGGATCTTCACACCGTCAACAGTCTTGCTGAGGTTCTCAACAAAGAGAACGTCATTACCGATCTCGCGGTTTGGACGGAAATCGATGTATGGATATTTACGGCTGGATGGTTTGATGTCGTCCAGCTGGATTTTCTCAAGGGCACGTTTTCTTGATGTAGCCTGTTTTGATTTGGAAGCATTAGCAGAGAATCGACGGATGAACTCCTGGAGCTCTTTGATCTTATCCTCTTTCTTTCTGTTTGCCTCTTTCATCTGTTTCATCATCAGCTGGCTGGACTCATACCAGAAATCGTAGTTTCCTGCGTACAGCTGGATTTTTCCGTAGTCGATATCAGCGATCTGTGTACAAACCTTGTTCAGGAAGTAACGGTCATGGGATACAACGATTACGATATTCTCAAAATTGATCAGGAACTCCTCCAACCATGCGATGGCATCCAGATCCAGGTGGTTGGTAGGCTCGTCAAGAAGCAGGATATCAGGATTACCGAACAGTGCTCTTGCAAGAAGAACCTTCACCTTCTGGGAACCTGTCAGATCTTTCATCAGGGAATAATGGAACTCCTCACCGATTCCAAGGCCGTTCAGCATGGACTCAGCCTCAGACTCAGCCTCCCAGCCGTTCATCTCTGCAAACTCTGCCTCCAGCTCGCTGGCTTTGATTCCATCCTCATCTGTAAAGTCCTCTTTTGCATAGAGGGCATCCTTCTCCTTCATGATCTCATAGAGACGGGCATTTCCCATGATAACAGTATCCAGAACAGGGAACTCATCGTATTTGAAGTGATCCTGCTCCAGGAAAGAAAGTCTCTCGCCCGGGGTGATGATAACCTCACCGCTTGTTGGCTCAAGACGGCCGGATAAGATCTTCAGAAAGGTGGATTTTCCGGCACCGTTGGCACCGATCATTCCATAGCATCCGCCCTCTGTAAATTTGATATTTACATCTTCAAATAATGCTTTTTTTCCTACTCGCAGTGTTACATTACTTGCAGCAATCATGTGCGTATCTCCTTATAACTATTGTAATAATATGATATATATTCCAAAATGCAGCCTTACCACTCAGAAACCTCGTCCTTTTTCACACGGGTCATGAGATTGTATACTGCCTCCTTTGGCGAAAGCCCCTCGAACAGAACCTGATTGATAGACTCCACGATGGGCATCTCCACATTGTATTTTTCAGCCAGTTTTCTGGCTGCCTTGGCGGAGTGGATTCCCTCCACCACCTGATGCACCTCAGCCACTGCCTCCTCCATGGTCAGTCCCTGACCCATCAGATAGCCGCAGCGTCTGTTTCGGCTGTGTACAGAAGCACAGGTAACGATGAGATCACCGATTCCGGTGAGACCGGAGAAGGTTTCTGCCTTTCCCCCCATCTCAATGCCAAGACGGGAGATCTCAGCAATTCCCCTGGTGATCAGGGCTGCTTTTGTATTATCTCCGTAACCCAGACCGTCTGCTGCTCCTGCTGCCAGTGCAATGACATTCTTCAGTGCTGCTCCAACTTCAATTCCCAGCATGTCAGAACTGGTATACACTCTGAACACAGGGCTGGAGCAGAATTCCTGAACCGCCACTGCCGTTCTTCTGGAATGGGCACCCACTACAATGGCTGTGGGAAGACCTTTTCCCACCTCCTCTGCATGGGTGGGACCACAGAGAACAGCCACATCAGCCTGAGGAATCAACTCCTCCACAATGTCAGACATGGTCATCAGTGTGGATTCCTCGATTCCTTTGGCAACCACTGTGATGATCTGATCCTTCTCGCAAAGGGGCTGCAGCTTTCTGCAGGTTTCCCGGATAGCCGGTGAAGGCACTGCCAGGATCAGCATATCCATCTGTTTCACCGCTTCTGAAAGCTCACTGGTAAACAGCACATTGTCCGGAAGGATCACTCCCGGAAGCTTGTCTTTATTTTCACGGTTTTCATTAAATGCATCGGTGGTCTCCTGTCTGTGGGACCAGAGCACAACTCTGTGTCCGTTGTTGGACAGCAGCCAGCTTAAGGCAGTACCAAAGCTGCCGGAGCCGATTACACCAATATTTGCCATACTACACGCTCCTTATCCGGCTTTGTCAGATGGGCAGTCCCTTAAAGGGCCTGCTCTCCCGACTGTTCAGCATATGTTTTCAGCTTTATTTCTTCGGTTTTCCGATAATGTAGGTCTTATTCTCATTGCCATGGAGCAAACGCACAATATTTGCACGATGCTTCACATAGGCCAGTACCACAAGGGCTGCCACAATACAGTACATCTCAGTAAGATGTGCCTGGCTCATGGTATAGGCGCCCATCTGTCCACGGATGATCACACCGATCAGGAAGCTCAGCACCCCGGTCAGGGATCCCAAAGACATATATTTTGTGATGAGAAGACAGCCCAGCAAAAATGCCAGCCCCACAACGGTGAGTCTCCAGTCTCCAAAAGCCATCACCATTCCGCCGAAGCAGGCAATGCCCTTGCCGCCGCGGAATCCCATGTAAAATGGAAAAACATGACCCAGAATAACACCGGCGGCTGCATAGATACGCAGGAGAGTGCTGATCTCCGGGAAGGCATTTCCAAAGAGGGCCCCCACAAGAACCACTGCCAGGATGCATTTGCACACATCGCAGATGGCTGTGAGCAGTCCCACCTTCTTGCCAAACACACGGATGGCATTGGTGGTTCCCGCATTACCGCTTCCCTGGGTACGGATATCCACACCCTGAAGGATCCTGCCGTAGATGTAGGAGGTCTGAAACAGTCCAAAACAGTAACCGATTACCAGACAGATCAGTCTGACAGTGATATTATTCATTTTCTCCTCTTTCCCTCACAATGAATTTCAGAGCGGTTCCCTTGAAGCCAAAGGAATCACGGATTCGGTTCTCAAGATAACGCAGGTAGGAGAAATGCATCAGCTTCTTGCTGTTTACAAATACCACAAATGTAGGTGGTTTTACCGCTACCTGGGTCATGTAGTAGATTTTCAGACGTTTTCCCTTGTCTGAAGGCGGCTGCTGAAGGGCAACTGCCTCTGTGAGGATTTCGTTGATGACACCTGTTGCGATACGCAGTGTCTGATTCTCCAGAACCATATCAACGGTCTCATAGAGTTTTGGAAGTCTCTGTCCTGTCACAGCAGAGATGAAAAGGATCTCAGCGTATGGCATGAAGGACAGGGTGCTTCTGATCTTATCAGTAAACTCCTTCACAGACTTGTCATTCTTCTCGATGGCATCCCATTTGTTTACAGCAACGATGATACCCTTGCCTTTGTCGTGGGCGATTCCGGCAATCTTTGCATCCTGCTCGGTAACACCCTCTGTGGCATCGATGACAACGATGACAACGTCGGCTCTCTCAACGGCAGTTACGGTACGGATGATACTGTAACGCTCGATGCTCTCCTTGATCTTGCTCTTTCTTCTGATACCGGCAGTATCGATGAGGATGTAATCCCTTCCCTGCCAGCGAACAGGAGTATCAATGGCATCACGGGTGGTTCCTGCGATGTCAGATACGATTACTCGTTTCTCTCCTGTCAGTTTATTAATAATAGAAGATTTTCCTACGTTTGGTTTTCCTACGATGGCGATTTTCGGAGTATCATCCTCCTCTTCCTCTCCGGCACCGTTAGGGAACAGCTCGATGACGCGATCCAGCATATCTCCCAGTCCCTGTTTTCCCTGGGCAGAGATACCGATTGGATCTCCGATACCCAGATTGTAGAACTCATAGATATCCAGCATCTGTTTCTCGTAATTGTCCACCTTGTTAACCACCAGCAGCACCGGTTTTTTGCTCTTTCTCAGCATATCGGCAACCTTAGAGTCCGCATCCACCAGTCCCTGTCTTACATCAGTCAGGAAGATGATCACATCTGCGGTATCCATGGCGATCAGGGCCTGCTCACGCATCTGGGACAGAATCACGTCGCTGCTGTCAGGCTCGATTCCGCCGGTATCGATCAGGGTAAATGACTTGTCCAGCCAGTTTACATCTGCGTAAATACGGTCTCTGGTTACGCCAGGTGTATCCTTTACAATAGAAATATTCTCACCCGCCAGAGCATTAAATAAAGTGGACTTACCTACATTAGGTCTGCCAACTACTGCTACGATCGGTTTGCTCATACATTTGTCTCCTTCTGTGATTGGTCTGTCTGTTTCTGTCAAGAACTGCCTGACAGAAGTCCTCTCCTGTGGAATCCACAATCTGGATTCTCACCTGAAGTTCCTCCTCCAGCTGATCCACTGTTACGTCATCCAGAAAGACACTCTCTCCGGAACGAAGCATGTTGCAGGGAAGAAGCAGGCGCTCACCCAGATTCTTTCCCTTCAGCTGTTTCATCAGATCCTGACCTGTGATCAGGCCGGATACAGTAATATTTTCTCCAAAGAAATCATTTCTGATCTCTGTCACTTCTGCCTGCAGATTCGGATATTTCTCACGGATCATATCCAGAAGCTGTCTGATCCATGGTCCCGCCAGCCGTCCTGTGGCAATGGAAAGGATTCTTTCCTCCTGATCTCCCTCTCTTTTTGTCAGGGACTCTGCTACCTCTTCCTTTAAAAGACGCAGCATTCCAACACCATTCTCCAACTGAATATATCCATCGTACCGGTCTTCCTCCGGCAATGGTCTTTCCGCCAGAAGATACCATTCATCGGAACAATGGACAAAGTGGGAACCATGCTCCTCAAACAGCTTTTTCTGCCAGCGCTCCACCAGGTCAATGACCTGTTCTGCATCTTCCTTTGCAAAAGGCTCCAGAGGATACAGTCCCTCTCTGTATTTCGAGAGACCTACGGGTACTACAGATACACTTTCTATGGAAGGAATAAACTCTGTCAGATCGGAAATGGTTCTCTCCAGCTCCGCTCCGTCATTGATTCCCTTGCACAGTACCACCTGGCCGTTGATGGTAATCCCGGCATCCGCCAGCTTTCTTGTCTTCTCCAGAATGTCACCGGCAAAGCGGTTGTGAAGCATCTGGCAACGCAGCTCCGGATTGGTGGTCTGGAAGGAAATATTGATGGGGGACAGATGATATTTGATCACCCTGTCGATATCCTTCATCTTCATATTAGTAAGTGTGACATAGTTGCCCTGCAAAAAAGAAAGCCTTGAATCATCATCTTTGAAATAGAGAGTTTCTCTCATTCCAGGAGGCATCTGATCGATAAAGCAGAAAATGCAGTTGTTACTGCAGGACTGGTACTCACCCATCAGATTATTCTCAAATTCAAGACCCAGATCCTCCATCTCATCCTTCTCCACCTCCAGCTCCCAGTCTTCACCGGAAGGCTTACGCAGAAGGATCTCCACATACTCATCCTGAAGCAGATACTGATAATCAAAGATATCCTCGATCTCCTGTCCATTGATACGCAGGATCTCATCTCCAGGCTGAATCTCAAGTTCTTCAGCTATGCTGCCCGGCAGTACCTGCCGGACGATATGACGATTCTTTTTCAAAGCATCACCCTCTGTTTTTTCATTAACATTTCGCGAAAAATGACATAAATGCATACTTTCGCATATTACACAATCCCTACTATAACAAGGAAAGACCTAAAAAGCAAGGGAACCATTGACACTTTTTTTTATCCATGTTATAAATAAATCGGCTATCCGTGTAAATGAATATGAATAGATATATTTATTAACATTGGTTTTATTTTTCACAAATTGAATACATTTTGTCGTTTTTGTGAAAATCAAAAACAGTATTATGATAAAGAAAGAGGTAATTATGGCTAATCTTGAGTCCCTTTTACATTCTATTCCCTGTGCACCTCTGAAGCTGGTTGCATGTCCAGGCTGCGAAGATATGGCAAAGGTCATCGATGAGTATCTTGTTTCATTCCGCAACCACATTATTGAGCTGAATCCTGAGAAGGCAAGCATCTTCGGCTATGCTGAGGACAGCTTTCTGATCGACTGCAAATGTCCTCGTTTCGGAACCGGTGAGGCAAAGGGTGTCCTTTCCGAGTCTGTTCGTGGTATGGATCTTTTTATCCTTGTGGATGTATGCAACTACAGCATTACCTACAAGGCATTCGGTTATGAGAACCACATGTCTCCGGATGATCACTACCAGAACCTGAAACGTATTATTGCTGCTGCCAACGGAAAAGCGCATCGTATCAATGTTATCATGCCATTCCTGTATGAGAGCAGACAGCATAAGAGAACATCCAGAGAGTCTCTGGACTGCGCACTGGCACTTGCAGAGTTAAAGAATATGAATGTTTCCAACATCATTACCTTTGACGCTCACGATCCACGTGTTGCCAATGCCATCCCGCTCAACGGATTTGACAACTACTTCCCAACCTACCAGTTCCTGAAGGCTCTTCTGAAGGCTGTTCCTGATCTGAACATCTCCAAAGAGCACCTGATGGCCATCAGCCCGGATGAGGGAGCAATGTCCCGTGCCGTATACTTCTCCAACGTACTTGGAGTGGATATGGGTATGTTCTATAAGAGACGTGATTACTCCACCATCGTTAACGGAAAGAACCCTATCGTTGCCCATGAGTTCCTGGGTGACTCCGTAAAGGGCAAAGCCGTGATCATCATTGACGATATGATCTCTTCCGGAGAGAGTATGCTGGACTGCGCAAAACAGCTGAAGGAGCGTGGAGCTTCTGATGTATTTGTCTGCGCTACTTTCGGTCTCTTCACCGACGGACTGGACAAATTCGATGAGTACTATGAGAAGGGCTATATTTCCAAGGTTATCACAACAGACCTGATCTACACTACTGAGGCTCTGAAATCCAAACCATGGTATGAGCCTGCTGTAATGGGCAAATACATGGCTAACATCATCGACACCATGAACCATGATGTAACCATCGAGAAGGTACGTGACAACACAGGAAAACTGAACAAGCTTATGGCTTCTCACAAATAAGTTTTTTCCTTTGTGTCATTGCCATCGATGTATCTGTTTCAGATATGAATAATACAAAAAACCGGCGCTGTTGCGCCGGTTTTTTTATCTCTGTTCTGTCAGCGGTTCTGTTTTCTGCTCCTCTGCTGTTGGCACAGGATCGGAAACACTCTCCTTGAGAGCATTGACAAGGCCGGTCATTCCCTGGATATCCGACGGAATAATGATCTTGGTGGCCTGGCCATCCGCCACCTTCTTAAAGGCATCCATGCTCTGGAGGCGAACGATCTGCTCAGCCGAAAGGCCTGCCTCCTTCAGCAGTCTCACACCCTCTGCTTCCGCCTCCTTGTGAAGACGGATAGACTCCTTATGGGCCTCTGCCTCGGTGATCATCCGAATCTTCATAGCCTGTGCCCGATGGATGGCAGATTCCTTTTCACCCTCTGCCAGCAGGATAGCTGCCCTCTTCTCACGCTCCGCCTTCATCTGGCGCTCCATGGCCTCTTTGATTTCCACCGGTGGTTCGATATTTTTCAGCTCCACACGGGTTACCTTTATTCCCCAACTGTCAGTGGCTTCATCCAGAACTTCACACATTCTTCTGTTAATTTCGTCACGGGATGTGAGTGTGTGGTCAAACACCATCTCACCGATAATATTTCTCAGGGTGGTGGCTGTGAGGTTCTCCAGCGCACTGACAGGATTATTCACGCCATAGGCATACTGTTTCGCATCTGTTACCCTGGAATATACCACCGTATCAATGTGCATAGTAACATTATCACCAGTGATTACAGGCTGAGGAGGAAAATCATATACCTGTTCTCGCATATCCACTTTCATTGTTATCTTGAAAAAAAAGGGAATCCTGACAAAAAAACCCGCTTCCTTTGCTTTATAAAATTTACCCAGCTTTTCAACTATATACACATGTTTCTCTGGAACAATTATCACATTGGCGACAGCTACAATGAAAAACACTGCTGCTATTAAAATCAATACTAACCACATCATACTGTAAACCTCCTGCTGATCAGATTTCAGGAACTATTATAAACCAGCACCCGTCATATTAACAGCTTTTAATAGCCAGAAATGCTGCCAGATTTCCTCTTTTTCCCTTGCTGGCTCTGTGAGAGAAAAGGAAGTCCGGATTACAGCAGGTACAAATGCCCGGTATCTGAATATTTTCCTCCCTCACTCCTGCATCCAGCAGGATACAGCGATTGGCCTCCCAGAGATTCAGCTGATACTTCCCTGGAATGGTGGGATAAAACAGTTTGTGGTGCACCTCCTCAGGAAATTCCTCCGCAAAGGCCTGGATCACATCCTCACTGACCTCATAGCAATCCTGACAGATGGAGGGCCCGATGGCAGTGATCAGGTCTGCTGGATCCGTTCCATATCGCTCTGTCATAAGGCGGATGGTCTCTCTGCCCATTCTGTTTACTGTGCCTCTCCAGCCGGAATGAGACAGTCCAATGGCCCGGTTTACAGGATCCACAAAATACAGGGGCACACAGTCCGCATAAAAGGTAGCAAGCACTACCCCCGGTTCATCTGTGATCATTCCATCCACATCACGAAAATCCCTCTCTCTGGTGATTCCGCTTCCACAGTCTCCACTGCCCACTACCCGTACATTGGTGGTGTGGGTCTGATCGGAGGTTACGATCTGCTCCGGCCTAAACCCAAGGGCATCGCTGATTCTTCTGTAGTTCTCAAAAACTGCCTCCTGGGAATCCCCCCTGGTAAAACTCAGGTTCATGGAGGCAAAGATCCCTTCACTGACACCACCCAGGCGGGTGGAAAAGCCGTTGATCAGCCAGTCCATGGAATCCAGCTTCTCATAGGACAGCCAAACAACCTCTCCCTGACTGTTTACCTGCATGGCAGGTGTTTCATCTTTCCATCTGATCTTAGTCATACTGATCTGCTCCCTCTTCTTTTTCTACTGCTATCATATCAAAGTACAAGGGAAAAGGCATCCTCAATATGACGTATTTCACCATTTCCCAGAATACTGATCACATCAAACCTGCAGGGAAAGGAATCCATAAGCCCCTGCTCCAGATAAAATCCCACCGCAGTCCTGCAGATATGACGCATTTTCCCCAGCGTAACCGCCTCAGCAGGATCCCCCATGCCTCTGTGGGTTCTGAACTTCACCTCACAGAACACCAACAGGCTGCCGGGGTACAGCATCAGCCCCTCCGGCGAGCTGTTCTCCACCAGTCCCCTGTCCGGATGGAACAGAGCGATCAGATCAATCTCTCCAAAGTGGTTGGAATAATTTTCCTTCAGAATCCTGTAGCCCTTCCTCTCCAGGTAGGCAGCGGCCAGTTCCTCATAGATTTTTCCCGTTTTTCGTCTGTTCAAGAGTCTCTCCTTCTCCCCGAGTCTCTTCCCAAAACTTTCAAGTCCAGCGCATATGAAGCCTGCCCATGGTACGAAATGCTGCTTGCGCATCTGTGTTCTGCCCACGTAACGAAGTGCCGCTGCGCATCTGTGTTCTGCCCGCGTAACAAAGTGCTGCTGCGCAGAACGCGATCTTGTACAGGAAATTCCGAAGGACTTTCCTATACAGGTACAAAAGGGGGCAGACTCTCCCGGCAGCAAAAGCTGCCGGAATAGTTCTGCCCCTCTCTCTTTTTAATGGTTCTTGACACTCAGTCGAACCAATGCTCTTTTCAGTTTGGCCTCCTGAACCTTTGCCTCTTTCTCGCTTAAGTCGCCCTTGCGAAGCTTCTCCTCCGCACGCTCCTTAGCTCTTTGGGCACGCTCTTTGTCGATCTCCTCCTCCCACTCCCAGGTGGTGGCAAGAATTCGACAGACTCCGTTCTGCATGGTCACCATACCGCCGATGCAGGCACCGGCACGGACAGAACCGTCCTCCAGAACGAAATGTGCCTCTCCCATACCGATTCCTGTACAGAAATCAATGTGGTTTGCCAGAATGGCACGATCCCCGGTGATGGTACGAAGAACAATACGCACCACATCGCCGCTGTAAAGCAGGCCGTCAGGAGTACCGATACGTAATGGAAAAGTAGTCATTGCCACCCTCCTTTACAGTGCTTTTGCTTTCTCAAATACTTCCTCGATAGTACCTGTAAACAGGAAGCAGCTCTCCGGAATATCATCGCACTGGCCCTCAAGGATCATCTTGAAGCCGCGGATGGTCTCCTTCAGCGGAACATATTTACCAGGCATACCGGTAAACTGCTCAGCTACAGAGAAGCTCTGAGAAAGGAATCTCTGTACCTTACGGGCACGGTTTACAGAAAGCTTATCCTCCTCTGACAGCTCATCCATACCCATGATGGCGATGATATCCTGCAGCTCTTTGTATCTCTGAAGAACCTGCTGAACACCCATGGCAACATCGTAATGCTCCTGACCTACAACCTCAGGAGTCAGAATACGGCTGGTGGAATCCAGCGGATCTACTGCAGGATAGATACCCTGGCTGGCGATCTCACGGGCAAGAACGGTGGTGGCATCCAGATGAGTGAATGTGGTAGCCGGTGCCGGGTCAGTCAGGTCATCCGCAGGAACGTATACTGCCTGTACAGATGTGATGGATCCCTTTGTGGTGGATGTGATTCGCTCCTGAAGAGCACCCATCTCTGTTGCCAGTGTTGGCTGATATCCTACCGCTGATGGCATACGTCCCAGCAGAGCGGATACCTCAGAACCTGCCTGTGTGAATCGATAGATGTTATCGATAAACAGAAGCACGTCCTGATTCTTCTGATCACGGAAGTACTCAGCCATGGTCAGTCCGGAAAGAGCAACTCGCATACGAGCTCCCGGCGGCTCATTCATCTGGCCGTATACAAGAGCTGTCTTATCGATAACGCCACTCTCCTGCATCTCGCCGTAAAGGTCATTACCCTCACGGGTACGCTCACCTACACCGGTGAATACAGACAGACCACCGTGGGCCTTTGCTACGTTGTTGATCAGCTCCATGATCAGTACGGTTTTTCCTACTCCCGCACCACCGAAGAGTCCGATCTTACCACCCTTTGCATAAGGGCAGATCAGGTCAACGACCTTGATACCAGTCTCAAAAATCTCAGTTGCAGGGGTCTGCTCCTCGTAAGCAGGTGCCGGACGATGGATAGACCAGCGCTCCTGTGTCTCCGGAGCCGGTTTATTATCGATTGGCTGTCCCAGCAGATTGAATACTCGTCCCAGGCACTCCTCACCTACAGGAACACTGATAGGCGCACCTGTATCAACGGCATCCATACCGCGAACGAGACCATCTGTAGAACTCATGGCAATACAGCGAACTGTATTGTCACCGATCTGCTGAGCGACTTCTGCAACAAGCTTAACGCCTTTGTTGTCAATTTCAATGGCATTCTGAAGTGCCGGCAGCTCATCATGTCCAAATCTGATATCCAGAACAGGACCTGTTACCTGCACAATCTTACCAATGTGTTTCTCACTCATGTTTTTGAGTCTCCTTTATTCATCAGTTCCCTGAAACAGGGATACTGAACCTTTATAAATCAGCTAAATGTAACAATTGATTGCACATCTTCAAAAATGCCCTCTTGCGGAGCATTTTCTCCAAGGGTTCTCATCCTTCAGGATCAGACACCCTCAGCTCCGGCAACAATCTCAGTAATCTCCTGAGTAATGCTTGCCTGACGTGCTCTGTTGTAGTACAGACTGAGTTTATCGATCATCTCGCCTGCGTTCTTTGTAGCCGCATCCATAGCTGTTCTTCTGGCAGCCAGCTCACTGGCAAGGCTGGAACAGATTCCTGCATAGATGAGACCTGCAAGATACTCAGGAACGATGATATCGAAAACCTCCTCCGGGTTCGGATCGTACAGTGTAAGTCCGATTTTCTTTACCGCATCGGGATCCTTGTACTCCTCTGCAATATCGTGCAGGGGAAGGATCGGGAAAATGGTTGGCTTCTGTGTCAGCATTGAGACGAATTCTGTATGACACATCTCAATATGACCAAAGCTGCCCTTGCGGAACTCTGAGCAGAGAAGCTCAGCGATATTGAAGCAGTCACCCACATCAATGAACTCTACCTGGGCAAAATCTGTGGAAAGAATCTGAAATCCCTTTCTTGTAGCATAATCAAGTGCTCTCTTTCCCACAGGAAGGATGATACAATCCTTATTTTCACCCATTCTGGCTTCCAGACATTTAAAGACATTGGAGTTGTATCCTCCTGCCATGCCTCGGTCACCGGCCACCAGAATATAGCAGTGTTTTTCATTTTTGGAAGCTTTCGCATAGATGGACTGGAATCCAACATAGCCGTTGGCAATGTCTCTCAGTGCCTGCTGAAGCTCCTGGGCGTAGGGCTTACATCTGTCCGCACGGTCCTTTGCTTTACGAAGCTTGGAGGAAGCAACCAGCTGCATGGCTTTTGTGATCTGCATTGTATTCTGCACACTCTTGATGCGCAGCTTTACTGCTTTCATATTTGCAGCCATACTCTACCTCCTGCTTTATTTCTCAACCTTTGCATCAAGAAACTGCTGAGTATAAGCATTGATTACTGCTTTCAGTTTTTCCTCTGCTTCCTGATCGAACTTGTCTCTTGTGCGCAGATCCTGAACGATCTCAACACCGGCTGCATCAGTATCCAGATAGGTGAACAGGCCCTTCTCATATGCACGGATATCAGAAACTGCCACGTCCTTCAGCAGGTTTCTGGATACAGCATAGATGATGGCGATCTGCTTCTCAACCTCGATTGGTGAGTTGTTGCCCTGTTTCAGAACCTCTACGATTCTTTCACCCTGTGCCAGACGTGCCTTGGTATCTGCATCCAGATCAGAACCAAACTGGGCAAAGCCCTGCAGCTCTCGATACTGGGAATACAGCAACTTCAGAGAACCGGAAACCTTCTTCATGGCAGATCTCTGAGCATTACCACCTACTCGTGATACAGAGATACCCGGGTTAACTGCAGGCATGATTCCGGAATGGAACAGCTCTGACTCCAGATAGATCTGGCCATCTGTGATGGAGATAACGTTGGTTGGGATATAGGCAGATACATCGCCTGCCTGGGTCTCAATGATCGGCAGAGCAGTAAGAGATCCGCCTCCATGAGCCTCGTCCAGCTTAGCTGCACGCTCAAGAAGTCTTGAATGCAGGTAGAATACATCTCCTGGATACGCCTCACGTCCAGGTGGACGGCGGATCAGCAGGGAAAGTGCACGGTATGCCACCGCATGTTTACTAAGATCATCATAGATGATCAGAACGTCTTTTCCGTTTGCCATGAAATACTCTCCCATGGAACATCCAGTGTAAGGCGCGATATACTGCAGCGGGCTTGCCTCGGAAGCAGTTGCCGCTACAATGATTGTATAATCCATTGCTCCGTTCTTCTGCAGGTTCTCCACAAGAGAAGCTACTGTAGAACGTTTCTGTCCGATTGCAACATAGATACAGATTACATCCTTGCCCTTCTGGTTGATGATGGTATCTGTTGCGATTGTTGTTTTACCTGTCTGACGGTCTCCGATGATCAGCTCACGCTGTCCGCGGCCGATTGGGATCATGGAGTCAATAGCCTTGATACCTGTCTGCAGCGGCTGTTTAACCGGCTGGCGGTCACAGATACCAGGAGCATTGGACTCGATAGGTCTGAATTCTGTTGTCTCGATTGGGCCTGCACCGTCAATTGGCTGTCCCAGTGCATTTACAACTCGGCCGATCATTGCATCACCCACCGGTACGGATACTACCTTACCGGTACGTTTAACAGTCTGACCCTCACCGATATTCTCGTCAGTTCCGAAAAGAACGATGGATACCATGTTCTCTTCCAGGTTCTGAGCCATTCCAAAGCTGCCATCTTCAAACTCAAGAAGCTCTCCGGACATACACTCTGTCAGTCCACTGGCTCTGGCAATACCATCACCAACTGTCAGAATTGTACCTGTCTCGCTCTGAGAAATTGCATTATCATAATACTTAATCTGGCTTCGGATGACTTTGGATATTTCTTCTGGTTTAAACTGCATGTTTCCTTTTCCATCCTTTTAGATTACTAATTCGTCAAGTTTACGGGAAATACCTGCAAGACGCCCCTTCAGGGATCCATCCAGCTGTTTTCCGTCTAATTCTACCCGGATACCGGCGATCAGGGACGGCTGGAGCTTCTCTGTAAGGATCACAGATTTGCCACTTATCTTTTCCAGCTTGTCCTTCAGGGCTTCCTTCTGTGAAGCGCTAAGCGGAGCAGCGCTGTAAACAACTGCCTCTGAAATATTATGATCGATCCGGTAGCGTCTGGTATATTCGTCACAGCATCCCCCGAATTCCATGATGATACCGCGTTCACACAGTATCTTCAGAAAATTCACCAGATACCGCTGAACCTGTGTGCCGAAGGCATCCTCCACCAGCTTTGTTCTCTCATGTTTAGGAATGGACGGCAGACCAAGAAGCTTCTGATAATCGGGGTTTTCCCAGAATACCTTCCGTACTTCCGTCAGTTCCTCCATGATCACTTCAGTGAGGTTGTCCTCCAGTGCCAGGTCATATAAACCGCTTCCATAAATTTTTGCTGTTTTCGTCACGATTCATTACCTATATTTAAAATAAAGTCGTCAATCATCTTCTCGTGGTCGGCCTCTTTCACCTCACGGTCAATTACCTTGCCGGCAATCTCCAGTGCGATGTCTCCGATCTCATTCTTGAGTTCATTGACTGCCTTTTTCTTCTCCTGCGCAATATCCTTCTCGGCTTTTGCCTTCATCTGAGCAGCCTGTGCAGCTGCATCATGCAGAATCTCTTCTGCCTGAGTATTGGCATTTTTCTGAGCAACGGCAAGGATCTCGTTGGCCTTCTCCTTTGCCTCCTTCATATTCTGCTCATACTCAGCTTTGATTGCATGTGCCTCAGTCTTGGCCTGTTCTGCCTCCTGAATCCTTGCATCAGTCATCTCCTGTCTCTGCTGGAGAATATTACGGATCGGTTTCAGAAGAAACTTCTTGATAAGCCAGAGCTGAATGAAAAGGTTAAGAATCTGCGCAACCAGAGTCCACGGAATGATTCCTACCAATCCTTGTGTAGCCATGGTTTTCCTCCTGTACTAGCTTTACCTTCAGGGTATGGTTCCGGTAATTATCCAAGATAATTCATGAACATACCTGGTGCAACGAAGATCAGGAGCAGACCTGTTACGAAACCGTAGATACCGGTTGTCTCTGCAAGAGCTACACCGAGAAGCATGGTGGACTGAACGTCACCTTTGCACTCTGGCTGTCTTCCAATAGCTTCAAGAGCTTTAGCAACTGCGTTTCCTTCTCCAATACCAGGTCCGATACCAGCGATAAGTGCAAGACCGGCACCGATAGCACAACCCATTAATGCAATACCTTTAGCGAGTACTGTAAAATCCATAAATAATTCCTCCTGTTTGTAATTTCACATATTTGGATGAGAACCAGTTCTTTCATCCTTTTTCATCTGCTGCCCTCCGGTGGAATCCCTGTTCCCTTCCGGACACAGCCATCAGACTTATTCATCTCCTGCTTCTACCGCAATATACATGATAGTCAGCATACTGAAGATAAATGCCTGCATGCAGCCGGTAAACCAGTCAAAATAAACGGATGTGATTGCCGGCAGACCCACGGAAAAGATCGGGATCTGTGACAGAACTGCTCCGACTGCGCCAGGAATCAGTCCAAGAACTGCGGAACTTACTACAGCTAAAGCTCCGTAGATCAGTGCATTGATTACGATTCCTGAGAAAATATTTCCAAAGTGTCGACATGCCATACTGACTGGAGTAGAGAATTCTCCCAGAATATTGAATGGTGTCATTACAACGATCGGCTCTGTGAAGCCCTTCAGATAGCCCTTCAGTCCGTTTGTCTTCAGCTTCTGTCTGGTGATCATGATGAATACCACAATGGCCCAGCCTGCCTCAGTGGAAAGATCCGCTGTAGGGCTTCGAAGACCGGTAAGACTGATCAGGTTGGATACAAGGCTTGTTGCAAACAGTGCTCCCACAAAGGGGATCATATACCTGAATCGCTCGCCCATGTTTCCAAGTACAAAGTTATCCAGCTTTTCTACAATGAACTCTGCCAGTGCCTGTCGTTTGGAAATATTCTCGACCTTCAGATCTCTGGTCAGAACGATGCAGAGGATCGTAATGATCGCCATTACGAGCCAGCTTACAAGAATCGTCTCCGAAAGCTGAAATTTTCCCATGATGGGCACATCCCAGGGGGCCGTCCAGAAGACTTTTGGGCCGCTAATATTAATATCCAAGCTTCTTCCTCCTTTCTTTGTATTTTTAAATAATTAGTTCGGTGTTGGATTTCAGCATTCCTTAAGAGAGGGGGCTGAAAAGCTCCTGTATTGATAACACATTACATGCTGCAGTCCGTTTTTTCCTGAAACAGGATGATGTAATAATGCTAATCACGTAATTCTCTGATTCAGATGCCCAGAACAGCTCTTACCTTGATTCCCATGGTAGGGAACAGAAGAGGCAGGATTCCTGCCACCACATTGAAGCATGGAGCCACGATGGCGATGACGATCCATACCACCTGCATCAGCATCCTTTTGGAATAGCTGCCCTGCAGGATCTTTCTTGCCAGCTTCTGGTCATCGGTGACCCCTGCCACCTTCTGAACCGTCAATGCCATAAGAAAGAAATTCAGCACCGCCACAAAGCCGCCGGCCAGGGCGCCTGTGAAAATGGTGTAATCAAAGGGAATCTTGTCCGGAATCACAAAGAAATGTGCCAGAATCAGAAGGATTATCTCCAGCACGATCCCGATACAGGTATAAAGAACGATGTTTTTCATCTCCTTTTTTACATCTGGCTGCAACTTAAACATAATACTCTTTCTCTCCTTTTATATGTGTCTGTTGAAGGATGTCCTCTGACGGTTTTCCTTCTTATCCTTCTTCAGCACCTGCAGATACAGCTTGTAGGCCACCATAAATGCAGTGCCAAACCCCACGATAAAACCAGGGATATAAACCCAGAGTCCGATTCCTGTTCTGTCGGTGAGATACCAGCACAGAAGAAGACTCAGTACAATGGGTGTCAGAAGAGAAACAGCAAACTGGGTGACTATTGTCATGGTCGTAAAAAAATTCATTACCGGTTTCACTTCAGTTCTCTCCTCCGAAATTCTTGATAAAGGTAGCTCTGTGGATCGGACTTGGTCCCACCTCCTTCAAAGCTGCTATATGAGCCGCCGAGCCGTAACCTTTGTTGGAAGCAAAGCCATACTCCGGCATCAGCTTGTCATACTCCACCATCAGTCTGTCCCTTGTGACCTTAGCCAGGATACTGGCAGCTGCAATGGACTGACTTTTTGCATCTCCCTTGATAATGGGCACCTGAGGAATATCCACTCCCGGAATCTTCACTGCATCATTCAGAAGAAGACCCGGTACAGGATCCAGCTGGGAGATTGCCTCCCGCATGGCCTCATAGGTTGCCTGAAGGATGTTGATCTCATCGATCCGCTGGGGGGATGCATAACCCACCGCCCAGCAGATGGCCTTTTCACGGATCACATCATACAGTTCTTCTCGTTTCTTTTCACTGAGTTTTTTCGAATCATTGATGCCCGGGATCCTCACATCCTTTGGAAGAATCACCGCTCCTGCCACCACAGGTCCTGCCAGCGGACCGCGGCCAACCTCATCGATTCCACAAATGTATTCGTAATCCGAATACTCTTTTTCGTATCTGCAGAGGGCCTCCAGACGCTCCAGCTCTTCCCGGTCCTTCTCCAGCTGCTTCCGGCATCGGGCAAGAAAATCCCTGACACCCTTTCTGTCATCCTCATCATAGACAGAAAACAACTGATTCCAGTCTTCCCTGGGCGTCATCTGAAATTCCTCTTTGATCGCTGCTAATGATTTTTTCATCTCTGACTACTCTTCTTTTTTCTACTTATTTTCAGTTATGTCTTTACATTTACATGACAACTGTTTCTCTCCTGTCCCCAAAAGGTTTCCCGTTTTGTCAGCAGAAAATCCCTGTCATGATGTATATTATATTATCCCAGTTAACCCAAATTGTAAATAATACAGCCTCGAATTCTCAAGCTATATATGAACTATTCCGGTCCCCCAAAATAAATTGTATACACAGTTTCCAGATGACAACTTACCGCATGTCTTTCCTTCTGAACACAGTGCCTTCCGCATATTTCCGCTTTTTTATCTCTGTACATTTCTTTAATAACAGTATAGCAAAAGCAGGCCTGTTTGTCAAAATAATAACAATTTATCAGCCTGCTTTTCCTGTTCTTTTTTTCGTACATTTTCGTAAGATACCGAAATATTTTATCACTCCGGCGACATCCTTATGCTCACCTGTCTGATATCATCAAAGGTCACATCCTCCCACCAGTCAATCTCTCCGATGCAAAGCTGTCTGCAGCAGAAAAAGCCACATTAAAGCGGACATTCACAATCCCTTTTTCCGAATTTATCGATACAGTCGGACCAGTCGCATCACCTGTTCCACCGTGGCCGTCATATTGGCAGCTGCCCGCTGCGGCTCCAGAGCCTCCTCCAGAGAAACCACCTCTCTGAGAATGGGGAAGAAGGCATCGATACCCTTCTCATTGCAGATACCCGCATCCTCCGTCACACATCCTGAAAATGCCAACACCGGTTTTCCCAATTTCTTTGCCATGGCAGCCACCCCCGCCGGAGCCTTTCCCATGGCTGTCTGGGCATCCAGACGCCCCTCTCCGGTGACCACCAGATCCGCCTCTCGGATCTTCTGCTCCAGTGCCGTCTCCTCCAGAACAATACGAATCCCCGATTCCAGCTGCGCTCCCAGATAACTGCGCAGGGCAAAACCAAGGCCTCCGGCAGCCCCTGTGCCGGGATAATTCTTATCGAAACGAGAAATTGTTTCTGCCGCTGTTGAAGAAGCCGCTCCTGATTCCGCTTCTGAATTCGCCCCCGAGCCAGTCTTCCGGCCCCAATTTTCCTCCGTCAATACTTTCTCTGTCAGTTTCGCATAGTGTTCCAGCCAGCCGTCCATCAAGCGAATCATCTCCGGATCCGCTCCTTTCTGGGGTCCGAACACTACAGAGCAACCCTGCTGTCCGCAGAGGGGATTCTTCACATCGCAGGCGATGCGGAAGCTGCACTCCGAAAGCTCCGGTAGGGCATGGGCAACGGAAATGGAATGCAGATTCTCCAGTCCCCTTCCCTTGCAGGGAACAGGTTTCCCCTGTTCATCAAGAAACTCAAAACCGAGTGCCTGCAGCATTCCCATACCGCCGTCGTTGGTGGCACTGCCTCCGATGCCCATAATAAAGGAACGACAGCCTCTGCTGATGGCATCCCGCAGCAATTCTCCCACACCATAGGTGGTGGTCTCCAGAGGATTTCTCTCCTCTTTAGACAGAAGGGTTATGCCTGCAGCCGAAGCCATCTCCATCACTGCGGTTTTTCCACCGGGAAGAATTCCATAAACCGCCTCCACAGGCTTCCCAAGGGGGCCGGTGACCATTGTTCTGACCAGTTCTCCCCCCATGCCGGCAGTGAGAGCCTCCACAGTGCCCTCTCCACCATCTGCCAGGGGACACACCTGTACCTGCGCCTCCGGAAATACCCGTTCAATTCCCCTCTTCACTGCATTTCCCGCCTCCATGCTGGAGAGACTGCCTTTCAGAGAATCCACAGCCACAACCACCTTCATATCACACCTCCTGTACTACCATATAATTCCGCTATAACAAAGTACCTGTTTTCTTTCAAGTCGACGCTTGCGGAGACTTGGCGCGCGATTCTGGTCAGCTTTTGCTGACATTTTCCTATCAGAATCGCTGCGCATCCTCGCGGAGCGTTTTATCTCAGTCGGAGATTTGACTCCCACTGAGACTAATTTGTCAATGCTCACCACCTATAGAGGTGGGAGTCTTCTCCACTGAGATAAAACAGTTCTTCTGTTCTATAATTCTTCTATGAAATAATTCTTCTGTTACACAGTATAACACAGAGAGCGAAACATCGCCCATCCTCATATTCCGGTCCGCTATAACGAAAAATGAGAGATACCCGATGTCCATCAGATATCTCTCACTAGTATCATTTATCATACACAGGAAACCTGCAAAGCATGTTTCCCTTTATTCAGCTGCGGGATGCTCAAGAGAAATCTTTCCAAGCTTTCCGCTTCTATAATCATCCATCAGGATGGAGGCTGCTTTCACTGTATCAGGATCGCCGCCCTTCAGCACACACTGTCTGTTTGCTGCGATCTCATACAGGTTATCCACCTCTGTTTTGCTCTCATCAGCCTGATAACGCTCATGAAGAGTTCCCGGATAAGTCTCCTTCAGGAACTTCATCATAGAAAGGGACAGTTCCTCCACGTTTAAGAGCTCATCCTTCACAGAACCGATGATGGCAAGACGCTTTCCAACCTCCGGATCATCAAATTTTGGCCAGAGAATTCCGGGAGTATCAAGGAGCTCAAGACCCTTGCCAAGTCGGATCCACTGTTTTCCTTTAGTTACTCCAGGTTTATTTCCGGTTTTCGCACAGGCTCTTCCGGCATAGGAGTTGATGAAAGTAGATTTGCCTACATTTGGAATTCCAACTACCATGGCACGAATCGGTCTGTTCTTGATTCCTCTTCTGGCATCACGCTCAATCTTCTCCTTGCACGCCTCCTGAACGATGGGTCCGATACTGCGGACACCTTTTCCGCTGCGTGAATCAATAAGAAGTGCATGATAGCCCTGACTCTTAAAAAAGTCCAGCCATTTTCTGTTTGCTGCATCGTCTGCAAGATCGGCCTTGTTCATAAGAATCAGACGGGCTTTCCCCTTGCCCAGCTCACCGATGTCCGGATTACGGCTGGAAACGGGAATTCTCGCGTCTACCAGCTCGATGATCAGGTCGATCAGTTTCAGATCCTCCTGCATCTGTCGTCTTGCTTTGGTCATATGACCAGGATACCATTGAATATCCATACTTAATTAAAACTCTCTTTCTAAACCCTTCAACTAATCAATCAGGAAACCAAATTCCGACTTAGGTGCAGTTATGAACCAGAGCTTTCCAACAATCTGCTCCTTCTTCACATTGCCCACATCCATATGTCGGCTGTCTTCACTGTTGTTGCGGTTATCGCCCAACACGAAATACTCTGTTCCCCCCAGTATGACTTCTGCTTCCGCCAGACCCCCATCCTTGATGGATGGAAACCCCTTCTTTTCAATATAGGTCTGCCCGTCAACAAGTATCTGTCCTTCTTTGATCTGGATCGTCTCCCCAGGTAATCCGATCACACGCTTGATATGAATACTGCTTTCTGGATTATCTTCTGTTCGGAATGCAATAATATCACCTCTTTTTGGAGAGGAGATCTTGTATGCAAACCGGTTGATCAGCAACGTCTCTCCTGCTGAAATGGTGGGCTCCATGGAACTCTCCTGAACCACCACATTCTGACAGAAATAGGTTGCATAGCCAAATCCCAAGATGATCATCAGTGAAATCTCCAGGATCCACATGATGATATTTTTGATTTTTGCCTGCAGAAAATAATCCCTCAGATATCTAGCTGTAAATCTCATCGCCTTCTCCTGTTTGGGTAATACTTTCCACCTGATGACACATTGTCAGAGGATATCACAAAACAGGGACATATACCTTCGTATAAGTCCCTGTATTGTGTTCTCTATAAAACCGATTCGAAAATGAATTATCTAACCAGCTCTTTAACTTTAGCGGCTTTACCTACACGCTCTCTCAGGTAGTTCAGTTTAGCACGTCTTACTTTACCGCGACGAACAACCTCGATTTTCTCTACGTTAGGGCTGTGAAGTGGCCATGTTTTCTCTACGCCAACACCGTTAGAAGTTTTTCTTACAGTGAAAGTCTCACGGTTGGATCCGCCCTGTCTTTTCAGAACAACACCCTCGAATACCTGGATTCTCTCTCTGTTTCCCTCTTTGATTTTTCCGTAAACACGTACAGTGTCTCCTACACGGAACTCATCAACGTTTGCTTTAAGCTGCTCAGCTTCGATCTTTTTGATGATCTCGTTCATGTTCTTATCTCTCCTTAAATTTAAATAATAGTTGGATGTTCTTATCACCGATAAACGTGACAGCGGACCATCTGCGTTTTCACAACACGTCGAATTATATACCAGTTCAGTGAAAAATGCAAGCTTTTTTTATTTCAGAATAAAATACAATCCCTGATTTATAATTCCAGAACCTTCTGGCGGATCTGGATTCCGGCTCTTTTCAGAGCTTCCTCTCCCTGAAGCTCCTCCAGGTCCATGCAGTCCAGCACACGGATCTTCTGCTTATCCAGCATGTCTGTCAGAAGAGCCTTCTTTTCCGAAGAGATTTCCCGGCTCAGAATCAGACAGGCCGGAGTCTTTCTGCCATTCATGAAAACCTGACAGAACTCTTCATCGATATCATCCATAAAAAACAGCAGCAGATCATTCTTTCCGAAGGACCATCTGGTTTTTCTCAGCTTCTTTCTGTTAAAATCCATCAGCTCCCCATATCTGGATAACACTCTGGTGAGAGCCTCTGCACATTCAGCAGAGTCTCCCTGTCCGTAGTACAGGGAACGAACCTGATAGCTCTTCTTCAGAAGATCCGGACGGCGCTCCTCTGTTCTCTCCAAGGACTTTTCCCTTCTCCAGGCCTCAATCTTTTTATGATCGCCGGAAAGAAGCACCTCAGGAACACAGCGGTCATGCCATACTTCCGGTCTGGTATAGTGGGGATACTCCAGCAGATTGTCCTGCAGAGACTCAAACTGGGAGGATTCCTCATTGCTTAACACTCCCGGCACAAAGCGGGACACCGCATCAATGAGCACCATGGCTCCCAGCTCACCGCCGGTGAGCACATAATCTCCGATGGATACGTAATCTGTGACAGATTCCTCCAGCACACGCTCATCAATGCCCTCATAATGACCGCAGAGCAGCACCAGCTCCTCCTCCATGGCAAACTCCTCCACCATGGTCTGGTTCAGTACCCTGCCCTGAGGGGTCAGATAGATCACTCTGGGACGCTTGCTGCAGTTCTGAGCCACAGATTCGATGGCACGGTATACCGGTTCTGCCTCCATGACCATTCCTGCACCGCCGCCGTAAGGATAATCATCCACACGATTGTGCTTATTCGCTGAAAAATCTCTGATATTTACTGTCTCCACAGAAATAAAGCCGTTCTTTGCTGCCCTCCCAAGAATGCTGGTTTCGGCAGCCTGACGGATCATATCCGGAAACAGAGTTAAAACATGATATTTCATAGGCATTTCCTTATAATTCAAGAAGTCCCGGAAGCAGGTGTACCAGCATGGTTCCCTCCTCCAGATCCACCTTCAGGATACACTGACGAATGGCAGGGATCATCACTTCCCCGTACTTCTCTGTCTTTACAATATAGACGTCATTAGCCCCGGTCTGAAGCACATCTGTAAGGATACCTAATTCCTCACCCTCATCTGTGATCACCTTCAGATCAATGAGGTCTGCGATGAAGTTTTCGTGCTCTCCCAGGGGTACTGCATGGGCGCGGTCCACATACAGCTCCATCTGGCGGTATTTCTCCACCAGATTGATATCATCCAGTCCCTTGAATTTCAGAATGACCATGTTTTTGAAAAATTTAACACCGGCCAGATCCATGGGTACATAGGATGGTCCCTGTTTCATATAAACAGTCTTAAGCTTTTTAAAGCGGGCAGGATCATCAGTGGTTGGGAATACCTTTACCTCGCCGCGAATGCCGTGAGTGGATGTGATAATTCCGATTTTTAAATACTGTTCCATAAGATCTCCTATATGTAGTAAACCCGGAAAGACTTTTTTCAAAGCATTTCCGGGTCTCATTTCATAGTTCAAAACCGTATTGACGGCTGACTGTTGTTCTGATTACTGCAGAATCTCCACTACTACCTTCTTGTCGCTTTTGGAAGATGCTGCTTTAACAACTGCACGGATCGCTTTCGCAATACGTCCCTGTCTTCCAATTACCTTACCCATATCAGAAGGTGCAACCTTCAGTTCAACAAGCAGTTCATTTCCCTTATCAGTTTCAGTAACAACGACCTCGTCAGGATTTTCGACTAAGGATTTTGCGATTACCTCTACTAAGTCCTTCATTACTACTACCTCCGAAGGAATTATTATTTCTCGATACCTGCCAGTTTGAAGATTTTAGCAACAACGTCTGTTGGCTGTGCTCCGTTTTTCAGCCATTTTTTAGCAGCTTCCTCATCTACAGAGTATGCAGATGGCTCACGAGTTGGATCGTATGTTCCGATCTCCTCGATGAATCTTCCATCACGTGGAGAGTTAGCATCTGCTACTACGATTCTATAGAAAGGTGCTTTTTTCTGTCCCATTCTTCTTAAACGAATTTTAACTGCCATTTTTGAATTCCTCCATGAATTAAATTAATATTTTTATTTTTGTTAAATCTATAAGAACAAAAGCGGTGCTTCTGAACTATACAACCTGATCTGCCTTAGAAAGGCATCTTGAAATTGCCCATTCCCGGCATCATGCCGCGTTTGCCCTTCATCATTCCAGGCATCTGCTTCATCATCTTGCGGGACTGTTCAAAGGATTTTACAAAGCGGTTAACCTCGGTGATATCCACACCGGCACCCTTTGCAATACGTTTCTTACGGGATGGATTCAGGAGATCCGGATTAGCTCTCTCTGCCGGGGTCATAGAATGAACGATGGCCTCTTTTCTTGCCAGGTCTTTCTCGTCAATCATTCCCTCCAGCTCTTTCATCTTGCCGCCCATTCCGGGAAGCATCTTCATGATGCTGGACAGACCGCCCATATTACGCATCTGCTCCATGCTCTCAAGGTAATCATCAAAGGTAAATGATGCCTTGCGGAGCTTCTGCTCCATCTCTTTTGCCTTATCCTCGTCAATGCTCTGCTGTGCCTTCTCAATAAGACTCAGCACATCGCCCATGCCAAGGATTCGGGATGCCATACGATCCGGATAGAACTGCTCCAGATCAGACAGCTTCTCACCCATACCCACATAGAAGATGGGTTTTCCTGTGATAGACTTGATGGAAAGTGCCGCACCACCACGGGTGTCACCGTCCAGCTTGGTAAGAACAACGCCATCGATGCCAACCTTGTCATTGAAGGTCTCGGCAACATTTACCGCGTCCTGACCGGTCATAGAATCCACAGTCAGCA
The DNA here is from genome assembly GCA_030526405.1 of Lachnospiraceae bacterium. Lineage (GTDB taxonomy): Bacteria > Bacillota > Clostridia > Lachnospirales > Lachnospiraceae > JAKSRN01. The sequence goes on along the minus strand of JAUNCZ010000013.1, from coordinate 6,965 downwards.
GTGCATAATCCACATGCACATTCTCGCGAATAGCCACCAGCTCTGCCATCATGTCCTCATCAATGTGCAGACGACCTGCCGTATCGATGATCACAACATTGAAGCCATTACCCTTTGCATGCTCCATTGCAGCCTTTGCAATGTCCACAGGTTTCTGTTTATCTCCCATGGAGAAAACTTCCACGCCTTGCTTCTCACCGTTCACCTGCAGCTGAGTAATGGCTGCGGGACGGTACACGTCACATGCAACAAGGAGAGGTTTTTTACCCTTCGCTTTAATCTTTCCCGCCAGCTTTGCTGCGGTGGTTGTTTTACCGGCACCCTGAAGACCGGCCATCATGATCACAGTGATCTCACTGCCAGGCTTGAAGGTAATCTCTGTTGTCTCAGAGCCCATCAGGTTTACCAGCTCGTCGTGTACGATCTTGATTACCATCTGTCCCGGATTCAGGCCATTCATGACGTCCTGTCCGATTGCCTGCTCCTGAACGGATTTGATGAACTGTTTTACAACCTTAAAGCTTACATCCGCTTCAAGCAGTGCCATCTTAACTTCCTTCAGAGCTGCTTTAACGTCGGCCTCAGTCAGAAGACCCTTGCCGCGAAGCTTTTTAAATACGTTTTGCAGTTTATCTGATAAACTTTCAAATGCCATGTATTATAATTCCTCCAGAATATCAGAAGCAATGGACTTAATCTGCTCCACCTCTTCCAACGGATGTTCCTTCAGGATGGTATCTGTATACCCCTGAATCTTCTGCACACTCTCTCGGATATGCAGAAACTTTTCAACCAGATGCAGTTTGGATTCATAATCCTCCAGGATTCTTTCGCAGCGGCGGATCATATCGTGCACTCCCTGTCTGGAAATGCCGGCCTCCCTTGCCACCTCGCTGGCCGAGAGATCCTCAAACATAATCTGTTCATATACCTGACGCTGATGTTCCGTCAGCAATTCACCATAAAAATCATAAAGATAAGATTTTTCTACAAAACTTTCCATGTGCATTATCTCCATTTGCATCACCGTATTGTATATTACAACGCCCGCTTTCCATTGTCAAGTAATTTTTCTTGACATGTTCAGATTTCTTTTTTACTGAATACTCCGTATGTATCAAAAACCCTCTTTGCATTTGCCCTATGAAGCGGTGGATATCTTTTGAACAGTTCTCAATAGACCCTGCAGGCAGGAACTGCCGGTGCATTGCTTCGTAATAACTGAGAAAGCGACCCGCAGGGCCGCTTTCTCAGTTGTTTCTTCTATATTATATGTATAAGTTGTATTTAAGGAGTGTCGATCCACTGATCTCTTCTCTGAAGATCTGCGTACTCTTTGTGGTGTCCCACATATTTGTATGCCGGACGAATGATCTTGTTGGAGTTAACCAGCTCCTCGATACGGTGTGCACACCATCCGGAGATACGTGCAGTAGCAAAGAGAGGTGTGTACAGCTCTTTTGGAAGACCCAGCATGGTATATACAAAACCACTGTAGAAATCCACATTGGCACATACCGGCTTCAGCAGATTACGTTTTGCAGCGATACACTCACCTGCAATGCGCTCAATTCTGTCATAGAGAGCGAACTCCTTCTCCAGTCCCTTCTCAACAGAAAGCTTCTGAGCATACTCCTTCAGGATCACACATCTTGGATCAGATACTGTGTAGACAGCATGTCCCATTCCATAAATCAGGCCCGCATGGTCAAATACTTCCTTATCCAGCATTCTTGTAAGGTAAGCACGAATCTCGTCCTCATCCTCCCAGTCATTCAGGTTGGTCATGATATCTGTAAACATATCCTGAACCTTCAGGTTAGCACCACCGTGTTTTGGTCCCTTCAGAGATCCCAGGGATGCCGCAATAGCAGAATAGCTGTCTGTTCCTGTGGAGGTAATAACGTGTGTGGTGAAGGTAGAGTTGTTACCACCGCCATGCTCAGCATGAAGGATCAGTGCAACGTCAAGAACCTTTGCCTCCAGCTCAGAATACTGTCCATCCGGATGCAGCATCTGAAGAAGGTTCTCTGCAAGGGAAAGACCCTTCCTAGGATTACGGATGATCAGATTGTGTCCTTTATGATAATAACGGTAAGTACGATAGCTGTATACCGCCAGCAGAGGCATCTTAGCGATCATATTCAGAGACTGACGGAGCACGTTCTGGAAAGAAAGCTCCTCAGGATTCTCATCATAGGAATAGAGGCTGAGAACACATCTCTGCAGAGAGTTCATCATATTTGCACTTGGTGCCTTCATGATGATATCTCGTGTGAACTCGTCCGGAAGCTCTGTAAAGCTGTCAATTACATCCACAAATGCCTCCAGCTGCTCCTCTGAAGGAAGTTCACCAAACAGAAGCAGATAGGAAACCTCCTCAAAACCATATCTCCTGTTTCCCATTCCCCTTACCAGATCACGTACATCGTATCCCTGGTAGTACAGCTGTCCGTCAGATGGAACCTTCTTACCATCCTCGTTAATTGCATATCCGCTTACATCAGAAACCTCTGTCAGGCCTGTAAGGACACCTTTTCCGTTGGAATCACGGAGTCCTCGTTTTACATCGTACTCCTGATACAGTTTTGGATCAATTTTTCCTGTGGCGCTGCCATACTTCTCAAGGCGACTTAAAGTTGCATCAACCTTTGAATTATAAGTTACATATTCTAAATTATCTGTCATATACATCACCCTTTTAATTTTGTAAAGCAGAAAATTACTGCTATGTCAGGCATTGTACTTGGTTTTTCAGATAATGTCAACGAAAAAGTAATTAAATATTTGTTAAACTTGCAAAACATCTGTAAAAACCACAGATTTTACCATGATATTCACAGGAATTGCAACCATACACGCAAGTCAAAAGTAACTATCTTTCATTTTTTGCCATGCTTTAACTCTCAAAATCCTCCTGTCGGGCCGCTGCCAATGCATCCCTGATGGCAGCCTTCAGTCCGGCAGAGCTGTAGGTAGCTCCAGAGGTAATATCCACCTCCGGGGACTGCTGTTCCAGAACGGCCGGGATCGTATGATTCACCGCCTTCTGGAAATAGGGCGCATCATCCACCGATGACTGAACCTGTATATCTGTCAGCTCACCATTTTCAATGGTAACCTCTACACGCAAGGGACCATTATACCCCATTCCAGAGCCGGAATAGACCCCATCCATATAGGATACTGCATCACTCAGTTCCACCGGTCTTGCCTCCGATCTTACGACACCGGCACAAACCAGCAGGAAAAAAATCCCGAAGAAGAAATGGAGATATTTGATTCGGGAGCATTTCCCTCTCTTTTTCAGATACTTTCCAATACGCATATCGGCATAAACAAAAAACACCATACTATACAGGAACACATTGATCTTAGCTGACACACGAAGGGGTACAGCAGGAAGATTCAGGAGCAGAACATGGATATACATCAGCCCATAAAACAGATAGGCCAGTCTCTGCAGTCGTTTCCAGCTTTTCCCCTTCATTTTTCTGCGGATGCATCGAAAGGAGGTCAGGAAAAGGGGAAGCATGATCAGAATCATAACCAGAGAACAGATGGCCGCCAGCTTCACATTTGCCGCCATGGCAGTCCGGGAAAACAGGCTTAGAAAATAGGTTTTTCCGAAGGCTATATTGTGTCCCAGGGTCAGTATGGAGGCAATGATAGAAAGCTCTCCACGGATTGGCATGATATATCTCATGTAGGGGGAGCCATTTGGAACAGCTCCCGCAAACATAACGATGATAAACAGACTACCTGCCAGGCCTCCCTGGAGAAAAGCCGGAAGGAACCATGTATCTCCCGTTTCTACTCCGCTCCAGACTATCCACACAACTGCCAGGGAAATCATGGAAGCAACCCCATAGCAGACGACAGGATGCTTTTTCAGCACGTTCTTCCCCAGACGCACCAGGACACCGGCCAGTACTAAAGATTGTATCAGAATCATACTTCTTCCTTCTGAACGTCAATGGTAAAACTGATGGCCTGTTCAAAGCCCACAGCCTTAACAGAAAGCTCATACAGTCCACTTTCAGCAAAGACAGGTTCTGTTTCCGCCTCCGGGCCATGGCCTTTCATCACAACAGCCTCCGGATCAATGGAACCATCTGTTGTTACAATGGCTGCTGCACCGTTTCCTGAAGCCCTGTACTCCACACCATTTACAGTTACAGTGGTGATATTTGAAAGGAAGGTTCTGAACAGGGTTTCCTCCTCTTCTGCCTCCTTCTCCAGCATCTGGGTTTCCTCATTGAAAACAACCGGCAGCTGATCTGTGCTTAACACAAACTCAGACAGAAGATTTGCATATTTTCCCTGCTGATCAGACACAACCAGTGTGTAGGCTCCAGGAAGGGCATCTGCATAACGAAGAGAAGTTCCTTCCATCTCAAAACTCAGATTCTCCACCGTATACTCCGGCTCAAAATCATCGGGAAGATTTGTAAAGACTACCTCTGCAGCTTCCTCATCCACAGGAACACTGGTCACCTCAACACCTCCATCAAATTTATACGGAAGATAAATCTCTGCCGCCAGAGAACTGTAACCATTTTCTGTAATAAAGAGGATTTCATGGATAGTCTTGCCCATCATATCCTCGTAGGGTTCACTGGAAAGCTCATTTCCATGGCGTTCTTCAGTAACAAAACCAACTGACCAGGCAAGCTCATCTCTCCAAATATTTTCCAGATGACGCATTCCATAGACAGCCCCATCCTCAGTTTTTACCATGGCACCGTAGATTACACCCAGTGCAGAATTTCCTTCCTCATCATAGATTCCCTCCACCTTCAGAGAATAATCTCCATAGGCCGTGTTAGTGGACAGAGTAACCCCTGCTTCCAGTTCCTCCTCAGCACCCTGTACGGAAGAGAATGCGGCACTCTGATTCTCCACAGACACAATCTTGTAGGCCTCCGGCTGCTGCTCCAGCACCGTAAATCCATAATTCTCATCGCCCAGGGCATCCAGATCCTCCTGGGTAATAGCCACCGGGTATACAACACCCAGAATATCACCGCCCTCATCCTCTTCATGGGGGATGCTGTAGGTTCCCGCTGTAAGGTTTTCATTCTTCCATTTGCTGTTGGTAGCAGAGCTCACCATATCCACACCGGATGCAATCCCCTCTGCAGCATAGAACTCATCATAGGGAATCTCCATAGTACCATAGAGATACGCTGCTGTTTCATCTCCTCCATTGATTTCAGATACAGTATTGGCAGCGTCCCCACCGCAGCCTGAAAATGCTGCCGTAAGCATAGCCACTCCTGATATCATACATATTTTCTTTCTCATAACGATACTCCCTTTCTTGGTTAGTTTTATCTAACCATCAATCAAAAATAATAGGAGCTGATCACTCCTCGATGGTATGTATCATATAAGAACAGGCTCCCTTTATCCACTCCAAACAGGGGAGTTTCTGCTCCAAACAGGCATTTTTCAAGCTTATCTATCATTGAGAAATCAGTTCCTCATCAGACAGGTTGCGGTATTCCTTCGGTGTCACTCCCATAACCTTCTTAAAGGCAGAGGAAAACTTACTGGCATTGTCGTATCCAAACCGGCTGGACACCTGAAGAACTGTCAGATCCGTATCCCGAAGCATTCTGGCGGCAGTTTTCATCTTCAGCATACGGATATAGCTGGATACAGAGACACCGCAGACACTTTTTACACTGGCTTTGATCTGGGTTTCCGATACATGGAACCGGCCAGCCAGCTGCTCTATGGTGACTCTCCTGTCCATGTGGTCATTGAGATAGTCGCAGATTTCCATGGCCAGCTGCCGCTGGGAGGGGGAATAATTCCTTTTCACCCATTCATCCGTGCTGATATCCACGCAGGACAAAAACAGAAACAATTCCAACACCTTCACCTTAAAATACCCCTTCTGAATTTTTTCAGGAACAGAGTACAATTCCGAAAAGATATGAGCCACTGCCGGTTGAGACCGGGCCACGAATGCTCCCGGAGAAGAGCAGAATTTCTCCCTGAGCGCCCCAGGCTCCACGTTCACATCCTCCAGAAAGCAGGAAAGGCACCGGGGGGCCTGCCGCAGATTCACAATAATGGTCATTCCGTGATAATGCCGAAGGGGAAAATGGCGATAGATCCTGCCGGATTCCGTCGGACACACCGTGAGATCCCCTGCAGAAAGACAATAAAAATGCTCTCTCCTGCACTCTTCCACACGCCCCTCCCGGCAGTGAATAATTTCAAATTCCTCCTCCCCAGCCTGGGTATCCATCCAATAGCTTTCTCCGTGAATATCGTAAAATCTTAACTGTATCCCAGGAAACACCTGGTAGCATCGTACCCAGCCCTCACCATCGGAACACTCTAAAGGAATCAGACCGGATTCCGCTGATTTCATCCTGCAGATATCATTAGAAGATACGCAGGTTCTTTCTTCTGTTGTTTTCCTCATCCTGATGAAAACCTCCTTGCAGGTAATAGTTAGTTTTATCTAACTATCGACACTATAGCTTTTCTCAGGATACTTGTCAATTGTAATCCGGAACAATAGTATGCGAGTAAAAAATATATTGCAGAAAAATAATCACTTTGTTGAAAATTTATTCTCCGTAACAACAAAAGAGATCTTTTTATGAAAAAGTATAATAAATTTTTGTATTTTACTTGATATCTACGCCCGTATATGGTATGATAATATCAGAAAGGAGGTACGCAAATGGATGATCTTATTAAAAAGATTGAGGAGCTTATCCAAGTGGTGGCAACACTCGAAACAGCTCCTCATCAGAATCATTTCCCTGGTCGGATGGATTATGGTTCTAATATTGATGATTAAATAATCATCAAAGCAGAGGGTGGTGACCGCCACCACTCTCTGTGATAATTATAACATCGTCATCCATTGAACACAATATGAAAGAACCTGAATTATTCACGGCTTAACCTTTCAAGAGTTTAAAACCCGTGTAGTTGCT